>NZ_JAGDYM010000015.1 GCF_017565745.1 Leucobacter weissii
CCGCAGAACCCTCAGGAATCATGATTATCCATCAGGATTCCTGAACGTGGTCGAGGCCAGCTTGGAGGCTGGGGAGACGCACCTAAGCGGCATGAAGATCAGTCTGGAAGATGCGGGTCTAGAGACGTAGACCGCGAGTTCACGACTCCTGAAGCTTGAATCGCGGCAGGGGTGCTGTTGCAGGCGGGTTTCCCCTGGGGTGTACGCGCGCGTGTTCATCCCCGCTGCACCTTCCGGTGTGGCGCCGGGAGTGACTCGAGTTGTTGATCTGCGAGGCTGATCGCCTTTCCGCCTCAACCGCGGGCAGACCCGCATCAGGTGGGACGGTGGTCGCTGGTAGATGTCCAGGATGTCGTCGCCGTCCTCAACGACCTTTCTGGTTTCGCGATCCGGCGGTAGTGAGGATTGCGGCTGGTGAGCAGGATGAAGGCGAGGACGGAGGCGACCAGGATCATGACGTTCCCGTGCCCGTCGCGGTCTTGGCGACGATTGCGGCTGCGGTGGCCGGACCGTTCTCGGCACGCATCATTTCCGCGACACGGTGAACGGCCGATCGGCGCTCGACCGCATCGGCGATCGCCGCTTGGACGCGCTCCGTGGTGAGATGGTCTCGATTGAGTGGCGGGCCGGTGAGCCCGGATCGGTGCAGGAGCCGCGCCCAGAACGGTTGGTCTGCGAGAAATGGGACCAACACTGACGGTGTTCCGGCACGTGCCGCAGCATGGACGGTGCCAGCACCGCCGTGGTGAATCGCGGCCGACGCGTGACGGAGCACCGTGGCGTGAGGCACTGACGAGACAACCAGCACGTCCCCCGCCACGCAGCGGCGCGGAGGTTCCAAGCCACCCCAGCCGGTCGCCATCAGAATCCGCAGCCCTGCCCGTCGTCCGCCATCCACGATCGCTTCGGCGCGTGTCGCAGCGTCGCCGCCGCGCATCGACCCAAAACCGGCGTACAAGAACGGGGCATCGTCTGCGAGGAAATCCTTCACTCGCGCATCCAGCAGTCCTTCACTTGATGGCGAGCGCGGCCAATCACCCGTGAGACGGGTGGCCGACGGCCAGTCCGCAGGTCGGGGCAGCAGAGTCGGGCTCACCGCCACCAGCGAGCCTACGGCCGGTGTCAGATTCTCTGAACTGGGAAGGTCAAACCGTTGCCGCGCCGCGCGAATGTCAGCGCTGAACATTCGCTCGCCTAGACCAGCGACCCGATAGCTGAGCCGGTTGATCACTGGCCCCAGGGAGCGGTTCAGCACACCCGCGGCAGGGAACTCCCGCGTCGGAGTCAACACCGGCGTCAGCTCGACCGTGAAATACGGGACCCCGAGATGCTCAGCCGCCACCGGCACAGTGAGGAGCTTGGGATGGGCAACAATCACGTCCGGTTGCCAGTTGACGGCCTCATCCACTACACGCCGCAGGACCAGGCCCATCGTGGGACGGATGTGTTCACGAAACGCTCGCATCCCGCCGAGGTCGGCAACGGCCCGCCCGAGGTCCGCGAAGCTCACCCCGAGACTCACCCAATCAGCGTCGCCTTCCGTGCCCGGATCATCGGGCGCGGCGACGCGCACGACATGCCCTGCTTCACGGAAAGCCAACGCCAGCGAGAAGAACGGCTCGACATCGCCACGACTCCCAGCGGTCGCCAACAGGACACGCAACCGCCGACCAGCTACCGGCGCCTCAGCCACGGGGGCACTCTCCGAAGCACACAACTGGACAGCACACCGCACAGCTCTTGGATGAGCCTCGGGCACATCGCATCTCGATAGCGGACTGACAGATCATGGGTCTCCTCTAGCCGTACCGCCGACCAACAGGCCGGCGTCGATGTCGACCAGACTTCCCGACGCGCCGCCCGCCAGCCTACGCCAACAGCACCCGATACTCGGATTCCTTCCTCACCGCTGGTCAAATCCGAGGAGATGCCGCTCCGGTGTCTCCTCACGGAGCGCGGTGCGTTCTGCCTCGACCCTCGACCCAGTATTCGGGCCGCAGCGGTCGAGTCCCGGACGGGAATGCAAACGAGATCAAGCGCTCGTCCGGCGCGCGCAGGGTGAGGTCGGCCATGTCAGGGACCTGGATGCTGAGTCTGCCCTGGCGCACCTGCCCTGTGCGTGGGCACGCCCGGTGCCTGCAGATGAGGAGCAGCCGTGATGACTCAGCAGAGCAGGCCCACCAGCCAGCTAGGCGCGGAGTGATGGCCCGACCCCGCTACCGGCGCCAGAGCGACGGAGCGCCGGCGCACAAGGCACCCGAGGTGCCGGTCGTGCTCCCGCATGTCCTGGTCGCCGTAAATACCGACGGCACCATGACCGTCACCGTCGACGGTGCAGCCTACGAGACGCCTCCGTTCGCCCCTTCATGGCGGCGCGAGGACTTCGCCACAGTTCTCGACCAACTCACCGAACAGCGCCAGTCACCGTTGCGTGTCGAGGTCCGCGAAGCAGACGGCTCGGTGTTCACCGACATCATCACCCCCGGCAAGCGCCGCCGTCCCGAACCGACAACACCTGAACCCGCGGCCCCGAAGGTCGCGCCGGCCAGCCCTGAGCTGGTGGTCCTGCACGGGACTGGATTCGTGCCTGGTGAGGACGTCGCCGTGGCCGTCGTGCTCGCCCACACCGACGCGGCACCCGATGGCACGGCCAGAGGCCTGCTGTCCGCCGATCAACTCACCGGAGCGCCGACCGGAGAAGTTGTCCTGCTCGGTCGCGTCTCCGGCACGCTGGCGATCGGGCGCCCTGGATGAGCACCCCGCGCCCTACCGGATCGCTCGGGGACGAACTGACCAATCTCGGCATCGGTCTACTCATGGCCGCCGCCGTGCTCGCCGCGATTCTGCGCGGCGCAGGTTCCGTAGCTTCCTGGATCACTGGCGCCGCGCAGCCCTCGGGCGGAATCGAGGCCGGGCTCGGGGTGCTGCTCCATCCAGCTGACCCCGCCACCGCGCTCGGTGCCCCGGGCCTGAACGTGGTGGCGTACTGGATCACCGCAGGGCTGCTGATCATTGCCGCAGGTCTCGCCGGATGGTGGGTGTGGCTCGCGCTCCGCGAGCACGGACGCCAGGTCAAGGTCGATCCGTACCGCATCGCCGGAATCGCCACTCGCGGCGACATCGACAAGAACGCATCCGAGGCCGCGCTGCTCCGCCGCGCCGGGCACCTGCGGCCGTCGCTGTCCAAGGCGCGGCCGCAGGATGTCGGATACCGGATTGGCACGTCACGGGGCAGGGCTGTGTGGGCCTCGGTCGAAGACTCGATCCTCCTCGTAGGAGCCCCGAGAAGCGGGAAAGGCGCCCACGTGGTGGTGAACATGATCCTGGATGCGCCCGGCGCGGTCATCACCACCAGCACCCGCCCCGACAATCTCACCGCAACCCTCCACGCACGCCAGCGCACCGGTCCCGTCGCGGTGTTCGACCCGCAGCATCTCGCCGAGGGCGTTCCAGCCGGGCTGAGATGGTCACCCATCCGAGGATGTGAAGACCCCCTGACTGCGATGATCCGCGCCACTGGTCTCGCCGCCGGTACCGGCCTGTCCGCAGGTGGGGTCGAAGGCGGTGGGTTCTGGGAAGGCAAGACCCGCACTGCGCTCCAAGCGCTCCTCCACGCCGCGGCCCTGGATCGACGCCCACCGGGTGAGCTGTTCCGATGGACGCTCGACCCGTCCGCAGCGGCGGACGCGGTCGCGATCCTCACCGCCAACCCGGTCGCCGCGACCGGCTGGGCGGAGTCCTTGCAAGCGATGATCGACTCCGACCCGAGAACCCGCGACTCCATCTGGCAAGGCGTGTCACTGGCGCTGGCCGCCCTCGCAGACCCGCGAGTCCTCGACGCCGTGAGCCCGCGCGAGGGCGAGGACTTCGACCCCGAAGCGTTCCTCCGCGCCAAGGGCACCCTCTACCTGCTGGCAACCGGCGCCGGGGCGAACAACAGCGCAGCCCTGGTCGCCGCGTTCGTGGAAGACGTCGTGGAAGCCGCCCGCCGCATCGCCGCGACCAGTCCCGGCGCCCGGCTCGACCCACCACTGCTCCTGGCGCTCGATGAAGTCGGCAACCTCGCGCCCCTGCCCTCCCTGCCCACACTGATGGCCGAAGGCGGCGGCACCGGGATCACGACCATGCCCGTGCTCCAAAGCCTCGCGCAGGCGCGGGAGAAATGGAGCGAAAACGCGGCCGGCGCGATCTGGGACGCCTCCATCGTCAAGATCATCCTCGGTGGTGCGTCGAACTCGAAAGACCTGCACGACCTGACCACCCTCATCGGAGAGCGTGACGAGGTGACCGACTCCACCACCGTCGGAGACCACGGCTCGCGCTCCGCGCAACGCTCCATCCGGCGGGTCCCGATCATGCCGCCCGACGCGATCCGCACCCTCCCATTCGGCACCGCGCTCGTACTGCTGCGCGCCGCACCGCCCATCGTCACCCGGATGCGGACCTGGACCGACCGCCCCGACGCCGCCGCACTGCGTAGCGACCGCGCCCAGATCGAGGCGCTACTCCAACGCCGGCCGCAGGGAGACGCGGGCGCACCTGCCTGACACAGGCGGCCCCGGCGTGGGGCTACCGACCATGTCAGAAAGGGGCAGTCCGATGGCTCTCCACACGCAAGAATCCGTCTCCGGGTTCATCGCCTCCGATCCGCAGCTCACGTACACCGAGCGCGGGGACGCGAGGCTCTACGTCAAGATCGGGCAGGAGCACTACCGCCGAGAAGACGACGGGTCGTTCACGCAGACCGAGACGACCTTTCACGACCTCGTGGCGTTCAAGAAGACCGCCGAGCGCGCGCACGAGCGGTTCGCCAAGGGCGACAAGTTCGTCGCCGAGGGCTACACCCGCGAGTACGACCGGCAGACGCCCGATGGCGAGGCCGTCAAGGCCGAGGAGTTCGTCGCGAAGAAGCTCGGCCACGACCTGGCCCGCACCACCTACGAGGTCGACCGCACCCGTCGTTCCCAGCCTGCCCCCGTGCAGGAGGCCGCCGAACAAGCCCCGGTCGGGCTCGCTCCGCGCCGGGAACCCGCCAGCGCCGCGTCGGCGCTCGGGCTGTGACCAGAAGCGATCGTCATGGCTGAGTACGACGACGCGCCCGAAGCCGACGAGCCCGAGCCTGCGGATGAACCGGAGGAGTTCGACGGACCGCTGCTGCCCGAACCGCCGCACCCGATCAACTGGAACCTTCTGACCGCTGATGAGGCCGAAGCCGAGTGGCTGGAGCTCAACCGGTGGGTCAATTGGCTTCGCGGGGCCTACGGCCTGCCCGCGAGCGTGGTCCCGCCGTTCTGGCACCACCACCCCGAGCTGGTCTGGGAGCTGAGTGCCTTGCACCTGCACTGGCTGGCGGCCTACGACCCGGAGCAGAACGCGAGTGCGCCGCTGGGCTGGCACCGTGACTTCGCAGACGCTCGTCAGCGGCTCCGCGACTGGGTAGCCGCCTGCGGCACCCGGCTCGACCGCGACCGTCCCACCCGCCAGACCATCTGGCCCGGCGAGGACACCGCCGAGCCCGTCGAAGACCGGATCATCGCCAACCGCGACGAGGACTTCGTGCAGTTCGTCCTCGATGACGTCGCCGCGCGCCGTCAGGCCGAGGACGACTTCTACGCTGGCCTCGACCCGCGCACCGGAGAGCTCACATGAACCGGCAGCAACGACGCAGGGGCGGCCGCCGGGGGCGGCACTTCCGCGTCGAGGCCATGCCGAGGCAGTCCCCGGACCTGCACAAGCTCGCACAGGTCTTCCTCGGGATGGCCGTGGCAAGGGCGGACGATTATGCCGACCCCAGCGGGCAGGATGCACCCGAACCGCAGGCCGAACCGACATCGGCAGACGACCCCGAGGTAGAATGAACGTGCTTCGCCACGGCCCGTCGCAACGGGCCTGGTGCGCAGTCCAGTTGGCCCCCGTGGCTTACCTGCGACCCTCACAGGGTGCAGGTCGTGTTTCCGATTACGAGTCGCACCGCGCGACGGTTCGCCGTCGTGGTGGCTCCCACCATCGGTGAGAGGAAACACGACTAATGGCTCTGGCGCCCCCGGCCCCACCCTGCAGCCTCGACAGGCTCGGCGAGACCACCACCCTCGCCGTCTCGTATCTGCGCGTCTCTACCAAGGAGCAGGCGGAGCGCGGCGGGCGCGATGAAGGTTTCTCCATCCCCGCGCAGCGCGACGCCAACCTGCGCAAGGCCCGTGACCTCAACGCCATCGTGGTCGAGGAGTTCATCGACGCGGGAGAGTCCGCGCGCAAGGCCGACCGGCCCGAGCTGATGCGGATGATCGAGTACGTCAAGACCCACCAGATCGCCTACTGCATCGTCCACAAGGTCGACCGGCTCGCTCGCAACCGTGCTGATGACGTGGCCATCCACCTCGCGCTCCGCGAGGCCGGGGTCATGCTCGTCTCTGCCACAGAGAACATCGACGAGACTCCCTCGGGGATGCTGCTGCACGGCATCATGTCCACGATCGCGGAGTTCTACTCCCGTAACCTCGCCAACGAGGTCGCCAAGGGCATGACGCAGAAGGCGGCGACCGGCGGCACCGTCGCCCGCGCGCCACTCGGCTACCTCAACGTCCACAAGCGCGACGAGCTCGGCCGCGACGTGCCTACCGTGATCCCGGACCCCGACCGTGCCGCGCTCGTGCGGTGGGCGTTCGACGCCTATGCGACTGGGAACTACTCGACCTCGATGCTCCGCGAGGAGCTGATCGACCGAGGACTGACCACGGTGCCGACACCGAAGCGTCCCGCGAAAGCGCCTGGGCTATCCAGCATCCAGGCGATGCTGTCGAACCCGTACTACAAGGGCGACGTGATCTTCCGCGGCGCCAGGTACGACGGCCTGCACGAACCGCTGGTCAGCGCCGAGCTCTGGTACCGCGTCCAGAACGTGCTCACCGCTCACCAGGTCTCAGGCGAGAAGACCCAGACGCACGAGCACTACCTGAAAGGCTCGATCTACTGCGGTGACTGCGGCTCCCGGCTCATGGTCACCCACGCCAAGAACGGCAAGGGTGTCGTCTACCCCTACTTCATCTGCGCCGGCCGGCATTCCAAGCGCACGAGCTGCATCCGCAAGGCGATGCCCGTGGACGAGATCGAGCAGAAGGTCGAGGACTACTACCGTCAGGTGCAGATCCCTGAGCACATCGTCACCGCGCTGCGGCACATGCTCACCCGCCAGTTCGATGACCTCCACGCCGCGAACAAGGCCGAACGCCACACTCTCGCACAGGAGCGCGACAAGCTCCGCGACGAGCGTCGCAGTCTCCTGCACGCCCACCACGCGGGTGCTGTCCCGCTCGATCTACTCAAAGAGGAACAGGACCGCATATCACGGCGGCTCGCGTTCCTCGACTCACGGATCGATGCAGGTCAGATTGAGTACGACCAGGCCAAGGATCAATTGGAGGACTGCCTGGCTCTGGCGGGGAATGCTCACGCGATCTACATGAGCCTGGACGACTCGCTCCGGCGCATCTGCAACCAGGCGTTCTTCGAGCGGATCAACGTCTACGAGGTCGAGGACATCAACACGGTGGCTGCGGATCACGGGGAACCGTTCGATGCACTGTTCGACCCGGCGCTCCACACCGATGCGCTGGTCTACGAAGCGGCGGCGCTGCAAGGGAAGGATGCCAAACCCGCTGACGTCGCGGGTTTGAACATCCAACGTTGGGTGGGCCCGGCCGGGATCGAACCGACGACATCCACGGTGTAAACGTGGCGCTCTACCAGCTGAGCTACAGGCCCCTCGTCCGCGCTGCGGACCGGACAAGCATAGGGCATGCGCGCTCAGAGAGCGGCGATCGCCTCGCGGTAGGCTCCGAAATCACGGGCCTCGCCGGGCGAGGTCTCGAAGGAGGCCAGCACTTTCCGTCCCGCACCGATGATCACCGTCGCGCGCGTCGCGATCCCCGCCTCCTCGACGAACGCGCCGTAGTCCCGAGCCACGCCCCCGTGCGGCCAGAAGTCCGAGAGGATCGAGAACTCGTAGTCCTCCTGCGTGGCCCAGGCGCGCAGCGCGTAGACCGAATCCACCGAGATGCCCAGCAGCCTGACCTGGGAGTCGGCGAACACCGCGATGTTGTCGCGCAGCTCGCACAGCTCCCCGGTGCAGATGCCAGAGAAGGCCAGCGGGAAGAACACCAGCGCGACCGGTCGCTCTGCGACCAGCTCGGACAGCGTCAGCTCCTCGCCGTGCTGATCCGAGAGCGTGAACTCGGGAGCGATCTCGCCGACCTGAATCACCATCATGCCTCCTGGGCTCGCGACAACGTAGGCCTCCAGCCTAGGGCATGCCCCGCTCCACCCCACGGAAGCGGCCCCGCCGATCGAGCCCCTCCCGCCGACGGCCTGCTCGGCTCCGCCGCGGAGGCGCCGACACTCGCCGGACACCTGGCACGGCTATCATGTCCGGAAAAACGGAGGTGTCTTGCAAGCGGGTACGGCGATGCCGAAGCGCGTCGGCGACTTCGAGGTGCACATGCGTCTCGGTCGGGGCGGCTCTGCCGACGTCTATTCGGCGACCCGTGCGCCCGGCGGCGAGACACTCGCCCTCAAGGTGCTGAAACCCGGTCTCTCGTTCTCCGAGTCGGAGCGATCGGGATTCCTCCAGGAGGCGCAGCTCGCCTCTCGGATCGATCACCCGGGTGTGATCCGAGTCGATTCCTTCGGACAGGGCGAGATGGTCGGCGCGGACGATTCCCGCTCCGAGACCGCCTGGATCGCCCTCGAGCTCCTGCGCGGACGCACGCTCGCCGCGCACGTGCGCGAGCACGGCCCGCTCATGGTCGACGACGCGCTCGCACTGGCCGCGGCGCTGCTCGACGCGCTGAGCTCGGTGCACCGCGCCGGTCTCGTGCACCGCGACGTCACTCCGGCGAACGTGATCCTCGATCTGCAGCCCGGAGAGCCGCTGGACGCCTCCGCCGTGCGCCTCATCGATTTCGGCATCGCTGGCCGTTCCGGAGACACCGCCGTCAGGCACGCGGATCGCGCCACGGGCTTCGCCGAAGCCCGTTCCGGAACCCGACCGCTGACCGAGCGCGCGCACCCGGGCGGGGACGATCTCGGAGTGCTGGGGAACCCGCTCTACATCTCTCCGGAGCAGGCTCAGGGATCGCCCGTCACCGCGGCGGCCGACCTCTACCAGCTCGGCGGGCTTCTGCACTTCGCGCTCACGGGGGTCCCGCCCTTCGCCCGGGAGGACCCCCTCGCCGCGATGTCCGCGCACGTGTCGGATCCGGCCGCGCCCCCCTCGCTGCTCGCATCGTCCCTGCCGCCCGAGGTGGACGATCTGGTTCTCGACGCCCTGGAGAAGGATCCCGCGCGTCGCCCGCCCGGTGCCGAGGCGATGCTGCGGTCCGTGCACGACGTCGCCGCCGCGATCGGGTCGGATCGAGTGGACACCGACCGACTGCCGCTGATCCCGCCCCCGGCGCGACGCGGGGGCGCTCCCGCGCGATCGCCGAGCCGATCATCGGGCCCGACGCCCGTGCGCACCGCCGCCGCGGGGTCGAGCCGATCCGAACGGCGCTGGTGGGTCTGGGCCGCGGTGGTCGCCATCCTCTTCTCCCTGGTCGGTCTCGGCGTGCTGGCCACACTGCAGAACTCGGGGTTCCGCGGCATCGAGGCGATCAGCAGCACGCCGCCGCCCACCGAGGAGCCGGTGGTGCAGCCCGAGCCCGAACCCGAGCCCGAGCCGGTGCCGCTGCCAGAGCCGGAGCCGGAACCGGAACCGGAGCCGGAGCCCACGGAGGTCAGGATCGCCATGCCGGAGGTCGTCGGGCTGCCCCTGGACGAGGCGCGGGAACTGATCGAACGCCTCGGACTGGTCGTCGGCGACATCCGCACGCTCTCCGGCCCCGACCCCGCCGACACCGTGCTCAGGAGTTCCAGGGCGGACGGCGTCTCGCTCTCCCCCGGCAGCACCGTGAGGCTCACCGTGGCGTCGGGATGGAACCGGGTGCCCGACGTGATCGGCCTGACGGCGGAGGAGGCCGAGACCGAGCTGACGGCCGCCGGATACCTCCCGGTGTTCGTCTCGCCGGAGGAGACCGTTCCGGAGGAGAGCCCCGACCCAGCCGCCCCACCGGTGACGGCTCAGGAATCCGGCAGAGCGCTCCACGCCGAGCCCGCTGCCGGCAGGAGAGCCGAAGTGGGCGGCATCGTGACCGTCACGATATCCGACTAGGCCGGATCACGGTTCACGTCGCGCTCCGCGATCCGGGCACTCGCACACCAGATGAACAACAGGTTAAGAGACGGGCGATAACTGTTCACCGGACGAACACAATCAGTTCACCAAAGCTGCCTAGCCTCGGTACCTGACGAACATCGTTGACCAGATCGGGCATCGATCTCAGCGCCAAGCGAATGCAAGAGGAACCGGACGCCTGTGAAGAGTGCGAGCGATACGCCGCTATCGAACGAGATTGACGAACTCTTCGCACAGCAACCGGATGGCGACGACGTGCCGAAGGACGATCCTCCGGTCGATGAGGCTTCCTCGGACGACACGGGCGATTCCGTCACGGCGCGCAGCCTGAAGTCGGTCCCCTCCACCGCGGACACGGTCTTCCGCTCGACCGCGTTCGTCGCGGGCCTGATCACCGTCGTGGTGATGCTCGCGGTAGGCATCTTCCTGTCGATGCGCGCGGGAGACGCGCTGAGCGTCGCGGGCCTCTCCTTCCTGACCGAGCAGAACTGGTCGCCCGAGACGCAGGAGTTCGGCATCGCCGCGGTGCTCTTCGGCACCTTCGCCATCGCGCTCGTGGCCATGGCCGTGTCGCTCCCGCTCTCCTTCGGCACCGCGCTGCTCATCTCCGAGATCGCCCGCGGTCGGCTCCAGCAGTGGCTCATCACGATCGTCGACCTGATGGCGGCCGTGCCCAGCGTGGTCTTCGGCCTCTGGGGGGTCTTCTACCTGCAGGGAAACATCATCCCGGTGGCCCAGTGGATCTCGACCTACTTCGGCTGGATCCCGATCTTCGCGGTGACCGACGACGCCGGCGTGCCGCTGACCGACGCCAGCGCCTTCACCTCGTCGACGTTCATCGCCGGCATCGTCGTCGCCCTGATGATCGTGCCCACGCAGACCTCGGTGATGCGCGAGACCTTCTCCCAGGCGCCGCCCGGCGAGCGCGAGGGCGCGCTCGCCCTCGGGGCCACACGATGGATGATGATCACCAACGTGGTGCTGCCCTTCGGCCGGGGCGGCATCATCGGCGGTTCGATGCTCAGCCTCGGGCGGGCCCTCGGCGAGACCATCGCCGTCTACATGATCATCTCCCCCATCTTCACGATCAACTGGGAGCTGCTCAAGACGGGCGGCAACTCCGTGTCGGCGCTGATCGCGCTGCGCTACGGAGAGGCGAGCGACTTCTCCCTCTCGGCCCTCATGGCGGCAGGACTCACCCTGTTCCTCATCACGCTGGTCATCAACTTCACCGCCTCCACGATCGTCGCCCGATCGCGCTCGGGCGCAGAGAGCGAGGCGTGACATGACGGACACGCTGATCGGGACCGAGTCCTCCGAGCGGGATCACGAGACCGCCCCCGCGGAGCTTCCCGCCCGCCACGCCGCGCCCCCAGTGGTCGCCGGCACCGTCACGCCCGACGTCTCGGACGTCGAAGAGGGCGAACGGCGCGATCTGCGCGGCGTTCGAGCCGAGGACGCCTTCAACCTGCTCGGCGCACTCGCGGCCGGCATCGCCATCGCCACCCTGCTCTTCGGGTGGATCGCGCCGCTCACCGGCCCCATCGGCTGGTTCATCGTCGCCTTCCTCTCGTTCCTCGCCGTCTACAGCTACCTGGTGCGACTGGGGGCCGGATGGCAGGAGGTCAAGGACCGCATCGCGACGACCCTCTTCGTCAGCGCCGCCGTGATACTCGTCGGCGCCCTGCTCTTCGTCATCTCCTACGCGCTGATCCGGGGCAGCGAAGCGCTGCCGCACCTGAACTTCTTCACGCAGGACATGGAGCTCGCCGGTCCGCTCGACCCGCTCGACGTCGGCGGCATCCTCCACGCGATCCTGGGCACCCTGATCCAGATCTCGATCGCACTCGCGATCACCATTCCCCTGGGCGTGCTCACGGCGCTGTACCTCAACGAGGTGGGCGGCAGGTTCGCCCGCTTCGTCCGGACCATCGCGGACGCGATGACGGCGCTCCCCTCGATCGTGGCCGGCCTGTTCATCTACGCCGCGGTGATCCTGCTGATCACCAACCAGCGCTCCGGCTTCGCCGCCGCGCTCGCCATCACGGTCATGATGCTCCCCATCGTGATCCGCGCCTCCGACGTGGTCCTCCGGCTCGTCGCCGGCAACCTCCGGGAGGCCGCCTACGCACTCGGGGCGACCCGCTGGCGCACCGTCTGGCACGTCGTGCTGCCTACCGCGCGCTCCGGACTGGTCACCGCCGTGATCCTCGGCACCGCCCGCGGCATCGGTGAGACCTCCCCCGTGCTGCTGACCTCCGGCATGACGAACGTGACGAACCTGAACCCCTTCGAGGGCGCGATGATTTCGCTTCCTCTTCAGGTGTTCGACTTCGTCCGTTCACCTGAGCCCAACATGATTGCTAGAGGGTTCGGCACCGCCGCCGTGCTGCTGCTGCTCGTGCTCGCGCTCTTCACGATCGCGCGCATGATCGGCGGGCGCGGTCCCGGCCAGCTCTCCAAGCGCGGGGAGCGCCGGGTCAAGGACGCGTCGAAGCGCGACATGCGCCGGATGTCGCGGGCCGCGGAGGCGTCGCTCCAGGCCGCGCCCTCCGCTCAGATTCCGCCGGACCCCCAGCCCGCACAGACAGCGACAGACCGATGAACCGCACCAGCACCACCGGAGAGCAACGAGTGAAGACACGCCGCATCCCCACTGCCCGGCGCCTGACGCAGGCCAACCGTGTCCGCCGTGCCCTCGCCCTCGTGGCGGCGGCGGTCGTCGCCCTCGGCGTGGGCCTGCCCGCGTCCGCCGGAACGGTCACGACCGCCCATGCCGCGAGCTACGAGCCGATCACCGGCTCGGGATCGTCCTGGTCCGCGAATGCGATCAAGCAGTGGCAGCGCAACGTGGCAGGCCTCTACAGCATGCAGGTGAACTACTCGGACACGGGCTCGTCCGCGGGTCGTCGCGACTTCATCGGCAGCCAGAACGGCCCGACCGTCGACTTCGCGGTCAGCGAGATCCCCTTCCAGGCTCGACCCGAGGACGGCTCGGCACCGGAGAAGCCGAACATCAAGTACGCGTACATGCCGATCGTCGCCGGCGGCACCGCGTTCATGTACAACCTGAAGATCAACGGACAGCGGGTGACGAACCTGCGGCTCTCCGGAGAGACGATCACGAAGATCTTCACCGGCGAGATCACGAAGTGGAACCACAAGCAGATCCAGTCCGACAACCCGGGCCTGAAGATGCCGAACAAGAACATCGTCCCGGTGGTCCGCTCGGACGGCTCCGGCTCGACGGCGCAGTTCACGCTCTGGATGTCGAAGCAGCACAAGAGCCTGTGGAAGAAGTTCTACCCCGCGGGCGGGCTCACCTCGCAGTACCCGGTGTTCTCGGGCGCGAAGGGACAGACCGGATCGTCCGGCGTGTCCGGCTACGTGGCGCAGGATCACGGCGAGGGAGCGATCACCTATGTCGAGTACTCCTACGCGCTGAAGGCGAACTTCCCGGTCGCGAAGGTGCTCAACAAGTCGGGCTACTACGTCGAGCCCACCAAGTACGCGGTGGCCGTGGCGCTGATGAAGGCCAAGATCAACAACAACAAGAGCTCGTCCGACTACCTCACGCAGATCCTCGACGGGGTCTACAGCAACAACGACAAGCGCAGCTATCCGCTGTCGAGCTACTCCTACCTGATCGTGCCGACCGAGGCGAAGGGCATCGTCACGAATGCCAAGGGCAAGACGCTGGCGGAGTTCGGCAAGTACCTGCTGTGCGAGGGGCAGCAGCAGGCCGGCGATCTCGGGTATTCGCCGCTGCCGATGAACCTGGTGCAGGCGGGCTTCACCCAGATCAAGCGCATTCCGGGCGCGGGCAGCGTGAAGGTCGACATCAACAAGTGCAACAACCCGACCTTCAAGGCGGGCGACTCCCTCTCGAAGAACCAGCTCGCCCAGACCGCCCCGATGCCGCAGGAGTGCGACAAGAAGGGGCCCGAGCAGTGCACGACCGGCACGGGCGGCGCTGAGGGATCCACGCCGAAGACCGGGAACGGCGGCGGCGACGGCTCCGGCGGCGGCGACGACACCGGAGGCTCCGGCACCGACGACACCGGAGGCTCCGGCACCGACGACACCGGAAGCGCCGGCACCGACGACACCGGAAGCGCCGGAGTGGTCATCGACGACAACGGCGAGCTGGTGAGCGCCGGGTCCGCCGGCAACGCGGCGGTCGCCTCGCCGTTCACCCTGCCGGAGGACGGCTGGGGCGGCACCCAGACCATGATGGTGGTCGCCGGACTGCTGCTGCTCGCGGCGATGCTGGTGCCGCCGATGCTCGGCAACCGCATGGGCAGCTCCTCGCGAAAGGGAGGGGAACAGTGAAGCGCGCTCCCCTCTATCTCCGCGCGGGCGGAGTCGGGCTGATCGTCGCCGCGCTCGTCTCCTCCTCCCTCGCCACGGCGGCGGTGCTGTTCCAGCCGGACTCGGCCGAGGCCGCTCCGGTCACCCAGAACGCCACGACCACCGCGAGCGCGGTCACCCTCACCAATGCCAAGAACGCGCTGGTCTCGGAGGACGCCCCGTTCCCCGATCTCAAGGTCACGGTCTCGCAGACGAAGGACCTGGTGAACCAGGGCATCCGGATCACCTGGACGGGCGGCAAGCGCTCCTCCCGCCCGAGCGGCAGCAACGGCGGCGAGAACTTCCTGCAGATCGCGCAGTGCTGGGGCGAGGACAAGGACAATCCCGGTCACCCCGACCGCCGCACCTGCCAGTACGGCGGCACGCTCGGCTACGGCTCGATGCGGGACGCCACCCAGGGGCGGACCCAGGTCGCCGATCAGGACAAGCGCTATACCGTGGCGGAGGCTCGCGGACGCGTCTACACGGGCATCCCCTTCGTCGCCGTGAACAGCAGGGGCAGCGTCGACGACCGCAAGGCGCCCTCGGACCGCGTGGTCACCGCGATCCAGCGCGACGCGAACTCCAGCGTCTACTACGACGGCAACCCCGGTTGGGCCATCAAGAGGGACGGGAACGCCGTCGATCTCAACACCAACACCTTCTTCACCAGGAACACCACCAACGAGGTGAACTGGGCCCCGTCGTCGGCGGACGGATCCGGCTCGGTGCCCTTCGAGGTGCAGACCGCGATGCAGTCCCCCGGCCTGGGCTGCGGGAACGTGGCGGCCGGGTCCTCGAAGGCGCAGTCCTGCTGGCTCGTCATCATCCCGCGCGGCGAGAAGGACAACGGCTCCAATTCGATCGACAAGCCGGGGATCTGGTGGGACTCCTGGGAGCACCACGTCGCGACGAAGCTCGAGTTCCGCCCGCTCGGCTCCCGCTGCGACATCGGCACGCAGGAGCAGCAGATCGCCGGCAGCGAGCTGCTGGTGAACGTCATCGCCTCGTGGCAGCCGCAGCTGTGCTCCGGCAAGAACGGTGCCGCGTTCGTGCACCGCATCGGCGCCGAGACCGATGCGCTCCGCGATGCGAGCGGCACGACGCCCAGCGCGCTCGCGCTGACATCGCTCCCCCTCGACACGGCGAACGCGGGACTCGACAAGGATCCATTGGCCTACGCCCCGATCGCGCTCTCCGGGCTGAGCATCAGCTTCGCGATCGACTCCTCTCCGCAGACGTCCCCCCGCGAGCCGACCGAGCCGACGGAGCCGACCAAACCCGCGGAGCCCACGAGGCCGCCGGAGCCCGACCACCCCGGGGAGAACGCGACGCCCGAGGAGTTGGAGGACTGGGAGGCCGACTACTCGCAGTGGCAGAAGGACTTCAAGCAGTGGAAGACGGCCATGACGACGTGGCGCAAGGACCTGCAGCAGTGGGAGATCGACGTCAAGCAGTGGCGCCGTGACTTCGCCAAGTGGGAGGTCGCTCACGAGGAGTGGGAGAGCACCCGTGAGTCGTGGGAGAAGACGGAGCAGCGACGAGGACAGCCGATGACGCAGCTCAACCTCACGCCCCGGCTCCTCGCCAAGCTGCTCACCGCCTCCTACACCGAGTCCTTCCCGGTCGGAGCCGATACGAAGCACATCAGCGGCAATCCCCGGACGATCGTGCAGGATCCCGACTTCTGGCAGCACAACGGCGGAGCCGACGGCGAGTGGGCCAAGCAGAGCATCGTGGGCGTCTCGGTCTCGGACGCGCTGATGCCGGAGGGCCGCTCCGACCTCGCGACACGTCTCTGGGAGTACGTCTACGCGAACGCCGAGGCGGCCGCCTGGCTGAACGGGGCCGCCGACCAGTGGGGCACCAAGGTGAACCCGTACTACTCGACCAACGCGAAGATCAACCCGACGAAGACGGCCTTCTCCCTGCCCCGGGACAACTTCCCCAAGGCCGATCCGACGGAGAAGGCGGACACCACGACGAGCGACCCGGCCCACGGCACCGGGCCCATCGACCTGGTCATCAACCGCCCGTATACGAGCGACTTCACCAACGGCGCCTACAGCGTGCTGCGCGGCGACGGCAAGGTGCTCGGGGACTGGGACAAGTTCTCGATCCCCAACAAGTACGGCAAGGCGCCGCGCCAGCTGTTCGGCAACCAGAGCGTGATCGCCCTGACGACCGCTCCCGCGGCCGAGCAGTACCAGACGGCGACCGCCGCGCTGCTCAACCCGGCCGGCCGCTTCGTCCTGCCCACGCGCGCCGGCATGTCGGCCGCCGCCGCCGCGATGGTCCCGGACACGACGCAGCCCAAGGTCGCGCTGTTCAACCCGAACAGCTCCGCGGCCAAGGAGGCCGACACCGCCTATCCGCTCACCATGCCCGTGTACGCGGCGCTCAACCCGGCCCAGACCGACTACGATCTGCGCTCGTCCTATGCGGGCCTGATCAGATACGCCGTGCAGAAGGGCCAGCGACCCGGCACCGACATCGGGCGCCTGCCCCCCGGCTACGCGCCGCTCTCCCAGGAGTGGGTGAAGCAGGCGCTCGCTGCTGCGGACGAGATCCAGGGCAAGGCCCCGGAGGACGAGAAGGATCCCGACGCCGATCCCGAGTCGCCCGCGGACCCCGACGCCGACGGCGAGAGCCCGGACAGCCCCGACAGCGAGTCGGATCCCGACACCGTCGACGAGATCGACTCCCCCGAGGAGGAGCCGCTCGCCCTCGCCGGCGGCACCACGCCGGACGATCCGCTGAACGGCCTGCTGGTCTACGCCGTGCCGGCCGGTCTGCTGACCGGTCTCGCAGCCGCGGCGTCCGTGCCGTTCATCGGCAGATTCAGAGCGAGGGAGCAATGACGCTCCCCGTCTCGAAAAGACTTGTGCGGCCCTCGGCCAGAAGGCCGCACAAGACGTCGAACCACCCGGGCTCGGCGTTGTTCTCCCTACTCCCACGAGAAAAGGAACAGCAGTGAAGAACATCAAGAAGTATACGGCCGCGCTGGCCTCGGTCGGGGTCGTCGCGACCCTGCTCGCCATCGCGCCCACGGCGCACGCCGATCGCGTCGAGGCTCCTGCTGCGGCGGGTGATTTCGCGGTGGTCGGTTCCGACACCCTGCAGGACGTGGTCGCCGCGTTCGCAGAGGGCACGACCGTCACCGGTTCCTTCGTGCGAGCAACCGCGAACGGCGATCACTTCGCGTCGTTCCACGCCACCGGCACCACGCCGAACATCACCGCCAAGGTCGGGGGCCCCTCCTTCGGGCGCCCCAACGGCTCGGGCGACGGCGTGAAGGCGCTCAGCGCCTCGGTGCAGGGCATCAACTACACCTCCGGCACCGCCGGCAGCACGCCTGCCGTGAACATCAGCGGCCAGGTCGACATCGCGCGCTCCTCCTCGGGCCCCGGCTCGAACCCGGGCGCCAACCCCTCCGGCCCGCTGGTCTACCTGCCCTTCGGCCGCGACGCGCTCGCCTACGCCTACTCGGGTGGCAACGCGGCTCTGTCGAACCTGAACGCCGATCAGCTCAAGAGCCTGTTCGAGTGCCAGACCACCACCATCGGCGGCGTGACGGTGACCCCGGTCATCCCCCAGGCCGGTTCGGGCAGCCGCTCGGACTTCCTGAGCAAGATCGGCAACCCGACGCTCGGCTCCTGCGTCGTCATCGGTCAGGAGCACGACACCGCGCACCTCGCCGACGGCACCACGCCGTTCCCGAACAACGCCGTCACCCCGATCTCCGTGGCCCAGTGGGTCTCGCAGAAGACCGGCGCCGCCGCCAGCCGCATCGGCGCCACCGTGCAGCTCGGCACCCCGACCGGAACCGCTCCCGTCACCGGCGAGGGCGTCAACACCCTGCCCAACGCCTCGTACTACTCCAACAGCACCTGGGGCCGCGACACCTACCTGGTGGTCGAGTACGCGCGGATCGATCCGAACGACCCGAAGTACGACGCCAAGCTCGACAACCTCCTGGGCGAGACCGGCAGCAAGCTGCTCTCCAACCAGGACGGGCTGCCCAGCCAGGCGGGTGCGGTGAAGCAGAAGTTCGGCTTCCTCGAGCCCAGCACCACCGATTTCATCCGCGCGAATTTCCGCAACTAACGCGTAAGCATTCCAAGGAGTACACACACTCATGAAGAAGAATCAGACTGTGCGCGGCGTGCTCGCCGGTGCGCTCTCGCTCGGCCTCATCGCCGGTGCGACCACGGTCCCGGCACTGACCGCGACCGCAGCCGAGACCCCCGGCACCTTCTACGTCTGGAACGGCGAGGCCGACACGCCGACCCTGCTCGAGAAGGGCGAGGGCACCTACGACGCCGACGATCAGCTCGTCATCTCCGCCAGCGACACCGATCCGCTGGCCGAGATCACGGCCGACGGGGCGTTCACCGAGGTGTACCGCTTCGTCGCTCCGGTGCCCGCCGACGGTCAGGCGCTGGGCGGCAAGTCGACCTGGAGCTCGTTCGAGCAGACCGAGGCGGCCGGCCCCAACGGCGGCCTGCTGGCGGACAACTTCACCCTCGAGGATCACGGCGGCCGCGCGCTGAGCACCGTGATCGCGAACGGCGGCGAGTACGCCATCGGCGTGGCGTTCACCAACGACAGCGGCGCGACCGTGGTCGACTCCGCCTACCGCGTGGTGAACATCCAGGCCGGCACCGGCAAGTTCTCGCTCGGCGGCGCCATCGAGGCTCCGGTGATCGCGGGCGCCAAGCCCACCATCAGCGGCACCGCCCGCGTCGGCTCCACGCTGACCGCTCGCGCGACCGGCTGGACCCCGACCGGCGTGAAGCTCAGCTACCAGTGGCTGCGCGGCGGCAAGGCCATCTCGGGCAGCGCCGCGAAGAAGGCCAGCTACAAGCTCGTCGCGGCGGACGCCAAGAAGCGCATCTCGGTGCGCGTGACCGGCACGCTCACGGGTGCGGCCAACGTGGTGCAGACCAGCGCCGCCAAGACCGTCGCCAACGGCAAGATCTCGGCGAAGTCCGTCAAGGTCACCGGTACCGCCAAGTCGGGCAAGACCCTGCGCGCCAAGACCTCGTCCTGGTCGCCGAAGGGCGTCAAGCTCAGCTACCAGTGGCTGCGCAACGGCAAGGCCATCAAGGGCAGCGCCGCGAAGAAGTCGTCCTACAAGGTCAAGAAGGCCGACCGCAAGAAGAAGATCAGCGTTCGGGTGACCGGCAAGCTCACGGGCTACACCACCGTCACCAAGAAGAGCTCGGCCAAGACGGTCCGCTAACCTCTTCTCCTCCCGGATGAACCCGGGCCCGGCATCCGCGCCACGCGCGGGCCGGGCCCGGGTTCACCCCCGCCTGCACACCCATCGCCATGACTCTTGTGATTCCCACGAGTACCGCCGGAACGAAGAAGACCCCCACCACTGTGATTGCACTCGCCCGCACCGGGCTCAGTCGGCGCCCGCCCAGCCGTCGGCGCGGCAGCGCCCGCATCGCGGCGCTCCTCGCTCTCCTCGCACTGTTCGCCCTCGCCTCGACCGCCGTGCTCCCGGTTCCTCCGACGCACGCCGAAGAGAGTTCCGACCCCGTTCCGGAGAACTCCGAGGGAGACGGCCCCGAGGATGAGAGCACTCCCGATCCGGTCGTCGTCCCATCCGGCTCCGACGGGCTCTTCCTCGTCAGCGCCCTCGACGTCGCCGCGTCACCCAATCTCCTGCCTGCAGGGGGCAGCGTCGCCGTCTCGCTGACGGTGCGCAACCTGTCGACGAAGAAGCTGAGCGGAACCGCGGATTTCTGGATCACGACGCTCTGGGGCACCCGCGTGTCGGCGCTTCCCACCGCGGAGGTGGCGGATCTCGCCGCGGGCGAGACCCGCACGCTGACGGCCCACCTCGACGGACCGGGCCAGTGGGCGCTCTACACCGCCCACGCGACGTTCGCGCCCGACACCGTCGTCGAGAACGGCTCCGAGGCGCAGTCCCGCGACGCCTTCCTCTTCTTCCCGCCGCTGTTCGCCTTCGCGTGCCTGCTCCTCATCGCCGTCGCGCTCGTCGTGCTCAGGTTCGCGCTCCGCCGCCGCGCCGCATACGCACCCTCCTCGGAGGAGGTCCCAGCCTCATGACCACCGATCTCTCCCCCGGCCCGGCCGCCGGGTCGTCACCCGCTTCGGCTCCGGTCACCGGCGCTGAGCAGAAGCCGAAGAAGCCGAAGCCCCCGCTCGTGCTCTCGCAGAGGGACCACGCGATCCGGGGCGTGGTCGGCATCGCCGCCGCGCTGCTGCTGAGCTTCGCGTTCAACCTCATCGTATTCAGCCATCTCCAGTACTTCGCCGCTCAGCAGCAGTTGCGCGACCGCTTCAGCGCAGAGCTCGCTGAAGGCGTCGCCCCCGTCAGCGAGGGCGACTTCAACAGCGTTCTGCTCAGCGACGGCGATCCGGTCACCCTCCTCGACATCCCGAGCATCGGACTGCGCACCGTCGTGGTGGAGGGCAGCTCGGGCGGCGTCACGTCGAACGGCCCCGGGCACCGCCGCGACACCGTGCTCCCCGGCCAGGCCGGGGTGAGCATCATCATGGGCCGGGCGTCCGCCTACGGCGCGCCCTTCTCGAAGATCAAGGATCTGCGGCCGGGCGACACGTTCACCGCGATCACCGGCCAGGGCGAGCACGTGTACTCGGTAATCGGAGTCCGGTACCAGAAGGACCCCACGCCGACGACGCCGCAGACCGGCGAGAGCCGCCTGATCCTCGAAACCGCTCGCACCAGCATGCCCTACGTGCCCACCGGCGTGATCCGTGTCGATGCGCGTCTCGTCAGCGACGTCCAGGATACGGGCGCCCGGCAGACCACTCCCGCCACGCTGCCGCCGAGCCATCGCGCCATGGCCACCGATACCAGCACCGTCTGGGCCCTCGTGTTCGCGTTGCAGGCGCTGATCGTGCTCGAGGTCGCGCTCGTCTGGTCGGTTCGCCGCGTCGGGGCGCGACGTGCGTGGGCCGTGTTCGTTCCGATCGCGCTGCTGATCACCTTCATCGTCACCGATCAGGTCATGCGCCTGCTCCCCAACCTGCTCTAAAGGACTCATCAGAATGACCCAGCCGAACAACGAGAACGACTACACGCAGCTGCTCCCGAACCTCGCCCCGGGCGCCCCGGCGCCCGACGCGCCGGCGCCGACGGGCCCCGGGGATCAGTCCGCGCCCGGAGTCCCGGGCGACGTCCCCACGACCGTGCTGCCCCCGGTCGACCTCGAGGGACTGCCCCCCATCGACGGCGCCGTCCAGGGGCCCCATGCGACACCGCCCGGCACGCAGCCGGCCGAGCCCGAAGAGGCAGCCGCACCGCTCGCGACCCTGCAGGCGAACCGCATCACCGCGTGGTTCGGCGATCGCAAGGTGCTCGACCGGGTCTCGCTCACCATGCCCGCCGGGCAGGTCACCTCGCTGATCGGCCCCTCGGGCTGCGGCAAGTCGACCTTCCTGCGGATCCTCAACCGCATGCACGAGCTCGTCCCCTCCGCGACGCTCGCCGGCGAGGTGCTGCTCGACGGCGAGGACATCTACGATCCGAAGAAGAAGCTGGTCGAGGCCCGCAAGCACATCGGCATGGTGTTCCAGAAGCCGAACCCCTTCCCCGCCATGTCGATCTACGACAACGTGATCGCGGGGCTGAAGCTCACCGGCACCAAGGCCTCCAGGGAGCAGAAGGACTACCTCGTCGAGACCTCCCTCGCCAAGGCCGGCCTCTGGAAAGAGGTCAAGGATCGCCTGCGCTCGCCCGGCGGCGGCCTCTCCGGCGGCCAGCAGCAGCGCCTCTGCATCGCCAGATCCCTCGCGGTGACGCCGCGCGTGCTGCTGATGGACGAGCCCTGTTCAGCCCTCGATCCCACCTCGACCCGCGTCATCGAGGAGACCATGCTGGAGCTCGCCAAGGAGGTCACCATCGTCATCGTGACCCACAACATGCAGCAGGCCCAGCGCGTCTCTCAGCAGTGCGCCTTCTTCCTCGCGGCTCACGGAAAACCCGGAGTGATCGTCGAGCACGGCGACACCGCCGCCATGTTCGACTCCCCCATCGATCCGCGCACCTTCGACTACGTGAACGGCCGATTCGGGTAGCCGCCGGCGGGGTGCCCCTCCCGCGCGTCTTCGATAGTGTTGAAGCGGTGCGCTCACCTGCGCACCGACTCGCGTCGCCAAATCCCGGCGTGCACGCGAATCATGGTGAAGGAGCAACAACGTGGCCGTGAACACAGAGGATCCGTACGCCCCCGACAGCGACGACATCGACCCGGACGAAACGGCCGAGTGGGTGGAGTCCCTCGACGCCGTCGTCGGGGGGCGCGGCGCCGCCCGCGGGCGCGAGATCATGACGAGCCTGCTGGCCAGAAGCCGACAGCTGCATCTGAACGTCCCGCAGATCCCCACCACGGACTACGTCAACACGATCGCCTCGGCCGATGAGCCGGAGTTCCCCGGCGACGAGGACATCGAGCGCCGCTACCGCTCCTGGATCCGCTGGAACGCCGCCGTCACCGTGCACCGCTCGCAGCGTCCCGGCATCGGCGTCGGCGGCCACATCTCCACCTACGCCTCGGCCGCCTCGCTCTACGAGGTCGGCTTCAACCACTTCTTCCGCGGACAGGACCACGTCGGCGGCGGGGACCAGATCTTCATCCAGGGGCATGCCTCCCCCGGCGTCTACGCCAGGGCCTTCCTCGAGGGTCGCCTCAGCGCCGATCAGCTCGACGGCTTCCGCCAGGAGAAGTCGCACGCCGGCGGCGGGCTGCCGAGCTACCCCCACCCGCGCCTGCTGCCCGACTTCTGGCAGTTCCCGACGGTGTCGATGGGGCTCGGCCCGATCAACGCCATCTACCAGGCTCAGGTCAACAAGTACCTCACCAACCGCGGCATCAAGGACGCCTCCGATCAGCATGTCTGGGCGTTCCTCGGCGACGGCGAGATGGACGAGGTCGAGAGCCGCGGACAGCTGCAGGTCGCCGCCAACGAGGGCCTCGACAACCTCACCTTCGTCGTCAACTGCAACCTGCAGCGGCTCGACGGCCCGGTGCGCGGCAACGGCAAGATCATCCAGGAGCTCGAGAGCTTCTTCCGCGGCGCGGGCTGGAACGTCATCAAGGTCATCTGGGGCCGCGACTGGGACGAGCTGCTGAACCGCGACGTCGACGGCGCGCTGCTGAACCTGATGAACGTCACGCCGGACGGCGACTACCAGACCTACAAGGCCGAGGACGGCGCGTATGTGCGCGAGCACTTCTTCGGACGCGACGAGCGGGCGCTGCGCCTCGTCGAGGACTACAGCGACGAGCAGGTCTGGAACCTGCGCCGCGGGGGTCACGACTACCGCAAGGTCTACGCCGCGTTCAAGGCGGCGACCGAGCACAAGGGGCGCCCCACGGTCATCCTGGCGAAGACCATCAAGGGCTACGGTCTCGGCTCTCACTTCGAGGGGCGCAACGCGACGCACCAGATGAAGAAGATGACGCTCGACGATCTCAAGCAGTTCCGCGACACCATGCGGATCCCGATCTCGGACGCCGAGCTCGAGGCGGACCCCTACCGCCCGCCCTACTACCACCCGGGCGAGCAGGACGAGGCGATCCAGTACATCCACGAGCGCCGCCGCGAGCTGGGCGGCTACCTGCCGGAGCGGCGCACGACGCACGTCGACCTCGCGCTCCCCGAGGCGAAGAGCTACGGCATCGCGGCCAAGGGCAGCGGCACCCAGGAGGCGGCGACGACCATGGTGTTCGTCCGTCTGCTGAAGGACCTCATGCGCGACCAGGGCTTCGGTCCCCGGTTCGTCCCGATCATCCCGGACGAGGCGCGCACCTTCGGCATGGACAGCTACTTCCCGACCTCGAAGATCTACAACCCCCACGGCCAGAACTACACCTCCGTCGACCGGGAGCTGCTGCTGGCGTACAAGGAGAGCCCGCAGGGCGTGCTGCTGCACGTCGGCATCAACGAGGCCGGAGCCGCTGCGGCGCTCACCGCCGTCGGCACCTCCTACTCGACGCACGGCGAACCACTGGTGCCGATCTACATCTTCTACTCGATGTTCGGCTTCCAGCGCACGGGCGACGCGATCTGGGCGGCGGGCGATCAGATGGCCCGAGGCTTCATGATCGGCGCGACGGCGGGCCGCACCACCCTCACCGGGGAGGGCCTGCAGCACGCGGACGGCCATTCTCTCGTGCTCTCCAACACGAATCCCGCGGTCGTCTCCTACGACCCCGCATACGGCTACGAGCTGGGCCACATCGTGCGAAGCGGGCTGGAGCGCATGTACGGGGGGTCGCACCCCGATCCGAACGTGCTCTACTACCTCACCGTCTACAACGAGCCGATCATCCATCCCGCCGAGCCCGAGGGCGTCGACGCGGACGGCATCGTCCGCGGCATCCACAGGGTCGCCGAAGCCCCGGATCTCGGGGCCGAGGCGCCTCGCGCGAGTCTGCTCGCCTCGGGTGTGGCGGTGCCCTGGACGCTCGAGGCGCAGCGCCTGCTCGCCGAGCACTGGGGGGTCGCCGCGGAGGTGTGGAGCGTCACATCGTGGAGCGAACTGCGCCGGGACGGCGTCGCCGCCGAACGGCACAACTTCCTCCATCCCGAGGCCGAGCGGCGCGTGCCCTACCTGACCGAGAAGCTGGCCGAGGGCGAGGGCCCGGTGGTCGCCGTCAGCGACTGGGCGACGGACGTGCCCGATCAGATCCGGCAGTTCGTGCCTCGCCCCTACGCCGTGCTCGGCGCCGACGGATTCGGCTTCAGCGACACGCGCGCGGCGGCCCGGCGCTACTTCGGGATCGACCGCGAGTCGCTCGTCGTGCGCGTGCTGCAGCAGCTGGCGGCCGAGGGCCGCGTGAGCCCGTCGGCGCCCCTGCAGGCCGCCGAGCGGTATCGCCTGAGGGATGTGAACGCGGGAACCACGGGCGGCGCCGGTGGCGACGCCTGACGCGCCCGGAGCCGACGCCGTCGCGTCGAAGGAGCGCGAGCTCGCCTGGCTGAAGACCATCACGGGCGAGCTCGCCACGCAGACGATCGCGCAGCTGGAGGAGACGCTGCCGTGGTACGGCGACATGCCGCCCGGGCGTCGGAGCGCGGTGGGACTGGTCGCCCAGACCGGAATCGGATCCTTCATCCAGTGGTACGAGGATCCCAGTTCGACGCCCTGGATCGCCTCGGACGTCTTCAGCTCGGCGCCGCGGGAGCTGCTCCGCTCGGTCAGCCTGTCGGAGACCCTCCAGTTGATCAGGGTCGTGGTCTCCGTCGTCGAGGATCGGGTCGCCCCGCGCAGCGAGGCCCTGCGCGAGGCGGTGCTCCACTACTCGCGGGACGTCGCCTTCGCGGCGGCCGACGTCTACGCGCGCGCAGCCGAGGCCCGCGGTCTCTGGGATGCGAGGCTCGAGGCGCTGGTCGTCGATTCGATCCTCACCGGCGAGAGCGACACCGAGCTGCCCAGCCGGATCGCCGCACTCGGCTGGCACGGCACCGGAGAGGCTGCGGTGCTCGTCGGAGCGTCGGAGCGCTCCGTCGACGTGGACCAGATCCGCCGCACGGCGAGGCACAGCGGAGCAGATGTGCTCGTCGGTCTGCAGGGCACGCGCCTCGTGCTCGTGCTCGGACGCATGGAGCTCGAGGCGAAGGAACCGGGCGGTGGCGTCCCGGAGCCCGCGCCGTTCGCTCAGATCGCCGCGCAACTGGTCGACCATTTCTCGAACGGCCCGCTCGTGCTCGGCCCGACCGTGGAGAATCTGGTGGAGGCCTCGCGCAGCGCGCGGGCGGCCCTGGCCGGCATCGCCGTCGCGGCGGCCTGGCGCGGCAGCGCGAGACCGGTCGAGGCGGATGACCTGCTGCCCGAGCGCGCGCTCGTCGGCGACGGTCTCGCCAGGCGGACGCTGATCGAGCAGATCTACGAGCCGCTCGGCCGGCACTCCGAGGAGCTGCGGGAGACGCTGTGGTGCTACCTGGACAACGGCCGGTCGCTCGAGGCCACCGCCCGTGAGCTGTTCGTCCACCCCAACACCGTGCGCTACCGTCTGAAAAAGGTCAGCGAGATCATCGGCTGGAATGCGACGGGCGCCCGTGAGGCGCTGATCCTGCAATCGGCGCTCATCGTGGGCTCCATAGCCGAGCGCGGTAGGCGGCGACCGAGCCAGAAGGACTGACCGCATGGATGATCTCCACAAAGAAATCCCTGATTTCTGGGTGAGTGTATGCAAGCCTTTCCGCCGTCATCTGAGAAACTGTATGTCGTGATTGTGATCTCCTGCCCCGGACAGGGCTCCCAGACACCCGGTTTCCTGAGTGAATGGCTCGAACTCCCCGCTGCGCGCGAGTTCCTCGGCGAAGCCTCGGAGCGCGCCGGCGTCGACCTCATCTCCCACGGCACCGAGAGCGACGCAGAGACCATCCGCGACACGCGACTCGCTCAGCCGTTGATCGTCGCCGCGAGTCTGCTCGCCTGGCGCGCACTCGGAGAGCGCACCTCCCTCGACGGCGTCGGCGTCGCCGGGCACTCCGTCGGCGAGTTCGCGGCGGCCTCGGCGGCCGGAGTGCTCGCCGAGACGGATGCGCTGGAACTGGTCGGCGTGCGCGGACGCGCGATGGCAGACGCAGCGACGCGCGAGGAGACCGGCATGAGCGCCGTCGTCGGCGGCGTCGAGGCCGACGTCCTCGAGCGCATCGCGGCGCACGGCCTCACCGCCGCCAATCGGAACGGCGGCGGCCAGATCGTCGCGGCAGGTCCGCTGGACGCGCTTCGGGCGCTCGCCGAGGACGCTCCGCGCGGCGCTCGCGTGATCCAGCTCCAGGTGGCCGGTGCCTTCCACACCCCGTACATGGCGAGCGCGGTGCCCGTCCTCGCCGAGGCGGCCCGCGGCGTGTCCGTTTCGGATCCGAGCCGGCCTCTCTGGACCAACGCCGACGGGTCGCTCCTGGACAGCGGAGCCCGCACCCTCGATCTCCTCGTAGCCCAGATCGCCAACCCCGTGCGCTGGGACGCCTGCATGTCGAGCTTCCTGGAGGCCGGCATCTCCGGACTGATCGAGCTGACCCCCGCCGGCGCGCTCGTCGGCATCGCCAAGCGCGCGCTCAGAGGCGTGCCAGCGGTTGCGGTCAGGACCCCGGAGGATCTCGATGCCGCCGTCGAGCTCATCTCCTCGGCCGGCGAGTAGACCTGCAGCGGAACGTCGGAAGGAAGTACGGATGGCAACTCTGGTTCAGCAAACGGGTCCCGCGCACACCCGGATCCTCGGGATCGGCGCCGCGCGGGGCGATCTCGACGTGCCGAACGAGGAACTGGTCGGCCCCATCGACTCCTCCGACGAATGGATCCGTCAACGGACCGGGATCGTTCAGCGGCGCCGGGCGAGCGCGGAGATCCTCGCGGTCGACCTGGCGGTGGCAGCCGGCGACGAGGCCATCGTGCGCAGCGGGCTCGATCGCTCGGACATCGACGGCGTGATCATCTCGACCATCTCCAACGTCGCCGTCACGCCCTCGATGGCGTCGCTCGCCGCCCACCGGCTCGGCGTCACCCCCGCAGCAGCATTCGACATCTCGGCGGCCTGCGCCGGCTACGTCTACGGCGTCGCCCAGGCCGACGCCCTGGTGCGCTCGGGCATCTGCCGCAACGTCGTGGTCATCGGCGCCGAGAAGCTCTCGGATCTGGTCGATCCGACGGATCGCAGCATCTCCTTCCTGCTCGGCGACGGCGCGGGCGCCGTCGTGGTCGGCGCGAGCGATCACCCGGGCATCGGCCCCACCGTGTGGGGCTCTGACGGCGAGAAGTGGGACACGATCAGGATGACCACCTCGTTCGAGGAGTACCGGAGGAATCCGGGCGAGGTTCCCTGGCCGACCCTGCGCCAGGACGGCCAGACCGTCTTCCGCTGGGCCGTCTGGGAGATGGCGAAGGTCGCCCGCCGCACCCTCGAGGCTTCGGGCCTCGAGCCCTCCGACCTCGCCGCGTTCATCCCGCACCAGGCGAACATGCGGATCATCGACGAGTTCGCGAAGCAGCTCAAGCTGCCCGACACCGTCGCCGTGGCCCGCGACATCGAGCTGCAGGGCAACACCTCCGCCGCCTCGGTCCCCCTCGCCATGCACGCCCTGCTCGAGGAGCGCCCGGAGCTCTCAGGGGGTCTCGCGCTCACCATCGGCTTCGGCGCGGGGCTCGTCTACGGGGCTCAGGTCGTCGAATTGCCCTAGGCTGAATAGGCGCTGCGGCACGGCGCGCAGCACGTCTTCCGAATCATCCAGTCACCACACACAAGGAGAAGAACATGGCACACAGCAACGAAGAGATCCTGGCAGGCCTCGCCGAGCTCATCAACGACGAGACCGGCATCGCGGCGGACGTCGTCGCACTCGAGAAGTCCTTCACCGACGACCTCGACATCGACTCGATCTCGATGATGACCATCGTCGTCAACGCCGAGGAGAAGTTCGACGTGAAGATCCCCGACGAGGAGGTCAAGAACCTCAAGACCGTCGGCGACGCAGTCAGCTTCATCGCCGGCGCCCAGGCCTGAGACCCGTCCGGGGAGGGGCGGGCCGCACAGGCCCACCCCGGCCTCCCCGCCGGCGCGCCGGCCTCCGTTCGTCCAACCCGCACACCATTCGAGGCACACCATGAGCAAGAAGATCGTCATCACCGGCATCGGTGCGAGCAGCCCGATCGGCGGCACCGCCCCGGAGAGCTGGGAGGCCCTCCTCGCAGGCGAGAGCGGCGTTCGCACGCTCGACAACGACTGGGCCGAGCAGTACGGGCTGGCCGTGAACTTCGCGGGGCAGGCGAAGGTGAGCCCCACCGAGGTGCTCGAGCGACCCGTCGCCAAGCGGCTCGATCCGTCGAGTCAGTTCGCGCTGGTCGCCGCGCTCGAGGCCTTCGCCGATGCGGGCAGCCCGGAAATCGCCTCCGAGCGCCTCGGCGTGGACTGGGCGACCGGCATCGGGGGCCTCTGGTCGCTCCTCGACGCCTGGGACACGCTCCGGGAGAAGGGTCCGCGACGGGTCATGCCGCTCACGGTGCCGATGCTGATGCCGAACGCTCCGGCTGCGGCGATCTCCATGCAGCTCGAGGCCCGCGCATTCGCCCGCACGGTGGCCTCCGCCTGCGCCTCCAGCACGGAGTCCCTGATCAACGCGTACGAGCATCTGCAGCTCGGACTCGCCGACGTGATCATCGCGGGAGGTTCGGAGGCGGCGATCCACCCCATCACCCTGGCGGCCTTCAACTCGGCGCAGGCGCTGTCGAAACGCGTCGACTCGCCCGAGACCGCCTCGAGGCCCTACGACATCGGCCGAGACGGCTTCGTCATGGGCGAGGGCGCCGCCGCCCTCGTCATCGAGACCGAGGAGCACGCCCTGGCCCGCGGCGCCCGCATCTACGCCGAGCTGGCGGGAGGCGGAGTGACCGCCGACTCGTACCACATCACCGCGAACGACCCCGAGGGCACGGGCGCGGCGCGCGCCGTGGAGCTCGCGCTGGCCCAGGCCGGGGCCACGGCCGACGAGGTCACCCACGTCAACGCCCACGCCACTTCCACGCCCGTCGGCGATCCCAACGAGTACGTCGCCCTGCACCAGATATTCGGAGACCGCACCGACTCGATCCCCGTCTCCGCGACGAAGGCGGCCACCGGCCACCTGCTCGGGGGCACCGGCGCACTCGAAGCGCTCTTCACCGCGCTCGCGGTGAAGCACCGCGTCGCCCCCCCGACCATCAACCTCGTCGAACAGGATCCGGAGATCCCGCTCTCCGTCTCGGCCGAGCCCCGCCCCCTCGGCGACGGCCCTCAGCTGGCCATCTCGAACTCGTTCGGGTTCGGGGGGCATAATGCCGTGGTCGCTATTCGCTCCCACGACTGAACCGATTCCGCGCGTCCCTATCCCGCGTGGAGGCTCGGCACGGCGAAGATCGTCTCCTCGTCGCGATCGGCCGTCCGGCGAAAGGGCTCGAGCTCTTCGTCCCAGGCCTCGCCGAGCCGCAGGCGCAGCTCCCGCGCCAGCCGGGCGCCGTCTCCCCCGGTGTTCGAGATGGCGGCGCGCACGGCCTCCTCGCCGATCAAGCCATTCCCCGCGGCGTCGGTCCGGAGATGGAAGACCCCGAGCCGCGGCGTGTGCATCCAGCGTCCCCCGTCGTCGTTCGCAGTGCGATCCTCGGTGATCTCGAAGCGCAATTCCTTCCACCCGAACAGCGAGGAGGCGATCTCGACCGCAGTGCCCGGGGGGCCGCTCCAACCGGTTTCGGCGCGAACCGTCCCCTCGACGAGCGGCTGCGGAGACCATCTGAGTTTCACCACGCCGCCGATCTCCCGGGCGAGCGCCCACTCCAGATGGGAGGTCAGATCCCTCGGGCAGGAATGCACGAAAAACCACCCCGAGGCCTGCGCACGGGCTGCTATCTGCGTCATCATGATCTCCCTCCCGGTTCGAAACGTCTTCCCCTACGTCGAACCGCCTATGGAGATCGACTCGATTCTGTCATGTTCCGTCACCATCGGCAATCGCGGCTTTCTCAGGGTACGGTAGAGGGATGAAGCCGTTTCTGCTGATCTCGACCCGCGATGACGCGGACGCAGCCGCAGAGGAGCACTCCGCGTACTGTCGGCTCACCGGCCTGCTTCCCGAGGATCTGGAGTGGCGCCGGATCGAGAGCGAGCCATTGGGCACGGTCGACTTCGATCGCTACAGCGGCATCATCCTGGCGGGCAGCCCCTTCACCGTGAGCGAGCCGGATGAGACCAAGTCGCACGATGAACTCCGCGTCGAACGGGAACTCGCGACTCTTCTCGATGAGGTCATCGACCGCGACTTCCCGTTCCTCGGCATCTGCTATGGAATCGGCACCATCGGCAGGCACCAAGGGGCGACGGTGGACCGGACGTTCGGAGAACCCTCTCAGGCCGCGCGGATCAGCCTCACCACGGAGGGGCTCTCCGATCCCCTCTTCGATCAGCTGCCGGCGGAGTTCGAGGCGTTCGTCGGGCACAAGGAGGCGATCGCCGAGGTTCCGCCCCACCTCGCGGTGCTGGCGTCCTCCCCCGGATGCCCCGTGCAGGCCTTTCGCGTGGGACGGAACGTCTACGCCACGCAGTTCCATCCCGAGCTCGATCCCGGCAGCATGTCCCAGCGCGTGCGCACCTATCGCGGGCACGGGTATTTCGACCCCGAGGAGATGGACGCGCTGATCGAGCGCGTCGAAGCGGCCGACGTGCGCGCCTCGCACCTGGTGCTCGCACGCTTCATCGAGCAGTACATCTCGTCGGTTTCCGTGCTCTTCTCGGGCGCTCCGCAGCGCGTGCGGGCCTGACCATCCGCGCATAACGGCGATCGGGCCCGCGGCCGCGAGATCGTCCATCGTCTCGCCGCCACGGGCCCGCTCGTGCCGCGTCTCGGATCGAGCCGCTACCGCACGACGCGAAGCGTTCTCGCGCCGCTGGTCGCGGACTCCTGCCTCGGGGTGGAGAGGATCCGCACCCGGATCTTGCGGGTGCCCGACTTCAATTCGGGCAGCCGCACCGAGACCTTTCCGTTCGCCGCGACGGAGAGCCGCTTCGACGCGATCCGCTTCTTCCCATCCAGCACCACCACGGTGCCGCTCGGTCGCGCCTTCGCCGCACCCGGGATCCTGACCGAGACGGTCGCACGAGCACGCTGCGACGTCTTGATCCGCGGCTTCGAGAGCTTCACGGACACCTTGGGCTTCGCCTTGAGCACTCGCAGCCCGGCCTTCGCCGTCGAGGCCTCGAAACGCTCGTTCCCGCCGTAGGCAGCGGTCACGATGCGCTTGCCCGGCTGCAGCGCGCGAGTCAGCGGGATCCGTGCCGTGCCGTTCCTGAGCGTCCCCGTGTAGTTCTTGCCCCCGGCCCTCACGGTCACGCGCCCGCTCGGCGAGCCCTGCTCGGACCTGACGGTCACGGTGGCGACCGTGCCGCTCCCGTAGCGGAGCTTGCCGGGCTTCAGTGCGACCCGGGTCGTGGTCGCCGCGGCATGCGCGTGGTGATCGTCGACCGAGACGGTCACCGGCTCCGAGCGCGCGTACTCCGTGCCGTTCGGCAGCAGGAGGCGCGCGAAGACCTCGGCGCCGTCGAGCGCCGGATCCGCGCTCAGCGCGAGCGCGCTGCCGTTCTGCCCGGCCACGGGCTGCGCCTCGTCCTGCCCGACCCGCTGCACCAGCCATTCCCAGCGATCCACGATCGATGCCGGCTCGACCGTCGCCGTGAGCTCGATCGGGTCGTCCGAATGGTAGTGAGCGGCCAGACCGGCGATCGTCACCTTGCGCACCGGACCGTGCCCGTGATCGTCGATGTCGATCCGCGCCGGTTCCGCGATGCGCGGCGCGCCGCCGGAGGCGGGGTTCAGGGTCGCTCGGACCTCCACGCCGTGCAGCGCCTGCTCAGCGGTCAGGGTGTGCGTCAGACCGCTCGCCCCGGGGATGACGGACCAGTGCTCGGTGCCGGGCCACTTCCATTCCCAGACGATCGCGTCTCCCGCCGCGGGTGCCGGGTCGGCGGTCAACGAGAACGCGATCGGGGATCCCGAGTGGTAGTGGTGGGAGATCGGAGCCAGGGTGAGCGACGGCTCAGGAACCGGGGTGAGCACGAAGCCGCGCGCGGCGCCGTTCACGGTCGCGGAGCCGACGATCTGCCCCTGTTCGTTCACATCGTTGGCCGCGAGCAGGTTCACCTCGGCCGGCTTGTCGCCGACGCGCGTGTTCAGGTCGACCGGTCCGTGCGCGTCCCAGGCGACGGCCGCACCGCCGAAGGAGGAGTTGCCCGCGAACTTCGTGACGCCACCGACGATCAACCCGTCGGAGGTCGCCGCGCTCGCCACGCCGTGGGGGAACTCCGTGCTCGCTTCGAGCGGCAACTGGGTGGGCTGCCCCTCGGCATCCCAGCTGACCGCAATATCGGCGCTGCCCATCTTCGCCTTGCCGACCGCCGAACCGTCGTCCTCCACATCCGCGATGCTCGGCGTGCTCGACCCCTCGAGCTGAGCCAGGACCCGTCCCTCGCCCGATGCGGACCAGACCACGACATGGCTCTCGTCGTGCGTATGATCGCCGTGCGGGACGACGAGCGTGGCCGTGCCGCCGACAACGCCGGTCTCGGAGATGCGCGCGGCTGCCGAGCGTTTCACGGTGACGCCGGCGTCGAGCGCCGGCGCTGCGAGCTCGGAGACCGCGCCCCCGCTGCGCAGCACGAGCGCCTTCGAGTCGGCGGTCCCGACGGCGTCCCCCGCGTCGTTGACGTCGTTGAGGATGCCGCGGCCGTTCTCGGAGAGACCGCTCTCATGGAGCGGCAGGCGATCCCGGCCCCAGCGGATCGGGATGCTGCTGCCGCCGGAGTTGAAGGCCTCGCCGACGATCACGCGATCGCTGTTGATGTCGAACCCGCGGGAGAAGTTCGAACCCTCGAGGTTCGCCAGCTCGTGCGCGTGGAAGTGGTCCCCGTGCCGCTCCCAGAGCACCGTGCGCTGCGGCTGCGCGCTGCTCGTCGGGCGGGTGATGCCGACGACGTCGCCCGTCTCGTTGATGCCGAGCGCGCTCGCCGTGACACCGTCGTTCGTCGGGCTGAGCAACTCGAGCGTGTACGCGTCGGCGACGTGCGCGTGCCCGTCGTGGTGATCCGCGGACATCGCGGCGGGTGCTGCGCTGAGCACGAGCGCTCCGCTGACCCCGAGCGCCAGAGCGCCCTTGAATAATCTCGGCATGCCTACCGAACCTTTCGTCTTCGTGTGATGTCTCTGCGTCGGTTCTCGAAACCGAGGTGCGCGCAGACGCGGCCGTGCGTCTTCTGCTCGGCCGCTTCATACATGATAACGAGTTTTATTCTCATTTATTGACCGCGAGTATTCCAGGCATGATCGCGACGGGATCACCGGAGCGCAAGGAGAGCGCAGCGCGTCATCTCCCGCGCTCCTTCGCGGCTCGACTCCCCGGGGCATCGGGAGAGCGGCATCGCCGACCTCAGCTCAGCGGCGGACCACGCGCAGCGACTTCGCAGAACTGCGCTTCTTCTCGATCGTGCTGCTGCCGAGATAACTGGCCGAGATCCGATACTCGCCCGCTTTGCGGACGGCCGGGAGCGTGACGACGACTTTGCCCCGGTGCGCAGACCTCAGAGTCACCGTCTTGACCGTCGTCTTCCCCCGCTTGATGGCGACCTTCCCGCCGGGCCTCGGGATACCGGTCGCCGTCACACGCACCGTCGCCTTCGCTTTCGCCCCCGCACGCACACGCTTCTTCGACAGACCGACCGAAACCCTGGGGACGGCCTTCTTCACGGTGTACCCGACCGTCTTCGTGACCGGGGCGGCACCCGGCGCGGAAGGCCGGAAGGCGGCGACGAGCGTGCGTTTGCCCACTCTGAGATTCGCCGGAAGCGCATAGTCGACCGGATCTCCCCAGCCGGCATCCGCTCGCGGCGTGGCCGTGAGCGCCTTCCCATCGACCGCGAGGGAGACGAAGCCCAGCGTCGTGGACGGCTCGAAGCTGACCGTTGCCCGTTCCGAGCGGCCGTACCGCTGCACCGAGCGCGTGAAGGAGACACTCACCACGATCTCGGGGGGTTGCTCGGTGTCGACGAACTTGATGATCGTCGATCCGCCGCAACCCGCGCTGACCCCGATCTGCACGCCGTGCGGCCATCGCTCGGCCAGCGCGAGCGAGAACACGAAGTCGCCGTCGGCGTCGGCGGTCGTGTATTCGTAGATGTACGGGCCTCCGCTCGTCTGCCAGAAATACAGTTCGACCTCGGCCAGGGCCGCGCACCCGGTTCCCGACACCTCCAGGGTCCCGTCGACCGGCACGGGGTTCGGGCCGACTTCGAGGCCCACGTCGGCGTGCGCCGCAGCCGGCAGAGTCAGCGCGCCGACGACCAGCGCGAGTACCGCGAGAACCGAGACGCCCGTTCGGGTCATGCTTCGCCGTCGAGACATGGTCTCCCCCTGTTCGAGTCGCGGTTTCGCGACGATCCCCGCGGATACCGGGGCTTCTGCGAGAAACGCTACTCGAAGCGTGCGCTCCGCACCAGCAAAACCTCGGATCGGGCGACTGGAGGCGCACCCCACGACGAGAATGATGCTCTGCTCCCGCCGCGGAGGGTGCTTCCCGTGCCGGAGCGCCATTCTCCCCGCCGGGGCAGGAGTGCCTGCACGCCGAGCCCGTCCCGGGCTCGGAAGTCCGCTGCACCGACGCGACCACTACAATGGTGAGGTTACCCAGGGGGGCGTTAGCTCAGCCGGTTAGAGCAGCGGACTCATAATCCGTCGGTCGCGGGTTCAAGCCCCGCACGCCCCACCCAGTTCCGGCCCTGCAATCCCACACGCCGCCCGTGGTCCTGAGGACCGAAACGGCCCTCAGCGCCGTGGCCGCGCAACGCGGTGCGTTGCTCCAAGCGGCCGGGCGGGGTTCGAGCCCCGCACGCCCCACCCAGTTCCGGCCCTGCGCACCCACACGCCGCTTCCCCCCTCCGACGAGTTGAGGACGCGAATGACGGCTATCCGGGAGCTGAAACCGTCATATGCGTCCCCGGCCTCGGGAAGCCTGAGGGGAGGGGGACGCGCAGCGCCGTCTGGCAGAGACCGGGGACGACAGCAGCGAAGTACATCAGCTTTTCGCGCGCGGAACCCGAATGTTGCCGGTCCACGGCTCCTCGAGGACGTTCCTGCCGGTCTGCGGGTGGAATCGAGCGAGTCCGATGACCCCGATGAGCGCGACGATGCCGGTCAGGATGAACGACGAGATCGCCCACATCGGGGCGTTCGCGGCCTCCTGCAGCACGACGATGCCGATGAGTATCGCCACCAGCGGGTCGATCACCGTGAGTCCGGCGATGACGAGATCCGGCGGACCCGACGAGTAGGCGTTCTGCACGAACACCATCCCGAGCAGTGCGCCGATCAGGAGCGCCGCGACGCACAGCCAGGTGAGCCAATCGAACTCGTTCTGCTGCACCCGGCCGATCACCGTCTTGGCGAAGGTCGCGACGAAGCCGTAGAGGACCCCGGCTCCGACGATGTAGAACAGCGCAACGGCCCGGTGCCTGAGCATGACGAACAGCACGACGGTCACGGTCAGCACCACGGCGTAGATGATCAGGATCGTCAGCAGCTTCTGGTCGGTGACCGGACGATCGGCCGCGGTGAAGGCGGCGATGGTGACGAAGGTCACGATGCCTCCGACGCACATCGCGAGAGACACCATCGCGCGCTTCGGCAGCCGCACCCCGCTCATGCGGGAGTTGAGGACGGCGGTGATCACCATTGCGACCACCCCGATCGGCTGCACGACGATGAGCGGAGAGAGCGCGAGCGCGCCGATCTGGAACACGACGGCGAGCCCGAGCAGCACGGTGCCGACCACCCACGAGGGACGGCGCAGCAACCCGCCCACCTGCCTGAGCGACAGACCGGATCCTGCGCTCTCGCCGGTGAGGCGCTCGACCTTGTTGAGCCCCCGCGACTGGTACTGCGCGCCGAACGACATGAGGGCCGCGCCGACGAGGGCGACCGGAATCCCCCAGAACTGCTTCGGGTCGAGCGTCGTGATCTCGGAGAGATCCTCGGCGAGCACCACCATCTCGGGCAACACCGCGTGCATCATGCTCCTCCGACGCCCCGGGCGCGGAACCGCTCGCGGACCGGGCTCACCGGGCGACGCCGTTCATGATCTCCACCAGCGCTGCCGCGGCTCGGGGCACCTCGTCGTTCACGATGACCGCGTCGAACTCCTCGGCTGCGGCGAGTTCCACCTTCGCGGTCTCGAGCCGCCTGGTCCGCTCCTCCTCGTCCTCGGTCCCGCGTCCGAGCAGCCGCCCGACCAGCGCATCCCAGCTCGGCGGCGCCAGGAACACCAGCTTGGCCTCGGGCATGCTCGCCCGCACCTGCCTGGCGCCCTGCAGGTCGATCTCCAGCAGGATCCGCACTCCGCGGTCGCTCGCCTCGACGACCGGTCCCCTCGGCGTGCCGTAGCGGTACCGGTTGTGCACGGTGGCCCATTCGAGCAGCTCGTCGGCGGCGAGCATCCGGTCGAAGGCCTCGTCATCCACGAAGAAGTAGTGACGACCGTGCTCCTCCCCCGGCCGAGGCGGACGCGTGGTGACCGAGACGGAGTGCTCGATGCCGGGGTAGTGCTCGCGCACGTATGCGGCGACCGTCCCCTTGCCGACGGCGGTGGGGCCCGCCAGCACCGTGAGCATCGGCGCGCCCGGCGCCGACGCCCCCACCCGCTCCCGGACGAAATCGATCAGCCTCGCTCGCTGCTTGGAGCCCAGACCGCCCAGTCGCTTGCGCGGGGAGATGGCGAGCTCCTCGAGGATCCGCAGGGACTTCACCTCGCCGACCGAGGGAAACGTCTGCAGGAACTCGGGAACCCTGAGCGACGCGGCCGCGCTGTCCGCATCGCGGGAGTCCTCGATCGCCCGGAGCGGCGACAGCTCGCCGCTCCGCAGGCGCTGCTTCAGCTCTGCACGACTCCGTCGGGCCGCCACCGCGGCCCGATTCGCCGCGACCCGATCCACTTCGGGCATCGGGGTGGATCTGCGCTGCTCAGTCATCGCCACTAATCTACCCCGTGGAGCGCCGCTGCGACGGCCTCGGCCCGGTCCGAGATCCTCGTGGAGAGTCCTTCGCGTCCGCCGGAGAGGATACTGCGCGACTCATTGGCGAGCAGCGCCCGTCCGAGTCCGCCGAAGATGGAGCCCGCATCCTCGATCCGAGCCCCCTGATGCCCGAAACCGGGGGCCAGAACCGGGAGCGCGGGATCGCTCGTCCCGTCGTCGGACGCGATGCCGTAGTCCGCGAGGCGCAGAGTGGCGCCGAGCACGACGCCCAGCGAGCCCACGGGCTCCCCCGCGAACTCCGCGGCGTTGAAGGAGCGAGCATCGGCCACCATCGCGGCGGCCACCGATCGGCCGTCGTCGCGCACGGCGCGCTGCACGTCTCCCGCCTCGGGGTTGGAGGTCGCCGCGAGGAGGAACAGCCCCTTCCCGCTGCCGCGCAGCCGCTCGAAGGCCCCGGCCAGGCTGCCGAAGCCCTGATAGGCGGCGACGGTCATCGCGTCGGCCTCGAGCGGCGACCCGGGGCTCAGCCAAGCCTCCGCGTAGGCGTCGAAGCTCGTGCCGATGTCGCCTCTCTTGCCGTCGGCGATGACCAGCAGTCCCGCCTGACGGGCGTCGGCGAGCACGCGTTCGAGTGCGCGATAGCCGGCCGACCCGAAGCGCTCGAAGAAGGCGACCTGAGGCTTGACGCAGGCGGCGACACCGGTTGCGGCCGCGACGACCTCGCGTCCCAGGGACTCCACGCCGTCGGCGTCGTCCGGCAGTCCCCAGAGGCCGAGGGTCTCCCGGCTCGGGTCGACGCCCGCGCAGAGGAAGCGATCGCCCGCGAACTCGGCGGCGAGCCGCGCCCCGAAGCTCGGAGGCTCGGCGCCGATCCCGCTCACCGGGAGGCCTCGCGCGCCGCGATCCGATCCGCCTGGTACTCCTGCAGAGACTTCACCGCGAAGCCCTCGCCCTGCACCGAGATCGCTCCGACCGCGGCCGCGAGCTCCGGCGTCGTGGTGAACAGCGGTTTGTCCGCGGCGACGGTCGCGGCGCGGATCTCGTAGCCGTCGGCCCGCGCGGAACTGCCGCTCGGCGTGTTGATGACGATGTCGACCTCACCGCGCTCGATCAGGTCCACGACGCTCTCCGCGGAGGCGCCCTCGGCCCGCTCGGACTGCTTGCGGACGGTCGTGGCCTCGATGCCGTTGCGCGCGAGCACCACCTGGGTGCCCTGCGTCGCCAGGATCCTGAAGCCGAGCTCCTGCAGGCGCAGCGCGGGGAGCACGATGTCGCGCTTGTCCCGGTCGTTCACCGAGATGAACACGGTGCCGGACTCCGGCAGCGGGCATCCGGCCGCCGACTGGCTCTTGGCGAAGGCGCGCGGGAAATCCCGATCGAAGCCCATCACCTCGCCCGTCGAGCGCATCTCCGGCCCCAGCAGCGAGTCCACCACGCGACCGTCCCGCGTGCGGAAGCGCTTGAACGGCAGCACCGCCTCCTTCACCGCGACCGGCGCGTCGATCGGCGCGCGCGAGCCGTCCCGCTCGGGCAGCAGTCCGTCGTCGATCAGGCTCTGGATCGACTCCCCCGCCATGATGCGCGAGGCCGCCTTCGCCAGCGGGATGCCCAGCGCCTTCGACACGAACGGAACGGTACGAGAGGCCCGGGGATTCGCCTCCAGGACATAGAGCGAGCCCTGGGCGAACGCGAACTGGACGTTGAGGAGCCCGCGCACCCCGACGCCCTGGGCGATCCCGAGCGTGGCCTCGCGCACCTGCGCGATCTGCGCGTGGCCCAGCGTGATCGGCGGGAGAGTGCAGCTCGAGTCGCCCGAGTGGATCCCCGCCTCCTCGATGTGCTCCATGACGCCCCCGATGTAGAGCTGCTCGCCGTCGTAGAGCGCGTCGACGTCGATCTCGGTCGCATCGTCGAGGAAGTGATCGACCAGCAGCGGATGCCCAGGGCCCACCAGCGCGTGACCCCGGATCCGGTCGAAGTATCCGCTCAGCGACGGGGTGTCGTAGACGATCTCCATGCCGCGGCCGCCCAGCACGAAGGAGGGGCGCACGAGCACCGGATAGCCGATCTCCTCGGCGACGCGGATCGCGCCCTCCTCGTCGACGGCGGTGCCGTTGCGGGGAGCGGTGAGGCCCGCGCGCTCCAGGATGCCGGAGAAGGCGCCGCGCTCCTCGGCGAGGTCGATCTCCTCCGGCGTCGTCCCGAGGATCCGCACTCCGGCGTCCTTGAGCGGCTGGGCGAGGCCCAGCGCCGTCTGGCCGCCCAACTGGACGACGACGCCGAGCAGCTCGCCGGAGGCCTGCTCCGCGTGGATCACCTCGAGGACGTCCTCCAGCGTCAGCGGCTCGAAGTAGAGGCGGTCGCTGGTGTCGTAGTCGGTCGAGACGGTCTCGGGGTTGCAGTTGATCATGATCGTCTCGAATCCGGCCTCGGAGAGGGCGAACGAGGCGTGCACGCAGGAGTAGTCGAACTCGACGCCCTGCCCGATGCGATTGGGTCCGGACCCGAGAATCACGATCTTCCGGCGCCCCGACGCCGCGACCTCGGTCTCGAGGTCGTAGGACGAGTAGTGGTAGGGCGTGAGCGCGGGGAACTCCCCCGCGCAGGTGTCCACCGTCTTGTAGACCGGCCTGAGGCCGAGCCCGTGACGGAGGCCCCGGATCTCGGACTCGGAGACCCCGCGGATGGCCGCGATCTGCGCGTCGCTGAAACCGTGGTCCTTGGCCTCCCGCAGATCCTCGAGCGTCAGCTGGGCCGCCGCCGCCAGCCGCTCCGCCACCTCGTTGATCACCACGATCTGGTCGAGGAACCACGGGTCGATCGCGGTCGCCTCGTACACCTGCTCGATGGTCGCGCCGAGGCGCAGCGCCTGCTGCACGTCGACGATGCGGCCATCGGTGGGGCGGGCGATCGACGCGAGCAGCTGCTCGAGGCGTTCGTCCCCTTCGACAGGCTCGGACGACGGACCGACGCGCTCGGGGGACGAGCCGGTCGAAGTGCCCGGCCCCAGCGGCACCGGGTCCCAGTGGAACGAGCTGCCCCGCTTCTCGAGGGAGCGCAGCGCCTTCTGCAGCGCCGTCGTGAAGTTGCGTCCGATGGCCATGGCCTCGCCGACCGACTTCATGGTCGTGGTCAGCGTGTCGTCCGCCGCCGGGAACTTCTCGAAGGCGAATCGGGGCGCCTTCACCACGACGTAGTCGATGGTCGGCTCGAAGCTGGCCGGCGTCTTCTGGGTGATGTCGTTGGGGATCTCGTCGAGACGGTAGCCGATCGCGAGCTTGGCCGCGATCTTCGCGATCGGGAAGCCCGTCGCCTTCGAGGCGAGCGCGGAGGATCGCGAGACGCGGGGGTTCATCTCGATCACGATGATGCGCCCGGTCGCCGGGTCGACCGCGAACTGGATGTTGCAGCCGCCGGTGTCGACGCCGACCGAGCGGATGATCTCGATGCCGATGTCGCGCAGCTTCTGGAACTCGCGATCGGTCAGCGTCAGCGCGGGGGCGACGGTGATCGAATCGCCCGTGTGCACGCCCACGGCGTCGACGTTCTCGATCGAGCAGACCACGACCGTGTTGTCGGCCTGGTCGCGCATGAGCTCGAGCTCGTACTCCTTCCATCCGAGGATGCTCTCCTCGAGCAGCACCTCGCTCGTGGGGCTGTAGTGCAGCCCGTCGCCCGCGATGCGGACCAGATCCTCCTCGGTGTAGGCGAATCCGGAGCCGAGTCCGCCCATCGTGAACGAGGGGCGCACCACGAGCGGGTAGCCGAGGTCCTTCGCGAACCCCTTCGCTTCCTCCAGCGTGCGCGCGACGTGCGAGCGGGCCACGTCGGCGCCGGCCTCGATCACGAGGTCCTTGAAGATCTGACGGTCCTCGCCGCGCTGGATCGCGTCGACCTTCGCACCGATCAGCTCGACGCCGTGCCGCTCCAGGATCCCCTGCTCGTGCAGCGCCATCGCGGCGTTGAGCGCGGTCTGTCCGCCGAGCGTGGGCAGGATCGCGTCGGGGCGCTCCTTCACGATGATGGTCTCGATGACCTCGGGGGTGATCGGCTCGACGTAGGTGGCATCGGCGAAGTCGGGGTCCGTCATGATGGTGGCCGGATTCGAGTTGACCAGGATGACGCGCACGCCCTCCTCGCGCAGCACCCGGCACGCCTGCGTCCCCGAGTAGTCGAACTCGCAGGCCTGTCCGATCACGATCGGCCCGGAGCCGATCACGAGCACGGAGTTGATGTCTGAGCGCTTGGGCATTTAGCTGTTCTCCTTGCCGGCCGAGGGGCTCGCGGATGCCGGGTCTGTCGGCCGGGGGGTGGTCTGGCGGTCTTTCACGAGCGACCTGAATCGGTCGAAGAGGTAGAAGGCGTCGTGCGGTCCGGCCGCAGCCTCGGGATGGTACTGCACGGAGAACGCCGGGAGGTCGAGGCATTCGAGGCCCTCGACCACGCGGTCGTTCAGGCTGTAGTGGCTCACCTGGACCCGACCGAATCCGGCCGGCGATTCGAGCTCGCCCTCGACGGGGGCGTCCACGGCGAAACCGTGGTTCTGAGCCGTGATCTCCACCCTGCCGGTCCGCTTGTCGAGCACCGGCTGGTTGATGCCGCGATGGCCGAAGGGCAGCTTGTAGGTGTCGAAGCCCAGCGCCCGTCCGAGCAGCTGGTTGCCGAAGCAGATCCCGAAATAGGGCACTCCCTCGCGCAGGAGCTCTTGCAGCAGCTCGACGTGGGCGGCGGATGCGGCCGGATCGCCGGGACCGTTGGAGTAGAACACGGCGTCGGGCGCGAGCGCCCGGATCTCGTCCAGTCCGGTCTGGGCGGGCAGCACCTCGACGTCGAAGCCGTGCTCGGACAGGTAGGCGACCGTCGCGCGCTTGATGCCCAGGTCGAGCACGGCGATGGTGCCGATCCGCTCCGCCCCATCGACGGCGTCCACGCGGTATCGCTTCTCGGTCGTGACCTCGGAGGAGAGGTTCTTGCCCGCCATGCCCGGCTGCTCGCGCACGAGCGAGAGCTGCTCCTCCGCGGAGAGTCCGGAGTCGACGCCCGAGAAGATGCCGGCGCGCATGGCCCCCTCGGACCTGATGTGCCGGGTGATGGCGCGCGTGTCGACGCGCGAGATGCCGACCACCGAGTTCGCCACGAGATCCTCGTCGAGCGATCGCTCCGCACGGAAGTTCGAGATGCGCCGGGCGGGATCGCGCACGACGAAGCCCGAGACCCACACCCGGCGGGATTCCATGTCGGCGTCGTTCGCACCGGTGTTGCCGATGTGCGGCGACGTCATCAGCACGATCTGCCCCGCGTAGGAGGGGTCGGTCAGCGTCTCCTGATACCCGGTCATGCCCGTCGAGAACACGACCTCGCCGAGCGTGCGACCCGTGGCGCCGTAGGCGCGGCCCTCGAAGCGCGCACCGTCCTCGAGCACGAGCACGGCAGGCCCCTGCGGCACCGACTGGGGCGGCGGCACGGTGCTCACCAGCGTCTGGGTGCGAGCGGGCGTACTGGTCATATGGTGTCCTCCCGGGACTCGGTGTGGGGCTGGGGTTCGCTTCGGGCGCCGGCGACCTGGTCGACGGCGGAGCAGAATCGTCGCTGCTCCGACGGGTCGATGAAGCGGAAACTGGATTCGAGTCGCCGCGCGTCGGTGCCGGAGTCGTCAGCGGAGTCGGCGGCGTCCTGCTGCGGGCTCCAGCGCAGGAGCGCGAGGCCGTCCTTCTCGACGGCCTTTCCGACCCGGCCTGCTGCTCTGCCGCTGCCCAGGATCTGGGCGGAGGCGAGGTGGACCGGTCGCTCGCCGACGACCTCGACCGTGACCCCCTCGGCCCGTACGGTCACGTCCGCGCGCCCGCGATAGCTGAGGCCCGGCACCGCCACCCGGGCGAGCGGATCCTCCTCCGGGGTCGTGGAGACGTAGAGCACTCCGGGGAACTCCGCCAGGATCTCGCCGCCCGGAGCCGTCGCCGCACCCGCGATACCGGCGTCGCGGCGCTTGCGCGAGCGCCACCCCCACCACATCGCGGCGAAGATCGCCAGGACGACCAACGTCCACACGATCGCGAACATCTCGCGGCTCATCGTTCGCGCTCCAGAAGCCGGGCCGCTGCGGCCGCGCGAGCGGCCTCGACCGGCACCGCCTCGTCGACCGTGAGGTATCCGTGCCGGATCGTCGTGCGCACCCGGCCCGGAAGTTCCATGCCGAGATACGGGGAGTTCGTGCTGCGCCCGCGCAGGCGCGCGAGATCGAACACGCTGCTGCCGCGCGGGTCGAAGAGCACGAGGTCCGCGATCTGCCCCTCCTCGAGCGCGCTCGGGTGCCCGTCGAGCCCCCCGATCTCTGCCGGCGTCTGAGAGAGCAGTCGCTCCACCTCGGCCCAGCTGGCGTGCCCCTCCGACACGAGCGCCAGCGCCACGATGGGCAGCGCCGATTCGAGGCCGACCATCCCGAAGGCGGCGGCATCCCACTCGCATTCCTTGCTCTCGGCCGGATGCGGCGCGTGGTCGGTCGCCACGATGTCGATCACGCCATCCGCGACCGCGCGGCGGAGCGCTCGGACGTCCTCGTCCCGGCGCAGCGGAGGATTCACCTTGTAGCGGGGATCGTAGCTGCGCACGAGCTCCTCGGTGAGGAGCAGGTGATGCGGCGTCACCTCCGCGGTGATCCGCACGCCACGCGCCTTCGCCCAGCGCACGACCTCGACGGAACCCGCGGTGGAGAGATGGCAGATGTGCAGGCGGGCGCCGACGTGCTCCGCCAGCAGCGCGTCGCGGGCGATGATCGACTCCTCGGCGACGGCGGGCCACCCCTTCAGGCCGAGCTCGCTGGACAGCGCGCCCTCGTTCATCTGGGCCCCCTCGGTGAGGCGCGGATCCTGCGCGTGCTGCGCGATCACCCCGTCGAAGGTGGTCACGTACTCGAGTGCGCGTCGCATGAGCAGCGGATCGTGCACGCATCTGCCGTCGTCGCTGAACACGCGCACCGCGGCGCGCGACTGCGCCATCGCGCCGATCTCGCTCAGGCGCTCCCCGGCGAGATCCTCGGTCACGGCGCCGATCGGGCGGACCGTGGCGTAGCCGGCGGCGTCGCCGAGCGCCTGGATCTGCTCCACCACCCCGGCCGTATCGGCGACGGGCAGCGTGTTGGCCATCGCGAACACGCTCGTGAACCCTCCCGCCGCGGCCGCCCGCGTTCCGGTGAGCACGGTCTCGCTCTGCTCGAAGCCCGGTTCGCGCAGGTGGGTGTGCAGGTCGACGAGTCCGGTGAGAGCGATCAGCCCGTCCGCCTCGACGACCCGCTCGTCGCCCCCGTCGGAGGCCGTGCGCGGCGCGAGCGAGCCGGCGGGGCCGCGCTCGGCGATCCTGCCGTTCGAGATGCGCAGGTCCACCGCCGCCGCCGCGCCGGGATCCTGCCCCCGCGCGGTGAGATCGGCCGCGAGTCTCGCCCCGCGGATGAGGATGTCCGGGTTTGCCGCGCCGCCCGCCGCGCCGCCGTTCGCTGCACTCATGCCTGTTCCGTCCGTTTGCCCGTGCTTCTACTCGGCTGCGCCTCGCCCGGCAACCGATCTCGCGGATCGCCTCGCTCTCCGCTCAGGAGAAGATACAGCGCCGCCATCCGAACGGAGACGCCGTTCGCGACCTGCTCGAGCACGGTCGACCTCTCGCTGTCCGCCGCGGCCGAGGATATCTCGAGCCCCCGGTTCATCGGACCGGGGTGCATGATGATCGTCCGTTCCGGGAGCGCCGCGAGACGCGCGTCGTCGAGCCCCCAGTTGCGGGCGTACTCGCGCTCGTTCGGGAAGTAGGCGGCGTGCATCCGCTCCGACTGGATCCGCAGCAGCATCACGACGTCGGGCGCGTCCTCGCGCAGCGCCTCGTCGAGGGAGTGCCGCACCGTCGCCGGCCACTCGCGCGCGCCGTAGGGCTGGAGCGTCTCCGGTCCGACGAAGGCGACCCGAGCGCCGAGCGCCGTGAGCAGCCAGAGATTGGATCTCGCGACCCGCGAGTGGGCGAGATCCCCGACGATCACCACAGAGACGCCGTCGAGGTCGCGTCCTCGACTGGCCTGCGCCCCGAAGATGCGGCGACGCATCGTGAAGGCGTCGAGCAGCGCCTGCGTCGGGTGCTCGTGGGTGCCGTCCCCGGCGTTCAGCACGCCGGCGTCGATCCAGCCGCTGCGCGCGAGCCGGTCGGGCGCTCCGCTCGCGGGGTGGCGGATCACCACGCCGTCGGCGCCGATGGCCTGCAGCGTCTGCGCCGTGTCCTTGAGCGACTCCCCCTTCGAGACGGAGGATCCCTTCGCGCTGAAGTTGATGACGTCGGCGCTCAAGCGCTTCGCCGCGGCCTCGAAGGAGATGCGCGTCCGCGTGCTGTCCTCGTAGAAGAGATTGACGACCGTCTTGCCGCGCAGCGCCGGCAGCTTCCGCACCTCGCGGTGCTGGGTGTCGGCCATCTCCTCGGCGGTGTCGAGGATCCGCACGGCGGCTTCCCGCGTCAGGGTGCGGGTGTCGAGCAGGTGCCTCATGCGCCCGCCTCCGCGTCCTGCCCGGGATCCGTCCCCCGAGCTCGCTCCGCGACTCGAGCGGAATCCGCACCCTGAGCCCGTCGAAGGGTCGGATCCACCGCGCCGATCGTGACCTCGTCGGCCCCGTCGTGCTCGCTCAGCCGCACCGAGATCCGCTCGTTCTTGGCGCTCGGGAGGTTCTTGCCGATGTAGTCGGCGCGGATCGGGAGTTCGCGATGCCCGCGGTCGATCAGCTCGGCGAGCCGCACGACCCGCGGACGGCCGTGGTCGCCGAGCGCATCGAGCGCGGCGCGCACCGTGCGGCCCGAGTAGAGCACGTCGTCCACGAGCACGACGGTGGCGCCGTCGATGCCTGCGACCGGCATCTCGGTGGGCCGCGGGGTGCGGGTCGGGTTGCGGGCCAGGTCGTCGCGGTACATCGTGACGTCGAGCTGCCCGACCGGGACGTCGACCCCCTCGATGCGCCCGATGATCTCGGCGATGCGGTGGGCGAGGATGGTTCCGCGCGTCGGGATGCCGACCAGGATGAGGTCGTTCGCGCCCTTGTTGGCCTCGATGATCTCGTGCGAGATGCGGGTGAGCGCCCGCGCGATCTCGGAGCCCTCAAGCACGATCCGCTCGGTCATGTCCACCGCCCCCCTTCTGCGCCTCACGGGACGCCGTTAAAGAAGTGCTGTTGCTGAGACGAGTCTAGCGCACCGGCGACCCGGTTCCCTCCGTGCTCCGCGCGGGCGCGCCGAGCGGATCCAGACGACAATGTCGCACGACTGGCCGCCGCATCCGATCGCAGGCGACCATCCGTGCGACATCACAGTAGGCCGCGATGGCGCAGTCATCGTCGGCGAGGTGGGCTGCACGGGCTATGCGCTCGCGTACTCCCCGATCCTGCCGAGCACGCCGTTGACGAAGCGGGAGCTGTCCTCGGTGGAGTACTCCTTCGCCAGTTCGACGGCCTCGTCGATCGCGACCGCGGTCGGCACCTCCGGGTTGTGCAGGATCTCCCACGCCGCGATCCGCAGCACCGCACGGTCCACGTTGGGCATGCGCGCGAGGCTCCAGCCCTGTGCGTAGCTGACGATCAACTCATCGATCTCGGCGGCGTGGTCCGCGACGCCGTCGACGATCTCCCTCGCGTACATCCACGACGCCAGGCGGTCGGGTTCGCCCGCGGCGCGCGCGGCCTCGGCCTCGACCACCCGCTCGAGGGGCTCGGCGCGCACGTCGGCCTGGAACAGCATGTCGAGGGCCCGCTTCCGGGCCTTGCTGCGAGCACTCATCTCGGGCGCTGCTAGTCGTTGACGCGGCCGAGGTAGTCGCCCGTGCGGGTGTCGACCTTCACCTTCGTGCCCGTCTCGAGGAACAGCGGAACCTGGATCTCCGCACCCGTCTCGACCTTCGCCGGCTTCGTTCCGCCGGTCGACCGGTCGCCCTGCAGGCCCGGCTCGGTGTAGGTGACCTCGAGCACGACCGACGCGGGGAGCTCGATATAGAGGGGCTCGCCCTCGTGCAGGGCGATCTGCACCTGCTGGTTCTCGAGCATGAACCGCGCGGCGTCCCCGACGATGGTGCCGGAGACCGTGAGCTGATCGTAGTCGCTCTGATCCATGAAGACGTAGTCGGCGCCGTCCTGGTACAGGTACTGGTAGTCGCGGCGATCCACCAGCGCGGTCTCGATCTTGGCTCCCGCGTTGTAGGTCTTGTCGATGATCTTGCCCGACACGACGTTCTTCTGCTTCGTGCGCACGAAGGCTCCGCCCTTGCCCGGCTTGACGTGCTGGAACTCGACCACGCTCCACAACTGACCGTTCTCCTTGATCACGGTGCCGTTCTTGATGTCGTTCGAGGTGGCCATGCGGTGCGTTCTCCGTTGTGTCTATGAGCGATGAGGTCTCGAGGCTGTCTCGTAACGACGAGGACGCGCCTGACCTACCCTAGCCGCAACAGTGTACCGCGTGCGTCTGCGCGGCCTCAGCCGACGGGCGGCCGGGCGCCGAGGTGCGGGCCCTGACTCCCCACGCCTCGCGCGCTGATCCGGACGGCGCGCTCCGACTCGTCGAACACCTCGCGGGCCGCCAGCGCGCCGCCGGCGAGTTCTCCGGCGACCCAGGTGAAGGTCTCCGCGTCGAGCGGACCGCACCCGGCGTCGGCCCGGCGGAGCTGGAGCACCAGCATCTCGCTGAGCGTCGCATGGGGGCCGTGCGCATGACCGAGCCCCATGAGCGGCGGCGCATCGGACGCCGGGATCAGGCGCAGCGTCCAGACCGCCGAAGGGTGCAGCCGATCGCGGACGCTCGCCGCGGGCGCGGCCCGAGGAGGTCGATCGAGAGCGTCGAAGCCGGCGCGGACCTCGTCGGCCAGCACGAGACCGGGACGACCGGCGCTCGCATCGTCTCGAGCGGCTCCGTCGAAGAGCGAGAGCCACGCCGCGGCCCCGAGCCCGTGCGGCGCCACGACCACGGCGAGCGTCGTGTCGCGCGCGGCGGCGGTGGCGAGGGAGCGGAGGTCGATGCCCGCCGCGAGGAAGCTCTCCGGCTCCGGGACCGCGCAGCCGATCGGGGCGAAGATCGATCGAGCCGTGGCGAAGGCGTCCTCGAAACGGGCGCGCACCGCGGGATCGGAGATGTCCGCGAGCGCGGTGATCGCCTCGCGGAGCTCGTGCCGCCGGGCGACCTCCGCATCGAGCCGATCGTCGAAGGCTCGTCCCGGCTGGACCGTGTCACCCGCGAGTGCGTCGTCGGCGAGAGCGCCGTCCCGACGAGCGTTCTCACCGAGGGCGCGGTCGAGCCGCTCGGCGAGATCCGGGAAGAGTCCGCGGCTGAACCCGATCCATTCGCCATCGCCCGCCACCCGGAGATCTCGCATACGGTCGATCCTCTCACACCGCGGCGCATGCCGATGTCGACGGGCTACGAACCGTCGATCAGCTCCGGGAGCTCGCGCTCGATGATCGTCGTGAGGACGTCCGCGAGCGCGGACGGGTCGTCGAGGCGCAATCCGCTCGGCGCGTACCTGCGCGCGAACTCGTCGCTGCCGAGACCGATCCCGATGACGGCGACGCCGCTCGTCCGCAGTCGTCGCAGTTCGTTCCGGGCCGCGGCCGGATCGTTGCTGCCGCCGTCGCCGACGACGAATACGATGCGGCGGTGCTCGTCGCCGGTCGGCGCGGTCGCGAGCTGGGAGCAGGCCGCGGCGAGGGCGGCCGCGTCGTTGGTCGCGCCCCCGGGCGAGCGGATCTCCGCCAGCAGCCGCCGTCTGGCCTCGTCGTCCACGCCGGCCGAGAGCGGCTTCACCACGAGCGGCTCCGCATCGAACACGATGAGCGCGGTGCGGATGCCGAGTTCGAGGTCGAGCCCGGATATCCGTTCGGCCTCGGCGATATCGCGCTGCGCTCCGGCCAGCGCCTCCAGCATCACGAGGGCCGCGTCTGCGGCGGCCTCCGCGGCCGCTCCCGTCATCGAGGCCGACCGGTCGATCAGGAAGACGTAGTCCGTCCGCCCCGGGGCGCTCCGCCTCCTGGGGCGGTGCTCCCGGCGCCTGAACGCTCCGGGCCGGCGCACTCCGGCCCGGGTCTCGGCGACGATCCGCGCCAGCGCCTCCCCGTCGAGAAGATCCCCCTCCGGCTCGGCCCGCCGACCGTTCGCGGGGCGGCGCACCAGGCGCTCCGAGACGATGCGCCACCAGAGGCGCCGCACCTCCTCGATCGCGGCGCGGCGCCGTTCGAGGCGTCTCCGGTAGTCGGCCGGGGCAACCGTGCGCACGACCGCACCGCCGGCCGGATCCCCGCGCCTCCCCGAATCGGCGAGTCCCTCGTCCGCGAGGTCGGGAAGCACGTCCGGAAGCAGCGCGGAGGCGAGCGAGCCGTGCGCGGGCATGGGGGTCGCGATCACCGTCTCCACGAACCCGGCGCGCTCGGCGGCGAAGAGATCGGCGCCCTCCGAGGTCTCGCGCCGTTCCCCGGGGCGGGCGCCCGCACCGTCGTCCGGGTCCGCGGGGGCGTCGCCGGCGTGCTCCCCCGTCGCGGCCTCCGCGAGCGCGTCCGGATCCCCCGGTCCCCCGCTCGCTCCGAACGCGTGCGACGCAGGATCCCCCGGCCCGGAGAGCTCGCCGCGGTCCGTCAGGCCTCGCGCGCTCGCGTCCCGCGCGAGCAGTCGCTCGTAGGGGGCGAGCAGCAGCGCGAGCGCGCGCTCCAGGCGCAGCAGCTGGCTGCGCGACCGGTCCGGGGCGCTGATCCTCCGCAGCGGGTCGGCGCCGGGATCGCCCAGCCGGTCGATGCGGCCGAGTTCGGCGCGCACCGCGTCGTCCGTGTCGATCCCCGCTCCCGGTGCGAGCACGCGCTGCAGCAGCGCGGCGACGAACTGCAGGTGCTTGGGGAGCCCTCGCGGTTCTTCCGGCAGGCTGCGCAGGGTCGCGGCGCTCAGCGCACCCCGGAACGCCGGCATGGCTGCGAGCAGTTCTCCCGAGGCCTGTAGACGGTCGATCGCCGCGAGCAGCGGTTCCAGCTCGGGGCGCCGCCCGGCGAGGACCATCCGGCGCCGCATGCGCTCGGGCGCCGTTCGCGCCGTCTTGGCCGTGCCCCACAGCTCGAGCAGCGCCAGCGCCTCCGCCTCATCCGCGCCGAACCCTCTGACCCGGTAGAACCCCAGACCGACGCGGAGGAGACCGGGCCCCTCCGCCGCGGAGCCCTCGACCGTCCACTCCTCGCCGTCGTCGACCGCGATCGGCACCGCGAGCAGGCGTCCGACGGCCGCCAATCGCGCCCGCAGGAGCGGATCGTCCGCCCTCCGTCCGCTGTCGGTCGCCATGCCCGTACCCTATGCCATCTCGACGAGCCCGAGTGGTAGCGTGACGACATGCTGCCCGCCGACGCCGATCCCGTCCTCCTCGAAGCGAGAGAGCTCGCCGACGCGCTCCGCAGCACCCGACGCGCCATCCTCTCCGACGTCTCAGGCGATCCGTCTCTGAGCCGGATCGATCTGGCGGGGATGGGCGCGAAACGGCCGGACGAGCTCGAGGACCTGGCTCGCACCGCCCCGGAGCGTCTGAGCACGAACCTGCTGGGGCTCGCCGGTCTGCACCGGCGCCTCTCGTCCATCCTCGATGACGAGCGCAGTCGCGGCGCGATCCGGGATGCGCTCGACGAGCGGGCGCGCCAACTGCGGATCGCCGTCGCCGTGCACGGGGACGATCAGCGCAGGGAGGCCCTGCGCTCGCGGGCCGAGCGGCTCGCGTCCGACATCGCTGCGTCCGGCCGGGACCCGAGCCCGGCGGAGGCGGAGCTTCTGACTGTTGCGAGAGCGGGCATCGCCGCCGCGGAGGCGGGCACGCGCAGCGGCACCGGGGCGAGCACGTGGGAGTCGAGGATCGACTCGACCGACCGCCGCGACGCGGTGCTCGACGCGGTGGCCCGGATGCGCCTGCGCCGTGCGCGTGCGCAGCTGGCCGAGGGCGTGCTGCTCACCGAGCAGATGCGCGCCATCATCGCCGAGTCGGCGCCGGCGCTGCGCCGCGGAGAACCGCTGCTCCTGCTCGGCGAGACCGGCGGCGGCAAGACCGCGCTCGCCCAGCACCTCTCCGAGCGTCTGATGGGCGCCGAGCCCGAGCTGGTGTCGGGCTACGGCGACGTGACGAGCTCGCAGCTGGTCGGCGCGCACGAGCTCAGGGCGGAGATGGGCGCAACCGTCAGCGCCTTCGTCCCGGGGCCGCTGCTGCGAGCCATGTCGGAGGGGCGACCGCTGATCCTCGACGAGGTGAACGCCATGCCGCCCGAGTTCCTGAAGCGCCTGAATCGCATCCTGCAACTGCGTCCGGGCGACCGCTTCGCCGTGCAGGAGAACGCGGGGCGCGTCGTGACGATCGCGGAGGGCTTCGCCATCCTCGCCACCGCCAACGAGCAGACCCCGCACCGCTATCTGGGTCTGGAGCGATTGAGCGCGGAGCTCGTCAACCGCTTCGGTGCGAACATCTACCGCGTGCACTACCCGGACTCCGGGCTGGCCTTCGACGCCTTCCCCGCCGAGAATGCCCTGCTCGCCGCGGCCTCCGTCTGCGATCGGCGCGGCGAGCTGCCGCGGTCCCTGCCCGTCGAGGCCGTCGAACGGGTGGCGCGTGCGGCCTTCATCAGCCAGCAGGTGTTCGCCGGGGAGCAGGGCGAGGGCTTCGACGCCTACGTGTCGACCGAGCGCGAGATCGACGGCCGGCCGGGGCTCGAGGAGTCCGTACTCGCGCCCCGCACGCTGGTCGCCGTGCTGCGCAAGGTCGCGGGATCCGCCGGCGCCGTGGATCTCGACCTCGCGCTCCGGCGCTTCGTGGAGGGCGTGATGCACCGCGAGGATCGCCGGGTGCTCGGCCTGATCCTGCGCGGGCAGGGTTTCGCCCTCTGAGCGGGCCGCACCGGAACGGGATTACTCAGCCGAGCTCGCGCCAGGCCTCGCCGAGGCGGCGCAGTCCCTCCTCGAGCGACGAGTCGGGAGCGGTGAACGGGAGCCTGATGTGGTCGTCGTTCGAGGCCGTGGCCGCGAAGGCGTCGCTTCCCGCCACCGCGACGCCGCGCATGGCCGCCCGAGCGATCACCTCCTCCGCGGATCCGCTCGGCAGTCGCGCCCACAGCGACAGCCCGCCCCGCGGCGGCCGGTACTCCCACTCGGGAAGGTGCTCGGCGAGCAGTCCGCGGAGCAGCTCCAGCCTGCCGGCGTGCCGCTCGCTGACCTCCCTGCGCAATTCGTCGGCCCGGTCGAGGAAGTCGAGTGCGAGCAGCTGCGCGGGAACGCTCGTGAACATGTCGACGATCTGGCGGGCGCCCCGCAGACGTCGCACGAGCACCGGATCGGCTCGCAGCCAGCCGATCCGCAGCCCGGACCAGGCCCATTTCGACACCGAGTCGGTGACGAGGATCGGGGCGTCCGGCCGCAGCGCGGCGAGCGTCGGCGGCACGACGCCGTCGAAGGAGATCGGAGCCAGCACCCGGTCCTCGAGCACCGGAACCCCGTACTCCGCCGCGAGCTCCGCGATCCGCAGTCGATCGGATGACGGGAGCCGCAGCCCGGTGGGGTTGTGATGGTGCGGGTTGATTGCGACGAGCACCGGCCGCAGCCGCGCCATCGCCTCCTCGAGCATCATCACATCGATGCCGTCGGGGCCCATCGGTATCCCCTGCAGGATGCCGCCTCGGCGGCGGACCGCATCCGAGAAGCCGGGCCAGGTCACCTCCTCGGTGAGGACGACGTCGCCGGGCGACACGACCTCGCCGACGAGCAGGTGGAAGGCCGACTGGGCGCCGTGCGTGACGAGGATCTGCTCGAGCGTGGTCGGTGTGCCCTCCGCCGCGAAACGCCGCGCGATGCGCTCGCGGAGCACCGGCAGGCCCGCAGGATCCGTCTCGGAGAGCAGCACGAGGTCGGGCTCGGGATCGTGCGCTCGCACGATCCCGACGGCGAGGTCGGGCATCTGCGGCACACTGCGCAGCAGGTCGATCGAGGACGGCAGTGCGGAGAAGAGCGCTTCGCCGCGGTGCGCGGTGCCGGATCCGCTCAGGCGCAGCAGGGTCCCGGCGACGACGGTGCCGCTCCCCTGCCTGCGCTCGACCACGCCGTTCTCACTCAGTATCCCGTACGCCGCCACGACGGTGCCGCGGGACACGGAGACGGCCGCAGCGAGCGCGCGCTCGGCGGGCAGTCGATCGCCGGCGCGGAGCTCACCGGACCGCACGAGGGAGGCAATGCCGTGCGCCAGGCGCTCGGCCAGCGTTCCCTCGCCCTGCGCCCAGCGGCCGAGCCGGGTGACGAGCAGCAGCGGGGAGACGGTGGCCGATCGGTGGTCCACCAGACGAGCATTGGCTCTTTCTGTCTCCGTCATACCGAGCCATTCTGATCCAATGACCCGAGATTTCCCATCAGATTGGCCTTTTACTGAGCCAATATCCCCGGATTGGACCATCACTGACCTGCTGGCCTGGCTCTCCGCCGAGGATCGCTGGGACGACGATCTCCTCCCGGCGATCTCCCGCATCGAGGCCGCGGCGAGCCGCGCGGCCGGAGCGGATCCGTGGCGCCGTGCCCCGTCGCTCGTCGCGCTCGTGCGCTCGCTCGTCGCGCTGCAGCTGAGAGCACCGGAGTTGCGCGCGAGTCGCCTTGGCGCGCTGATCCTACCGACCCCTCCGGACGCGCAGAGCCCGGAAGAGCCGGCTCTACGGGATCGTGCTGCCGCGTCGCCCGCCCTGTTCCGAGGACGCGCCGCTCCACCCGTGCATCTGCGCGCCCAGGCACCGCCGACCCGGTATTCGTTTGCCCCGCCTTCCCGGTGCGGGGACCGATCGTCTCACCTGTCGTCCCTGTAGTCGTCGGGTTCGGCCTCGACGGTCACCACCTCGACTCTCAGGTTCGTGCCGTCCAGGGCGCGTTCGAACCGGCGCTGATGCTCGAGGTTCGCCTCACGGTCGCTCACGGACTCTTCGACGTTCACCTCGATCGTCAACCCATCGGCACCGAAACCGACCGACTGGATCGGATGGTCGGTCTTCGCGGAAGCCTGGGCGATCTCCGGCGGGATCGGGAGATACTCGCTCAGGGTGATCCCAGAGACCTCCAGCCGCAGGGCGACTCCGTTTCGCTCGGCGATGCGTTCGAGTTCGCTCCGGATCGCCGGGGACAATTCGGAGGCGGTCACGATCACGGCTTCCGGCGAGCCGTACCCGGTGCTGAACAGCTGATCCTCCTCGCCGACGGATCGCAGGTAGTCGCTGCTCTCGTCGTACGTGGACTGCACCGCCCGATCGAGATCCTGCTCGCTCTTCGGAACGTCCCCGGCGGGGACCGGAGCAGGGGTGCTGGGGACCGTCTCGCCCTGCGCGTCGTCCAGGGCGGCGATCACCGGCCAGACCGCGATCCCCAGCACACTCACGATCGCGACTAACGCAAGCACGCCTCTTCGCGCGGTCCGGCTCATGATTCCCTCGTTTCTCTCAGGCGTCATTCCACTCGTGTGGGCACTGATGCACGCTACAGACAGCGAATCACCGATTCGGTCGGCAGAGATGAACCCGGAGCGAACGAACGGTCACGATTCCGCATCATCGTGTGCTACGCGGCGATCTCCTGGTAGGCGAACTGCAGCACGCTCTCGTCGACACCGGCTAGCACGCGGGGCTTCGCGATGTCGTCGAGCACGATGAAGCGAAGCATCCCCGCCCGCGCCTTCTTGTCGCGCTGCATCGTCGCGAGCAGGCCGGGCCAGCGCCCCGCGGGGTACGAGAGCGGCAGCCCCAGCGCGCCGAGCACCGAGCGGTGCCGATCCACGACCGCGTCGGGAAGCTGCCCGGCCATCCGGCCGAGCTCCGCGGCGTAGACCATGCCGATCGAGACCGCGACGCCGTGACGCCACTGGTAGCGTTCGGCGTGCTCGATCGCATGGCCGAGCGTGTGCCCGTAGTTCAGGATCTCGCGCAGCCCGCCCTCGCGGAAGTCCTCGCTCACCACGCGGGCCTTCACAGCGATGGAGAGCTCGATCAGCCGCAGGAACTCCGGAGTCGTCGGATCGGTGGCGCGGTCGACGTCGCGCTCGATGGTTTCGAGGATCTCCGGTTCCGCGATGAAGCCGTACTTCGCGACCTCCGCGAAGCCGGCGAGGATCTCGTTCCGCGCCAGCGTCTCGAGAAGCCCGGTGTCGCAGATCACCGCGTGGGGGGCGTAGAAGGCGCCCACCAGGTTCTTCCCCTCCGCGGTGTTGATGCCCGTCTTGCCGCCGACGGCGGCATCGACCATCCCGAGCACGGTGGTGGGGATCTGCAGCAGCCTCACCCCCCGCAGCCAGGTCGCGGCGACGAAGCCTGCGAGATCCGTGACGGCTCCCCCGCCGAGGCCGATGATGGCGTCGCTGCGCGTGAAATCGGCCTGCCCGAGGAGCTTCCAGCAGAACGCGGCCACCTCCACCCGCTTCGCCGACTCCGCATCCGGCACTTCGGCGAGAAGCACCTGGGCGAAGTCCCGCTGCAGCTCGGTGCGCAGCTCCTCGGCGAGGCGCCCCACCGTCGAGGTGTGCACGATCAGCACCTTGTTGACCCGTTCGCCCAGCGTCTCCGCGACGCCGCCGAGCAGATCACGGCCCACACTGATCGAGTAAGCGCCGTCGCCGGTCACCTCGATGCCGATCGCCGTTCCGTCCTGCTGAGTCATATCGCCGCTCGCTCCCGTGTCGTGTCTCCTGCGACTCCCGCGCCGGTCATGCCGCCCCGCCCGGTCCCCCGGAACGCCTGGCCTGACCGCGTATCCAACCCGACACCCGACGCGCCAACTGATCCTTCGTCGTGCGATCGGTGCGGAATGTCACGTCCGCCACCTCCTCGTACAGGGGACGGCGCTCTTCGAGGATACGGCCCCAGGCGTCGGGATCGTCCCGCAGCAGCGGACGCCGGGCCAGATTCGCCGTGCGCAGCACCGCCTCCTGGGTCGTCATGAGGAGCACGACCGGATGCGCGCGCAGCGCTGCTCGCGTCGATGCCGCGAGTACCGCTCCGCCGCCGAGCGCCACGATCCGGCTGCCGGGTCGCGCCAGCTCGGCGGCGACGATCTCCGCCTCGATCCTCCGGAACTCCGCCTCGCCGTGCGCGGCGAAGAACTCCGCGATCGCGCCGTGGTCGCGCACGAACACGGCGTCCGTGTCCACGAAGGGGATGCCGAGATCCTTCGCCAGTCGCCGCCCGAGGCTCGTCTTGCCCGCGGCCATCGGCCCGACGAGGACGACCGCGGTCTCCGGGATCCGCCTCCGGCGCCGGCGTCTGCGCCGATGCGACGCGCCCCCGCCCTCGATCCGCTCCTCCGAGCGGTTCCGGGGCAGTGGCACGGGCTGAGTCAGTGGCTGCTTGGGCGGACCGGGGACCGGACGCCGATCCGCAGCCGGCTCGCCGTCCGGATCCATCACGACTCGACAGCGGTCGTCAGGGTGTCCGGGATGGCATCCAGGTAGGCGGTGAGGTTCCGCGCGGTCTCGGCGACGCTGTCTCCTCCGAACTTCTCCGTCACGGCATCCGCCAGCACGAGCGCGGTCATCGCCTCGGCGACCACGCCCGCCGCGGGAACCGCGGAGACGTCGCTGCGCTGGTGATGCGCCTTCGTCTCAGCGCCGGTGACGACGTCCACGGTCGGCAGCGCGTTGGGGACGGTGGCGATGGGCTTCATCCCGGCACGGACGCGGAGCACCTGCCCCGTGCTCATCCCGCCCTCGACGCCGCCCGCGCGATCGGTGTCCCGGACGATCCGGTCGTCGCGCACGTGGAGCTCGTCGTGCGCGGCCGAACCCCGGCGCCTCGTCGTCTCGAAGCCGTCGCCGAACTCGACCGCCTTGATCGCCTGAATCCCCATCAGGGCGCCGGCGATCCGCGAGTCCAGGCGCCGATCCCAGTGCACGTAGGAGCCCAGGCCCGGCGGGAGCCCGTAGGCCAGCACCTCGACGATGCCGCCGATGGTGTCTCCGGACTTCTTGGTGTCGTCCACCTCCACCACCATGCGCGCGCTCGCGGCGGAGTCGAAGCAGCGCAGCGGATCCGCGTCGAGAGCAGCGACGTCCTCGGGGCGCGGCAGCGGCGACTCCGCGGGAACGCGCACCGTGCCGAGGGCGACCGTGTGGCTGACGAGCCGGATGCCGAGCTCGGCGAGGAAGGCTCTCGCGACGGCTCCGAGGGCGACGCGCGCGGCCGTCTCGCGCGCGCTGGCCCGCTCGAGCACGGGCCTCGCCTCGTCGAAGCCGTACTTCTGCATGCCGGTCAGGTCGGCATGGCCGGGCCTGGGCCGCGTGAGCGGAGCGCCCCGGCCGCGGGAGCGATCGCTCAGCTCGGTCGGCTCGGCGCTCATCACCTCGACCCACTTCGGCCACTCGGTGTTGCCGATCCGGATCGCCACCGGGCCGCCGATGCTGCGCCCCTGTACGACGCCCCCGGAGAAGTGCAGCTCGTCCTGCTCGAACTTCATCCGCGAGCCGCGCCCGTAGCCCAGCTTGCGGCGCGCGAGATCCTCGCGCACGCTGTCGAGCGACAGCGGCACCCCTGCGGGCAGCCCCTCGAGTACGGCGATGAGTTCGGGACCGTGGGATTCCCCGGCGGTCAACCAGCGGAGCATAGCGAAACCTCTCTTATGCAGAACACATTCACAGGCCGAGACGGCCTCTGCACCGGTGTCGCGGCGAAGCCCGCAACGGGCTTCGCGCCAGAACCCAGCGCGCGAGCATACCCGCTATTCTCCCACACCCGCGGCAACGCGCATGGCCGCGAACAGCTCCCGCTCATCCGGGAGCACCGACGAAGGATCGCCGCCGACGAAGATCCTCACCTGGAGCAGCGCCTGATGCAGCAGCATGCCGACGCCCGCGTGGGCCACGCTCCCGGCGTCGCGCCAGCGCAGCGCGAGGGGCGAGGGCCACGGATCGTAGGCGACATCGAAGAGCGGCACGGAGGTCAGCGAACGCCCCGCAGACGAGACCGGCAGTTCCAGCTCACGCCCCGCGGGCCCGGGGAGCGTCGAGAGCACCAGCGTCGGCTCGCACCCCCCGGCCGGGCGCGAAGCCTCTGCGAGGTGCGGCAACGGGGCGCCGCGCACGCGCAGCGGAGCCGAGCCTCCCGCTTCGACGGTTCCGTCGAAGCGGGCCACGAGATCGTCGATCGCGGAGAGGTTGCGGGCCACGACCTCCACCTGCAGCGCCCCCAGTCGCCGTGCGGCGAGGATCGCCGAGACCGCGGTCGCGCCGGATCCGATCACCACCGTGGAGGCCGCGTCGAGCCCCGCCTCCTCGATCGCCGCGGCCAGGCCGCCGACGTCGGTGTTGAATCCGGCCCAGCGCCCGCCTGCGAGCCGCAGCATCGTATTGACCACCCGGCTCTCCGTCGCCACCGGATCCAGCACCGCGGCGAGACGCCGGGCCTCCTCCTTCAGCGGCATCGTCAGCGAGAACCCCCGCCACTCCGGCCCGCGTTCCGCGAGGAAGCCCTCCAGAGACGGCGCCTCCAGCTCGACGGCGTCGTAGCGCCAGGGCAACTCGAGCCGGCGGTACGCCGCGTGGTGGATGACCGGAGAGCGGGAATGCGAGATCGGCGAGCCCAGCACGGCGAGCCGCGGAGCGACGCCCTCGAGCGCAGGCGAAGGGTCGTCGCCCGGCATCGGTGTCAGCATCCGTTCCCCGGATTGGCGGTGCACCACTGCTGCAACTGCTCCACAGCCGCGTAGTGATCGTTCTCGTTCGTCGTGAAGACGGACTCACCGGTCTCGAGGTTCACCGCGACGAAGAAGAGCCAGTCCCCCTCATCGGGGCTCAGCGCGGCCTCGATCGCGGCACGGCCCGGGTTCGCCACCGGACCGGCCGGAAGCCCCGCGCGGAGGTAGGTGTTCCAGGGGTTGTCGTCCTTCAGGGCGTCGTCGCTCGACCAGACGCTGCCGTCGTCGTGCTGCTGATAGCCGTATTGCACCGTGGAATCCATCTGCAGCAGCATGCCGGTGTCGAGTCGATTCTCGATCACCCGGGCGACCTTGCCGAAGTCCTCCGCTCGGCCGGCCTCCCGCTCCACGATCGAGGCGACGGTGAGCACGCGCTCCCGGTCCTTCTTCTCAACGCCGAGCTCGTCGAGCAGGGCGAGCTGATACTCCACCATCATCCCGATCGCCTCCTCCGCCGTGGTGTCGGCGTCGAACTCGTAGGTCGCCGGATACAGCCATCCCTCCAGGGAGGAAACGCTCTTCGGAAGGCCGAACTCCTGGGGGTCCTCGGCGGCCTTCTGCAGCTCCTCGAGCGGGATGTCCGCTCCGGCCGCGACGATCTCGAGCGCCTGATCGACCGTCCTCCCCTCGGGGATGACCGCCGTGAGCTCTCTCCGATTCTCCGGATCCTGCAGCGCGTCGAGCGCGGCCTGGGCGCTCATCTGCAGTCTCAGCTGGTACTGGCCCGGGAGGAACTCGACCTGAGGATCCTGCTGGAGCAGCAGTTCGTAGAAGACCTGCTGGGTCTTCACCACATCCGCCTCGGCCAGCGCCGCGGCCACATCCTCGCCGATCTCCCCCGCGGTGATCGTGATGAAGGCCTCGCCGTGCCCCTCGCCCTCGTAATCGTTCGAGACCCATCCGGCGGCCTGGGAGATGCGCGCGCCGTACTCGGACCAGAACACCGCCGCGACCGCTCCCAGACCGCCGAGCAACACGACCGTGACGGCGAGAGCGATGATCCAGCGCCTCCCGTTCCTCCGGCGCCTGGCCCTCCGATCCTCACGGTTTGCGCCCACTGCGGCGTGTCGAGCCATCATGCCGTCCCTCTCCGTCGGTCCTCGGCCTCATCCGCCCCGATCACGGTGCCCGGCGGCACGCCGCGGCCCCGCTCGAGGTCGAGCGCGTGCTGCAGGATCACCACAGCCGCGGCCTGATCGATCACGTTACGACTCTTCTTCGTGCTGCGTCCGGCATCGCGCAAGCCCTGCTGCGCGGACACGGTCGACAGGCGCTCGTCCACCAGCCGCACCTCCAATGCCGCGCGCCCCGAGCCCGCCTCGGCCCGCGCCGCGGTCAGCAGCCGCTGAGCGAAGAGCTCCGCGTCCTCGGTCGAGGGAGTGCGGTGGCCGCTCAACCCGAACGGCAGGCCGACCACCGCCTCGAACGCCGCGTGCTCCCCGACCAGTTCCAGGATGCGCCGGAGATCGCCGCGGTCCGTGCCGCGCGCGCGCGGCACGGTCTCGAGCGGCGTGGCGAGCAGGCCGTGAGGGTCGCAGCGGGCCACGCCGATCCGCGCCTTCCCGACGTCGATGCCGAGCCGCACTCCATGCCGCATAGGATGAATCCCGCCGTCAGCCTGCCAGCGCGCGGCGGATCTCGGCCAGCGCCTCGTCGATCTTCGCGGGATCGGCGCCGCCGCCCTGGGCGAGATCGTCCTTTCCGCCGCCGCCGCCGCCGAGCACGCCGGCGCCGAGCTTCGCGAGCGCACCGGCTCGGGCGCCCGCCTCCCGCGCGGACGGGGTCGTCGCCGCGATCAGCACGGGCCTGCCGCTCGCCTCCCCCGCCAGGACGACCACGGCCGGCTCGTCCGCGAGGCGTTCGCGAAGCTGCTGCGCGAGGCCGCGCACATCGTCGGCGGAACCGACGCTCCCGAGCGAGGCGGTCACCGCGGTGAACGGACCGATCCGCTGCGCGCCGGCCGCGAGCTCGGGCACCCGTTCCCCGAGCTTGGCAGCCTCGAGCCGGGCGATCGTCTTCTCCGCGGCTTTCAGCTGCGCGGCGAGTTCGCCCACCCGCTGCACCAGTTCCAGGCGCGGGACCTTGAGACTGCCGGTCAGCTGCTGCACGATGGCGCGCTCGGCGGCGAAGCTGCGGAACGCCTCGATGCCGACGAGCGATTCGACGCGCCGATTCGTGGAGCCGATCGAGCTCTCGCTGATCAGACTGATCATGCCGACCTCGGCCGAGCCCGACACGTGGGTGCCGGCGCACAGCTCGCGCGACCACGGGCCGCCGATGTCGACCACGCGGACGCGCTCGCCGTACTTCTCCCCGAAGAGCGCCATCGCCCCGAGCGCCTTCGCCTCGTCGAGCGGCATCTCCCGGGTGACCACCTCGTAGTCACTGCGCACCGCGAGGTTCGAGATCTCCTCGATCTCGCTCCGCGTCTCGGGGCTCAGCGCCTCCCCGTGGGTGAAGTCGAGCCGGAGATAACCGGCCTTGTTGTAGGACCCGGCCTGATGGGCGTTCGGGCCGAGCACCTCTCGCAGGGCGGCGTGCACGATGTGCGTCCCCGAGTGGGCCTGCGTCGCCCCGCGACGGTAATCCGGATCGACCCGGGTCTCGGCGCGCGCGTCGATCGCCACCGTGCCGATGCGGACCTTCGCGGTGTGCACGATCAGGCCGGGAACCGGCCGCTGCACGTCGAGCACCTCGGCCTCGAATCCGTCGCCCACGATGAGGCCCTGATCGCTGTCCTGACCGCCGGACTCCGCCCACAGGCTCGTCTCAGCGAGCACCAATTCGGCGATCTCGCCCTCCTGGGCGGAGGGCGCCGGGCGTCCGTCCACCACGATGCCGAGCACGCGGCTCTCATGGTTCAGCTCGTCGTAGCCGACGAAGGCGGTCTCGCCGAGCCCGCGCAACTCCTTGTAGACCGAGAGATCGGCCCGCTGACCCTTCTTCGCCTTGGCGTCCGCCTTGGCCCGGTCCCGCTGCTCCTGCATGAGCTCCGCGAACACCCGGCGGTCCACCGAGACTCCGGCCTCCTCGGCGATCTCGAGGGTCAACTCGATCGGGAACCCGTGCGTGTCGTGCAGCAGGAAGGCGGTGTCCCCCGGCACGGCGGCGCCGGACGCACCGACGGACGCGTCACGACCGGCCTCGATCGCGCCGTCCAGGATCTGGAGGCCCGCAGCCAGCGTGCGCAGGAACGTGCGCTCCTCGGAGTAGGCCGTGCGGGAGATGAAATCGAAATCGCGCTCGACCTCCGGGTACGCCGCCTTCATCGCATCCCGCGACGCGGGGAAGAGCCGATCGAACGTCGGACCTTCCACGCCGAGCAGGCGCATGGAGAGGATCACCCGGCGCAGCAGACGTCGCAGGATGTAGCCGCGCCCCTCGTTCGACGGGGTGACCCCGTCCGCGATCAGCATGAGCCCGCTGCGCACGTGATCAGCGATCACGCGGAGGCGCACGTCATCGGCGTGGTTCTCCCCGTACGCCTTGCCCGCGAGCTGCGCCGCCGCGTCGAGGACCGGACGCACCTGGTCGATCTCGTACATGTTCTGGACGCCCTGCTTGATGAACGCCACGCGCTCGAGGCCGAGACCGGTGTCGATGTTCTTCCGCGGCAGCTCCCCGACCACCGCGAACTCCGTCTTGGACTTCACCTCCGCGATCTCGTACTGCATGAACACGAGGTTCCAGATCTCGACGTAGCGGTCGTCATCCGTGGCCGGACCGCCGTCGACCCCGTACTCCGGCCCCAGATCGTAGAAGATCTCGCTGCAGGGGCCGGCCGGCCCCGGCTGTCCGGTCGACCAGTAGTTGCTGTCCTTGCCCAGCCGCTGGATGCGCTCCTCCGGGAGTCCCGCGATGTCGCGCCACAGCGCGTGCGCCTCGTCGTCCTCCTCGTAGACGGTGACCCACAGATCCCCCGCCTCGAAACCGAGACCGCCCTCGTCCTCGGAACTCGTCAGCAGCTCCCAGGCGAAGCGGATCGCCCCCTCCTTGAAGTAGTCGCCGAACGAGAAGTTGCCGCACATCTGGAAGAAGGTGCCGTGCCTGGGGGTCTTGCCGACCTCTTCGATGTCGTTGGTGCGGATGCACTTCTGCACGCTCGTCGCGCGCGGATACGGCGCCGGCACCAGGCCGGAGAGATACGGCACGAACGGGACCATGCCGGCGACCGTGAACATCAGGCTGGGATCGTCGCTCACCAGGGAGGCGGAGGGCACGACGGTGTGCCCCTTGCGCTCGAAGAAGTCGAGCCAGCGACGGCGGATCTCTGCGGTCTGCACTAGTTCTTGGACTCCAACTCGGTGAGGCGACGCTCCACGTCGTCGAGCACCTCGACGAACTCCTCCTCGGCCTCGCGGTAGCCCTCCGCGATGGCGTCCCCGAACTCCCTGGCCCCGCGACCCACGCGCTCGAAGAAACGGCGGCCTTCGGGAGTCTGGTTCACGAAGTGCGCGGCGACGAAGCCGAGTGCGGCCCCGACCACCAGCCAGGACAGTCTGCGCATGCTGTTCTCCGATCTCGTGCGGCGCGGCGTGCGAATCCGCCGACCCCGCAAGTCTAGTCTTCCTGCCGGATCAGCGGAACGACCGCGTCCGCGATGGCATTCGCCGGATCCCGACCATCCGCCGTCGGCGCGAAGTTCGCCCAGATCACCACCGTCACGCCCGTGGTCGGATCCGACCCCATGAAGGAGTTGTACCCCGGCAACTGGCCCGTATGACCGAGCAGACCGGCAACCTCTGCGATACCGAGCCCATAGCCCCAGCCCTCCTGCGCGGCATCCTCGGAGATCGGCAGAACGGAATCCAGTCGCCGTTCCTGAAGCCCCTCGCTCAACAGACCGCTCGAGGTCAACGCCTCGGCCCAATCCGCCAGCTCCTCGGCCGTGGACACCGCCGCACCCGCAGCCCAGCCCCAAGACGGATTGAAGAAGGTCGAGTCCACCCGCTCCTCGCCCTCCAGGATCACGTAGCCGTGCGCATACGGCTCGGCCAGGCTCACGTCATCCGCGACCGGGAGGCGGGTGGACGCAAGGCCGAGCGGTTCGAAGAGGCGTTCGGCGAAGAGATCCTCCAACGAGCGGCCGGTCAGCCGCTCTGCGATCGCTCCCAGCAGGACCGTGTTCGTGTTCGAATAGTAGTAGCTCTCGCCCGGCTCCGAATGCGGTTCATGCTCGAAGGCGATCCGCAGCAGCTCCTCGGGCTCCCACACCCGTCCGGTGTCCTCGAGAGACGCCTCCGCCCACTCCTCGCTCTCCGTATAGCTGTACAAGCCGCTGCGCATATTCAGCAGCATCTCGATGGTGATGGCGTCTCCGTGCGGAACGTCGTCCCAGTAGTCGGACACCGGATCGTCCAGAGCGATCAGCCCCTCGTCCACGAGTTGCAGAAGCACCGTGCCCGTGAAGGTCTTCGTGTTGGAACCGATCCGGAACACCGTGTCACCGGTCGGCTCGACACCCGTCCCGTCCTCGTTCTCACCGTACGCCGAAGAATACGCTCCATCGGACGTGCGCACCAACAGGAATGCCCCCACGGTGCCCAGATCCTCGGCGACCGTGCGGAACTCATCGATGACCGCTCGCTCCGCAGACGTCTCGCCCGAAACCACCGCGTCGCCCGCCCCCGCCGTGCATCCCGAAACGCCGAACAGGAGCAACGCCGCCAACACCACGCATCTGAACAGTCGGCTCATCAGAGCCCCGCCTCTCGCCGCCTCGGAACTCCACCGGCGGAAGCGCCGACGAACACGCCCAGTCTACGCTCGCGCCGAAGCATCCTCGATACCGAGAACGCGGAGGGTCCGCGGGACGCATCCCGCGGACCCTCCGCGACTCGAGCACTCCGCGCCGCGCCTAGCGCGCCGCGTAGTACTCGACCACCAGCTGGACGTCGCAGGTGACGGGCACCTCGGCGCGCTTCGGGCGGCGCAGCAGGCGGGCCTGCAGCTTGTCGAGCTCGACCTCGAGGTAGCCCGGGACCGGGGGGAGCACCTCGGCGTGACCGCCGGCCGCAGCCACCTGGAACGGCTCGATGGCCTCGGAGCGCTCCTTGACGTGGATCAGCTGCCCGGGCTTGACCCGGAACGAGGGGCGATCGACGATCTTGCCGTCGACGAGGATGTGCCGGTGCACGACCAGCTGGCGCGCCTGGGCGGTGGTCCGTGCGAAGCCCGCGCGGAGCACCAGCGCATCGAGGCGCATCTCGAGCAGCTCGACCAGGTTCTCACCGGTCAGGCCGTCCTGGCGGCGCGCCTCGCGGAAGGCGATCTGCAGCTGCTTCTCGCGAATGCCGTACTGCGCCCGCAGGCGCTGCTTCTCGCGGAGGCGCACCGCGTAGTCGCTGTCGCTCTTGCGCTTGGTGCGGCCGTGCTGGCCGGGGCCGTAGGGGCGCTTCTCGAGGTAGCGGGCGGCCTTGGGCGTGAGCGGGATGCCCAGCGCGCGCGACAGACGGGTCTTGGAACGGGTACGTGAGGTGGTCGACACCTGGATCCTTTCGGGGTTCTGTTGTTCTCCGGGCGCCCGCACGGGCGGCCCGATGTTCTCTCGGCCGGACTGCACTCGCATTCGCGCGTCGGCGCCATGCTCGCAGCGCAGTCAACCGTATTCTTCGGAGAATAGTCGGTGAGGGAACGACCAGTCGCAGAAACCCGGCTACAGGGCGCCTGCCGTCGATGTCCCCGTTCGCAGCCGCACGACCGGGAACGACGTTGGCCAGCGACCAGGATAGCACGCCGCGCGCCTCGACGAGGGCAGGCCCTAGGACTCGCGTCCCGAGTCGGCCACGGGCATCGCCTCGGCGAAGCTCCGGGAGAGGCGACGGTAGGCGCCCGTGAACATCGCGGCGACGGCGAGCAGCGCGAGCGTCACCCCCGCGACCAGGAAGATCAGCGCGATCCCGCGGCTCTCCCCCTCGCCGAGCAGCCAGCCCCAGCGCTCCCGGCCCTGAGCCGTCTCCATGTAGGGCACCACCCAGAACTCGGCGATCGGGGCGATGAGGAATGCCGTGATGGGAGCCGCGGAGGCCTCGAAGGTCATCGCCAGCCCGAACACCCGGCCCTGCTTCTCGAACGGCACGACCCGCTGGATCACCGTCTGCTCGGCCGCCTCGATCGCCGGCATGAGCAGCATGAAGACCCAGATGCCGCCGATGAACAACCACGGCCACTCGCGCAGGGTGATGCTCGACCCGAGCAGGCCGAGGGCCGCCACCAGGATCAGCATGGTGCGGACGGGGTTGCGGCCCAGCCCCCACTTGGCGACGAGGGCGCCCCCGACGATGAAGCCCGTGCCCGCCAGACCGAAGGCGACGCCCCAGATCTCCACGGGGAACATGGTCAGCCCGTAGGGGTCGAGCAGCGCCATGTAGACGCCGCCGCCGAGGTTGTTGAAGGTCGAGAAGATCACGAGGGCGAGCAGGCCCGGCACCGCGAGCATGGCGGCCCAGCCGCCCCGGAAATCGACCGCGCTGCGCTCGGGATCCGCGACGATCCGCTGCTCCGGGATGCGCAGCAGATGCAGGTGCAGGATCGGGATAGCGGTCAGGGCCAGGGCGATGAGCATGGTGGCGCCCATGCCGAAGAACCCGATGGAGAGTCCGCTGAACACGCTGGTGACGATGAAGGTGAGGCCCTGCACCGTGCCGACGAGCCCGTTGGCGTTGGCGTGCTGCTCGACCGGGACGAGCAGGGTGACCGTCGTCGAGAGCGCGAGCGCGCGCAGCATCTCCACGACGCAGCCGGCGAGCAGCACGAGGGTGAAGAGCCAGAACCACGGCCGGTTCAGGGCGAGCAGCGCGTCGGCCGGGACCGTGAAGAAGACGGCGCAGCCGACCGCGAAGGCGATCAACGAGAGCCACGCGGAGACCAGCATGACCGAACGCTTGCGGTAGCGGTCCACGAGAGAGCCGAACCACATCGAGCTGAGAGCGACGAGGATCATGTAGACGCCGCTCAGGATGCCGGTCGCCAGGATGCTCCGCGTCTCGAGATAGACCCAGAACACCACCGCGAACCAGAGGAAGTTGGTCGTGAGCCCCGCCACCGCAGTGTTGACGAGGACGTGGAGGAAGGTGCGCCAGCCGCCGGTGGGGGCGGCGGCGGTCATGAGGTCTTCTCCAGCAGCGCGATGAACATCGCGTCAGTGCCGTGCCGATGCGGCCACAGCTGCGCGCTGAGCGCCTCGCCTGCGAGATCGAGCGGGACACGCGCCAGCTCGCGCACGATCGCTTTCGCGTCGAGTTCGCGCAGCCCGGTGTGCCGCTTCAGCAGGCCGTTCACGACCACACGGGTCTCCGCGAGGTGCGGCGAACAGGTGACGTAGGCGAGGATCCCGCCGGGAGCGAGTCCGCCGGCGGCTGCGTCCAGCAGCTCGCCCTGCAGTGCGGTGAGCCCCGGCAGATCCGTCGGCTGCTTCCGCCACCGCGCTTCCGGCCTCCGGCGAAGCGCTCCGAGACCCGAGCAGGGCGCATCGACCAGGACGCGATCGAAGCGCCCCTCGGCGGCCCCGAGGGCCGCCGCCTCCCGGCCGTCGTGGCGCGCCACCTCGACGACCTCCGCATTGGCGATCACCGCGCCGCGGACGAGCTCGGCCCGATGCTCGGAGATCTCGTTCGCGCGCACCGTTGCGCCGACGGCCCGCGCCTCGGCCGCGAGCACCGCGGTCTTGCCGCCCGGTCCGGCGCAGAGGTCGAGCCAGCGCTCCCCCGGCGCCGCCGGCCGGGCCCGCGTGAGCGCCAGGGCGGCCAGCTGGGAGCCCTGATCCTGCACCCGCACCGTGCCGTCGGGAGCGTCGAGCGCGGCGATGGCCCTCATCGGATCGCCGGCCGACAGCTCGAGACCGATCGGCGACGGGCCCGTCGCGGCGATGCCGGAGTCGCCGCCGAGCGCCTCCGCTGTGCCGGGATCCATGCCCGAACCGGGCAGCAGCGCGAGCCCCACCCGGGGCGGGACGTTGTCGGCCGAGAGCAGCGCCTCCAACTCGTCGCCGCGGCCCTCCGAGGCGAGCGCGGCCCGCAGCGCGCGCAGCACCCAGGCCGGATGCGATGTGCGCGCCGCCAGCGCCTCGTCGGGGCTGCCCGCCGCCGCCTCGATGCGGGCGTCCCACTCCGCCTCATCCGTGCGGGCGATCGTCCGCAGCACACCGTTCACGAAACCGGTCGCGGCCCGGTTCGCCACGCGTCGCTGCAGTTCGACGCTCTCGTTGACCGCTGCGTGGGTCGCGGTGCGCATGCCGAGCAGCTGATGCACCCCGAGGCGGAGGACGTTGCGGGTGCGCGCGTCGACGCGGTCGATGTCGCGCTCGGCCGCCAGCTCGATGATGCGGTCGTAGCGGCCCCGGCCACGGAGCGCCCCCGCGGCGAGCTCCGTGGCGAGGGCCGCGTCGCGTGCGTCGAGACGGGCCTCGGCGAGGCGGGAGGCCAGGGCGAGATTGGCGTAGGCGTCGCGCTCCTCGACGTCTCGGAGCACATCGTAGGCGACGAGTCGCGAACGGGAGACGCCTCCGTCGCCCCGACCGCCGCGCAGCACCGTGGCGCCGCCGGCCGGCGGCCTCGGCGCGTTCACGAGACGACCGCCGTGCCGCCGCGGCCGCGCAGCCAGTCCGCAGCGGACATCCCGGGCTTGCCGGGCGGCTGCACCCGGAGCAGTTCGAGCAGGCCCGCGGAGACGCGCAGCAGCGATCGTCCCGACACGAGCCGCACCTCGCCGACCGTCTTCGGCAACGATCCCGGGCTCGCCGACGACTCCTCGCGCGCCGCCACGGAGAGCAGCTTGAGCGGCTGCTTCTCGTAGTGGACGAAGGCTCCGGGTTCCGGAGTGACACCGGCCCACTGTGCGAGCACCTCGCCCGCCGGGCGCGACAGATCCAGCCTGCCGTCCGCGCGGAGCAGCTTGCCGGCATAGCTCGCTTCGCCCTGCTGCGGCTCCCCGGCACGCGGATCCCGCGCCAACTCGAGGATTGCCCGCTCCAGCGCGGCGGTGCCGTACTCGGCGAGTTCGGTCAGCGCCGCTCCCGCGGACGTACCCGGAGCGAACTCGCGCGAGTCCCGGCTGAGGACGTCGCCGGCGTCGAGCGCCTCGACCAACCGGAACACGGTGAGCCCGAGTCGCTGCTCCCCGGCCATCAGCGCCCGCTGCACGGGCGCCGCCCCCCGCCAGCGCGGCAGCTCGCTGAAGTGCAGGTTGATCCAGCCGAGGGTCGGTTCCGTCAGGAGCGGCTCTCTCAGCAGGCCGCCGTAGGCGACGATGACCCCGAGGTCGGCGCCCAGACCCGAGACCCACTCCGCCGTTCCCGCGTCGGGACGATTGGCGGTGCGCACCGGGAGCCCGAGTTCATCGGCGACACGGGCCACCGGCGACTCCACGAGGATCTGCTTGCGCCCGGTCGGGGCGGGCTCACGGGTGAGCACTCCGACCACCCGATGCCCGCCGCGGACGAGTGCGCGCAGGCTGGGCACGGCGTATTCCGGAGTCCCGGCGAAGACGATGCGCATGCCGACCATTCTCCCCCATCCCGCTCTGCTAGACTCGCCACATGCACGCTGCACGCGACTGGTGGACCGCCTGACCGGCGGTTCTCGCGCATGCCCAGCGGCATATCCTGACGACACCGCCTCCTCGCAGGCGGTGTTTTTCGTCCGCGAAGAGGCCACGGTGACGAAGGCGCACCGCATCCCCTGACGCAAAGGATCCACTCATGACCGACCTGACCTCCCCCTCCGTCTATCGTGCCGACTCGGCGGGCTTCTTCGGCGACTTCGGCGGCGCCGAGCTGCCGCCGTTCCTCGTCGAACCCATCGCCGAGGTCGCCGCGGCCTATGAACGGGCCTCGCAGGACACCGAGTTCCAGGATCAGCTGCAGTCGCTGCTCGCGAAGTACGTCGGCAGGCCGTCCCTGCTCTACTTCGCCGAGAATCTCACCGCGCACCTCGGCGGCGCGAGGGTCTACCTCAAAAGGGAGGATCTGAACCACACCGGAGCCCACAAGATCAACCACTGCCTCGGCGAGGCGCTGCTCGCGAAGCGCATGGGCAAGACCAAGGTGATCGCGGAGACCGGTGCCGGACAGCACGGCGTGGCGCTCGCCACGGCGGCCGCGCTCGTCGGACTCGAGTGCGAGATCCACATGGGCGCGATCGACGTCGAGAAACAGCACCCCAACGTGGTGCGCATGGAACTGCTCGGGGCGAAGGTCGTCGCGGTCCAGGAGGGCGGTCGCTCGCTCAAGGAGGCCGTGGACTCGGCATTCGGCGTCTACGCGGCCTCGCCCGACGAGTACTTCTTCGCGATCGGCTCGGTCGTCGGCCCGCACCCGTACCCCTCGATGGTGCGCGACTTCCAGTCGGTGGTGGGCCGCGAGGCGCGGCAGCAGATCCTCGAGGCCGAGGGGCGCCTCCCCGATGCGCTCGTCGCGGCCGTCGGCGGCGGTTCGAACGCCCTGGGGCTCTTCGACGCCTTCCTGACCGATGAGGCCGTCCGCATCATCGGCGTCGAGCCCGCGGGAGAGGGGCTCGACGGGGATCGGCATGCCGCGACGATGACCCTCGGCTCGCCCGGCACCCTCCACGGCATGCGCACGAAGGTGCTGCAGCAGGAGGATGGATCGCCGTCGCCCGTGCACTCGATCGCCTCCGGCCTCGACTACCCGGGAGTCGGCCCGCAGCACGCCCACCTGGAGCGGATCGGTCGCGTCGAATACGTCTCGGTGACGGACGAGGAGACGCTCGGCGCGTTCCAGACGCTCTCGCGCGTGGAAGGGATCATCCCGGCGCTGGAGTCCTCGCACGCGCTGGCGCACGTCGTGAAGCTCGCTCCGGAGCTCCCCGCCGACGCGATCCTGATCGCGAACCTCTCGGGGCGCGGCGACAAGGACGTCGACTTCGTGGCCGAGCGCCTGCGCGGAGCGTGAGCGACGCGCAGCGCGGGCGGTCCGCGAGACGGACCGCCCGCGCGAACGCTATTCGATCTCGCTCTCGGCGAGGGTGACGGTGCTCCTGCGCGTCGCGGACTCGTGCCCCGCCGCGAAGTAGAAGCCCTCCACCGCGACGACGGTGCCGGCGGGCAACTCCGACACGTCGAGGGTCTCTCCGGCGTTTCCGATGTACTCGCCGTTCACCGACCAGGAGAAGTATGCGGTGGTGCTCCGGTTGAACACGGCCCTCGTCACGGTGAGCGTGGTTCCCGACTGGGCGATCGTCTGATCCGTCTTGAGACCGAGTTTCAGCCCTCTGACGTAGCTCCACCCGCCCAGCGAGCCGCTCACGTAGCCCCGCTTCGAGATCAGCACCTCTACCTGCGGGTAGCCGAGTCGTTGACCGGGCTTGACCGTGTAGCTCTTCTTGGTGGCGCCCTTGAGCTTCTTGCCGTTGAACGACCACTGGTACTTGACCTTGGTCCCCTTCGGAAGTCTCGGGAGCGACGCCGTCAGCTTCTTGCCCGCGTCGATCTGGGTGCGCAGCTTCAGCACGACCTTCGAAGAGAAGTCCTTCTGCTTCTTCACCTTGCCCGTGCGGTAGTCGGCCAGGAGCGCCTTGCCCTTGCGGACGGTGACCGTCTTACCCTTCTTCACCGACTTGCTCTTCGTGCCGAAGACGCCGAGCACCTTCGTGCTGATCTTGCCGGTGCGAGCGTTGTAGGTGTAGCGCTGCAGCGCGATCCGGTACTTTCCCGGCTTCAGCTGGGCGACCGCCTCTTTCGAGAGGGAGTTCGGAGCGAACCCCGACGCGGCCTCCTTGCCGTTCTTCGCGTTGACGAAGGCGAGGGCGTCCCAGTACTTCGCGGCGCTCTTCAGCTTGACGTTCTTCACCTGAACCTTGCCGTAGCCCTTGGGCGACCCGGCGAAGGAGTAGGTGTTCAGCCCTTCGGGGGCACCGGTTGCCGCGCTCGCGGCGGTCGGAGCGACGGCGACCAGGCCGAGCACGAGCGCTGCGGCACTCGTGGCACTCAGCAGGCGCCGGATCGAACGGCCTTCCGATAGACGATCTGACATGGTGAACTCATCCTCTCCATGGGGAATCCGATCAGCGCCGATCGCTGGGAGATCCACACAGCTTTCTCAGACTATACATCGCCCGCTCTTGGAGCGCGCACCCCTTCCGATGCTGCCGGGAAGTCGGCGCGCCGTCATTGCCGCAGGGTGTTCCTGCCGCTGCCTCCCCTGAGCAGATCCCGTCCCGGGCCGCCGATCAGCACATCGTTGCCGGACTCGCCGTAGAGCCTGTCCCGGCCCGGACCGCCCCAGAGCCGATCGTGCCCCGCACCGCCGTACAGACGGTCATCGCCCCGTCCGCCGTAGACGCGATCATTCCCGCTGCCGCCGTACAGGCGGTCGTTGCCCGCATCACCGTACAGTCGATCCGCGCCGGAATCGCCGTGCAGCCGATCCTGCCCCGACCCCCCGCGCAGGACGTCCCTCCCCGAGCCGCCGCGGATCACATCCCTGCCCGCGCCTCCCTCGAGACGATCGCCGCCCGCGCCGCCGCTGATCGTGTCCGCACCGTTGCCGCCGCGAATCCTGTTCGGGCCCGAGTCGCCCGTCAGCCGGTCGCCATAGCGGGACCCCACCAGGTTCTCGACGCGGACGAGGGTGTCGACGCCCGCACCACGGGTGTTCTGCGGGGTGTTGACGACCGCCAGGCTCACCCTGACCCCTCCGGCCGCGGTCGCATAGTCCGCCGTGTCAGATCCGGCGCCGCCGTCGAGAACGTCGTTGCCGGGGCCGCCGATCAGCGTGTCCCGGCCCCCCAGACCGTAGAGGACGTCGTTGCCGCCCTCACCGCGGATGACGTTCGCCGCGGCATTGCCCGTGATCACATCGTCGTAGTCCGACCCGATGACGTGCTCCACCGCGACGAAGCTGTCGACGCCGGCTCCTCCGGTGTTCTGAGGAGCGGTGCTGGAGAGATCGACGAAGATCATCGTCCGCCCGCGGAAGTCGACGGTGTCGGATCCGCTTCCGCCGTCATAGACGTCATTGCCGATGCCGGTGCCCAGCGAATCGTCGCCCTCGCCGCCGAAGAAGTGGTTGTTGCCCTCGCTGTCGACGAGACGGTCGTTGCCGGCTCCCCCGTGCAGCGCATCGTCGCCCTCGCCGCCGTAGAGGCGATCGTTCCCGGCCTCGCCGAACAGCGTGTCTTCGCCGGATCCGCCGTACGCGATGTCGTCGCCGGACCCACCGCAGAACAGGTCGTCCCCGCCGCCGAGGAAGACGACGTCATCGCCGGGGGTGCCCAGTACGACGTCGGCGTCCCCGCGATCCGGATCGGGATGTCCCGGAGCGTTCAGGTCGATGGTGACCGGGAGGCCGTCGCACGTCGCCGCATAGGCCGGTGAGGCGGCCGCGACGAGACCGGCCGCGACCAGTGCCGAGGTGCTGAGAACAACGGTGAATGCGCGCATGCGGGGTCTCCGTTCGGCGGATCGAGCCACTTCGGTATGGCCGTCCCCACCCTAACCCGGCTGCGCCGGACCTGACAACCGTGCGGCGCGCTCCGCTTCACCGGGCGTCACCGGTGATCGGACGCCGACTGCGGCGTGTGCGACGGCCGCCGCTCGTCGTCTCAGCCGTCGAACACGCCGCGGTCGTCGAAGCGCAGGCGCAGCGCCGTGTGCCGTGCTCGTCCCCGGGCGCCCCGCCCGGCGGCGCGCGACGAGGCGCCGGCCGCGTCGGCCACCAGCGCCGCACGCAGTCGCTTCGCGACTTCGTCGCCGAGGGAATAGTCGAAGCGCACGATGGCGCGATATCGTCCGGGCTCGGGCGAGGGGTTCGGAGTCCCGTCCGCCCCGCGCGCGCGATCCCCCGAACGCTCCGCGACCGGAGCCGGACCGAGGACGTCGACGCCCGGCAGTTCGCCGAGCGCCGCGAGCGCGCGCTCGACCTCGCTCGGCCCCCCCGAGACGCTCGCCACACGGACGGAGGGCGGATAGCGCAGGGCCTGACGATCCCGCAGCTCCTCGCGCAGCCAGGCCTCGGCGTTCCCGGTGACGAACGCCCGGACGACCGGTCCGCCCCCCGACGCCATGACCACGATCCCGTCGGGCGCCGCGAGCGCCGCGGCGTTCTGCCACCAGCGCAGGCAGTCCTCGCCCGCTCGCAGGGATTCGATGCCGAGCAGACGCTCCGCGTCGAGCAGGACGACGGCCCGGTATCCTCCGGCGGCGATGGGCTCTGCACCTCTCGTGGCGACGACCAGCGCGGGCCTGGAATCGACCCGCTCATGCGGATGATCGCCGTCGCTGAGCAGGATGCGGAACCCCGAGAACTGTCGCCGGAACTGTTCGACCGTGCGCTGCGAGCCCGCGCCCCGCTGCTGCAGCGACCGGTTCCCGCAGCTGGGGCAGGCCCAGGCCGCGACCGCGTCGCCGCACCACCGGCAGGAGCCGCGGCCGGGCGAGCGGAATCCGATCGGTCCGCCGCAGCTCGCGCAGCGGGCGCGTTCTCCGCAACCTCCGCACACGGAGGCGGGCGAGTATCCCGGTGCCGCGACCTGCACCAGGACGGGACCGTCGGCGATGCCGCGCCTGAGCTGCTGCGCGGCGAAGTCGGGCACGCGCCCCGCGAAGGCCTCCGGCGCGACGGAGGCATCCGCGTGCACCACACGAGTCCTTCTGGCGGGCGCACCCGCGCGGACGTAGCCGATCTCCACCAGGCGCTGCACCTCGACGCTCCGGGCGTGCGCCCCGAACCACAGTCCGATCGGTTCACCGGCGTCCTCCTCCCGGCTGAGCGAAGCGCGCACGAGCGCCGCGTCGCGCGCATGAACGTAGGGCGCTAAGGGCTCGGAGAGGAGGGGGTCGCCGTCGTCCCACAGGAAGATCGCGCCGAGCCGATGGGCCGGAGCGTAGACCGCCGAGCGGTTGCCGAGGACGATGCACGGCTTCGAGACGAGGGTGCGCAGGAACGCGGCGTAGCGCTCACCCTTGGACTGGCGCGCGTCGACGCGCAGCACCTCGGCGCCTCCGAGCGACGCGAGCGTGTCGCGCAGCTGATCCAGGTCGCGGTAATCGGGAACCGCGATGATCGCGCTGCGTCCGAGCGCGTGCACGGCGAGTGCGGCACGCGCCAGGGAGACGGCCCAGGCGCCGACCCATTCTCCTGTGCCGAGCCTCGTCGGGCCGTGCGGCGGCAGCACGGCGAAGCGCTCGCCGGCCGCGAGCGACTCGGCCGTTTCGCGTTCCGCGACGGAGGGGGAGAACCGCGGATCCGACGGATCCCGACCGCCGCCGCGAGGCTCCGCCTCGGCCGTCCCGGTGGCGCCGCACGACTCCTCGAGGGCCGCGAGGAACTGCTTCTCGACCCGGACCATGCGCTGAGGAATCGCCAGGCGGAGGATGTCGCAGGCCGAGCCGCCGGCGCGGTCCGCGACCGCGCGCGCCGTGCGCCAGAGTTCGGGCGGGAGCTGCGGCACCGGACCGACGATCTCGGAGATGGGCTGCAACTCGCCGCCGAAGTCGCTCCGAGCGGCGAAACCGATCACATAGCCGCGACTGTTCCGCTGCTGGGAGCGGAACGGCACGCGCACCCGATGGCCCACGCGGATCTCCCCGGCGAGTGCTTCCGGCACGGCGTAGTCGAAGAGATGGTCGAGCTGCGGAAGGGAGGAGTCGAGGAGCACGCGCGCCACCCGTCTCTCACCCGGCCGCTCCGCTTCGAAGTCCGGCACCTGCGGGTCCCCCGGACCTGTCAGAGGCCTGCGGCGGCCCGGAGCTCGGCCACGCGCGGGGTGGCCTCCCACGTGAACTCGGGCAGCTCTCGCCCGAAATGCCCGTACGCGCTGGTCTTCGCGTAGATGGGGCGCAACAGGTCGAGATCCCGGATGATGGCGAGCGGGCGCAGATCGAACACCTCGCGGACCGCCGCCTCGATGCGACCGACCGGAACCGTCTCGGTGCCGAACGTTTCGACGTACAGCCCCACCGGGCGGGCACGCCCGATCGCATAGGCGACCTGCAGCTCCGCCCGGGAGGCGAGTCCCGCCGCGACCACGTGCTTGGCGACCCAGCGCATCGCGTACGCGGCCGAACGATCCACCTTCGACGGATCCTTGCCGCTGAACGCGCCACCGCCGTGGCGGCTCGCGCCGCCGTAGGTGTCGACGATGATCTTGCGGCCGGTCAGACCGGCGTCGCCCATCGGCCCCCCGATCACGAAGGGTCCGGCCGGGTTGATGAACAACTGCGTCTCGGAGCTCGCGAGCTCCACGCGCTCGAGCACGGGACGGATGACCTCGCGCTCGATGTCGGCGTGCAGCTCCTCCTGCTCGATCTGCCGCTCGTGCTGGGTCGACAGGACGATGGCTTCGACGCTGACGGCGCGGTCGCCGTCGTAGCCGACGGTCACCTGCGTCTTGCCGTCGGGGCGCAAGTACGGCAGCACGCCGGTCTTTCGCACCTCGGTGAGCCGTTCCGCCAGGCGATGCGCCAGCCAGCTCGGCAGCGGCTGCAGCTCGGGTGTCTCGTCGGTCGCATACCCGAACATGAGACCCTGATCCCCGGCGCCCTGAGAACTCAGCGCGTCGCTCTGCCGCTCCTCGCGCACCTCGTAGGACGAGTCGACGCCCTCGGCGATCTCCGGGGACTGCTGGCCGATGGACACGGACACGCCGCAGGACGCGGCGTCGAAGCCCATATCGCTCGAGGTGTACCCGACGGTGCGGATGACCTCGCGGACGATCTGGGGGATCTCGACGTAGCCGGTGGTGTTGACCTCTCCGGCGACGTGCACCAATCCGGTCGTGACCAGCGTCTCCACGGCGACGCGCGCGCCGGGATCCTGCTCGAGCATCGCGTCGAGGATCGAGTCGCTGATTCTGTCGCAGATCTTATCGGGATGCCCCTCGGTGACCGACTCAGAGGTGAATTGGCGCAGGCTCACAGCGGGCACAGCTACTCGCCGGCGGCCGCTTCGGCCTCGTCGAGCGCGGCTTCGAGGCTGCTCTGCGCGCTGTCGTGCGTGCGGGGCGTCATCTCGAGCTTGCCCTCCACGATCTCGTGCAGCGCGGTCGAAAGAGGCTTGTCGTCGATCGAGGCGTCCACCAGCGGACCGACGTTGTCGAAGAGGTTGCCGTCGTGCAGATCCGTGTAGTAGTCGTTGATCTGGCGGGCGCGCTGCGACGCGAAGACCACGAGCGCGTACTTCGACTCGACCTTTTCGAGCAGGTCATCGATGGGCGGATCGATGATGCCGTTCACCTGGGCCATGGGGCGATTCTCCTTCGCTCGGGCGCAAGGTTGCGGTGGCGCCCGATAACCACGCCATCCTACCCCATCGACAGGCGGACGAGGACGTCGCCCCGCTCGGAGGCCAGGCGCGTCCAGGATCGCGACCGGCTCAGCCGGAGCGGCGGCACCCCGCCCAGGAAACCCATCGACTCCGCGGCGAACGCGGCGGCGGCGGGCAGCCCGGGGGCGATCTCCTGGCCCCACACCCGCTCGCGCACCGTCCGCACCACCGCCTCGCCCGGCGACTCGGGCAGGGCGGCCGCGATCCGCTCCATGCCCTCGCGCGCGACCGCCTCGAGCGAGGCCGCGTCGAGGCGGCCGACCGGGTTCCAGCCCCCGAGGGGAGGCAGCACGCCGGCCCAGGCCGCGGTCGTCGAGACCTCCGGGAGCTCGAGCTCGAGGCCGATGACCCCGAGTCGCGCGATCCGGTCGAGCAGCGACCGAGCCGGCATCACCGCGTCGACGTCCTCGTCCGGCCGAGCCGCGAGCTCGAATGAGCGGAGGACCAGCACGACGGGCAGCCGATCGAGCAGACTCGCCGGGGCCTGCGTGCAGCCGAACACGGCCAGCACCGTGCCACGGGTGACGAGCCGCGCTTCAGCGCGTCCGGCGCGCAGCAGCCGTTCGAGGTACACGCGCAGATCCTCTCGCGAGGCGTGTCCGGAGAGGGAGAGGGTCGTGGTCATCGCTTCCAGCCTAGGGCGTGGTTTGTGCGGGTGGCACAGGGTTGACGGGCGTCGCTCCGGGCCGCGAATAGACTGAGTCCCGTACACGGCCGGACTCCAGCACCGGCGAAGAGCGGCAGGCGCGGGATCGCTCCGACGGTCCTCGCCCAGATTCCCACCAGGAGGCGCCATGACCGGATCGACCGACCTGTCAGCGATGCTCGCGATCGTCGACTCGGACGCCCGCACCCACGACGACATCTTCACCGGTCCGCCGCTCTCCACGCCGCACGGGCGGGCGTTCGGCGGACAGGTGCTGGGCCAGGCGCTCGCGGCCGCCGGCGTGACCGCGCCGGAGGGGCGCGAACTGCATTCGATGCACGGCTATTTCCTGCGCCCCGGTGACTCCGAGCAGCGGATGACCTTCGAGGTCGCCCGGCTGCACGACGGCCGCTCGTTCTCGACCAGGCGGGCGCAGGCCTACCAGCGCGGAGAGGTGCTCATGTCGTTGATCGCCTCGTTTCAGACGCCGAGCGAGGGACTCGAGCATCAGGAGGCCTTCGATGTCGCGTCGATCGCCCAGCCCGAGGACCTGCCGACCGTCTGGGAGCTCTACGGCCACCTGGCGGACGGCGGGCGCGCGTCGTGGATGCTGAACCGGCCGTTCGACTTCCGCTACGTCGAGTCGGACTCCATGCTCCGCGTCGACGAGCCGAAGGCCAGTCAGCGGGTGTGGCTGCGGAGCCGGGACACGTTCGAGGGGAACCAGCTCCAGCACTCGGCGGCGCTGGCCTTCGCCAGCGACTACATGCTCGTCGAACCGATTCTGCGCCGCCACGGAATTCCTTGGGCCACTCCGGGCCTGCGGGCGGCCAGCCTCGATCACGCGATGTGGTTCCACCATCCGTTCCGCGTCGACGACTGGCTGCTCTACTCGCTGGAGACCCCCACCTCGCAGGGGGGCAGGGGGCTCACCTTCGGCCGCTTCCACGACCGTTCCGGCAGGCTGGTCGCGAGCGTCGCCCAGGAGGCGATGGTGCGTCGCCCAGAGGGGTGAGACGCGGGGTCGGCCCCCGCGCTCAGCGTCCGCGGCGCGCGATGAAGAGCACGTAGCGCTCGAGCGCGTATTCGGGGTCGCGGCTGCCGCCCTTGAGCAGCCACTCGGTCTGCGCGCCGAGGTCGACGGCGCGAGCGAGGTCGGCCTCCCGCCAGCCCCTGGTCTCCCGCTGCGCCCGCTCGACCTGCCAGGGGGCCATGCCGAACGTCTTGGCCAGTTCGCCGGCGCTCCCTCGCGCCGCGAACACCCGGGCCATCGCTCGGACCTTCATGTTGAGCGCGGCCAGGAGCGGGATGGCGTCCGTTCCGGTGAGCAGAGCCTGCCTGAGGAGGAACAGCGCATCCGCGACGTTGCCCGCCGTCGCGGCGTCCGCCACCTTGAACGCACCGGCCTCGACGCGCCCCTCCGTGGCGCGCTCGACGTCCTCCTCGCTCAGCCGCTGGCCCCGGTCCGAGACGAGCTGCCCGATCGCCCCCGCCAGCTCGCCGAGATCGCCGGCGTAGGCGGCGACGAGCGCGCGGGCCCCGGCCGGTGACAGCTGCGCGCCCAACCGGCGCAGCTCCGCCTGGGCGAACGCGAGGCGGTCGCCATCGCGCTTGATCTCGGCGCAGACGACCTCGACGGCTCCGAGGGCCAGTCCCGCCTCTCCGCGAACGGCGTCGAGCAGCCCTCTCCCCCGCTGTCCGCCCCCGTGCCGGAGGACCAGCGTGGTGCCCTCTGCGGCGTGCTCGAGATAGCGCTTGGCATCCGCGATGAAGGCGTCGCTCGCCTTCTCCACACCGTCGACCCGGATCAGGCGCGGCTCCGCGAAGAGCGACGGACTGGCGATCGTGAAGAGCTCTCCCGAGCCGTACGCCGCGGCCTCGATGTCGTGGATCTCGAGCGCCGGATCCTCCGCGCGCAGCGCATCGCGGATGGTCTGCGCCGTGCGATCCGCGAGGAACCGCTCGGGCCCGCTGATGAGCACGACGGGAGCGGGGCGCGCATCCCCGTACCCGAGTTGCGGGATCTTCGCCTTGCCTGCTGCCACGCTTCGAGTCTACGGCCCACCGCCGACGTCTGAACGCGGACGCCCCGCCCCTGGCGCAGCCGGAGAACCTCCGGCGTTGCGATCGGAGCGCCCCCGGATTCACGGTCGGGCCTCGCTCGCGTCGCCTTCCGCGCGTTCGACCCACGGTTCGAGTCCGCCGCCGGCCAGAGCCACGAGGGCGATCGACCCGTGCAGATCGGTGCGCAGCGGGCGCGCGCCGACGTCGACGAGCGCGGCCAGCGTCTCGGGAACCGGGTGCCCGTATCCGTTGCCCGTTCCGACCGACACCAGCGCCCATTCGGCGCCGACTGCGGCGGGCAGGCCCGGATCCTGGTCCCGGGAGCCGTGATGGGCGACCTTGATCACCTCGGCCGCGAGCTCCGTGCCGCTTCGCAGCAGCTCTCGTTGCTCCTCGGCCCCGGTGTCCCCGAGCAGCAGCACCCTCGCGCGTCCGACGGCCACCCGCATCACGAGGCTCGCCGAGTTGGTGTCGGGAGGCGCTCGACCCGCCGCCGGGGCCAGCACCTCCCATGCCGGCCCCGCCGCCCCGGAGGACCGCAGTCCCCGGCGGCCGATGCGGTAGGGGATCTGCGCAGCCTCGAGTCGCCGCACCACCTCCCGTCGAGCCGTCTCCTCTCCGCGCACGGCCGGCGCGATGAGCGCGGCATCGATGCGGTCGAGCAGCGCGGGCAGCGCCCCGACGTGGTCGCCGTCGTCGTGGCTCAGCACCGCGAGCGCGATCCGATCCACTCCGAAGCGCTCGAGACAGGCGCCGATCAGCGCGGGGTCGTCGCCGGTGTCGACCAGCATCACCTCGTCCGGCAGATCGGGATCGCGCAGGAGCAGGCCGTCGCCCTGCCCGACGTCGCAGGCGACCACCGCCCAATCGTGCGGCACGCTCAAGCGCGCCGCGCTCGGCGCGAGAAGCGTGATCGCCGCGATCGTGCCGAGCCCCAGGCCGGAGAGCGCGGTACTGGCGAGCCGCACGCGGAGGGGGACGTGCGGCGCGGCGCGCCAGGGCCGCCGGCGCGTCGCCCTCGCGCCTCCGGGCAGCCCGATGTGCCCGTGTCGGAGCGCCCAGGCGAGCAGCAGCGCAGTCTGACAGGCGACGAGCAGCAGCGCGCCGTTCCAGCCGCCGGGCCAGTGCCAGCGGCCCGCGGGCAGCTCCGCCGACACCCTCGCGGTCGCGGCGACCCAGCGGGCGGGCAGACCTGCGCAGAACAGCGCGACGTCTCCGAGCGCCGGAGCCGTCTGAAGGAGCAGGGCCGAGACGAGCCCCAGCCCGGTGCCGAGCGGCGCAGCCGGCGCGGCGATCGCATTGGCGACGACCCCGACCGCGGGGATCCCCGGCTGGAGCAGCAGGAGCAGCGGGCCGCAGGCGAGTTGCGCGGCCAGGGCCACCGAGACCGGAAGGGCGAATGCGGCGGGGAGCCGGACCAGACTGCGCAGGCGATCGGCGATGGGTGCGGCCATGAGCAGGATCCCGGCGGTCGCGACGACCGAGAGCGCGAATCCCGGCTGCAGCGCCTGCCAGGGATCCGCGAGAAGCAGCACGAGCATGGCCAGACCCAGCGCGGGCAGCGCATTCGCGCGCTTGCCGCCGAACCCCGAGACGAGGATCACCGCGGCCATCACCGCGGCCCGCTGCACGCTGGCGTCGGGGCCGACGACGGTGACGAACAGGCCCAGCGCGGCGGCGGCGAGAAGCGGGCGCAGCCGTCTCCCGGCCCCCAGTCCGGCGAGCACCCACGAGATAGCGCCGACCACGAGCGCGCAGTTCGCTCCGGAGACGGCGGTGAGGTGGGTCAGCGAGCTCGCGAGCATCGCCTCGTCGAGATCCTCGCTCACCAGCGAGGTGTCGCCCACTGCGAACCCCGGCACCAGCTCAGTCCCCGGCATCCGCTCGGCGGCGTTCCGCAATCCGGTGCGCAGCTCGGCCGCGAGACCCCCGAGCAGGGCGGACGGCCCTCCGCTTTCCCGTTCCCGGATCTCGTGTACGTCGACCCCGAAGCCCGCCGACGAGGCCGGTTCGAGGAGCTCGGGACTGCCCCGGGCCATGACCGCGGTGCCGGGAGCCCAACGCGGCCCCGGCCGGTCGTCGAGCCAGAGCAGCACGGGGATCCGGCCGCTCGGCGCGACCGCCTCCGCGCTCACCCACCAGCGCTCCCCGAAGCCCGCCGGAATCGGCTCGGGAAAACCGGTGAGGTCGGCTGCGAAGTCGACGGCGCGGCCCTGTGCGGCGGCACCGATCCAGCCCTGGTCCGCTCGCGCCTCCTCCTGCGAGGCGATCCTCGCTGCCGCGATCAGCAGCAGGGCGCAGGTCAGAAGGACCGCACCGGCCCATCCGGCGATCCTCTCTCGTGAGCGGCGCGTCAGGAGCAGCAGCACGACCGACCCCAGCGCCGCGGCGGCCGGTGCGATCCGATGCGCGGAGCCCGGCACGGTGATCGCCCAGGCGACGACCGCCCAGACCAGCGCGGCGGGCGCCAGCAGGCGCCAGGTGCCCGGCACCGGGCCGTCGAGACCGGCGTCCGGCGCGCCCCGGCTCACACGGTCACCGACTCTCGCAGGCTCTCGAAGGTCTTCTCCCCGATCCCCGAGACCTCCAGCAACTGCTCCACGCTGCCGAAGCCCCCATTCGCCTCCCGCCAGTCGATGATGCGCTGCGCGATCGCCGGTCCGACGCGCGGCAGCGTCTGCAGCGCAGCGGCGTCCGCGGTGTTCAGGTCGATCGGACCTCCGGCACGGTCCGCGGCCGCCGGATCGGGCGCGCCCCCGGGCGGCGCGCCCTTCGCCGCCGCATCCGCGTCCGGCACCACGATCTGCTCCCCGTCGACCACCTCGCGGGCGAGATTGACCCCGGCGAGTTCGGCCGCACGCCGGGCGCCCCCGGCCGCCTCGATCGCCTCCTCCACCCTCGATCCCGGCGCGAGCTCCACGACCCCGGGAGAGCGGACCTCCCCGACCACGTGCACGAAGACGCCGGGCGCGTTCTCGGGGAGGAGCGCGACGCCGTCGGGCTGCTCCGCGCCCTCCGTCCGCTCCGGATCCTCCGCTTCCGAGGACCCGAGCTCGTGCCGGCCCGGCTGCTCCGACGCCTCGAGCCCCGGGATTCCTCCCGACGACTGCACCGCGACGAGAACGACCGCGATCACCGTCGCCAGCAGGAAGAGTCCCCCGCCGACGAGCGCCGGCATGCGGACCGCGCGGATGACCCGCTCGCGGAATGTCGGCCGGGTCGCGAGGGAGATCGGATCCGGTCGATCAGCGGTGGGATCCGCGAGGCGCACGGGCTCGTTCCAGCGGTGAGACGCGTGGCGGCGGGGGCTCGTTACGGTGCGGGTCGAGGGGGTTCTCATCCCCCGACCGTATGCGGCGCGGAGAGCCCCGAAGCGGGGCGCAGGCGAATCTGTGGAGAGGCTTCGCCGGTCCCTCGGACGGGCTTTCCTGTGAGGGGCGATACTCCAACATCACATGCAATAAAGGTTCTGCTACCATTCATCTGATGTGTTTGATCGGATGATCGACGCGCAACCAGCTAACGGAAGTACGGACGTGTTCTTCGCCTCCTTTTTGATCGGCCTCCGCGAGGGCCTCGAAGCGGCACTCATCATCGGCATCCTCCTCGCCTACGTCGGCAAACTCGGCCGGGACGACGTGAAGCAGAAGATCTGGCTCGGGGTCTGGATCGCCGTGGGCCTCTCCCTCGCGCTCGGGGCGCTCTTCACCTTCGGCAGGTACGGGCTCAGCTTCACCGCCCAGGAGGTGATCGGCGGATCGATGTCCCTGCTCGCCGTCGCGATGGTCACCTGGATGGTGTTCTGGATGATGAACACCGGCAGCAAGCTGAAGGACGAACTGCAGACCGGGGTCGATCGCGCGCTGCTGATCGGATCGGGCTGGGCGATCTTCTGGCTGGCGTTCGTCTCCGTCGCGCGCGAGGGCATCGAGACGACGCTGATGCTGTGGGGCTGGGCGGGCAACCTCGTCGCCGCCGCCGGCGCGGTGGTCGGGATACTCATCGCCGTCGGCATCGGCTACCTGTTCAACCGGGGCATGCTGCGCATCAATCTCCGCGTCTTCTTCGCCTGGACCGGCACCTTCCTGATCATCGTCTCCGCCGGAGTGCTCGCCTACGGGATCCACGACCTCCAGGAGGCCGCCGTGCTGCCGGGCCCGTTCTCGGGGTCGCCGATCACCCCGACGAACTTCCGCACCGGGGAGGTGCTCACCGGATTCACCGACTCCCCCTTCTGGGCGGCCGCGTATCCGTTCGGGTGGGCCTTCAACCTCGAGCACGTGATCGAGCCGAGCGGCATGCTCGCGGCCTTCCTCAAGGGCACGGTCGGCTTCGTCCCCCTCATGAGCTGGCTCGAGGTCACCCTCTGGGCGCTCTACCTCGCCATCGTCTTCCCGTTCTTCATCCGCCAGGTGATCCGCGCGCGCAAGGAGGCGTCGGATCGCGCGAAAGGCGGGAAGAGCCGGGCTCACCAGACCCCGACGCCTCCGTCGGATCGCAGATCCGACGCCCTGGAGACGGCGGACGCACAACAAGGAGAAATATGAGAAAGAAACTGTTCGCTCTCACCGGACTCGCAGCGGCGAGCACCATGCTGCTCGCCGGTTGCGTGCAGAACCAGCCATCGAGCGAGGAGCCCTCGGGCAACGTCCTGACCGTCTCCTCGACCGCGGATGCGTGCGACGTCTCGGCGGCCACCGCCGAGAGCGGCAACGTCACCTTCACCATCGCGAACGACGGCGATCAGACGACCGAGTTCTACCTCCTCGGCGAAGACGGCCTGCGCATCGTCTCCGAGCGCGAGAACATCGCCCCGGGCTCCTCCGCGGATCTCTCCGTCTCGCTGCAGCCCGGAGACTACTTCACCGCGTGCAAGCCGGGCATGCGCGGCGCGAACATCGGCGAGGCCGCCTTCCAGGTCACCGGCGAGCCGATCGAGCTCACCGGCGAGGACCAGGAGCTGTTCGACCAGGTGGTCGTCGACTACATCAACTTCGTCAAGAACGAGATCGCCGAGCTCGTCCCCAACGTCGAGGAGTTCGCCCAGGCCTACATCGACGGCGACGACGACACCGCGCGCGAGCTCTACGCCGACATCCGCGTGAACTACGAGCGCATCGAGCCCGTGGCCGAGGCGCTCGGCGTGCTCGATCCCCGCATCGACTACCGCGAGATCGACTACCTCGCGGAGGCCGATCTCCTGGCGGAGGACGACCCCACGTTCACCGAGTGGCTCGGCTTCCACCGGATCGAGAAGGATCTCTGGGTTCCCGAGGACGACGCCGTGCAGCCCGACGGCGCGAGCGCCTGGGAGGACTGGGAGCCGTCGACCGACGAGCAGCGGAAGACGATCGGCGAGACGCTGATCAGCGACGTGAACGCCCTCTACGACGCGGTCCACGACGAGAACTTCATCGCCGACCAGCAGATCGACGTCGCCACGGTCTCGAACGGCGCCTCCTCGCTGCTCGAGGAGATCGCGGTCGGCAAGGTGACCGGCGAGGAGAACTGGTGGTCGCACTACGACCTGTGGGACTTCCAGGCCAACCTCGAGGGCTCCAGGATCGCCTTCGACCTCGTCGCTCCGATCGCGGAGCGCAAGGGCGCGGAGGGCACCGAGCTGGTCACGACCATCAACGCCGAGTTCGACGCGCTGCAGGCGCTGCTCGATCAGTACGGCAACCTCGATGACGGCTTCGTGCTGTACGACGAGGTGACCACCGAGCAGCAGAACGAGCTGGTCGACCAGATCAACGCGCTGCGCGAGCCGCTGTCGAAGCTCACCGGGACCGTCCTCGGCATCGAGGCTCCCGAGGAGGAGTAGCCGCCGGGTTCGAGTACGGGGGCGGGGCGCCGAGGCGCTCCGCCCCCGTCCGCGTCTCGGCGCAACGCGCCTCCCGGTCAGCGCGCGTCCGGATCCGCTCGGCCCGAGCCCGGCGTCCCGGTCAGCGCGCATCCCAGATGGGATCGGGATCGTCGAATGGGCGCGGGGTGCACCGCACGACTCGCGCCCATTCGACGAATGGCGTCCCGCTCACGGGGAGCGGACGGGGCTGCAGAGGATCCGCGCCGCGACGGTTCAGCTCGCGTCGAATCAGCCCGCCTCGAACAGCTGCTGCCCGACGTAGCCGCCCTCTGAGACGCCCGGCGGGATCAGGAACACCGACGAGGCCGTCGTCTTCAGATACTCGATGAACAGGTCGTCCCGAGCCATGTTCTTGTGCACGACGGAGAAGCGCTCGGGCGCGTTCACGAACGCGATGAAGAACAATCCGGCGTCGAGGCGCCCCTGGTCGTCGTTCCCGTCCGTGAAGTTGTAGCCGCGACGCAGCATGCGGATGCCGTCGTTGTTGCTCGGGTGCACGCGCGCCACGTGAGAGCGCTCGTCGATGAGCAGCGCGCCGGACGCATCCGTCGCCGCGAAATCCGGCTCGTCGAACTCGCCGCCGCCGGAGAGGGGGGCGCCGTCCCGCTTGTCGCGGCCGGTCACGCGCTCCTGCTCCCCCAGTTGCACGCCGTCCCAGACCTCGATCGTCATGGAGATGCGGCGGGCGATCAGATAGGTGCCGTTCACGGCCCAGTCGGGGCCCTGAGACTCTCCGATCCAGACGTGCTCCTCGAGCCGGTCGGGTTCCTCCGCCCGGATGTTGGCCGTGCCGTCCTTCTGCCCAAACAGGTTGCGCGGCGTGTCCTGAGAGGTCGAGGTCGACGAGGTGCGGCCGTAGCCGAGCTGCGACCACCGCAGCTGCGCGCGGCCGAAGGCGATCCTGGTGAGGTTGCGGATCGCGTGGACCGCGACCTTGGGGTCGTTCGCGCAGGCCTGGATGCACAGATCCCCCGCGGATCGCCCGCGGTCGATGAAGTCGTTGATCATCTTGGGCAGCTCGGTGAAGTGCTCGGGCAGCTGCGCGGCCAGCCCGAAGCGGTCCTCCCCCGCATCGGTCGAGAAGAGCGATCTGCCGAAGCCGATGGTCACGGTGAGCCCGGCGGGAGCGATGCCGGTGGCCTCCCCGGTGTCGTCAGGCGGCAGGTACGGACCGCCGTCGAAGGCCCCGCGTGCGCTGACGTCGAGCCCCTGCGTGATCCGGCTCGCCGCGTAGCTCCAGTCCTGCAGGAGCTCGATGAGATCATCGCGGCCCAGCCCCTCGCGGATGTCGAAGGCCGCGAAATGCAGGTGCTCCTGCTCCGGGGTGACGATCCCGGCCTGATGGGCGCCGGCGAAGGGATAGCTCAGTCCGGCTCCGGGCTCGCCGGAGGATCCGGTCGCCGCGACGACCGCGGCCGTCCCGGCCACGCCGATCGACGCGCCGGCCACACCGCCGCCGAGCAGCGCGAGCATCCCGCGACGGGAGAGCCCCCTCCCGACCGGGGATCCGGCGTTCTCCTGCGCTCCGGCCTCAGGCGCCGGGTCGGCGCCCGCCTCCGGCGCCGGGGCGCCCTGGGACCCGGAATCCTCACCCGGCGAGCGACTCGGCTCGGGCAGATCGTCCTCGCTCATCTCGCCGTCACACCAGCGCCCGGCGCAGCAGCGCCTCGGCGTCTCCGCGCGGGCCGGTGAAGAACGGCAGCTCCTCGCGCACGTGACGCCTCGCCTCCGTGGCGCGCAGTTCTCGCATCAGATCGACGATGCGCAGGAGGTCGTCGGCCTCGAAGGCGAGCAGCCATTCGTAGTCGCCCAGGGCGAACGAGGCCACCGTGTTCGCCAGGACGTCGCCGTAGTCGCGGGCGGCGGCTCCGTGCTCCCTCAGCAGCTCGCGGCGCTCCGCGTCGGGCAGCAGATACCACTCGTAGGAGCGCACGAAGGGATAGACGCAGAGATACCGCTTCGGCGCATCGCCCGCGAGGAAGGCCGGAACGTGTCCGCGGTTGAACTCGGCGGCGCGGTGGACGCCCACGTTCGACCAGACCGGCGCCAGGCGCGCCTCGCTGCGCTCGAGCAGCACGCGGTAGGCGCGCTGCAGCGTCTCGGGGACCGGCGCGTGGAGCCAGAGCAGCAGATCCGCGTCGGCGCGGAAGCCGGACACGTCGTACCATCCCCGGACGACCAGTCCGTCGATACCCGCGAGATCCTCGACGATCGACGCCACCGCCGATTCGCCCGGAGCCGGGACGCCCCGATGCTCCTGGAACACCGCGTACATCGTGTAGTTGACGGATGCGTTGATCGACTCCGCCACCGCCGAATGGTCGACGTGGGGCCGCTCCTGCTCGCTCATGCTGCTCCTCGATTCCCTCTGCTCAGTCCTGTGCTCCGGCGATCACCGGGATCCCGCTGACCTCGCCGTGACGCATCCGGCAGCTCCCGGGGGGCGCCACGTCGGGAAAGGCCCCGAGCACGCCGGCCGTCGGCGCCGGAACGGTCTCCCCGCGCTCGCGCGCGGCACGCTCGAGCACCAGGTCCACCAGGCCCGAGACGAAGGGCTCCCGAACGCTCGCGGTGCCGGCCCGCACGGCCCGCAGCCCGTGCTCCGTCGCGGTCTCCAGCGCCTCGATGTCGAGGTCGAACGCGACCTCCATGTGGTCCGAGATGAAGCCGATCGGGGCGATGATCGCCTTCTGCGCTCCGTCCGCGGCCAGCGCCTCGATGTGGTCGTTCACGTCGGGTTCGAGCCAGGGGACGCGCGGATCGCCCGAGCGGGAGCAGTAGGCGAGCGAGGAGACGAAGTCGGATCCGAGGCGTTCGCGGAGCGCCGTGTCGATCGATGCCCGCACGTCCTCGTGCTGCTCGCGGTAGCCGGGTCCGGTCACCGCCGAGGCGTCCTGCATCGTGTCGGGGATCGAATGGGTCACGTAGACGAGGCGGGCGCCGTCGAGACCGGCCGCCGCATCGCCGTCGCCGAGTTCCGAGGCCGCCTCGATGATGGCCTCGATGTTGGCCTGCACGAATCCGGGATCGTTGAAGAAGGGCCGCAGGATGTCGATCTCCGGGGCGTGATCTCCGAGAGCCGTCCGTGCGGCGGCGAGGTGCTCCCGGTACTGGCGGCTGCCCGAGTAGGAGGCGTAGGCGCTGGTGACGAGCACGAGGATCCGCTTGGCGCCGAAGGCGCTCGCATCGCGCAGCGTATCGACCGTGTAGGGATGCCAGTTCCGGTTGCCCCAGATGACGGGGAGGTCGAGGCCCCGCCTCTCGAACTCGGCGCGCAGCGCCGAGAGAAGCTCGAGATTCTGCTCGTTGATGGGGCTCTTGCCGCCGAAGCCGTAGTAGTGCTCGCCGACCTCCCTGAGCCGCTCCTCGGGGATGCCCTTGCCCCGCGTCACGTTCTGCAGGAAGGGGACGACGTCGCCGGTCTCGTTGGGGCCGCCGAAGGAGCAGATGAGCAGGGCGTCATAGGGTGTCGTCGACATACATCAGACGATACCTCACAGATCCTGTACATCAGATGAACAGGCAACGGTGAGCCGTCTCCGACTGCCGACGGGAGGATCAGCGCAGCGCGATGCTGACGATCTTCGGCACGCGCACGATCAGGTTCGCGATCTCGCGCTCGCCGATCGCGCGCTGCACGGCCTCGGAGGCCAGGGCCGCGGTCTCCGCCTCGGACTCGCTCACCGAGGCCGGCAGCGTGAGCCGATCCCGCACCTTGCCGTTCACCTGCACGACCAGCGTGATCTCGTCCTCCACCAGCAGTGCGGGATCGGGCTCCGGCCAGACCGCGAGGGCGACCGTCGGCTCGTGCCCGAGCTTCGCCCACATGTCCTCGGCGGTGTAGGGCGCGAAGAGCGAGAGGATCATCGCCGTCGCCTCAGCCGACTCCCGCACGGCCGGATCGGCGGCGCCGGCCCCCGAGTCGATCGCCTTGCGGGTGACGTTCACCTGGTCCATGAGCCGCGCCACGAGCACGTTGAACTTGTACTGCTCGACGAGGCCGGGAGCATCAGCCAGCAGGCGGTGGGTGTGGCGGCGCAGCTCCGTCGAGCCGGCGGAGAACTCCGCGCCCGGCTCGCTCGCCACATCGTCCGCCACTCGCCAGGCGCGGGCCAGGAACTTCGCGGACCCCTGCACCGAGACGTCGGCCCAGTCGATGTCGTCCTCCGGCGGCCCGGCGAAGGCGAGCGTCACGCGGAGGGCGTCTGCGCCGTGCTCGCGCAGCTCGCTGGCGAACTCGACGAGGTTGCCCTTCGACTTCGACATCTTGGCGCCGTCCTGCAGCACCATGCCCTGGTTGAGCAGCGCGGTGAATGGCTCCTCGAAGTCGAGGTAGCCCAGGTCGTGCAGCACCTTGGTGATGAAGCGCGAGTAGAGCAGGTGGAGGATCGCATGCTCGACGCCGCCCGCGTACTGGTCGATCGGCCCCCATCTGCGGGCCAGCTCCGGGTCGAACGCCTGCGTGTCGTCCCGCGCGGAGAGGAAGCGCAGGTAATACCACGAACTGTCGACGAAGGTGTCCATCGTGTCGGGGTCACGCGTCCACTCCTCCCCCGTCTCAGGATCGATCACCCGCGCCCACTCCGTCGCCGCGCCCAGCGGCGAGGCGCCCTTCGGCTTCAGATCGAGGCCCTCCGAGGCGGGCAGCCGCACGGGCAGCTCGGCCTCGCCCACCGGGCGCATCTCGCCGGCGTTCGAGTCGCCCGCGCCGTGGAGGATCGGGATCGGCGTGCCCCAGTAGCGCTGGCGCGAGATCAGCCAGTCGCGCAGACGGTAGGTCTTCGCCGCGCGGCCGGTACCGCGCTCCTCGAGCACCTCCACGGCGCGCGCGATCGCCTCGGCCTTGCCCAGCCCGTCGAGCGGGCCGGAGTTCACCAGGATGCCGTCCCCGGCGGTGGCGACACCGCTCTCCGCGGGATCCGGAAGCGGCTCGCCGTCCTCGCCGCGCACCTCGACGACCACGCGGACCGGCAGCTCGAACTTCAGCGCGAAGTCGAGATCGCGCTGGTCGTGGGCGGGCACGGCCATGATGGCGCCGTGGCCGTAGTCGGCCAGCACGTAGTCGGCCGCCCAGACCGGGATCCGCTCGCCGTTCACGGGATTGATCGCGAAGTGGTCCAGGAACACGCCGGTCTTCGGACGGTCGGCGTTCTGGCGATCGATCTCGCTCTGCTTCTGCGCCTCGGCGAGATATTCCTGAAAGCGCATACGCGCCTCCGGCGAGGCGCTGGCGGCCAGCTCCGCCGCGAGGTCGCTGTCTGGCGCGACCACCATGAAGGTCGCGCCGTAGAGGGTGTCGGGCCGGGTCGTGAACACCGGCACCTTCGCCTCACGGCCCTCGATCTCGAACTCGACCTCCGCACCGGTCGAGCGCCCGATCCAGTTGCGCTGCATGTTCAGCACCTTCGCGGGCCACTGCCCCTCGAGGGCGTCGAGGTCGTCGAGCAGGCGATCCGCGTAGTCCGTGATGCGGAAGTACCACTGGGTCAGCTTCTTCTTGACGACCGGGGCGCCCGAGCGCTCGCTCGTCCCGTCGGCCAGCACCTGCTCGTTCGCGAGCACCGTCTGATCCACCGGATCCCAGTTGACCCAGCTGGCCTTGCGATAGGCGAGGCCCTTCTCATAGAGCTTCAGGAAGAGCCACTGGTTCCAGCGGTAGTACTCGGGGTCGCTCGTGTGCAGCACGCGGCTCCAGTCGAACGACGGCGCGTAGAGGCGGAACGAGGCCTTCTGCTGGGCGATGTTCGCGTAGGTCCACTCGCGCGGGTCGACGCCGCGCTTGATGGCGGCGTTCTCGGCGGGCAGTCCGAAGGAGTCCCAGCCGATCGGGTGCAGCACGTCGTAACCGCGGCCGCGCCAGTAGCGCGCGAGCACGTCGCCGAAGCAAAAGGCCTCGGCGTGGCCCATGTGCAGATCGCCGGACGGGTAGGGGAACATGTCGAGCACGTACTTGCGGGGCCGCCCGCCGCCCGCCGCCGCGTCGTTCGCCTCGAAGGGCCGCAACTCCTCCCAGACGGGGAGCCAACGCTCCTGGATCGCCCGGAAATCGTACCCCGCCGCACCGCTCTCGGCGTGCTGATCGCTCGTCTGCATTCCTCTAGATTATCGCTGTTCACCTCGCGCCAGCGCCGCCCGCTCCGAGCGCACGCAGCAGGGGCGCGGCCTTCACGCTCTTCTCCGCGCGCTCCCTCGCCGGATCGCTGTCGACGGTGATCCCGCCGCCCGCACCGACGCGCGCGCGCGGCGCGGATCCGCCGAGGCCGCGCAACTCGACAGAACCCACGGCACCGAGCTCCCGGAGCTCGATGCTGCGAATGGTCATCGCGAGCTCGGCATCGCCGGAGCGATCGATCCAGCCGAAGCAGCCCGAGTACAGACCGCGCGGGGCCCCCTCCAGCTCGGCGAGAATCTCGACGGCCCGGTGCTTGGGCGCCCCGGTCATCGATCCGCCGGGGAAGCAGGCCCGTATCGCGTCGACCGCATCGAGGTTGCCGGCCAGCCGACCCGAGACCGTGCTGACCAGCTGATGCACGTGCGGATGGGTCTCGACGCGCAGAAAGCCGGTCGCCGCGACGGTGCCGGGAACGCAGACCCGGCTCAGGTCGTTGCGCATGAGATCCACGATCATCAGGTTCTCGGCGCGCTCCTTCGGGTCGACGGCGAGCTCCTGTGCGAGGGCGGCGTCGGCCTCTGGCGTGGCGCCCCGCGGCCGGGTGCCCTTGATCGGGTCGGTGCGGATCCCGTCCCCGCGCACGCTCAGGAAGCGCTCGGGGCTCGCGCTCACCAGAGCGCGCTCCCCCGCGACGATCACCCCGCCGCGCACCGCCGGCCCGGACTCGCGGAGCCGCAGGTAGAGATCGAGCGGATCCGCGCGGGGCCCGCGGATCTCGGCCGTATCGGTCAGGCAGAGCACATAGGCGTCGCCGTCCCGGATGCGCGTACGGCACCGTTCGACCAGATCCTCGTACTCGGCTGCGCTGCGCCGCCAGCTCGGGCGTCGCTCGAACAGCTCGGGCGGATCGTGCAACTCGGGCGGAGGTTGCAACTCGGGCGGAGATTGCACGGCAGGATCCCCCTCCCAAGGCGCAATCTCAGCCCGAAGCACCGGATCCTCTCGCAGCGAGGCCCCGCAGCGCGCGAGCCAGGCGTCGAGGGCCGCCTCGCTCGGGCCGCGCAGCTCGGCCTCTCCGCGATCGTGGTCGAGCACGAGTTCCACCCCCGTCCGCAGCGCGAACGCGGGGGCGGCGTCATCGAGGGCGGGATCGAGTCCGAGCAGCGCGACCCCGAACTCGTATCCGAACGCCACGACCCAATCCGCGTCCCCGCGAAGCGCCGAGAGGAAGTCCCGCTCGCAGCCGCGCTCGGCGATCCGCAGCTCTCCGGCGGCCCCGAGGCGGCCGACGCCGTCCCAATCGTCGATCCAGTACCAGGACGACGACGTCGAGGCGAGCGCGCGGGCCACGGCGGAGACGTCCGCAGGCCAAGGCACCTCTCGCCGCACTCCCACGGAGAACACTCTAGCGGCGCGGCCGCGATGCCCCCGGCACCCGCACGGTAGAGTGCCCGCATGGATGCTCTGCTCGCCGCCGACTCGTTCCGCGTGCGGGTGCGCGGAGGGCGCGCCGAGGTCCGAGGACTGGATCGTCACCTCGAACGGTTCACCGCCTCGGTCCGGGAGCCGTCGTCCGGCGCCTCTCCGCCCTCCCCGGACGAGCTGAGCGCCTTCATCCTCGACGCGCGAGCGCGGATCGCCGACTACGGTGCCGGCTTTCCGCGCCTCGAGCTCCGACGCCACGGCGGAACGACGGAGCTGCGCCTCTCCCTCCGCCCGCTGCCGGCGCTCGGCCGCACCGTCGAGCTGCGCTCGGCGCCCGGCGTGCGCCTCCCGGACCCCCGTCGCAAGGGGCCGAACATCTCGCTGCTCGCGGACCTGAACCGCGAGCTCGGCGCGGAGGCGCTGCTGCTCGACGAGACGGGACACGCGCTTGAGGGCGCAACCACCGGCCTGGTCTGGTGGCCGCCGGGGAACGGGCGGGATCCAGCCACGGACAGGGGGTACCTCGTCGCAGACGATCGCCGCGTCCCGTCGGTGACCGAATCGCTGCTGCTCGACGCCGCGGACGGGCGGCTGGAGGGCGCCGCCGCGAGCCCCGAGCAGCTCGCCGAGCAGGAGGTGTGGGCGGTGAACGCGCTGCACGGCATCCGCCCGGTCACGAGCATCGACGGCGCCGCGCTTCCCCGGCCGGACGAGCGCCGCCTGCACCGATTCCGCGAGGCTCTCGACCGCAGCTGGCAGCCCGTGACGAGCTGAACGACGGTCAGAGTGCGAGCGACGCCGACGCGGCCACCCCGTCGGGCAGCTCGACGTGCGAGATCAGGATCACGGCGCGGTCATCGGGCACCGCGCCGAGCAGGTCGGCGAGCAGCCGGTCGGCGAGCAGCCGATCCACGCCGGCGGTCGGCTCGTCGAGGACGACCACGGGGAAGTCGGCCAGGATCGCCCGGGCCAGCGCGATCCGCTGCGCCTGTCCGCCGCTCACGAGCGCGCCGCGCTCCCCCACCGGGGCGTCGAGTCCGCCGCGCCGGCGCAACCAGTCTCCGAGCCCTACGCGTTCGAGCACCGCGATCAACTCGGCGTCGTCGTGTGCGCGCCCCGCGCTGTCGGCGGCGAAGGCGAGATTCTGGCGCAGATCCGCGTCGAAGAGGTGCGGCAGCTGCTCGCACAGGCCCACGACGGAGCGCACGTCCTCGGCCCGCAGCTCGCGCGCCTCCACGCCGCGCAGGCGGTATTCGCCCTCGTAGTCGAGCAGCCGCACGAGCGCCAGCGCCAGGGTGCTCTTGCCCGCGCCGCTCTCACCGGTGATGACGAGCGTCTCGCCGGAGCGCAGGGCGAACGAGACATCGCGGATCGCCGGTTCGGGGCTGCCCGGATGCCGCACGGCCAGCTCGCGCACCTCCAGCACCGGAAGCGTTCGATTCTCCACCGCGGGCAGGGGTGCCGGATCCGCGGGGTCCGCCGGGATCACCTGCGGCAGGGGCGACTCGGTGAGCGCGGCCACTCTCGCCGCGCTCGTGGCGACGGTGCGGCGAGCGGTGAGCGCGGCCGGCACCTGGGCGAAGACCTCGAACACCGCGGCCGGCACGATCACCGCCGCGGCGAACAGGGGCGCCGAGATCCCGCTCCCCGCCTCCGGCAGCAGCACCAGCAGGATCAGGATCGAAGCCAGCCCCGAACCGGCCGCGAGGAGGGCGCCGCTCAGCCCGGCAGCACGGCTGCGCGCCAGCTGCACGCGGGAGAGGCGATCCTCCGCGGCGGAGATGCGTGCGCGCTGCCCGGACTGGGCGTCGAAGGCCGCGAGCACCTCCGCTGACGAGAACCGTTCGAGCAGCGCGTCGCTCAGCGCCCCTCGCGCCTCGGCGAGCTCGCGGTCGCTCGACGCGGCGATGCGATGCGACGACCACGCCGCGAGCGCGCCGAAGACGGCCAGGAGCACAGCCAGGATCAGCGCAGCCGACGGGGCAACGAGCGCCACCGCCGCGATGGTGAGCGACACGACGATGCCGCTGACGATCAACGGCTGTCGCACGCGGAGCGGTTCGTCCTGCAGCTGATCGACATCGTCCACGAAGGCCGCGAGCACGTCGCCCCGCCGGTGCGACTCGATCGCGCCCGGCACGCGGGGCAGCAGCGACTCGAAGGTGCGAGTGCGCAGCGTGGCCAGCTGCGCCAGCGCGGCGTCGTGACTGAACAGGCGCTCGACGTAGCGGAACGCGGCACGGCCGATCGCCAGCGCTCGCACGCCGACGACCGCGAAGGTCAGGTGCAGGATCGGGGGCTGCTCACCGGAGCGCACGATCAGCCACATGCTCAGCGCGAGCAGACCCACCACGCAGGCGTCCGCCAGGGCGCCGAAGACCGCGCCGGGCGCCGCCCGCCGCCACGGCGGCACCGCGCGCCTCAGCACCTCGGCGACGCCGGCGCGCTCGGCGGCGCGAGTCGCCGCGGCAGCGCGCACGCCCCCGGCGCTCAACGCTCGGCCCCGATCGCGTCGATCTCCTCCGCGCCGACGGTGACCACCCGGTCCGCCGCGTCGAGCAGCGCCTGCCGGTGGGTGACCACGAGCACGGCGCGGCCGGCCCGCGCCTCCGCGCGCATCGCCTCGGCCACGCGCGCCTCGCTGGCGGCGTCGAGCGCCGAGCTGGGCTCGTCGAGCACGACGGCTCCCGCGTCGGCCGCCCAGGCGCGATAGAGGCAGCGCGCGACGGCGACCCGCTGCGCCTGCCCGCCGGAGAGACCGGATCCCTGCACGCCCAGCGCGCGCGCCGCCGGGAGATCCGGCAGCCCGACCGCGGCGAGCGAACGGGAGACGAGCTCCGGGTCGGGCTCGTCCGAGCCGAGGGCCACGTTCTCGGCGACCGTGCCCCGCAGCAGTCCGGCCCGCTGTCCCGTCCAGGCCAGGGTCTCCGGGCGGCTCAGCGATCCCGCCGACGGCGCGACGAAGCCGAGCAGCGCCGAGACGAGCGTGCTCTTGCCGGAGCCCGAGGGGCCGGCGAGCGCGACGACCTCGCCCGGTCGCACCTCGAACGAGACCGGCCCGACGACCGCGCGACCGCCACGCTCCACGACCACCCCGTCGAAGCCGATCGGAGCGCCGCCGGGCGCACCGCTCGCCACGCGGGCCGGCTGATCCTCCTCGCCCTCGATGATCTCGAAGACGTCCTCGGCGGCGGCGAGCCCCTCCGTCGAGGCGTGGAACGCGGCGCCCACCGCGCGGATGGGCATGAACGCCTCGGGCAGCAGCAGCAGCACGAAGAGGCCGAGTCCGAGCGGGAACTCTCCGGCGACCAGCCGGGTGCCGATCGTCACCGCCACGAGCGCGATCGAGAAGGTGCCCGCCAGGTCGAGCACGAACCCCGACAGGAACGTGACGCGCAGCACGCGCATGGTGCGGGTGCGGTACTCCCCCGTCTCACGCTCGATGCGCTCCACCTGACGCTGCTCGCGGCGGAAGATCTTGAGCGTCGAGAGCCCCTCGACGACGTCGAGGAAGGAGCCCGACAGCCGCTGCAGCTGCGCCCACTGCCGATCCTGCACGCTGCGCGTCGCGAGGCCGATCAGGATCATGAACACGGGGATCACCGGGAAGACGATGAGCACCGTGACACCGCTGACCGGATCGGCGAGCAGCACCGCCAGCACGAGGATCGGGGTGGCGATGACGGTGAGGATCAGCTGCGGAAGGTAGGCGGAGAAGTAGCCGTCGAGGGCATCGAGTCCGCGGCCGAGCGCCGTCGCGGGCCCGGCATCGGCGCGGCCTGCGAGCCAGTCCGGCGAACGCGCATCGAGACGGTCGAGGGCGGCGGTGCGCAGTTGGGACTTCGCCCGCACCGCGCCGCGCGCCGCGAGCACGTCCATGCCCCAGCCCGCCGCGGCCCGCGCGAGCATCGCGGCGGTCGCCCCCGCGAGCAGCCACGGCAGCGCGTCGACGTCGGGGGCGCCCTCGCCGACGCGCCCGGATCCTCCGCCCATGCCGCCGAGCACCGGCAGCACGATCGCGGTGATCGCCTGCGCCAGACACCAGCACCAGGCGATCACCGCGAGGGTGCGCAGCAGGCCGAGCAGGCCGCCGAATCCCAGGACGCCGCGCACGCTGCGGGCATAGCGCAGCAGCCTGAGATCGAGCGGTTTCATCAGATCAATCCTAGGGCGTCCGCCGAGCGGCTACGCGTGCGCCTCCTCCTCCGACGGGATGTGGGCGCGGGAGAGGCGCTTGCGGAAGATCCAGTAGGTCCACGCCTGGTAGGCGAGCACCAGCGGCAGCGTGAACGCGGCCACCCAGGTCATCAGCTCGAGCGTCTTCTGCGAGCTGGCCGCGCCCGCGATCGTCATCGAATAGGCCGGGTCGATGTTCGAGATCATCAGGTGCGGATGCAGCGCCATGAAGATCGTCAGCAGGGCGAAGGCGATGGTGAGCGCGTTGAAGGTGAAGGCCCACCCCTCGCGACCCCGCAGGTTGAACAGGATACCGGCGACCAGCGCGACCGCGGCGAGCGCCGCGAGCAGGATCACCACTCCGGCGTTGCTGTCCCCCAGGTGCTGCAGCACCGTCCAGACGAGGAACGCCGCCGCGGACACCAGCGCGACCAGCCCGGCCTTCGTCGCGAGGGTCCGGGCGCGTTCCCGCATGTCGCCCATGGTCTTGAGCGCGATGAACACGAGTCCGTGCGTGAAGCACAGCAGCGTCAGCGTGATCCCGCCGAGCAGGCCGTAGGGGTTGAGCAGCGTGAGCAGCGTGCCCTCGTACACCCAGCCGCCGGTCTCGAGCGGGCGGATCGGCAGCCCCTGGATGAGGTTGGCGAACGCGGTGCCCCACAGCAGCGGCGGCAGGAGCGAGCCCCAGAAGATGAACTGGTCGAACCAGCGGGTCCACTGCCGGCCCTTGCCCTGGTGGCGGTACTCGAAGGAGACCCCGCGCAGGATGAGCGCGACGAGGATGAGCAGCAGCGCAAGGTAGAAGCCCGAGAACATCGTGGCGTACCACTCGGGGAAGGCCGCGAACAGGCAGGCGCCCGCGACGATGAGCCAGGTCTCGTTGAGATCCCAGACCGGGCCGATCGTGTTGATGATGAGACGACGGTCCGTGTTGTCGTTGCCGAGCACGGGCAGCGCCATGCCGACACCGAAGTCGAAGCCGTCGAGCACGAAGTACCCGATGAGCAGCACCCCGACGATGAGGAACCAGAGGGTGATGAGATCCATGTCCGTTTTCCTTGCCCTCTCCTAGTACACCGTGGCGAGCTTGTCGTGGTCGACGTCGCCTTCGCCGCTGCCGTCAGCGCCGCCGTCGCCGGAGGTCTCGATCTCCGGGGGCCCGGCCTGCGCCGCCTTGACGATCAGTTTGAACTCGACGACCGCGAGTCCGCCGTAGACCACGGTGAACACGATCAGCGAGACGAGCACAGCCCAGGCCGGCACGCCGGGCGAGACACCCGACTCCGTGGTCATCACGCCGAACACGATCCAGGGCTGGCGGCCCATCTCGGTGAAGATCCAGCCCACGAGCGAGGCGATCATCGGGACGGGCGCGGTCCAGATCGCGACCTTCCAAGCCCAGGCCGGCACCTCGCGGTTCTTGCGGGTGATCCACAGCCCCACGACCGAGACGAGCGTGGCGAGGGCCCCGAGCCCGATCATCCAGCGGAACGACCAGTAGGTGACCCAGATGATGGGCATGAACTGGCCGTCGCTCGGGCAGGTGAGCAGACTCGAATCCGCACCGCAGTACATCTCGGTGTAGGCCGCCTGCAGGTCCCGGATGCCCTCGACCTCGCCCGTGAAGTTGCCGTGCGACAGGAACGACAGCAGGTAGGGGATGCGCACCGAGAAGATCTCGTGCAGTCCGTCCGGGGTGCCGAGGCTGAAGATGGAGAACGAGGCGTCGGCGCCCGAGGCGGTCTCGTAGAGCGCCTCGGCCGCGGCCATCTTCATCGGCTGCGTCTGGGTCATCACCATTCCGAGCGAGTGGCCGGTGAAGCCGACGCCCATGAAGGCGAGGATGTTGGCCCACAGACCGAAGCGCAGGCTGGTCCGCATCTCGTCGACGTACTGTCTCCGGGAGAGGTGCCAGGCCGCGACCGCGACCATCACCGTCGCGGCGAACATGATCGAGGCGAAGATCGTGTGCGGGAACTGATGCAGTGCGACCGGGTTCAGCAGCACCTCGCCGATGTTCGTCAGCTCGGCCCGCTGCGTCTGCTCGTTCAGCTCGTAGCCGACCGGGTTCTGCATGAAGGCGTTCGCCGCCAGGATGAAGTAGGCCGAGAGGATCGTCGCGAGCGAGGTCAGCCAGATCGTCGCCAGGTGCGCGCCCTTGGGCAGCTTGTCCCAGCCGAAGATCCACAGCCCGATGAAGGTCGCCTCGAGGAAGAAGGCGATCAGTCCCTCCATGGCGAGGGGCGCGCCGAAGATGTCCCCCACGAAGCGGGAGTAGTTGGACCAGTTCATGCCGAACTGGAACTCCTGCACGATCCCGGTGACCACGCCCATCGCGAAGTTGATGAGGAAGATCTTGCCGTAGAGCTTGGTCAGGCGGAGGTACTTGACCTTGCCCGTGCGCACCCAAGCGGTCTGCAGGATCGCCACCAGGAAGCTGAGACCGATGGTGAGCGGGACGAAGAGGAAATGATACAGCGTCGTCAACCCGAATTGCCACCGGGCCAGCGTCAACGCATCTAAGAATTCGTTCACGAGTTCTCCAGAGTGCGGGGAGCGCCCACCAGCGGGGACGCACTCCCATAGTGAGCTCCGGGTAGAGGTATCATCCTCGCCAGAATCTACCGGCTGATCGCCGGTCGACTACGATTTTACCGAGTCTGAACGTTTGCTCCGAATCCGGCTCGACGCCGAGTCATATTGCACAGCGCCGGTTCGGCCGTCGAAGCCGTGGCCCGCGCTCCCCCCGACCTCTAAGCTGGACGGGTGACGGAATCTCGGCGAGCGGACGGCAGACCCCGGCTCGGGGCGCGACTCGAGGAGTGGCTCCACAGGCGTCGCCAGAAACGAGCGCTCGCGGCGGGCAAGGTTCCGGGGGTCATCCCCTACATCGGCTACGGCTCCCCGGAGTGGGTGCGCGTGCTCGGCCGAGTGCTCTACCTCAAGCCCGATGACGCCTCCGGCGGCCAGCGCTGGCGCCGGAACGGCGTGGGCAACGTCGGCCGGGTGCGCGGGTGGCGCAGCTTCACCAGCCTGCACGTTCCCTATCAGCCGGTGCGGGTGCTGATCGACAGCGAACCGGTCACCGAGGTGGTGAGCGATCGCGGCGGAGTCATCGACTCGATCGTCCCCGTGTCGCTGGAGCCGGGCTGGCACACCGTCACGCTCCAGAGCGGCGGAAGCGATGCGGTGGACGTTCCCGTCTACGTGGTCGACCCGGCGGCGCGCTTCGGGATCATCAGCGACGTCGACGACACGATCCTCAACACCGCGCTGCCGCGTCCCCTCGTGGCGGCATGGAACAGCTTCGTGCTCGACGAGCACGCCCGCACCTCGACGCCCGGCATGCCCGTGTTCTACGACCACCTGGTCGCGGCGCACCCGGGCTCCCCCGTCATCTACCTCTCGACCGGCGCCTGGAACGCGGCGCCGACGCTCAGCAGATTCCTGGAGCGCAACCTCTATCCGATGGGGCCGCTGCTGCTCACCGACTGGGGCCCGACGACGGATCGCTGGTTCCGCAGCGGCACCGAGCACAAGCAGCGGGAGCTGCGGCGCCTGGCCCGCGAGTTCCCGGAGGTGCGGTGGGTGCTGATCGGGGACGACGGCCAGCACGACGAGAAGCTGTATCACGAGTTCGCCAGCCAGCACCCGGAGAACGTGGCGGCGGTCGCCATCCGCCAGCTGTCCGTCGGACAGGCCGTGCTCGCCGGCGGTCGCTCGAAGGCGCGCCTGCACCAGGGCGCGAGCGGGGTTCCGTGGGTGTACGGCCCCGACGGGGCGACGCTGCGGGACGAACTCAGGAGCCTGGGCCTGCTGTGACCGCTCCGCGCACGAGACCGTGGCGCCGCTTCGAGCGCCGGGTGACCGGGCGCTTCACCGCGCCGGAGCGCGCGCCGCTGCTCCAGGTGCTCAAGGCCGCGGGTGCCGCGATCCTCACCTGGTTCGTCTGCCTGCTCATCTTTCCGGGCCAGTTGCCCATCTTCGGGGCGATCGCCGCGCTGCTGTGCGTGCAGGAGAGCGTGAACCAGTCGCTCACCCGCGGCATCGAGCGCGTCGTCGGCGTGCTGCTCGGAGTGAGCGTGGCGCTCGGAGCGGGCGCCGTGTTCGGTGCGCAGTCGTGGCTCTTCGTCGCCGCGATCGTCGTCGCCATGTCGATCGGATGGTCGCTGCGGATGACCAACACCTCCACCAACCAGATCGCGATCTCGGCGCTGCTGATGATCGCCCTGGGCGGCCTGGAGTTCGACTACGGGGTGGAGCGCCTGGTCGAGACGGCGATCGGCGCGGCGATCGGCGTGCTCATCAACGCGGTCGTGGTCGCCCCCGTGCACACCACCCGCATGCACGAGACCATCGGACGCCTGACCTCCCGCACCTCGGACGTGCTGCGCCGCATCGCCGACGGCCTCGAGGAGACGCGCGACGCCGCGTGGCTCGAGCGCATGCTCGCCGATGCGAGAAGCCTGCAGCAGGAACGGGCCGAGGTGCAGCAGCTGCTCCGCAACGCTCGGGAGAGCCTGCGGATGAACCCGCGCGGACCGCGCTACCGGGCGATGCTGGAGGCCGACGACGGCCTCTTCCAGCGGATCCAGCCGATCGTCACCCAGGTGAGCGGCATGGCTCGCGCGCTGGTCGACCTCTACTCGCCGAGCCTCGCCGGCGACCCGCAGGTCCTCGGGATCGCCCGTGAGATGCGCCGCGCCGCGCACGATCTCGAACGCCTGCCGAACGTGACCGCGGACGGGAGCGCCGGCGCCTCCGCGGGGACCGACCCGCCCGCCGAGCCGCCGGCGCTCACCGCGCCCTACGTCATCGCCTCGCCGCATCCGCAGCACTGGATCCTGATCGGATCGCTGATGGAGGACCTGCGCCGCGTACGCGGGAGGATCACCGGCGAACTGCTGTAGACGGCGTATGCCGCATTCTGGATCGGGGTCGCGGGGAAGCCCGCGGTTCCGGCTCCTGCATAGGGGTCGCTACGAGGCCCGCGGTTCCGGTGTCCATCCCTCCGGAGCGTCTTCGCGGTATGGCCGCACAGCGTGCCATACCGCTCTTCCGCTCAAGTGACAGAAACCGGAACCGCGGGCCTCGCCTCGCGCCGGGCGGTGAATCGCTGAACGCGATTCATTCCTGAGCGACCGGGGCAGTGGCCCCGCCAGCTTTCGCGATGAATCGCTGAACGCGATTCATTCCTGAGCGAAAGCTGCCTGCACATCCAGGGTGATGGTGACGTCGCTGCCGAGCAGCAGGCCGCCGGTCTCGAGCGGCGCGTTCCACTCGATCCCGAAGTCCTCGCGCTTCACCACGGCGGTGGCGGTGAAGCCCGCCTTGTAGTTGCCGTAGGCGTCGGCGCCGAAGCCTCCGAACTCGAAGTCGAAGGTGACCGGCTTGGTCACGCCGCGCAGCGTGAGCTCCGTGTCGACCTTGAAGTCCCCGCCCTCCTGGCGGATGCCGGTGCTCTTCAGAGTGAACTCGGGGAACTCCTCCGCTGCGAAGAAATCGCCGGTGCGCAGGTGGCCGTCGCGGTCGGCCTGGTTGGTGTTGATCGACGCGACCTCGACCCTGGCCTCGACGCTCGAATCGAGGGGGTTCTCGCCGGTGACGATGGTGCCGCTGAATCGCTCGAACTTGCCCTTGACCTTGCTGATCGCGAGGTGGCGCACGGAGAAGCCGACCTCGGTGTGAGTGGGGTCGATGTTCCAGGTGCCGGCGCGATAACCGGGGATCTGGTCGGCGGTGATGGACATGGGTGCCTCCTGGCGCAGTGACGTGACGAACGAATTTGGTTGATGTTTCAACTAACTGCCGAGTGTAGCAATACGAGAGCGGGCGCTGCAAGCGCGCGGCCGAGTGTTTCCGCAAACGACACGCGCCGTTCAGGCGGCATGCTCCCGCTCTCGTCCGCGCGCGAGCGCAGCCGGGATCGCGAGGCGGGCACGAGCGCCGCAGCGCCGTATACCGCAACACCGTGCGGGCGGTTCAGCGGGGCCGGCGCTTGGCCGAGGCCCGCGCGCGAACGGCCGTCGTATCGTCGATCTCGCGCGGCTCGAAGGATCCGTGCCTGCGCCTCGCGGCCTCCCCGATCAGGAAGTCGCTGACGGACGGGTTCTTCGGCAGCAGGGATCCGTGCAGGTAGCTGCCGATGACGTTCCCCGTGCGCGCGCCCTCGACCCCGTCCCGGGGGTTGTTGCCCGCGCCCTGGAGCACCCGCCCGAGCGGCCGCGACCCGCCGCCGAGCATCGTGTCGCCGCTGTGGTTCTCGTAGCCGACGATCTCGCCGAACTCGTCGCTCGACACGACGATGTTGCCGATCATCCGCTCGTCGCCGCCGCGCGTCTCCACGTCGAGCACCCCGATCCCGCTCAGTTCGGCGCCGGTATTCGTGATGAAGCGATGCCCGAACAGCTGGAACAGCCCGCAGATGACGAGCATGGGCACGCCGTCCTCCGCGAGCGCCCGGAACTCGTCGCGACGACCCTGCAGATCCGACACCACTCGGCCCTGGCCCGAGTCCTGGCCGCCGCCGCCGATCACGAGATCCACGTCGCCGGGAAGCGCGTCGCCCGCGTTCAGCTCGACGACCCGGGGCGAGAGGCCGTGCTGCCGCGCGCGCCGCACCAGCGCGAGCACGTTGCCGCGATCGCCGTAGATGTTCATGTCCCGCGGATAGAGCGAGAGGATCGTCAACTCCCGCTCCCGGGCCACATCGGATTCGCTCACCAGACCTCCTCGACCTCCGTCAGCGACGACAGCTCCTTGCGCAGGGCGAGCATCGCGGTGTACGTGCAGAAGATGCGACGGGGACGCCCCGGCGTGCGCTCGCGGAACCGGGAGAGCGCGACGGAGAGGTCCTCCTCGACGGACCCGACCGGCACTCCGTCGTGCTCGAGGCGCAGCGCCATATCCCAGGCCCGGGTTCCGCTGACCGTGTCGACGCCCGCGGCGTCGACACCGCCCGAACCGTCGACGCCCGTGGCATCGGCGAGGGATCCGAAGTCCACATCCCACAACCAGGACATATCCCGGCCGTCCGCATACTGGTCGTTGATCGCGATCATCGTGGCGACTCCCTCCGCGGGGAAAGAGGCGAGCGCCAGTCGGAAGCCGGCCGGGTTCTTCACCAGCACCAGCTCCAGGGACTCTCCGTCGAGTTCGAGCCGCTCGCCGCGCCCGAAGGCGGGACGCACTGCGGAGAGAGCGCGGATCAGCGCATCGGCGTTCGCGTCGGCGCGGTAGCGCGCGGGATGCCCGGGCAGCGGGGCGGCCTCCAGCACCAGGCGCACCGTGGCGAGAGCAGCGGCCGCATTGAAGGTGTTGTAGAGCCCTTCCAGTTCGAGCCCGGTGCGGTGATCCGATCCGTCGATCCGGAAGACCGCCTCGTGGTCGCCGAGCTGCACGAGCACGACATCCGCGGGTCGCCCCTGCCCCGGCTCGGCCTCTCGCCCGGCCTCGGCATCCGTTCCCGCCGAGGCGCTGTGGAAGTCGTCATCGCTCGGGAACAGCGCGCGAAGATCGGGTGAGAGCCCGAACTCGCGCACGTCGAGTCGCGAACGCTCCTGCTCGCCGATGCGCGCGATCAGGGGATCCTCCCGGTTGACCACCAGCCCCTCGGTCGTCGACCGCGCGATCCGCTCGAGCAGTCGCGCCGTGGTGTCGATCTCGCCGAAGCGGTCCAGCTGGTCTCGCAGCACGTTGAGCAGCAGGGTGAACCTCGGCTTCACCTTGGCGACGAAATGGATCGCGTGCGCCTCGTCCAGTTCGAGCACCGCGATGTCGGCGTCGAGCCGGCCGCGCGGCGAGCACTCCCTGACGGCCGCGGCGACCACGCCACGCGAGAAGTTGGATCCGGTGCGATTGGTGAAGACGCGCAGACCCTGCGCCTCGAGCAGTTCGACGATCATCTTGGTCGTCGTGGTCTTGCCGTTGGTGCCGCTGACCGCGACCACGCCGTAGGGCAGCCGCCCCAGCACCCGTCCCAGGAATCCGGGGTCGATCTTCTCGACGACGAGCCCGGGCAGCGCCGAGCCGCCGCCCCGCAGCCGCGCGAGCTGGCGCACGGACTTGCCGATCACGGCCGAGAGCACATCGCGCATGCCTTCCAGGTTAGCGTCCCGTGTTGCACTTCCCGGCGCACCCGCAGGTCGGAGCGGAAACACCGCGCCGAGCGCCGCGCAAAGGTCCCCGCCTTCTCGATAGGCTGAATCCATGGAGGAGGATCGCCCGAGCGCTGGCTTCGAGAATCTCGGCTTCGAGGGAATCGAGCACGCCCCGGAGAGCGCAGACCGCATCGGCACCAAAGAGAAGGTGTTCGGCGGGGTACTCGGAACCGTCGCGTTCGCCGTGGTCATCGCGTCGAGCGCCATCGCGATCTGGGCGGCAGCGAATCTCCTGCCCTGGGTCATCGGCGCGCTCATCGCCGCCTACAGCAGCTGACGCTGCGCGTCAGGACTGGCAGCACGCGCCCGCCGAACGCAGGGCGCTGCACCGAGAGCCAGAGGCTCTCGGGGGCTGCATGAACGGCCAGAAATGGCCGTTCACCTCACGCTGCGCGTCAGGACTGGCAGCCCGGGCACCAGTAGAGCTTGCGGCTGCCCATCTCCTCGAGCACGATGTTCGCCCCGCACCGCTTGCACGGCGTCCCCTCAAGCTTGTAGACCCAGTGCCGCTCGTCCCGCTCCCGGAGCGCGCGCCGGTAATCCTCCCCCTCGAGCCCGTCGATCGTGATCATCTGACCGACGGTGATCCCGATGTCGAGAAGTCTCGCCCAGTCGTCCCAGAGCGCGCCGAGCTCCCGCTCCCCCAGCCGATTCGCGGGGGTGTGCGGGTCGAGGCCGGCGCGGAACAGCAGCTCGGCCCGGTACACGTTGCCGATCCCCGCCACGACCGACTGGTCCATCAGCACGAGCCCGATGGGCGTGCGCTTCGCACCGGCCCGCTCGATGAAGCGACGCCGCTCGGCCTCCGTGTTGGCGTTGGCCGGATCGGGACCCAGCCGACGCAGGACGGCCTCCACCTCCCCGGGCGTCAGCACCTCGCAGGCCGTGGGACCGCGGAGATCCGCGCACACCGTCTCCGTCAGCAGGCGCACCCGCACCTGCCCGACGGGCGGCGGCGGGAACTGCTCGGGCGCCTCGCTCTCGCGGTCGTGCTCGGCCATCCGCACCCGGGCTCGCCGAGGGGCGCCGATCGACGCCACCGAATCCTCGCCGGCACTGTCGAGCGCCCCGGCCATGCCGGTCTGCCCCAGCCGGCCCGTGCCGAACTTCGTCGCATGGATCTGGATCGACGGGTCGACCCGCACCTCCCCCGAGAAGTCCCAGGCCCCGTAGATGCCGAGATGCACGCGCAGCCAATCCCGCTCCTCGAACTCGAGGAACATCTGCTTGCCCACCGCACGCGCGTCGGTCATCTCCCGGCGATCCAGCATCGCGGCGCCCTCGGCGAACCTCCCCTGCGGGCTCGTCACCTCGGGCCGCTCCCCGAGGAAGTTCGCACCGAACTGCCGCGCGATCCGATGCACGGAATGACCCTCAGGCACGGCTCGACCTTTCCCCGTGGCCGAGACGGCCACGGCACATACGGCTACGGGCGATCCACCTGCTTGCCGGCGATGTCGCCGGTGCGCTCGTACTCCCCGAGCTGCGCGATCCGGCGGACGTGCCGCTCGTCTCCGGGGAACGGGGTCGCGATGAAGGTCTCGATGAAGCGGATCGCATCCTCCACCGGATGCTGCCGCGCGCCGATCGAGATGACGTTCGCGCTGTTGTGCTCGCGCGCCAGTTCGGCGGTCGCATCGTTCCAGACGAGCGCCGCGCGGATCCCCTCGACCTTGTTCGCGGCCATCTGCTCGCCGTTCCCCGAACCTCCGAACACGACGCCCAGCGCCTCGACCCCCGCGCGCTCGTCGCGCGCGACGCCGAGCGCGGCGTTGATGCAGAAGGCCGGATAGTCGTCGAGCGGATCGTAGTCCTCGGGACCGTGGTCGATCACCTCATGGCCGAGACCGCGCAGATGCTCCTGCAGGGTGCGGCTGAACTCGAGGCCGGCATGGTCGGTCGCGATGTGGATGCGCATGAGCCCGATTCTAGTGCGTCGCCCGGATTCAGAACTGCGGGCCGGCCGTGCGCCCGCGCTTGAGCTCGTAGAAGCCCGGCACGCTCGCCGCCGCGACGATGCCGTCCCAGAGCTGCAGCGCGAGTTCGCCGGTGGGCGCGGGGGTGACCACCGGCCCGAAGAAGGCCACGCCGTCCACCGAGATGATCGGCACGCCGACGTCTGGGCCGGCGATGTCGATCGCGTGACTCGTGTTGGCGCGCAGCTGCCCGTCGAGGTCCCCGTCGTCCGCGGTCTCGGCGAGACCGGCCTCGAGACCGAGCTCCGCCAGCGACTCGGCGATGATCGCGTCGAAGTCGTCACGCCCGCCCGGGTGGATCCGGGTGCCGAACCCGGTGTAGAGCCCGCCGACGGCGCCTTCGCCGTGCCTGCGGCGCGTCGCCTCGACGACGCGCGCCAGGCGCAGCCCCTGCCGCTGGATCTCCGCGTAGGGCCCCGCATCCTGGCCCTCGTTCAGGATCTCCAAGGCGATCGGATGCCAGGCGACCTCGAATCCGCGCACCCGCGCGACCTCGTCGACCCAGCGGCTGGTCATCCAGCACCACGGGCAGACGGAATCGAACCAGAACTCGACCTTCGGCGCTTCGCTCATGCCTCCACCCTACTCGGGCTCCTCATCCGCCCGCCGCACACGGCCCACCACCCCCGTCCGCGGAGCCCGACCCGCCTCATCGGCGACGGGCCCTCCCGGCGTTTGCTCCGGGCCGACGTCCGTTTCCGGGCGAGCGCACATGTCGGTTTGAGGGGAACCATAGGCTGGTCACGTAGATTTGTGCGGGAAACCGCGTTCGATCCGACGACATCCGAGAAGGAGCACCGTGCCTGGCACCAACCTCACCTCCACCGAGGCCCGCGAACGCGCCGGTCTCGTCACCGCGCACGGCTACGAGGTGGCGATCGACCTCACGACGGGCCCCGAGGTCTTCCGGACCCAGACGACGATCCGCTTCGACGGCACGCCGGGCGAGGCCGCCTTCGTCGATCTCATCGCCCGCGAGGTGCTGAGCGTGGCGTTGAACGGCCTGGAGCTGGATCCCGCGGAGGTGGTCGCCGACTCGCGGATCGCGCTGCCGGAGCTGGCGGCGGAGAACGTGCTGACCGTGGTCAGCGACCAGGAGTACACCAACACCGGCGAGGGCCTGCACCGCTTCGTGGACCCTGCCGACGGCGAGGTCTACCTGTACTCGCAGTTCGAGGTGCCCGACTCGCGCCGGGTGTTCGCCGTGTTCGAGCAGCCCGATCTCAAGGCGTCCTTCCGCTTCACCGTCACGGCGCCGGCCCGCTGGCAGATCATCAGCAATCAGCCGACGCCCGAAGCGGAGCCCGCGGGCGAGCGGGACGGCGAGGCGATCGCGGTCTGGCGCTTCGCGCCCACGCCCGTGATCTCGAGCTACATCACGGCGCTCATCGCCGGGCCCTACCGCGCGGTGCGCTCCGAGCTGACCAGCAGCGACGGCCGCACGATCCCGCTCGGCGTGTTCTGTCGGGCCTCGCTGGGCGAGCACCTCGACGCCGACTACATCTTCGAGAAGACGCGGCAGGGCTTCGCGTTCTTCGAGCGCGAGTTCGAGGTGCCCTACCCCTTCGACAAGTACGATCAGGTGTTCGCGCCCGAGTACAACATGGGGGCGATGGAGAACGCCGGGGCGGTCACGTTCACGGAGGCGTACGTGTTCCGCAGCCAGGTGACCGACGCGATGCGGGAGCGGCGGGTCATCACGATCCTGCACGAGCTCGCCCACATGTGGTTCGGCAACCTCGTGACCATGCGCTGGTGGAACGACCTCTGGCTCAACGAGTCGTTCGCCGAGTACATGTCGACGCTCGCCACGGCGGAGGCCACGGAATGGACCGACTGCTGGACCACCTTCGTGGCCAGCGAGAAGTCGTGGGCGTACCGGCAGGATCAGCTGCCCTCCACGCATCCCATCGTCGCGGAGATCCGCGATCTCGAGGACGTGCTCGTGAACTTCGACGGGATCACCTACGCCAAGGGCGCCTCGGTGCTCAAGCAGCTCGTCGCCTGGGTGGGCCGGGAGCCCTTCATGCGCGGCGTGCACGACTATTTCGTGAAGCACCATCACGGCAACACCGAGCTGGTCGACCTGCTCTCGGAGCTCGAGGCGCGCAGCGGGCGCGACCTCGCCGACTGGTCGGCGAAGTGGCTGGAGACGGCGGGCGTCAACACGCTGCGCCCGGTGTTCGAGCTCGACGCCGACGGCCGCTACGCGGGCTTCGCGATCGAGCAGACCGCCGCGGGCGAGCATCCGACGCTGCGGCCGCACCGTATCGCGGTCGGGCTGTATGCGAAGGATCCCGGCGCCGGGACGGATCCCGACGGCGCCGCGATCCTGCGCCGCACGCACCGGATCGAGCTCGATGTCGACGGCTCCCGCACCGAGGTGCCGGAGCTCGTCGGCGTCGCGCAGCCCGATCTGCTGCTGCTCAACGACGACGATCTGAGCTACGCGAAGATCCGGCTCGATGAGCGGTCGCTCGCCACAGCGACCGATCACCTCGGAGGGATCGAGGATCCGCTCGCGCGCTCCCTCGTCTGGGGCACGCTGTGGGACCAGACACGGGACGGCGAGCTCCCCGCCTCCCGCTTCGTCGAAGTGGTACTCGTCCACGCGGCTGCGGAGACGAACTCGACCACGCTGCGCACGCTGATCGGACAACTGCTGCTCGCGGCCTCATCCTACGTCGCCCCCGAGCGGCGCGCCGAGACGATCGAGCGAGTCGCGGACGCGCTCTGGAAGCTGGCCGTCGACGCCGAGCCCGGCGGAGACCCCCAGTTCCAGTTCGTGAAGGCCTTCGCGCAGCTCGCCGCCACCGACGACCAACTGGACACCGTGCTGGCGCTGCTCGAGGAGCGCACCCCCCTCGACGGGCTCGACATCGACACGGACCTGGGTTGGGAGTTGCTGATCTCGCTCGCCGCGGGTGGACGGGCGACCGCCGAGGAGATCGACGCCGCGCTGGCCGACGACCGGACGGCCACCGGCCAGCAGTCGGCGGCGCACGCCCGTGCGGCGCTGCCGACCGCCTCGGACAAGGCGGCGGCCTGGGCGTCGGTGTTCGACCGCGCCGGACTGCCGAATGCGATCGTGCGCTCCACCGGGCTCGGGTTCCTCCGCGCCCACGACCGCACGGTGCTCGAGCCGTACGTGAGCCGTTTCTTCGAGGCGGTTCGGGGCATCTGGGATTCACGGAGCCACGCCATCGTCGAGGAGATCATCGACGGCTTCTATCCGGCGCCGCTCGCGAGCGAGCCGCTGCGGGATGCGACCTCGACCTGGCTCGAGACCAACCGCGACGCTCCCCCGGCGCTGCGGCGACTGATCGTGGAGCACCTCGCGGGAGTGGAGCGGGCGCTCGCCGCTCAGGCGGCCGACGGCGGCACCCCTCCGGGAACAGCGGAAACCGCGGTGTGACATGGCCGAGTTCTGGGCGGCGGTCGCCGATTTCTTCGAGCAGTACCAGGTGCTGTTCCGCATCCTGCTGATCATCGCCGCCGCGCTGTTCGCGAACTGGCTGCTGCGGCTGATCCTCCATCGCGCGGTGCACGGGGTGGTGCGCGGCGTGAAGCGGGCGAACCAGGTCGATGCGACGCAGGAGCTGCTCGCCGCCCCGCAGCTCAAGGCCCGTGCGGTGCAGCGCACGCGCACCCTCGGCACGGTGGGTCGCCACGTGATCAGCTGGACGATCGCGGTGATCGCGGTGATCCTGATCCTGAGCCAGCTCGGCGTGAACCTCGCGGCGCTGCTCACCTCGGCGGGGATCGTGGCGGCGGGTCTCGCCTTCGGCGCCCAGAACATCGTGAAGGACATCCTGAACGGCATCTTCATGGTGTTCGAGGATCAGCTCGGGGTGGGCGACATGGTCACCATAGATCAGATCACCGGGACTGTCGAGGATGTAGGGATCAGGGTCACCAAGGTGCGCGCGTTCGACGGCACCCTGTGGTTCATCAGGAACGGCGAGATCCTGACCCTCGGCAACGTGTCGCAGGGCTGGGGCCGGGCGATCATCGACATCACGGTCGACGCCGAGGCGGACCTGGACGCGGTGGAGCGCGTCGCCCTGGAGAGCGCCCGCGACCTCATCGAATCCCCCGAGTTCGCACGGCGTGTGACGGGCGGACCCGAGATGCTCGGCCTGGAATCGGTGTTCGGCGATCGTGCGACCCTCCGGTTGACGCTGCGCACGCGCCCCGAGGCGCAGTTCGCGGTGCAGCGCGAGTTGCGGGCGAAGATCAAGAAACGGTTCGGACAGCTCGGCATCCAGCTCGCGGCGGAGATCCCGAAACCGTCGGGAGGCGCGGCGTGACCGCCCCGGCGCCGGAGGAGCGGAGCGGAGCGCCCAAGCCGAACCTCACGCTGCGCCAGGGAGAGGCCGGCCCGGCGATCACCGAGACGCTGTGGTCCCAGGTCGGCGGCACCGCGACCTTCGAACGGCTCGTCCAGTCGTTCTATCGGAGAGTGCGGGAGGATCCCGTACTGGCGCCGATGTATCCGGAGGACGATTGGGACGGCGCGATCTGGCGTCTGCGAGCCTTCCTCGAGCAGTACTGGGGCGGGCCGACGAGCTACTCGGAGCAGCGCGGTCATCCCAGACTGAGGATGCGCCATGCGCCCTTCCCCGTCACCCCTGAGGCGAAGGATCACTGGCTGCAGCACATGCACGCGGCGCTGGACGAAGCGGCACTGCCGCCCATGCACGACACGGCGTTCAGGGACTACATCGAACGAGCCGCGCTGGCGATGGTCAATCGACTCGATCGCGAACTATAACAACTCGGCCACGACCTCGCCGTCGGCTTGGCCCGACCCGCCGGCCGGAGTAGCGTCGGACGCAACCTGAGGCTCGTTCAACGGCGAGCGCGCCCCAGGTTCATCTCCTTCCGACCGGCCCGATCCCCGGATCCCCGGATTCCTTCTTCGGCCGAGCCGGATGTCGCCCTTCTCCGCGGCTCACATTTTCTTTTTCGCAGAAATTTCACGAAACTTCACCCCCGTTCCACGGCCCGATCCGCTTCTGAGGTGGCCCAGAGTAGAAGTACGCGATCTCGCGCAGAGCGATCGCGGACTCACAGCCACCAGACATAAGGAACGATCATGACTGCTTTCCGCGACGACTTCGAGGCCGTGCAGGCGCTCAAGGGGCACAACGGCTCAGGCTGGGATGCGATCAACCCAGAGTACGTCGCCCGCATGCGGGCGCAGAACCGCTTCAGGACGGGGCTCGAGATCGCGCAGTACACCGCCGACATCATGCGCCGCGATATGGCCGAGTACGATGCCGACTCCTCGGTCTACACGCAGTCGCTCGGCGTCTGGCACGGCTTCATCGGCCAGCAGAAGCTGATCTCGATCAAGAAGCACCTGAAGAGCACGAACAAGCGCTACCTGTACCTCTCGGGCTGGATGGTGGCCGCCCTGCGCTCGGAGTTCGGCCCCCTGCCCGACCAGTCGATGCACGAGAAGACCTCGGTGCCCGCGCTCATCGAGGAGCTCTACACCTTCCTCCGCCAGGCCGACGCCCGCGAGCTGGATCTGCTCTTCACCCAGCTCGACGAGGCGCGTCTGGCCGGCGACGAGACCGCTGTGGAGTTCATCCAGTCGCAGATCGACAACTACGAGACCCACGTCGTGCCGATCATCGCCGACATCGATGCGGGCTTCGGCAACCCGGAGGCGACCTACCTCCTCGCCAAGAAGATGATCGAGGCCGGCGCCTGCGCCATCCAGATCGAGAACCAGGTCTCGGACGAGAAGCAGTGCGGCCACCAGGACGGCAAGGTCACGGTGCCGCACGAGGACTTCCTCGCGAAGATCAACGCCGTCCGCTACGCCTTCCTCGAACTCGGTATCGACAACGGCGTGATCGTCGCCCGCACCGATTCGCTCGGCGCCGGCCTCACCCAGAAGCTCGCCGTCAGCAGCACCCCCGGCGACCTGGGCGACCAGTACAATTCCTTCCTCGACGTCGAGGAGATCTCGGAGGCGGAACTCGGCAACGGCGACGTGGTCATCAAGCGGGACGGCAAGCTCCTGCGCCCCAGGCGCCTCGCCAGCAACCTGTACCAGTTCCGCACGGGCACCGGCGAGGACCGCGTGGTGCTCGACTGCATCACGTCCCTCCAGAACGGCGCCGACCTGCTCTGGATCGAGACCGAGAAGCCCCACGTCGAGCAGATCGCGAGCATGGTGGATCGCATCCGCGAGGTCATCCCGAACGCGAAGCTCGTCTACAACAACAGCCCCTCGTTCAACTGGACCCTCAACTTCCGCCAGCAGGCCTACGACCTGCTCGCCGAGCAGGGCCAGGACGTCTCGGCCTACGATCGCGACAAGCTGATGAGCGTGGAGTACGACGGAACCGAACTCGCCCGGCTCGCGGATGAGAAGATCCGCACCTTCCAGCGCGACGGCTCCGCCCGGGCCGGCATCTTCCACCACCTCATCACCCTGCCGACCTATCACACTGCGGCGCTGTCGACGGACAACCTCGCCAAGGGCTACTTCGGCGACGAGGGCATGCTCACCTACGTGCGCGACGTGCAGCGTCGCGAGATCCGCGAGGGCATCGCCACGGTCAAGCACCAGAACATGGCCGGCAGCGACCTGGGCGACAACCACAAGGAGTACTTCGCCGGCGACGCCGCGCTCAAGGCGGGCGGCAAGGACAACACCATGAACCAGTTCGGCTGATTCCGCTCCGACGGACGGGGGCTCGGCTTCGGCCGCGCCCCCGTCCAGTCTGGCGGTCGCCCCGCACGCTACGCAGAGCCGACCCCAAGGGCCACGAGGCCGAGGGTCGCCTATGGGCGACCGGCACCGATCGACAACGCGAATGCGCTGCTTGCGCACGCGGTGCGCCGAGGTGTTGATCACAAATGCCGAGGGTCGCCTATGGGCGACCGGCACCGATCGACAACGCGAATGCGTTGTCGACTTCGGTGCCCCCGGCAGGATTCGAACCTGCGACCAACGGATTAGAAGGCCGTTGCTCTATCCACTGAGCTACGGAGGCCACCGGACTAGCGTATCGCAGGCCGCAAAGGGCACCCCGCCCCCCGGTACGCACCGGGACGCGTGCGCGCACGCCATCATCCGTTCACCTTCGAGTCGCCTGCGGTTCACCTGCGCGCAACCAGCCGGTTGATCGCGGTCCATACTTTTTGAGGCATGTCACTCGCCTCCGCGCTTCGCCCGTTTCGCACGTCCGTCGCCGCTCTCGTGGCCGGGAGCCTGGTGCTCTCCGGTCTCGTGGCCGGCGCCTCCCCCGCGCTGGCGGAGACCGAGCCGGCTCCGCCCCTCGTCATCACCGAGATCATGCCGGACAACGCCGGCACGCCGGGCGATCAGGACTACTACGAGTTCTTCGAGGTCACGAACACGACCGACGCCGACATCGACTTCGCGGACTACCAGCTGAGATACCACAACGCGGCGTGGCTCTCCGTGGTGGAGCCGGGGACGAGCACGGCACTGGACCAGGTCACGATCCCGGCGAACGGCACCGCGGTCTTCTGGCTGCGCTACGCGGTCGGCACCGGCGAGTCCGCCGTGACCCAGTGGCAGCTCTCCGAGCAGGACTTCCGAGGCCACTTCGGCGACGCGGAATCGAGCTACCCGCTCTTCCACGTCATCGGCCAGAGCGGCTTCTCCAACTCCGACACGCGCGCGCTCCGCATCTTCGACGGCACGAGAACGGACATCGTCTCCGAGTCCCACTACACCCGGCCCACGACCAACAAGGGCAAGTCCGATCACTTCACCCTGCCCGCCACCGGAGCGGTGCTCACGGATTCGGTCGCGGACGATCCCACCCCCGGCACGGTAGACCCGAGCCAGCTCGTCAGACCGACGACTCAGGAGCCCGAGCCCGAGAAGGTGCTCGGCAACTCCGGCAACGCGAGCGCGATCTCGCCGCTCGTCATCACCGAGATCAACGGCGACAACGTCGGCGCCGACAACTGGGAGTTCCTCGAGGTCACGAACACGACCGATAGCGCCATCGACCTCGATGCCGAGGGCATCTCGATCCGCTACCACACGAGCAAGTGGAACGCCGGCACGGTGCAGCCGCGCATCCACCTCGAGGGCGAGAACGACTCCCCCGCGGTCATCCCGGCGGGCGGCATCGCCGTGTTCTGGATGAACTACGGCGAAGGCGACGCCCGCCGCGGCCTGAGCAAGGCGGAGTTCCGCTCCTTCTACGGCATCGACGCCGATACGCTGGTCTACCGCTTCGGCAATCAGGCGGGTTTCGCGAACGGCGGCGACCGCGGCTTCAGCCTCACCGACGAGTCCGGCACGATCACCCGCGCCTGGGTTCCCGCGGACGACGGCAACAGCTCCACCCCCTGGAACGCGCAGTTCGGCGTGCCGGACCTGATCGGCAGCGCCGACGCCCGGCTGCTCGCCCACACCCACGGTTCCGAGGTCGCGCCGACGCCCGGCGGCATCGCGATCGAGCAGGTCACGAGCGCTCTCGACCGCCCGACGGATCCCGAGCTGGATGCACCGCTCCTGCAGATCACCGAGCTCGCGCCCGACACGGCGAACGTGAGCGGATCCGACGCCTACGAGTTCGTCGAGGTCTACAACGCATCGGATGCGCCGGTGAGCTGGGGCGACTACACGCTCAACTACCTCTACACCGACAACGACCTCACCTCCCCCGTCGCCACCTCCTCGACGCTGTGGCCGTCGGTCCCGGCCGATCCGGTGATCCAGCCCGGCAAGACCCTCGTGCTCTGGGTGAAGAATCCGACTGTCGTGTCCGCCGGCCTCACCGTCGCTGACTTCAACACCGCCTTCGGCACCGATCTCGCGCTCGGCACCGACATCGTCGAGATGTACAACGGCGGCATGGCCAACGGCGGTTCGCGCGGCATCCAGGTGCAGACGAACACGGGATACGACATCAGCCGCGCATACTACTTCGCGGACGATCAGACCACGCCGACCACCGCGATCCAGTACGCCTGGAACCCCGGCGCGGGCGGCCATCTGTGGAGCCCCACCCCCGCGGACGGCACCGTGCAGACGATGACGAAGCTCGCCCCGCCCACGCCCGGCGCCGTCTCGGACGATCAGGTCTCGCGCGGGCTGGTGCCCGCATTCCCCGCCGGCAGCGCGCCCGAGATCACCGATCTCACCGGCAGCACCGAGATTCCCGAGACCGAAGGGCTCGAACTCGGCTTCGACGTGACGGACGACCTGCTCGTGCGCTCGGTCCGCCTCGAGCTGACCGACAATCTCGGCGCCACCGAGACCCGCAGCCTCGTGCGCTCCGGAACCGATCGCTACACCTTCAGCGTCCCAGCCGTCGATCTGCTCGGCAAGCGCTGGATCGAGTACACGGTCACCGCGAGCGACGGAGCGCAGACGAGCACGCTCGGACCGGTGCGGGTCGACCTGATCGAGGGCGAGCCGGAACCCCTGCGCATCGGGCTCGCCGAGGGGCAGTTCGTCCGCGGCGACACCCGGGTCGCGGCGACGACCTCGGGAGACCCCTCCGACCTCTCGCTCGCCATCGACGGGCAGAGCGTCGCGGACCCGGTGCCGTCGCTCGAGGCGAGTCCCGTCTTCGCCTTCGAGGCGACCGCCACCGACGCCTTCTTCCGCAACGGCGTGAAGCTCGGCGACGACGTGCTCACGATCTTCGATGAGGGCTTCTACTCCCGGATCGAGACGGTGGACGCCGAAGTGCCGGTCGACCGGGTCGTTCGGGGCCAGGAGCTCACCCTCACCGTCGTAGCGGGGACCAAGGCCTGGCCCCAGGCGGATCCGAACGAGAACAACGACGACTTCTCCGCCATGAACTTCCGGCTCGCGCTGCCGGACGGTCGCGTGCTGCATCCGACGAGCTGCGCCACCACCAAGGAGGCCGGCGGCGCAGAGACGGCGCCCGCACCCTACACGTGCCCCGCGGACCCCACGACCAGGGTGGGCTTCAGCGACGCCGGGCTCGTCTCGCTGCTCCTGACCTTCACCGTGCCGGACGACGCCTTCGACTCCCTCGCGACCGTGTGGGACACCGCGGCGGTGGCGGACGGCGAGCACGCGGTGACCGCGACCGCCGGCTCCGAGACCGTCGCCCGCAGCGTCCGGGTGGACAACACCGCTCCGGCCCTCAGCAGCGGCATCGAGCAGGGCAAGACCTACCGCGGCGCCTTCGACATCACCGCCGAGGCGAGCGACGCCGGATCCGGGGTCGCCTCGGTCTCCGCGAGCCTGGATGGCGAGCCGCTGGCGCTTCCCCACAGCACCTCCTCGCTCCGGCTGACCCCCGGCGAGCATGAACTCGTGCTGACGGCGAAGGACGAGATCGGCAACGAGACGACCGAGACGATCGTCTTCAAGACCGCGGCCGAGCAGCCGAGCGCCGAACTCGTGAGCCCTGCGGACGGGGCGAGCGCCGCGGCCGATGCGGTCACGCTGCGCGCGAAGGTTGACTCGCCGGAGTCGGATCTCCTCGACGTCTCCTTCCGCGAGGGCCACACCTTCGTGCCGACCGACGCCGAGATCGAGGTATCCACCGGCACCGTGAACGACGCGAAGGACGCAGAGCGCGATGGGGCGACGGCCCTCAGCGCTGCGGAGCTCGAAGAGCTGGTGGGAACCGACGGCGTCGACGTCGAGGTCTCCTCCGACACCGAGCTGCCCTATCAGCTCTTCACCGTCGCGGTGCCCTCCGACGCCGGCGACGGCGCCCAGGTGCGGGTCGCGTGGGAGGGATCGGCGAACGCGGATGCGCGGATCGTGCTCTACGCCCGCAGCTCTGACGGATCGTGGAAGGAGGTGGATCGCCACCTCACCACCGGCGGGGCGGACACCGAATTCGGCCTGGAGGCGCTGCTCCCCGCCGAGGGATACGCGGTGAACGGCGAGCTGACCTTCCTCGTGCAGCACTCGAGCGGCTTCGCCGGCGAGAGCGCGACGACCCGCGGATCAAGCGTCACCCCCTACCACCCCGATGCCACTCCGCGCACCGACTACGACTTCACGATCGCCTGGGAATCGGATACGCAGTACTACAACCGGAACGAGGGCTTCCTGGCGGGCACGGGCGGCAGCGACAAGTTCTACCAGCACCAGCTCAACATCCACGATTTCCTGCGGACCGAGCGAGATGCGCTGAATCTCCAGTACCTGATGCACACCGGCGACATCGTCGACGGCTCGAAGCAGGACCATCAGTGGCAGAACGCCGACGCGGCCTATCGCATCCTGGACGACATCGGCCTGCCCTACGGCGTGCTCGCGGGCAACCACGACGTCGATGGCGCGGCGGCGGACTACACCGAGTACGGGCAGTACTTCGGCGAGGAGCGCTTCGCCGCGAATCCCTGGTACGGCGGCTCCTACAAGAACAATCGCGGGCACTACGATCTCATCTCCGCGAACGGTCTCGACCTGCTCGTGCTCTACATGGGCTGGCCGGACAACGTGTCGAAGACCGAGCTCAACACCGAGGACATCGAGTGGATGAACTCCGTGATCCGGCAGTATCCGGAGCGCAAGGTCTGGATCAACCTGCACGAGTACATGCTCACCACGGGCGGACTCGGGCCGTTCCCGCAGCGCGTCTTCGACGAGGTCGTGGCGACCAACCCGAACGTCTTCGCGGTCGGCTCCGGGCATTACCACGACGCCTACACCCGGACGGACGACTTCGACGACGACGGGGACGGCACCGCCGATCGGACCGTCTACTCGATGCTGTTCGACTACCAGGCACTCGCGGAGGGCGGCCAGGGGTTCCTGCGCCTGCTGCACTTCGACAACGAGGACGAGCGGATCCTGGTCCGCACCTACTCGCCGTCGCTCGGGGTGTTCAACTCCGACAACGCAGCCCTGAACGACCCTCCCGGGCACCAGGAGTTCGAGATCCCCTACGCCGAGGTCGGCCTCGATCCGAAGACCAAGACGCTCGCCGCCGACTCGTTCCGCGCCGATGTGCTCACCGCGAAGGAGATCGCCTCGCAGCAGAACGTGCCCAGCGGCACCACCGTCGAGGCGAAGTGGGCGGATCCGAAGCCCGGCGAGCGCGGATGGTACGTCGTCACCTCGGGTCCGCACGGCGGTGAGGACTACTCCGCAGTGCGCCTGCTGACGGTGACCGAGCCCGAACCGGAGACCCCGGCGAAGGCGAAGACGTCGCTGAGCGCGAAGAACGCCTCGGTCGCCTACGGCAAGTCCGTCAGGCTCACCGTCGGAGTGAAGGGCGCGACGAGCGGGAAGATCCAGCTGCGCAAGGGAACGAAGACGCTCGGAAGCGGAACCATCCGGGGAGGCAAGGCGGTCATCACGCTGCCGGCTAAGAAGCTCGCCGTCGGCAAGCACACGCTGACGGCGCGGTTCGGAGGATCCACGACCGCCGAGGCGTCTTCGACGACCCTCAGGCTGAGCGTCGCCAAGGCTCGTCCGCGGATCACGGTGAAGGCGCCCGCCTCGATCAAGGCCGGCAAGCGGGCCAAGATCAGGGTCACCGTGAAGGCGCCGAGCGGTGTGCCCCTCAGCGGGAAGGTGCGCGTCTCCGTCGGCGGCACCTCGAAGACCGTCACCCTCAAGAAGGGGAAGGCCGTCGTCACCTCGTCCAAGCTGAAGCGGGGCAAGCGCACGGTGAAGGCCGTGTACCAGGGCTCCAAGTTCCTCGGCACCGCGGCCACCTCCAAGCGCCTCGTCGTCAGGAAGCGGTAGCCGGCGTCCCATCGCGTGGTCGAGGGGCGGGGCGGTGACATCACTCACCGCCCCGCCCCTCGATCATGACGCGCACGGCCCCGGAACGGCCTCTCCGCGCCGACGGTAGACTCGACTGGTGCGCCCGAGCGAAGCCGATCCCCGCCCCGCGGCTCGGATCCCCTTCGAGGTCTGGGCGCTCGTCGCGGGCGGCTTCGCCGTCGCGCTCGGCTACGGCGTGGTCGCGCCGGCGATCCCCCAGTTCGCTCTGGAGTTCGGGGTCTCCAACTTCGCCGCCGCCGCGATCGTCAGCGCGTTCGCGCTCATGCGTCTCGTCTCGGCGCCGCTCGCCGGCATGCTGGTGCAACGGTTCGGTGAGCGCCGCACCCACATCACCGGTCTGCTGATCGTCGCCGTCTCCAGCGGCGCCTGCGTGTTCGCCGCGGACTACACGCAGCTGCTGCTGCTGCGCGCCGCGGGCGGCATCGGCAGCAGCATGTTCACGGTGGCGGCGTCGGCACTCCTCATCAAGGTGAGCCCGCTCGAGGCCCGGGGCCGTGTCGCCAGCCTCAACTCCGCCGGTTTCCTCAGCGGAACGCTGCTCGGCCCGGTGTTCGGGGCGATCATCGCCGGGCTGGGTCTGCGGGCCCCCTTCGCCTTCTACTTCGTCACCCTCGCAGCCGCCGCGGCGATCATCTGGCTGGCGCTGCGGCGCTCCGTGCTCGCCACCCGGGGTGAGCACGGAGCGCCGCGGGAGATCCTCGCGCTCGGCTCCGCGCTCCGCATGCCGCACTTCCGCGTGGCGCTCGTCTCGGCCTTCGTCTTCGGCTGGTCCTCGTTCGGCGTCCGGATCTCTGTGGTGCCCCTGTTCGTCGCCGTGGCCTTCGGCGACGACGACCCCACGACTGCCGCATGGGTCCTGGCGTCGTACGCCGCCGGGAACGCGATCCTCATCTTCCCCTCGGGCCGCTGGAACGACCGCTTCGGCCGCAAACCGCTCCTCGTCACCGGCATGGCCGTGCTCACGGCGACGTACCTCCTCTTCCCCGCATCGCCGACGCTCGCGATCGCCCTCGCGGTCATGTTCGTCGCGGGCGCCGGCTCGGCGCTGGTGAGTCCCGGCCAGCAGGCGGTGCTCGCGGACATCGTCGGCCGGCGCTCGGGCGGCAACGTGGTCGCCGCCTACTCGATGGCGAGCGATCTCGGAGGCGTGCTCGGCCCGCTCGTCGCGGGCGCGATCGTCGATGCGGCCGGGTTCGGCTGGGCCTTCGGCATCACCGCCGGGCTGCTCGCCATCGCGACGCTCGCCTGGTCGCTCGTCTCGGATTCCCGCCGCATCGCAGCATGACGCTCCGGCCGATCCCGATCCCGATCTCCGAGGACCATGCCGCGGGGTCCCCGCAGGCCGACGGGGACGGCTGGCAGCGCGGAGGAGCGGGAGCGATTCATGCCCTCAGGCTCCTCCGTCGCGCGTCCCGGCCGCCAGGGTCCGGTGTCGGAGACCGACCGGGACGCTGCGAAGGACGCGGCTCCGGCAGTAGTGTGGGGGCGTGACCGAAGCGAGATCCGCATCCCGTCGCCCGTGGACCGTCACGCTGGCGGTCGTCCTGATCACGGTGGACGGGCTGCTCGGCGCGCTCTTCGGGATCCTGGTCCTTCTCAGCCGGTACCGCGTCGACCGCGAGGAGATGCTCCTCGTATCGCTGGTGGGGGCGGGAGTCGTCCTCGGGAGCCTGCTGACCCTCGCCGTGGCCTCGGGCATCGCCCGCGGCAGTCGCCTCTCGCGCATCCTGGTCACGCTCTACGCCGTGATCGAGACGACGCTCTTCGTCGTCACCGTGATCGCTACCGACCCCTGGGATCTCTCCTCGATCCTGTTGTTCGCGCTGACGCTTCTCGTCGTCTCCGTGCTCTGGCTGCCTCCGGGATCGCGGCACTTCACCTCGCGTGAGGCGGCGCCGGATCCGCTCGCGCCCGCGTAGCCCGGCTCAGAGGTTCCGCAGCACGAAGCGGCGGTGGAACAGGCGCACCACCTCGATCGCGAGGATCGCGAGGATCGCGCAGCCCGTCAGCGCCCACGCCGCGGCCTCGCCCGGATCGACGAGCTGGAAGAACTCGCGAGCGAGCGGCAGCGTGAACAACCCGATGAGCGCGATGAACATGGCCCCGATCACGAGCACCTTGAACGCGTTCAGCGGCCGGGAGAGGATCGACAGTATCCAGATGCCGACCACGGCGAGGATGATGGTGGATCCGGTGCGCAGCTGATCCTCGGCGACGCCGAGCCGCTGCGCGATGAGCGAGTAGCCCGTCAGCGTCACGGCGACGACGATGCCCGTTGGGATCGCGAACGACAGCGACCTGCGGAGGAAGCCGGGGACGTACCGGCGGCGGTTCGCCATCAGCGCGAGGAAGAAGGCCGGGATGCCGATCGTGAGGCCGTCGGTGATCGACAGCTGCCGGGGCAGGAACGGGAACTCCATCACGAGCAGGCCGAACAGCAGGGCCAGGCCGGTGGCGTAGGCGGTCTTCGTGAGGAACAGCATGGAGACGCGCTCGATGTTGGCGATCACCTGCCGCCCCTCCGCCACCACATCGGGCAGGTGCGAGAAGCGCCCGTCCAGCAGCACCAGTCGCGCCACCGCCTTCGTGGCCGGCGAGCCGGAGTTCATGGCGATGCCGATGTCGGCCGTCTTGATCGCGAGCGCGTCGTTGACGCCGTCGCCGGTCATCGCGACGGTGTGCCCCCGGCTCTGCAGCGCCACGACCATCCGCTTCTTCTGCTCCGGCGTGACGCGGCCGAACACGTGGTGCTCCTCGAGCACCTCCGCGAGCGTCGCGTCGTCCTCGGGCAGGCGCCGGGCGTCGAAGCCCTCGGGGGCGTCGATCCCGAGCTCTCGGGCGATCGCGGCGACGGTGCGGGGGTTGTCCCCGGAGATGATGCGGATGCCGACGTCCTGCGCGCGGAAGTAGGAGAGGGTCTGCGCGGCGTCGGGACGCAGAAGCTCGCGGAAGGTCACCACCGCGATGGGCCGGATCCCCTCCGGCAGCGTCTCGGAGTCGATCTCGGCCCGGATCGGCGGCGCCTCGGCGTGCGCCAGGACGAGCGTCCGCAGACCTCGCGACGACAGCTCGGCCACGAGCGCGCCGAGGGGGTGGGACGGGTCGACGGCGTCGTCGCCGAAGATCATCTCGGGCGCTCCGAGGACCCAGGTCCCTCCGAGCTCTGCATCATCGTCGCCGAACGCGACCGCGCTCCACTTCCTGGCGGAGGAGAACGGTATGGTCGCCGCGGGCGACGGCGCGGCGGCTTCCGGGTAGGGGTCGCGCAGGCAGCGGGCGGTCGCGTTCGCGTCCGGCGCCGCGCCGTACCAGCCCAGCACCCGCTCCCAGCCCGACCCGGCGGCCTCGAGCGGGCGGGCGGCGTCGAAGGCGATCTCCCCGGCGGTGAGCGTGCCGGTCTTGTCGAGGCAGATCACGTCGACTCGGGCGAGCCCCTCGACCGCGGGGAGCTCGTTCACGAGCACCTGCTTCGACGCGAGCTTCACCGCGCCCACCGCGAACGCGATGGAGGTCATCAGCACGAGCCCGAGCGGGATCATCGCGGTGAGGGCGGCGATCGTATTGACGATCGCCTGCTGCCACGCGTCGGTCGCGAAGACCTCGCCCCATCCGCCCGCGACCATGATCTGCGCGTTGAGCACGAGGAAGCCGATGGGGCCGATCCCCCAGCTCACCCACTTCAGCACCCGGTCGATCGAGCCGCGCAGTTCGCTCGCCACGAGCGAGAAGCGCTTGGCCTCGGAGGCGAAGCTGTTGGCGTACGCATCGGCGCCGACGCGGTTGACGCGGGTGTCGCCCTGCCCCGCGACGACGATCGACCCCGAGAGCACCTCGTCGCCGGGATGCTTGTCGACCGCGTCGGACTCCCCGGTGAGCATCGACTCGTCCACCTGGAGCGCGCGCGCCGCGACAACGACGGCGTCCGCGGCGATCTGGTCGCCGGCCCGCAGCACCAGGAGATCGTCGATCACGATCTCCTGCGGCGGCAGCTCCCGCTCCGCCCCGTCGCGGCGCACCCGGGCACGCGGCGCTCCCAGCAGCGCGAGCCGGTCGAGTGCGGCCTTCGCGCGGAACTCCTGGACGCAGCCGATCACGGCGTTGCTCAGCGCCGCGATGCCGAAGAGCGCGTCCTGCCAGCGTCCGACCAGGAGCAGCACGAGGAAGCAGGTGCCGACGATGCCGTTGAAGAGCGTGAAGACGTTGGCGCGGACGATGCTCCAGATGCTCCGGCTGGTGTCGGGCTCGTAGGCGTTCGTGCGCCCCTCTCGCCGTCGCTGCTCGACGGCCTCGACGGTGAGTCCGCTCACCTCATCGGTCGTCGCCCCGGCCGCTGCCATGAAGCCAGCCTAGTGTCCCCGCGGCTATCCTTCGAGGTGGTCGATGCCGGGGGTCCAGCTGAGTCCGGGGACCCCCCAGCCGTTCTTGCGCTCCGCCTTCTGCGCGGCGCGATTCTCGGGGTGCACGAGGCGGTCGACGTAGAGCAGGCCGTCCAGGTGGTCGTACTCGTGCTGCATGATGCGGGCGAACCAGCCGCTGGTCTCGATCTCGAACGGCTCGCCGTCCAGATCGTGCGCCCGCAGCAGGGCCCGGGGAGATCGGCGCAGTGCGAACCGTTCGCCCGGGAACGAGAGGCAGCCCTCGACCTCGTCCTCCCCCGGAAGCCCCGGCTCCGGGGGAGCGATCCAGAGCTCGGGATTGATCGCCGCCCCCACCGCCGGAGCCTCATCCTGATCCTCGTACATCCACACGAAGACCCGCTTGCCGACGCCGACCTGGGGCGCGGCGAGTCCCACGCCGGGCGCCGCCTCGCAGGTCTCGAACATGTCGTCCACCAGCCCGCGCAGTTCGGAGTCGAAGCGGGTGACGGGCTCCGCGGGGCGGTGCAGCACCGGTTCGCCGCGGATGACGATGGGGAGAATGGCCATGGCCTCAATCCTAGAGCCCGGCCTCCGTCCGGAACGCGCGCTCGAGGTGGTCGCGCAGACGGCCGCGCTCCACACCCGCGTCGATCCACGAGCGCAGGGCCACGATCAGGAGCGCCGTGAGCTCGGCGGCACGGGCCTCCCCGCCGATCGCGGCCCGGCCGCCCTCGCCGCCCTCGCCGGCATCGCGGCGGCGGAGGTAGTCGGCGAAGAGCCGGTTGACGCCGAGCACGCGGCTCGCTCCGCTGGCGATGAGATCGTCGGCGGCCTCGATCAGCCGGTAGTGCTGCAGCGCCCAGGGGATCTCGGCGCTGCGCATGCCGCCCGCATGCTCGAGCAGCGCGTCGCGGAGCCCGAGCGGCTCTTCGCGGTCGAGTTCAGCGGCCAGGAACCCGCTCAGCGCGTCGATGAGCGCATCGGTCTCCACCCAGAAGAGCTCGGCCTTCGAGGAGAAGAAGTTGAAGAAGGTCGCTCGGCTGAACCCCGCGGTCCTGGCGATCTGCTCGACGCTCGTGCGGCGGTAGCCCCGCAGCTGGAACAGCTCGAATGCGGCCTCCTGCAGCAGTTCCTGCGAGGCCCTGCGGGGGCGTCCGGGCGAAGGCGACACGACGGCGGTCCTCTCGTATTTACTAGACTCCGTCTAATAATATAGGATGACTCTTCGTGAACACACCCCGAAGAACCCCCACCGCTCATCGCAACGCCTGGATCGCAGGATTCGCCCTCGCGTCGCTCGTCCTCCCCCTCAGCGCCTGCGCCACGGACTCCGGTTCCGACGAGTCGGCGGAGCCGAGGGACACCCTCGTCTACGCGACCGGGGACGCCGAGCCCGACTGCCTGGATCCGCACGTCGGCGGTAATTTCCCCCAGGCGCTGCTGGCGACGCAGGTGCTCGAATCGCTCGTCGCGCTGAACGACGCCGGCGAGATCGTGCCCTGGCTCGCCACCGCGTGGGAGCCCGCCGACGACGGGCTCTCCTGGGACTTCACGCTCGACGAGAGCGCGGTCTTCACCGACGGCACCCCGGTCGATGCGGCCGCGGTCAAGGCCAACATCGAGCATCTGCAGGATCCCGACACCGGATCCTCCACCGGCTACCTCGCGGTGCAGCAGATCGAGGAGGTCGAGGTGGTCGGCCCGACCGTCGCCCGGTTCCACCTCAGCCGGCCCGACGCGGCCCTGCTCGAGTCCCTCGCGCAGCCCTGGGTGGCCATCCAGTCCCCGGCCGGCATCGAACGCGGGCAGGAGGAGAACTGCCTCTCCCCGATCGGCTCGGGACCGTTCCGCGTCGCCGAATGGGTGAAGCAGGATCGCATCGTGCTGGAGCGCAACACCGACTACGCCACCGCGCCGGACGGGTTCGAACCGCCCTCGGCGGACGCGGCGCAGCGGCTCGAATGGCGATTCATCCCGGACGCCACCACGCGCTTCGCCGCCCTCGAGAGCGGAGAGGTCGACGTGATCGACAACCCGCTGCCCGAGCAGATCACCTCGGCCGAGGCGGACGACGCACTCGCGCACGTCGATGCACCCCGTCCCGGGGCGAGCAACCGGATCGAGCTCAACACCGGGCAGGCGCCCTTCGACGATCAGCGGGTGCGCGAGGCGTTCATCGCCGCGACCGACGTGAACGCCGGGCTGGAGACGCTGTTCGAGGGCACCGCCCCTCGCTCGACCAGCGCGCTCTCGAGCGTCGAGCCCTTGGCCGTGCAGAGCCCGGACGCCTACGCCGTCGACCCCGGCCGGGCCGCCGAGCTGCTCGACGAGGCCGGCTGGACGGAGCGCGACGACGGCATCCGCCTGAAGGACGGCGAGCGGCTGACCGCGAGGTTCCCGGTGACGGGCGCGCAGTCGACCCAGGCCGAGCAAGCGCTCTTCGAGCAGATCCAGGCGGCGGCGCGCGAGGTCGGGTTCGACGTGCAGATCACGCTGCTCGACCTGGCCAGCTGGTACGGGGCGCTCGGCGCGCTCGAATACGAGCTCGTGAGCGCGCCCTACACGAAGATCGGCCCGGACGTGCTCCGGTTCCTCTACCACAGCGACGCCACCGTCCCCGCGCCCTCCGGCTACTTCGCGAACCACGCGCTGGTGCAGGATCCCGAGCTCGACGCGCTGCTCGAGGTGATCGGCGAGGAGTCGGATCCCGAGGTCCGCGGCGACGCCGCCCGGGAGGCGCAGGAGTGGATCGCCGAGGCTCGGATCATCCTGCCGATCTACGACCAGCAGAACCACTTCCTGCATCGCGCGGACCTCGAAGGATTCCGGGCGCTGCCGACCGTGAACACCCCCTGGCTTGGGAACGTCGTCGCCGGCTAGAGCGCAGGCCGGGAGGTGGCTCCCCGGCGCGCTCCGGCGCGTCGGGGGGGCCGCGGCCGTGCTGCTCGCGGTCGCCACGCTCGCCTTCGTCGCGCTGCAGTTCATTCCCGGGGATCCCGCCGAGGCCGCACTGGGCGGCCCCGGAAGTCAGGCGAGCGCCGAGGCCCTCGCCGCCGCACGGGCCCAGTTCGGGCTGGATCAGCCGCTCCTCGTGCAGTACGTCGACTTCCTCTGGCGGCTGCTGCGCGGCGACCTCGGCGTCTCCTACGCCCAGCGGATGCCGGTGGCCGAAGTGCTGGCGGGCGCGATCGGCCCGACCGCGGTGCTCACGGCCTCGGCGCTGCTGCTCGCGTGGGCGCTCGCCTTCGCCAGCGTGGTGGTGGCCAGCGGGCATTCGCGCGTCGCGCGCGGCCTGGCCTCGGCGCTCGACCTGATCGCGGCCGCGACGCCCAACTTCTGGTTGGCCAGCCTCCTGGTGCTGCTGTTCGCCGGGGTGCTGGGCTGGTTCCCGCCGGTGAGCACGGGAGACGCGCGCGGCATCGTCCTGCCGGCCCTGGCGCTCGCCATCCCGACCGCCGGGTTCATCGCGCAGGTGTGCCGCACGGGCGTCGAGGACGCGAGGCAGGCGCCCTTCGTCGAGAGCGCGCGGTCGCGCGGCGAGACCGAGGCCGGGGTGCGGATCCGCCACGTCCTCCGCCACGGGATCGTGCCGGGCCTCAACCTCACCGCGTGGGCGCTCGGCTCGCTGCTCGGCGGAGCCGCGGTGATCGAGGTCATCTTCGCCCGGCCGGGCCTCGGCCGGACCCTGGTGAACGCGGTGCTCGTCCGCGACGTCCCGGTCGTGCTCGGGGTGGTGCTGTTCGCGGCCTTCGCGTACGTCGTGGTCGCCCTCGTGACCGATCTCGTGATCGCCCGGGTCGATCCGCGCACCGAGGCCCGGCTCGCGCGGGAGGTGCCGCGTGCGTAGGCCCGGTCTCTCGTGGTTCGAGTGGTCGGCGCTCGCGGTCGCGGCGCTGATCGCGGCCTGCGCGCTCGTCCCCGGGCTGCTCGCTCCGTACGCTCCGCTCGACGTGGAACCGCAGCGGGCCTTCTCCCCTCCATCCGCCGCGCATCCCTTCGGCACCGACGACTCCGGCCGCGACGTGTTGAGCCGGATCGTGTTCGGCGCCCGCGACTCGCTCACCATCGGCGTGACCGCGACGATCGCGGGCTTGACGATGGGCGTCGTCCTCGGCGCGCTCGCGGGCGGATCGCGCGGGCGCGCGACGGCGCCGCTGCGCTTCGCCGCGGATCGCACGATCGAGGCGCTCTTCGCCTTCCCCGGCCTGCTGCTCGCGCTGCTGCTCATCTCGATCCGCGGGCCCGGGGTCGCCTCCCTCGTGATCGCGGTGGCGATCTCCACCGCTCCCGGATACGCGCGTCTGGTGCGCGGCGGGGTGCGTCAGGCGCTGGGCTCCGGTGCGGTCGAGGCGGCCCGCCTGCAGGGAGATCGCGCGGTGCGCGTGTGGTCCGGACTCATCCTCCCCGAGGCGCTCCGCCCGGTGATCGTGCTGGCGACGCTCGGAGTCGGGCAGGCGGTGGTGCTCGCCGCGGCGCTGGGATTCCTCGGTCTGGGAGCCCCACCGCCCGCGCCCGAGTGGGGCGCCATGCTCAACGCGGGCCGGCCCTACCTGGTGAAGGCCTGGTGGCTCACCTTCTTCCCCGGACTCGCCATCCTCGCCGTCGGCATCGTCACGACCGTGCTCGGCCGGGCCGTCGAGCGGAGACGGGGGTACGCATGAGTCCCGGATCCGCGCGTCCCCTGGCCCGCGTCCGCGAGCTCATCATCCGCTTCCCCGGCCAGAGCTCCCCGGCGGTCGCCGGCGTCTCTCTCGAGGTGTGCGCCGGCGAGTGCGTCGCGCTGGTGGGCGAGAGCGGCTCGGGCAAGTCGTTGACCTCCCGCGCCCTGCTCGGGCTGCTCCCGCCCGCGGCGCGGGCGTCGGCCGCCGAGCTCGCGGTGGTCTCGCCAACCTCGCCCGCAGTCGCGCCGGTCCCCCCGGCACGAGCCCGGGCCTGGAACGCCGTCCGGGGCGCGCACGCCGCGCTCATCCCCCAGGACGCGCTCGGCGGGCTGGATCCGCTGCGGCGTGTCGAGCACGAGGTCGGGGATGCGCTGCGCCTGCATCGCCTCGCCTCCGGCCAGGAGCGCCGCAGCCGCGTCGTCGCAGCGCTCGGCGCGGCCGGCATGGCCGAGCCCGACCGGCATCTCCGTCAACGCTCCGATCAGCTCTCCGGCGGGCTGCGCCAGCGCGCGCTCGTCGCTTCGGCGCTCATCGCGGACCCCGAGCTGATCGTCGCGGACGAGCCGACCACCGCGCTCGACGCCGACCACCGGGGCCGGGTGCTCGCCGAGCTGCGCCGCCGGGCCGACGCCGGCGCGGGCGTGCTGCTCATCACCCACGACCTCGCCGGGGTGCGCGGGATCGCCGACCGCGTACTGGTGATGCGCCACGGCCGCGTCATCGAGGAGGGTCCGGCCCGGAAGGTGCTCGCCGCCCCGGGGCATCCGTTCACGCGGGAGCTGCTCGCCGCGGACCCCTCGGGCGTCCCCCGCGGCGTTCCGCTGCTGGAGAAGCGGGGCGGCGACTCCCCCTCGCTCCCCCCGGGCGCGTCCGAGGAGCCGCTGCGGCCGAGTCCTCCCGAGCGGGGAGCCGTCCCCCGCCTCGATCTCTCGGCCGTCTCCGTCGCGTTCGGCGCGCGGCGCGTGCTCGACGGCGCCTCCCTGGAGGTGCGACCCGGCGAGACGGTGGGCCTGATCGGCGAGTCGGGATCCGGCAAGACCACGCTGCTCCGGATCGCGCTCGGCCTGCAGTCGCCCGCTGACGGCACGGTGCGCATCGACGGCGTCGATCGTTCCGCCGCCGATGCCCGCACCCGCAGGGAGTTGCGCCGCCGCATCTCATCGGTGCCGCAGGATCCGCTCGATTCGTTCCCGAGAGGCGCGACCGGCGCGCGCATCCTCGTCGACGCGCTGCGCGCCGCGGGGGTTCCGCGCGCGGCGCGGCGCGAGCGGGCCGAGGCGCTCGCCGGGGAGGTCGATCTGAAGACCGCGCTCCTGCCCCGCCCGGCAGCGACGCTCTCCGGCGGGCAGCGGCAGCGGCTCGCGATCGCCCGCGCGATCGCCCGGGATCCCGAGATCCTGCTGCTCGACGAGCCGGTCTCGGCGCTCGACGCCACCGTGCAGGCCCGGGTGCTCGATCTGCTCGACCGCATCCAGCGACGCCGCGGCACCGCGTATCTGCTGGTGTCGCACGATCGCGACGTGATCGCTCACATGAGCGACCGGGTCCTGCGACTGCGCGACGGCGGAATCGAGCCGGAGGACCGAGTAAACTGACCGGGTTCAGTGTTGCTAAGGAGCCCAGCGTATGTCCAATGCCCCCGCGGATCAGATGGTGTGGATCGACTGCGAGATGACCGGGCTCGACATCGAACGCGACGGGCTCTGCGAGATCGCGGTGATCGTCACCGACTTCGATCTCGAGCCGCTGCATCCGGGCTTCGAGATCGTGATCGATCCGGGGGCCGAGGCGCTCGCGGGCATGGGTGATTTCGTCCGGAAGATGCACACCGAATCCGGACTCCTGCCGCGCATCGCGGACGGGGTCTCCGTCGAGGAGGCGGAACGGAGGACGATCGCCTACGTCTCGGAGCATGTCGCCGCAGGGCGCCGTCCGATCGTCGCGGGAAACACGATCGGGATGGATCGCCGCTTCATCGCGAAGTACATGCCGCGGCTCGACGCCCGCATGCACTATCGCAGCATCGACGTGTCGACCATCAAGGAACTCGCGCGGCAGTGGTATCCGGCGGCGTTCTACGGCGCGCCAGGGAAGCACGGCGGGCACCGCGCGCTCGCCGACATCGCCGAGTCGATCCGCGAACTGGCCTACTTCCGGAGCGCCGTGCTGATCCCCGGCCCGGGACCGGACAAGGCCGCGGCGGAGCACCTGGCACAGGCCGCCGAGAGCTCCTACGAGGAGCTGATCCGCGGCGAAGCCTGAGTCGCCGAGCCGGGTTCCTGCGGCGGCTCGGACACCGGCTCGCCGCCCTCAGCCCTGACGCCCCTTGAACCGCGGGTTGAGCTTGTTGATCACGTACACCCTGCCCCTTCGGCGCACGACCTGCGCCCCCGGCTGCTTCTTCAGAGATTTCAGCGACGCCCGAACCTTCATACTATGATCCTTTCTTGAGAACGGTTATCATTAAATCATGGATCAATGATCGTCCCAAGAAACCTCGGAGGCATCAGTGGAGAGAGTCGACCTCGTCGCAATCGTCGGGAGCTGCGCGCCGGAACGGGCGAGCCACGCCGAGCGCGCGGCGCTGGCGTCCGGGCGCATGCTCATCCCGGCTCGGCGTCTCGCGCTCTCCCCCGACCCGATCGAGGAGGCGCTCGCGCTCGCGCCGTGGGCCGAACGGCCGGGCGGCGCACTCGCAGAGTTCCCGGCCGGCGTCCGGATGACGGAACTCATCGGAGCCCTCGCCGACGAGTCGAGCCCGGTGCGGCTCACCGGGGTGGTCTGCGTCGCCGACGCTCTCCACCTGCTCGACGACCTCCAGCGAGACACCTATGCCGCCCGTCGACACACGGAGCCCAGCGGCATCACGGGCATCGAGTACACGGCCCACGCCGCGCTGACCGCCGCACAGCTCGAATACGCCTCGACGATCATCCTGGCGAACTGGGACTCGCTCCCCACCTCCGAGCTCTCGACGGTCATGGCGCTCGCCAGCAGCCTGAGCCCGAAAGCCCGGCTGCGCCTCGATCGGAGCGGCGTCGAAGCGCCCGAGCCGGGCGCGACCTACGAAACCGATCAGGAGCGGCCCGGCTGGGTCGCGATCCTCAACGAGGATCATGACCCGCATATGACCGATCCGCGCGTCGCCGCGCTGCGCTACGAGCAGTTGCGCCCCTTCCATCCCGGTCGATTGCTGCGGCTGCTGAACGAACGCGTCGAACCGGGCGAGTTCGGCACGATCATCCGCTCCGCCGGGTTCTGCCGTCTCGCCACCCGCCCGCGGGTGATCGCCGAGTGGAACCATGTCGGCTCCATGTTCTCACTCGAGCCGCTGGCGAGCGATGACCGTCTGCTGCCCGATGACGAGATCCTCGCGCTCGGACAGGATCTCGCCGTCATCGGGCTGGATCTGCGCCGCCGCGAGCTCGTCGCGGCGCTCGACGAGGCGGCGCTGACCGACCGCGAGGCGGCCGCCGGGCCGACGAGCTGGGCAGAGTTCTCCGATCCCTTCCCCGCCTGGCACACCGCCGACGAGCATCCGCGCTGAGGCCGGGGCTCGGCAATTCGAGCAAGCTCGATTGTGCCCGGCCTTCCTTGGGTCGGCGAAGAGAGTCTGGACAACGATCATCGAACTGATGGGCAGAACAAGGCGGATTCTGATGAGAGTGAGAGAAGCCGCACCGAGCGAATCGCTGTGCAGGGACCCAAGAAGGTTTTCATCGCACACGGAAGGAGTCGGACACCGCTTGATCAGCTAAAGAGGGCGCCCGATCAGTTCAAGGTCAAGTATGCCGTCGCGGTTGACGAGCCGAACCGAGGTCGTCCTATCAGCCGGAAGGTCGCGGAACTCATGGAGAACGAGCGTTCTTCAGGGATCTTCATCTTCACCGCGGATGAGCGTTTCGTGCAAGAGAACCAAGAGGGCGAACAGGTTGAAATCTGGCGACCAAGCGAGAACCTCGTCTACGAACTGGGAGCCGCCTCAATTCCTGTACGAGAACCGGATTGTGATCTTCAAGGAGGAGAGTGTATCTTTCCCTAGCGACTTCAGCAATCTCGGCTACATCTCGTTCGAGAAAGATCAACTGGTTGCGGAACTGGGAGCACTCTTCGCTGAGCTTGTTCCAGTCGACAGCTTGGAAGTCCACGCCAGGGGCTGAGAGCGGACCGACCCCGCCCTACAGGGGGTGTCGTGTGTGCAACTTGCCGATCCCACGGTAGTCGACTACTGGTCAGGCGGTCTGGCCCGCTGTCGGCCACGCCCAATTATGCTTACCCAGTCGACTTTTCAGTATCGAACGAACGCCTTCAGCGCTCATAAAGACAGCGGGACCCGCCGAGGCTTGCGTAGACGTCCTGTTCGCCTTCGGTGATTCTCCTCTGTGCACCAACGTCGGAACACAGGAGGACCGGGTGTTCTGTAAAGCACATTGACTTAATCAAAGCGACAAGAAGAAAACCCGGCCCCTGAGGGGCCGGGTGGTGTGAGGCAATACTAGCACGGATCACCATTTCGGCGGCTTCGTGACCTTCGTCCCGACCGTTTGCGGGAGTTGGTTTCGATACCAGTCTTCGGGCTGCATCTGGTACCACCAGTGGTTACCGACTCCGTCTGTTGGCTGGCCTGCCAGTTTGCCTGCACGATAGCCCTTCGTTGGGTTGATCAACCCTACTGGCACAAAGTCACGCACGTAGTTAATCGGAAACGCCAGGTCACTGTCATTCGAGATCACGAGAGCTGCATCGATGGCCCCGGTGAGTACATCGATGAGCAAATGCGAAGCAACGTTGACATCTGACCCCTTCTCCTCGCGTCGCGCAATAGATGCCATGAATCTCGCGTCTGGCACGTCATCCTCGGCCCCGTCTTGAACCATTACAGGCCACTGCGGATGAGAAATGACCGGCTTCCCGTTTCTCCCGGCAACGGCGAGGGGCGCTGTCGCTACTCGGGCAACGTAACTTCCAAATGCGATGCGTGTCGCCGCACCCGATTGTTCCAGAGCGCGTAAGTACACATCCTGCTCCCTCTGGCCTTCGGGATTGCTCGCACCACTGATCCTGGCTGTGCAGTAGGTAACCACCTCGATCGTCGGATCCACCCATTGTGAATGAGCCGTAACAAGTTCTTTAGCCAACGCCTTGATGTCCAGCCATCTCCATCCGGCCCTGGAACGTCCACAGATGCCCCTGCCGCCGTAATAGAGGTTGTATCCATCGATGTAGATGCCGACTCTCATGAGGTGAGGTTAGATCACGCGTCCGACAATCAGCACCTCGCGGGAGTGCGGTGAGGCATGACCAGCGACACGAGAGAAGAACCCGGGCTGCCGAAATCAGCAGAGGAACTCGCGGATTCCTTCTCGCCCCCCAACCGGCGTGAACTCCTCAGACATTTCAGGGCAGGCGAGTTTGAGACCGCAGCGGCGACAACGAAAGCGAACGGGAACGATTCGGCTCGCAAGAAACGAAAGGGCAGAGCCGGCATCTCCAAACCCCAGGAATCGTCTGGAACCGATGCTCGAGAACTACTTCCACTCGTATGTCGATTACGCGAACGGGCTGACGCAGGTCGAGATCGCGAGACGGCACGGTGCCCATGTGCAAACCTTGCGGAAACGACTCCAAGAAGCGGGGGGGGGCAACACGCGGTCTCGGAGAGAGCAGCTTGAGCGAGGCGGAGGTGCGGGCAGCTCAGGCCACCAGTGAGAACGGATCGAGCATCTGGTCGGTTGGTGGTAGCTCGGTGACGCACAGACGACACTGCTTCGGGCGATCAAGAGATCTCCGCACCATGATCACGATTGCGCACCAGCAAAACTCGGAAACCCGAAATATTCGCGAATCACCATGCCGCACTACACGGAATAGACCGCTGATCAGGTGTTTCAAAAAGAAATCTGCCCCGACTCGAAAACCGGGGGCAGATTCATCGGGGTGCCTGAGTAGTACGTTCGGCAACTCCGCCCCCAAGACGAAAACCCTGGTCAACCGCCTAGACCGTGGGGTCTACGAGGTCTCTCGACGTCCCCAGAATACCGCTCCGAAGGACGATCGTGGCCCCGTCGTGAGGACTGTCGAGACGGCTCAAACTTTTCTCACCGCCTCCGAAGTGGACGCCCTCGTCGGCGACTACCTCGCCGGGATGAGCGTCAAGACACTCGCCGAGAGGTACGGCATCCACCGCGCAACGGTGTTCTCCCACCTGCGCCGCCGCAACGTGCCGAGCCGCCGCCCGGGGTTGGGCCTCGACGAGAAGGCGGAGGCGGTGCGGCTCGCCCGTGCGGGTGTCTCGATGCGAGCGATCGGTCGTCGGATGGGCGTGGACCGCAAGGCAGTGCGTGCAGCTCTGGTCGAGGCTGGCCTCATCGCGGACAAGATCATCGACGGCGTGTCGTGAAGCAGGATGGTGGTCTGGCTCCGCGCGAGGGCGCATCAAAGTTCGAATGTCAGTGGTCCACCGTAGGCTTGGATTGACGGTACGAGAGCGGCTCGACCGCAGGTGACGGGAGAGTCAAGCATGGCCAAGTCAGTCTTCTACAGCTTCCACTACGACCGCGACGCATGGCGGGTGCAGCAGATCATCCAGATGGGCGCTTTGGAGGGACAGCCCATCCTCAACGCGCAGCAGTGGGAGGAAGTCAAGCGCAAGGGTGACGCGGCCATCAAGAAGTGGATCGCCGATCAGATGGCCTACAAGTCGGCAGTCGTAGTCTTGATTGGCGCTCAGACTGCCAGCCGTCCGTGGGTGCGCCACGAGATCGCGCACGCCTGGGACAACCACAAGCCGCTGGTTGGCATCCGAATCCATGGGCTGGCCGACCGCAACGGCAACACCGACTCATACGGAGAGAACCCGTTCAGCAAGGTGTCGCTCAAGGGCGGCGGCACCGTCGGCGACTACGTGCCGGTCTACAGCCCCAGCGGATCGAACAGCCAGGCCGTCTACGCGGACATCAAGGCGAACATCACTACTTGGGTCAACAATGCCTACAAACGATCCTGACTGCCCCTTCTGCGAGATCGTCCAGAGAGACGACCCCGATGCCCGCGAGGTCTATCGCGATCAGCATGTCGTCGCGTTCTTCCCCCACAACCCGGCAACCCTCGGACACACCCTGGTCATCCCTCGCATCCACGTTCCCGACATCTGGACGCTTGACCGAAGCACTGCAGAACAGCTCGCTGACGCAACAACCCGGCTCGCCGCAGCGGTCAAACGTGCAGTCAATCCGGACGGGCTCAATGTCATCCAGTCCAACGGCAGTGCGGCGAGCCAGACTGTCTTCCACCTGCACATTCATCTTGTGCCTCGCTGGGAAGGCGACCCCATCGGCCACATCTGGCCGCCCGAAAGCAACTACAGCGAGAAGGAGAAGGACGACGCGTGGGAAGCGCTGAGAGTCGAGTGTCGGAAGGCGAGCAACAGTTGAGCACGTCGAGCGCACCCTCTGAAGAAGATCGGCGGAAGCACCTCGACTTCATCCAGGCAGTCGTCACTCGCATGTCCGCTGCGTCATCAAGCGCGAAGGGGTGGCTGCTGCCAGTTGCGACGGCCACCTATGGGTTCGCGCTGATCCAGCACTCCCGGGCGGTAGCTCTGCTCGGACTCGCTGCGGTCGTGCTCTTCATGTTCCTCGACGCCAACTACTTGCGACAAGAACGCGCCTATCGGCGCCTGTACGACACAGTTGCACGGGGCACGCGGGCCGTCCCGCAGTTCTCACTCGACCCATCCGAAGCTGACGATCCGATACCGGCGTCGGCCGGATGGCGTGAGCGAGTCAAGACTGTTGTTGGCCGATGGGTCCCGACCTGGAGCGTTTGGTCTTCGTGGTCGATTCTGCCCTTCTACGGCGCGCTCTTGCTCATAGGAGTCGGCATCTATATCCGCGCCGTCCTCTCCTAGCTGCGGCCCAACCGGGGCCGACCGTGTACCTCGTCGGTAAGTGAAACGCCGAGAGGAACCGATGATGGCCAACTTGAGCGATGTTGCGAGCGACGAGCGCACCGCGAGGATGGTGCTGTCCATGCTCGTCGAGCCCAATGACCCGGTGACAGGACGCATCTTGTCCAGGCTCAGAGCAGTCGAGACGCTTTGGCTCGCTGAGCACGACCGCGAAGTAGTCGGTCTGAGCCCAGTGGACGCGCAGGTCTGGCGCGAACGCCTCAGGGTGCCAGATGCAAGGGAGCTCGCCGGGCGAATCGACCAGGTGCACCAATCGGGGGTTCGAGCACTCATCCCAGGCGATAACGACTGGCCTACCGCCTTCGACGATCTTGGTGAAGTTGCGCCCTACGTGCTGTGGACTCGCGGCACGTCGTCCTTCCTCTCGCGTCCGATGAGCGATCTCGTCACGATCACCGGGGCTCGGGCATGCACCTCCTACGGTGAATACGTGGCTCGGGAACTCGCCAGTTCCGTTGCCGCAGAGGAACGAGTTGTCGTCGCGGGAGGTGCCTACGGGATCGAAGGCGCGTCGCACCAGGCCGCCCTCGCTGCAGGTGGCGACACGATCGCCATTCTCGCCAACGGAGTCGATCGCCCGTACCCTGTCGGCCATCGCGACCTGCTTGATCGCGTCGCTGATGTCGGCCTTCTCGTCAGTGAGGTTCCGCCGGGTGCCGTTCCGACCCGACACCGGGTCATCGCCCGAGCCCGGCTGATGGCTGCGCTGTCCTACGCGTCGGTGATCGTCGAAGCGGGTGCTCGATCTGGCTCACTGCTGGTTGCCCAGCGAGCCGACGAGCTCGGCCGACGTGTCGGTGCCGTTCCCGGACCAGTCACGAGCGCCGCCAGCATAGGACCGCACCGCTTGTTGCGCGACGGCATCGCGACCTTGGTGGCGGACACTTCGGACCTCGCCAAGCTCGTGGAGCGGGGCCAGGTGTCACGAGAGCGACTCGACATGGAGCAGGTCGGCCCACCTTCGCCTGCTCCGACGCGCACGCTGTAGCGCGCCGGTCAGCGGTGGACGCCGGAGCCTGAACTCAGCGAGAGCTTCGAGTGAGCTCACCCAGTGGCACATCCTCGGAGAGCTCCTGCCGCTGCTGCCGCTGCTCGCGGTATTCACGGGCGCGAGCCCTTACGAGGAGAACGACGCTCACTGGGCCGATGGCCATCATCTTGAGAGCGTTCCAGAGGCAGACCAGCACGACGAGGTGGAGCCATCCTGGGCCGCCGTTCTCAATGAGTGTGGTGCACCAGAAGGCGATGACCAGGTAGGGACCGGCCAGGAGCATCGCGGGGACGCCCCACTTCAGTCCCTTCCTCGTGCGGATCAGATCGAGCAGGATGTTGCTCGGCATGTAGCAACGCAGGAAGTAGCGAACCTCGGCGCTGGCTGTCCACAGTAGGCGGATCATGATGGGCTCCTCTCAACACGCGAGTCGTTGTCGAGACGGTGCGTGGAGAGTGACCCGAAGGTCTGCCGCGGGCGGCCCAAAGGTAAGGAGAAATCCGCCTCACCTCAAGGCTACGCCCCAGTCATGACATTGGGAAGGGTCAGATGCTGCGCCCAGGCCCGGGCTGGTCGCGCCTGACGGCCTGGAGATCGACCTCTGTCTGACGGCTCTCATCAGCGACCAGCTGACGTACCTTGTCGAGCGCGGAGCGCGCTCGGGCGGCGTCGATCTTCTGCGCGGCCGACTCGGGCGGGGCACCGATGGGCGCGTCGTCGGTGATGCGGTACCGGTCTCGGTAAGCCGCGACCACACGTGCGGACTTGCGCCAGGCCGCGGCTCGTCGTCGATCGGCGAGCGGTGTTCCGAGTGCCTTCGTCCACGCTGCGTTCTCGGTGAGCGCGGCTTCGAGTGTGGCGTCGGCGCGTGCCTCGATCAGTTCCTCTCGCTCGTCGAGAGCTGCTCGCATCTCGGCGTCGATGACTCCATGCGCCCGTGGGAGCAGGCCGGCGATGAGTCGTGCTGGCTTGCGGGTTCGGCCTGATCCTGCGGGCCGGGCGGTCGCCCGCTCGACTCGGTAGTGGAGGACGGCGGCGATGTCGTCCGCGTCACCGAACCCGCGCACGGCCACGAGGCGCGGCAGGAGGGCATCGACATTGTGATGGTTCGCTTCAGCGCGTCGGAGTTCAGCCGCGAGCGGGCCGAACGCCTCGGACTCGATGGCACTCTCGGCCTGTTCCTCGGTGAGCCCGGAGCCCCGAACGAGAGTGGCCCAGCGGTCGCGTTGGGCTGCGGCGGCGATGGTCTCGTACTCGGCGGCGAGCTGGGCGATCGAGCCCCACTGTTCCTGTTCGGCGACGATGGTCTCGTGCGCCGAGAGTTCGGCCCCACTGTGCTGCAGGACTCCGTAGAGCACGCTTCGCGCGGTGGCATGTGGGTCGTCGCCGGGGTGTGGCTGCGCGTGGTCGTCGGCGTGGTCGAGCGTCACGTAGGCGTGGTTGGAGTGCCGCCCCCGGGTCATCGCGACGTAGAAGGTCTCCCTTGTCGAGGTTGGTTCGACCAGGACGTGCGCGGTGTCGGTCGTGATGCCTTGCGCTCGGTAGGCGGTGACTGCGTAGCCGAGATCGACATGCTCGGCCACGTAAGCGGCGGGGAGGAGGATGCTGCCGCCGAACCTCCGTCCTCGCTTCCGAGCCCTGATGGTTCCATCGTCGCGGACGGTAGTGCCGGTCCCATAGTCGCGTGCGATGGTGATGGTCCCGTCGTCGCCGACGGCGGTGACGGTCCAGATGTCACCGTTGCGCACCCAGTCCCGTCCGGCCAGGGTGCGGAGGTTCCGGTTGTTGAGTCGCGTGATGATGGTGTCGCCGACGCCTGCGGCGGTGCCGTCGCGCAGCTCGACTTCGCGGTCGGGGTTCAGCGTCTTGTTGAGGATCAGGTCGGCGCGGGCGCGACCGTTCAGCACGGTCATGTCTTGATGGGTCTCGGCGATCAGCACCGAGACGAGTCCCGCGTCGCGGTCGGTGCGCCAGGCGTTGTAGGCGGCATCGGTCATGGCCTCGCCGTCGCCGTCGGTGATGCGCTGATGGGCGAGGTAGGTGTCGATAGCCGCCGTGCGGCCGTGGCGTAGCTCAAGTGAGGCGGTCTTCTCCCAGACGTGGGTGAAGCGGTGAACGTCGACCAGTTCGGGGGTGTCGGCTCGGTCTCTGGCGATCATCGCGAATGCTCCGCCGGCGTCCACGGATTGCAGTTGCGCGTAGTCGCCGACCAGCAGCACCTTCGCGCCCGCTTCATGGGCGAGGTGGGTGATGCGGTCCAGCGACAGGGCGCCGGCCAGGGATGCTTCGTCGATGATGACGAGCTGTCTCGCCTCGAACGTGGTGCCGTGGATGAGGTGGTTCTGCCACCACTTCGCCGTGTTCTCCGTCGCGATCCCGAGATCGTCCGCCAGCACCTGGGCGGCAACCGCCGACGGTGCCAACCCGACGACCGAACCGGAGCCGTGCTCGGCTTCCCACGCTCGTCGGAGCGCGTTCATGGCGGTGGTCTTGTCGACGTGTCGGGTTTGACCGGCGTACCTACCAGGCGACAAGGGGAGGTCGTCATGGGCGGCACAGCAGCAAGCAGCAGCGGTGTGGAGCAGGTGGTGGTGTACCTGCGTATCAGTGAGGATCGTACCGGCGCGGAGGCCGGAGTCGAGCGGCAGCGCCAGGACTGCCTGGAGCTGTGCGTCCGGCTCGGGATCACCGATCCGGCGGTGTTCATGGACAACGACATCTCCGCCTACTCGGGCAAGAAGCGCCCCGGCTATCTCGACCTCCTCGAACGCGTGAAGCTGGGGCCGTCGCGGATTGTGGCGTGGCATGTGGATCGCCTCTACCGTCGCCCGCGCGAGCTGGAAGACCTCATCGACCTCGTGGAAGCCCATCCGATCCGCATCGAGACGGTCAAGGGCGGCGCGTTCGATCTGAACACCCACGAAGGCCGGTTGATGGCCAGGCAGCTCGTGGCGATCGCCTCCTACGAGTCCGGGCACAAAGCAGACCGCATCCGCCGTGCGAATCAGCAGAAGGCCGAGCGAGGCGACTGGCATGGCGGGGCGAAGTACGGGTACGGCGTCGGCGGGGTCCTGATCCCGGAGGAGGCCGCGGTGATCCGGGAGATGGCCGACCGGTTCCTCGCGGGCCAGTCGGTGCGGCAGATCACCCGGTGGCTCAACCGCGAGGGCGGGCCGGTGCCGCCGTCGAAGGGCAAGAGCCGGTTGAACATGTGGCACGAGAGCACGGTCGGCTCGATCCTGTGCTCGGCCAGGATTTCGGGGCAACGCGCCTACGAACCAGCATCGAAGACGACGGCGACGTGGGAACGCCGTGACCGGGCGATTCTCGGGCCGGGGAACTGGGAAGCGATCATCACCCCGGAAGAGACGGCGCGTATCCGGGCGGTGTTCAACCACCCCGACCGGCGGGTGGGCCGCTCATCCAAGAGCCTGCTGGCGGGGCTGATCACCTGCGCCAAGTGCGGCAACACCCTCGTCTCCTCCGGCCTGCACCGGGGCGAGACCTCAATCGGGAAGCGCCGCTTCTACCGCTGCCTACCCCTGCCCGGCAGGCCCGAGCGTGGCGGGCTCGTCGTGTCCGCGCACGGCATCGAAACCCTGGTGAGCGAGGCCATGATCGCGCGCCTGGCCGCGACCACACTTCCCACCACTGCACCGGGCGCCGATGCGGGGGTGTCGGCGGCGATGGAACAGATCACCGCCGCCCGTCAGCGCATGGAGGACATGGCCCGCGACTACGGCGCGGGCCTGCTCTCCCGCACCGAACTGCACGCCGCCAAGACCGCCGCCACCGCGACCATCAGCAACGCCGAACTCGTGCTGGGTCGTAGCGCGAAGTCTTCGGCATTGAAGGGCATCCCCATCGGCGACGAGGAAGCGTTGCGGGCGGCGTGGGAGGTGGAGTGGTCGATCCCGCAGAAGCGCGCGATCATCGCCGCCCTGATCGACACCCTCACCGTCAAACCCGCAGAGCCCGGTAAGCGCGGGGCGAGGTTCCGGCCCGAACGGGTGGAACTCACCTTCAAAGCCTGACCCGCCCCGGGCGAGAGCGCCGCCACCCTGGCAGGAAGGACGGCGGTGCTCGCGTGTGGAGGGTCAGTTCTCGGGGCGGGTGAGGATGCGGAGCTTGGCCAGTGTCACCGGATCGGTGACCCCGACCGGCACCGCGGAACGCTCACACGCCTCCATCGTCCACGCCACGACATCGAAACCCGGCGGCAGCCCGCTCGGGGTCCGGCCCCGCCGCTCACGAGCCGAGGGCGTCAGAGAAGTTTCGGGGGTGCTGTGCGCTGCTGTGGTCGTCATACCTGACAGGTGCGCACTCGAAACCACTACATATAGCGGTCATGGAGTGATCAATCTGCTACATGTTGGTTCTCGTGGATGACGGGGCCCCTCGACGCCACCCAGAGAGTGTGCTCTGACGAGGTTCACGGTTCAGGCGTCGGGTTGGGGTTGGCGGCGCGGATCGCGTCTCTCAGAGTGTCGTCGTCACGCAGGCGGTCCGGTAGTTCGCCGCTGAGCAGGCGCAGCAGTAGGCCGTCGCCGGTCGGTGTGCCGGAGTGCTTCGCGGCGGGATGCCCCAACACGATCCGCAGCAACGCGGTCCAAGACCGTGGCGGCAGGCCCAGCAGGACCGGCACGGTGCGGTCGCGGCGCAGCACCTCCACTGCACGGGACCTCGAAGGCAGATCGGCCAGCCGATAGGCGACATGCTCCACGCAGTCGGCCACGAGCGCGGCATCCCAGCCCGCCGAGACGAACAACCCCACCACTTCCGACAGCACGGCGGTGAGTTGCCCGTCGTCCTCGCCGGGCTCCGGGTCGTCATTGTCGGCAGCGACGGCGAACGCGGGATGGTAGTCGGTCAGGCCCTCTCGTTCAGCGAACCGAACGGCGTCGTGGAATCCGGCGATCCTGGGCGTGCGGCGGGCCTTGCTGGTCGCCACCAACAGCCCGGCAGCACGAGCCTCCGCGAGACAGGTGATCTGCACGGCGTGGGTGACAACAGCCCACGGATTCCCCGCGTTGCGCGTTGAGGGGGCGAGCATGACCTCGAACGCCATCGAAGCGACCTCCCAGGCATCCATCCCGTATCTGCGAGCCAGCCGCCGATACCTCACTGCCGTGTATCGCATTAGCTCCGCCGCTTCACGGTCGCCCCGCCAGGCACCAGGCCCGGCTTCATGCAAGCGGATCAACAGGGCACGTAGTCCCTCGGGGCTCTGGAATCCGTGGCTGGCCGGGCCAGCCGGTCCCGCAGCATCGTCGCTGGCGGGTGAAGTGTGCTCGTCCACGGTGACGCCTCCCAGAAGGGAGGTGCGCCACCAGCACCCATACCGGGACGTCTCGTCAGCACGCCCCTACACCAGCCGCCGGTTAGCAAGCGCGCCGCGTGCGTCATATCAAGGCGGCGATCCTGGGCAGCGCGCGAGCTGTGCATGAACAGTTGGGTAGGGCAATCTCGTAGCACCGAGGCCCGCTGATGAGTGCCGACCGAAGCCTGCCGCATTGAACTCAGTGCCGACGTGTCTGCGGCCTCGAAAGCGGCAGCGTTGTCGAAGCCGCTCGTGTCGAGTCCAGGGCATAGTCAGGCCGATCGTCGCGCTCATCTATGGCGCGGACGGCGTACGAGTGCGTTGGTGGCGATGGCGGCAACGACGCACAGAATCGCAAGTGCGATCAGGACGATTCGCCAAGTGTCGGTGAGTTGCCAGGCCAAGAACTCTGCATCCGCCGTGTTCGGGAGGTTGCCCGTGGCGACCTGTCCTGCGAGTTCTGCGGAGCCGATCTTTCCAGTCAGGATCGTGATGAGCGCTGAACCGAAGAGACCGAGGACAAGAGCGTTGGAGGTGCCGCGGACGGTGTTGAGCATCCCCGCAGCCATCCCGACCTGCTTCTCGCTGACTTCGTTCATCGCCTGGGCGTCGATGATCCCCGACGCCAGACCGACACCCGCACCAAGCAACACCAGGGGCCACGCCAGGTCGAGCGGTGTAGTGGCCGGGTGCAAGGTCGCGAGCAAGGCATTGCCTCCGGCGATTGCGAGCAGCGCGGCAGTGATGACCAGCACCGGCGAGGTGCCCTTGCTGACGAGCCAGCCGCCCACGGCGGGCATGATCATCATCGGCAGGGTCGGCAACATCAGGACCAGCCCGGCGTTCGCGGCAGTCAATCCAACCGGGTCTTGGAGATAACTGGGTAGGAAGTTCAAGACACCACCGAAACCGGCGGACATGGTTATCGCGGCCAGCAGCCACCCCATGAACCCCCGACGGCGCAGCAACGCGAGGTTGAGGATCGGATTGGCGGCGCGACGCTCGATGACCACGAAGGCAGTCAGCAGGAGTGCCACGCAGGCCAACAGGAGGAGGACGGCGGGAGACGTCCAGCCGAGTGAGGAGCCCTGCGTGACGGCAACCATGAGGGCAGCAAGCCCCGCGATGAACGCGGCCGCACCCGCGACGTCGATGCGCGGAGTCGTCTCCGCGCGGGTCTCGTGCATCAACAGAGTTCCGGCGATCAGGATGAGACCGGGCAGGACGAACGCGCCGAACCCGAGTCGCCAGCCCAGCCCATCCACCAGCCAGCCGGAGAGCGACGGGCCGAGGGCGAGGCCGAGACCGGAAATGGTGCCCATCGCCGCGAACGCCCGAGCGCGGGCTGCGCCTGTGAATGTCGCTCCGAGGATGGCCCCGCCACCTGCCATCACGCCTGCTGCTCCGAGCCCGGTCAGCACTCTGGCAGCCAGCAGGACGGCGATGTTTGGGGCGAGCGCGGCACCAACGCATCCGAGGGTGTATGCGATAGCACCGGCGCGGTAGATGCGTCGTCTGCCGATCGCGTCACCGAGAGACCCGGCCACGAGCATGAAGGATGAAGCGGTCAGGAAGTAGGCGGTGACGACCCACTGTGCTGCCGGTCCGCTAGCGTCTAGGTCGGAGCCGATTCGAGGCACAGCAACTCCAGCACCAGACATCGACATCGGAAGCGCGAGGAAGCCCAGCAGCACAACAGTGAGCGTCACTGCACCACGCGGTGTCGCTCGGATGCTGGTTGCGGTGTCGGCCATGATGCCTCGCGTCATCGTTGCGCAAGAGAGGTCGTACCCGCCGGTTGGCGGAGCGTAGCCATTGCGCGAGTCCACTCGATCAGCTCGCCGAGCATCCGCTCCAGTGTCGGCAGATGATGCTCCGCCGGGGCAAAGGTGCCCGGCTCAGTCATGTCAGTGATGGTGAAATCGGTAAAGAGCGCCAACGCGACCTGGCTGCGCACACAGGCGACCTTGACCTCGGCGAGCGTCATACGCAGCTGCTCCACCGCACGAACCCCTCCGTTAAGCCCGTAACTGACGAAGGCCGCGGCCTTGTCATGCCACTCGGCGAAGAGATAGTCGATCGCGTTCTTCAAAGCCGCGGGGATGGCGTGGTTGTATTCGGGCACCACGAAAATGAACCCGTCGAATGAAGCGATGAGGTCGGCCCATCGGCGGGTGTGATCGTTTCGGTAATCACCGATAGCCGCGGGAACCGGCTCATCGAGCAACGGCAGACCCACCTCGGCGAGGTCGACCACGGCGTACTCGACCCCGGCATCCTGCGAGGTGCGGGCGGCGGCCTGCTCATGCACCCATCTGGCGACCTGATCTCCTCGCCTCCCCGGTCGAGTGCTCGCTATCACGATTGCGACTCTGATCATCTGGTTCCCTCCGTCTCGTTCGTGCGCGTCGCGCGCCGACCCGCCCCTCCAAGGTACAACGATCATTGCAGTAAGTACAAGCATCGTTGTAGTAGGGTGAGGGGCATGAGCCGAGGACAGGACAGCGCTGACCCCAAGGAGCGCCCACCGAGGAGCACCCGTGTCGACAAACGGCGTGCGCTTCTCGACGGCGCACTGCTGGTGTTCGCCGAGGACGGATACACCCGTGCGAGCATCGACACCATCGCTCGGAGAGCAGGAGTGTCAACACGGACGATCTACAACCAGTTCGGCGACAAGGCTGCCCTCTTCGAGGCAGTGATCGTTGACAGCGCCAGACGCACCGCAGATGAGCAGATCGCGACCGTACGTCGCTACCTGGGCAAGATCGTGGACATCGAAGACGACCTGATCGAGTTCGGACGTGTGTGGGCGTCTCCCGCACCTGAGCATGCTCCGCACTTCGCGCTGGTGCGACAGATTCATGCAGATGCCGGACACATCGCCGAGACCACACTCCGAGCCTGGCAAGAAGTCGGTCCGCTCCGTGTACGTAAAGAGATCGCCGAACACCTCAGCCGCATCGCCACGGCCGGACACCTGACCGTGACTGACGCTGACCTCGCCGCCGTCCACCTGGTGCAGCTCATCGCCGGAGACATCACCACCCGCACCTACCACGGGGCCATCCCACTCCCCGTAGCGGAACTACACCGGCTCTCCGATGCTGGCGTCCGCGCCTTCCTCCACGGCCACATCTCTGCCCGTCACTAAGCACACAGGAGTTCCTCCTCCGAGACCCCTGCCCTCGCCGCTGAACCTCTCCGGGATCACTGCTTCTCTGTCGCCCCAACGCATCGCCCCCACAGTGATGCACGCATTTTACGGCGGTGCCGTGGTGCACACCTCCCTCATGAGACCACTCATGAGGGAGGCCAGGATGAAGGGCGGCGTGCTCCTGTTCCGCGGCAGCGGTGCTGCCGCGCGCCGGTATGTCGAGGCTGACCGTTCCCGCGCCGACGAGTACTACCTCGGCGCGGACAACGCCGTAGCCGAGTACGCCGTGATCGACTCCACCGGCGAGGTCACCGCCACCCGCTCACTGACCGCTGACGAGTACGAGGGGTGGGTGGACTGGATCAACCCGGAAACGGGTGAGTCGATGGGTGTCCCGCGCAAGCCCGGTGCGGTGCGGAAGGGATCGCCGTTGTTTGCCGAGATGACGATTAACGCCCCCAAGTCCCTGTCGGTCGCCGCCGCCCTGCACCCCGCGGTGTCGGAGGCGCTGGACGCCGCGCAGCGGGACGCAGCGCAGGAGATTCAACGGTTCCTCGGCCAGCATTCGGTCACCCTGGCCGGGCCGCGCGGTGCGCAGGAAGTCCTGCCGGTCGAGCACATGCAGACCGTCGCGATCACCCACAAGACGAGCCGGGCGGGTGATCCGCACCGGCATATCCACTTCCAGATCGGCACGAGGGTGTGGGCGGGCGGGAAGTGGCGGGCGCTGACCACCGCGGCCCTGTTCAAGCAGCAGGGCGCGATCCGCGCTCTCGGCACCGCGGTGATCGCCGCGCACCCCCAGCTCGCCGCCACGCTCGCAGATCACGGGTTGACGCTAGATCCGGTGTCCGGTGAGGTGACCGAGCTGGAGCCGTTCAACGCTGTGATGTCGAAGCGGTCGGCGCAGATCAAGCGGAACCTCAACCGGATGGTGGCCGAGTGGGAGGCGGAGCATCCCAGCGAGACTCCCGGTCCGGCGCTGACGGCGAGGATGCAGGATGCCGCGTGGGCGTTCCAGCGGCCCGGGAAGAAGCCCACCGACCTCAAAGACGAGCAGTGGTGGCGGCAGGAACTCGTAGAGGCCGGATACGACCCCGACAACCTCAACCGTCGTGCCGCGCACCCGGCGGTATCGGTGGATGACCTGACGGTGCAGGAGGTCGCCAGTCGTGCGCTGGATCGCTGCGCCGCTGCCGCATCGTCCTGGACACCCCACACCGTGCAGGAGCACGTCACGAGGATCATCACCGAGGCGAGCGTGCAAGCAACTCCCGTGGAGTTGCGGGAGCTCATCGACCTGGCCACCAACCTCGCCACAGAGGATTGCTTCTCCATCCTGCCGCCAGGCGCGCCGACGCCAAAGCACGTGGCGCACCTGACCAGCCTGAACGTGATCGCTGCCGAGACCGCACTGCGCGATCAACTCACCGCCGCGACGCCGGAGCGGGAGCCGGGACACCCCGACGTGACCCAAGCCACGCAAGCCGCCGGACTCGACGCCGGGCAGGCGGTCGCCGCCGCCGCGGTCGCGTCGACCGACCCGCTGGTGATCGTGGAAGGAGCCGCAGGCAGTGGGAAGACCACGATGCTCCGTACTGCTATCGAGGTTGCAGCCGAGCACGGCCGAGGTGCGCGTGTTGTTGCGCCGACATTGCGGGCCGCGCAGGTCGCCCATGACGAACTCGGCGTGCCCGCCACGAGCGTTGCAGCGCTCGTGCACGCGCACGGGTGGCGATGGAACGACGACGGCGTGTGGACGCGCCTCACGGTAGGCGACCTCGACCCTGTAACCGGCAGCACCTACACCGGCCCGCCGCGCGATGCGGTGCTGCGCCGGGGTGAGCGGGTGATCGTGGACGAGGCCGGGATGCTCGACCAAGACACCGCCCGAGCCCTCTTGACCATCACCGCCGAGGCGGGCGCGACGGTCGCGCTCGTCGGCGACCGCGCCCAGCTCCCCGCGGTTGGACGTGGTGGGGTGCTCGACATGGCCGCGCAGATCAGGGGCCGTACCTACGACATGAGCGAACTGCACCGCTTCGCTGACGCCGAGTACGCCTCGTTGACGCTGGCGATGCGCGACCGGGCCAACCCCGGTGCAGTGTTCGACCGACTCGCCGCGATGAACCTCGTCATCCTGCACACGGACGATGAGCGGGCGCGTGAGCACATCACTATCCATGCTCGGGACAGCGAGTCGATCACCGTCGCCACCAACGACGAAACCACCGGGTTGAACGAGCGCATCCGCGCCGGACGGGTCGAGCGCGGCGAGGTCGACGACACCACCACAGTGACCGGCAGCGATGGGCTGGCTATCGGGGCTGGTGACCTCATCCAGACGCGGAAGAACAGCAGCGACCTGGGGGCGGCGAACCGGCAGCAATGGATCGTCCAGCACGTCACCGACGACGGCACCGTCTACGCCCGCGAGGTCGGCAGCAGCCTCAAGCACCGGGGCACGGTCATGCTCCCGGCCGAGTATGTGAGCAAGCACGCGCATCTGTCCTATGCTGCGACCGCCTACGGCGTCCAAGGCGCAACCGTGGACGCCTCGCACACGCTCCTGTCGGAGGCGACCAGTGCGGCAGGTGTCTACGTCGGCATGACCCGAGGCCGCCAGATCAACCAGCTCCACATCGTCGCCGAAGACCTGACGAACGCGCGGGCGCAGTTCGTAGAGGCGATGGAACGTGACTCCGCTGACCGGGGGCTCGACCACGCCACCGCCCAGGCTGTCGAGGCAGTGCAGGGTCTCGTCGCGGACGGCCCCGTCAGGCTCGTCACCGACGAACTCGCACGCCTCGACCACGAGGTCGAACGCGCGGAACGGGCGGCAGAACGGTGGGAGCGGATCGCCGCACGCCTCGATGCCCAACGCGCCGCGCACCGAGCCGAGGACGACGAGGGCACCGCGGCACTTCGCCAGGCTGAGGACACCGCCGCGCGTGTACGCGTCGAGGTCACCGCGCCGCTCACCGCACGCGCCGAGCAGGACGGTGCGGTCTACCTCGCCGCTATCAAGAACGAGGCGGCCGCGAGTGCTCGCCTCTCCACGGTGGGGAGGTTCGGCAGGCGCAAGGCCCGCACCGAGCACCACGCCGCGACAGAACAAACACACACCGTGACGGCGCAGATACGCTACGCCTGGGGCGAGCCGCCCCGCACCCCCGAATCGCTGCCCGCCTGGGCAACCCAGGCCGCCGCGCGCCGAGCCGAGAGCGACCCCCGCGTGAGTGACGCCGACCGTGCCGTCGAAGCGGCCCGTGCCAAGCGCCTGGCAACACGCCAGCGACACCAGCACGAGCGGAGAGCGTTGTTGGTCCAGGAACTCGGGACCGATCAAGCCCGCCGTGCCCAGTTCGGCATGAGCACGGTCAGCCCACACCGCGACGCCCACGACGCCCGTGCCAGGGCCGCTGCTTCCCGCGCTCAGGCGGAGACACTCCGTAGCCTCCCCACGGGCGACGCCGCCAGCTTGATCGAGGCCACCCGCGCCGAGCAGGAGGAGACGAAGCGCCAAGCGGCATCGCGGGCACGGCGACTCGGTGACCCGTTCGAGCACGAAGCCCGCCGCTCCGATCCGCGACGGGAGGGGCCAACGCGCGGACTGTAAAGCGGTTCGGACGTTACTCCGAACGGGGCCGCGGTACACCGTTCGTCTGGTCTATGTCTCCTGCGTCGTCAGGATCGTCTTCTCGCCCGGAGCCGCTCTTGTGGCCGAAGCCAGGGCATCCGGGTACTGTACGAGCGGCATGATCCGCGGGCGGGGCGGAACGAGTGTGCCGTTGCCGACGGCGGTGAAGAGTTCGGTGAGTGCCTGCCGATAGCGGGCGCGTTGCGTCGCAACGAGGATCGGCACGGAGCAGACGCGTTCGCCCGGCCGCGCGTAACGGCGCAGCGTCGAGGCGGCGAAGCCTGCGGCGGTGCTGATGCGCCCTTGTCCGGGTGCCCCGCCGAATGCCGTGCGCACGACACGACCACCCGCGCGTACGGCTCTGCGCACGGATCGGCTGCCGGTGTGGTCGATGGCTCCGTCGACGCCCCCGGTCGTCGCGTCGAGTATCTGGTCGATCCACGTGGGGTCGTCGTAGTCGTACACCGAGTCGGTGAACCGTTCGGCGTAAGCGTGGGAGCGCGGCGACGCTGTGCCGTAGGCGGTGAGTCCTCGGGCGGCAGCGAGCTGCGCGGCCCAAGCTCCGACTGCGCCGCCAGCGCCTTGCACGAGGATCGTTCCCGAGGCCATCGCCAGCGCGTCGATGGCGAACAGCGCGGTGACCGCATCCAGCGGGATCGTCGCCGCGGTCGCACTGTCGAGGAGGTCGGGCACCGGCACCAGCAGCGACGGTGCGACGCTGATGAGACTTGCGTGGGCGCCCATCCGGGGCAGGATGCCCGCGACACGCTGCCCGACGTGCAGGCCGGAGCGATCCCCCGCAGGCAGGCGTTCGATGACGCCCACGAAGTCGTAGCCGGGGACGAACCCCCGCACGGGCTGGAGCAGATAGTCACCCCTGACGGCCATCGCGTCGGTCACCCCCACCGAGGCATGAGTGACGCGGACGAGAGCACGGCGACCGCTCTGTTTCCGCGCAACCCGCTCTCGGATCGCCGTCGCGTGAGCGAGCCCGAACCGCTCCACGCGGACTGCATCCCGGTCGAGCGTCGAATCGTTTAGGTAACATGTCATGTAGTCAAGAGTAGCGGATATAGATGACATGTCACACGAATCGGATGCGGCTGCGGTGCTCGCGTTCTCGTTCGAGGTCAAGAGCCTCGTCACCGAGTTGAACGCCGCGTTGGCCGCGCTGTTCCGGCCGCTCGGGCTGACCTGCGTGCAGGCCGAAGCACTCATGGCCTTGGACGACCTCGGCCCCGTCACCCTCAAACAGCTCGCCGCGCATCTGGTCGCCGAGTCGGGCCACCCGAGTCGACTCATCTCCCGCCTCGTCGAGAACGGCCTCGTCGTGCGAACCGGCTCCGAAAATGACGGTCGCGCCGTCGTGCTCGAACTCACCGAGGAAGGCGCACGGCTTGCCGCACAGAGCCGCGCAGCACGAGCGCCGCTGCTCACCGACTTCGCCCAGCGTTACGGAACACGGCTCGACACCGCGACGACACTCATCCGCGACCTCCGTCACGACCTGACGAAGCGGGACCCGCTCGACCGCGACGCGCACCGCGGCACTCCACGCAGTGACGGCCCAGGACGCGGGCTCTGATCCCCTCTGGTGCGGCTGACCTTCGGAATCAGAACGACACCGGCTCAGCGGTCGCCGCTACGCCGACGATGGGAGAATGGGCAGTACGCAACGGTGTAAGAGTGCGTCCCGTGCCGTGCCGTGCGTGGGGCTGAAACCAGGCGATGGAAAGGAGCCGCGTGGCTACTTCTATCGATCTGGAGTACCCGTTCACGGGCAGGTGGCTCGTCCAGAACAGCCCCGCCAACCGAGTGCCCAGCCACGGAACGGCGCTGCTGGCCACGTCCTACGCCATCGACTTCGTTCCCGCGGATGACGCCGGACGCACCGCACCCATCACGTTCAGATCGCTCATACGACCCGAACCGGCAGAGAAGTTCCCCGGCTTCGGACGCATGCTCCTGTCACCTGTCGAGGGCATCGTCGTCGCCACGCACGACACCGAACCCGACCACCCCGCATACCGCGGACTACCGTCTCTCGGCTACGCCCTCACCCAGCAGCGCCGAGCCCGAGCAGGGTGGATCGCACTTGCCGGTAACCACGTGCTCATCGAGACCGGTGGTGTCGTGGTCGCCCTCTGCCATCTCCAACAAGACAGCCTGGGAGTCCGGACGGGACAGCGCGTGCAGATAGGCGCCGAACTCGCGGGCTGCGGGAACTCCGGCAACAGCACCGAGCCGCACGTTCACATCCAGGCGATCACCACCCTCGATATCGAGCGCGCCATAGCCGTGCCCCTCACGTTCAGGGGTACCCTCCCGCGCAACGGAAACGTCATCGACATCAGCGAGTAGTAGCGTCAAACCCAACATGTGGTATTGCCCGCCCCAGCAGGACCGACCAGCACGTCAAGCATCCGCCCCGACACCGCGATCCGGGTCAAGGCATCGGCTTGGTCGTCGCCGAGCATTCGACCATCCGCGGCGGGTCTGCGCGTGGTCTTTTCGACCGTCGCGAGCGGCACCGTCGGCCCGGCCAGGTTCGCTGCTCGTTCGAGGAGTCTGTCCTCGGCCGCGAGCTGGGACTCGGAGGTGAACACGGTCGAGCTCTTCGGTCGGAACACGGAACTGCCGTCGGGCCGACGGAGCACGACAGGCGAGGAGGCGAGTTCGGGGGGCGTCAGCCGAACGGAAACGAGCTCGGCAGCATCGGCAACCATCGCGACGATCGCTTCCCGATCGTGCATGGTGGCGAACCGCCAGCCCATCGTCTGCCGGGATGCCTCGGCCATGAGATTCCACCGTCGCCAGGTCGAACGCTTCTCACCGACCACCTCGATGACCGAACGCCCCAGCTCACCGATGACATCGAGCGGCACGTCGTCGGCACGCAGCAGGAGCGGCTTGTCGTTGTCGGTCACCTCGCGCGCCCATGTCGTCGCATCCCGCCCCAACGCTTTCGTGGCGCGCTCCCGCCATTCGGCGGTGAGGTCAGCCAAGGATCGGACCTGCTTCTCGGGGCGGGTCGCGAGTGTGGCTCGGGCTCGGAGTTTCATGATGGCTGCTGGTGCCGGTCGTCGTCCGTGCGCTGCGACGTACTCAGCGATGAGGCGATCGGTCTCGGCGTCGATGTGACGGGCGCGGGTCGAGAACTCTGCGATCAGTTCCTCGGGCACTCCCGTGATCGCCCATGCCGGGTTGTGGTCGCGGCCCATCTCTCGGGCCTCCCACGAGACGCCGAAGGTGCGCGTCATATGGTCGGCGAACACGGCTTCATGTAGCTCGGAGAGCGCCACCACGGCGGCGTGCATCGGCCTGCCGTCGAGCGAACGCCACTTCCCATCGAAGTCGGTCTTGACCTTGTTGCTGATGACCACGTGCGTGTGGAGGTGGGGGTCGCCGGCGCGGGAGTCGAAGTGATCGAACGCGGTCGCGATCAGCCCCGTGACCTCGACCTGTGCAACCGCGCCATCTCCGGCGGTTGCGCCCGTGCGGGTGGCTGCAACCTCGCGCTCCATGAACGCAACCACCTCCGCAACCGCTCGATGATGCGCCTCCCCGATGAGCGCTTGGACCCCGGCGTCCGCGACTGCCCACAGCACGCTCGTGGACTTCGGGATGGAGAAGGTGAAGTCGAAGCCCGCCACAGCACGCCGTGTGCTGCGGGCAGTCTCCTCGGCAACGATCTGCGCGACAGCCTCGCCCTTGGCCCCAGGCGTCAGCGTCTGGCCAAGAGCGGCGATCCGCGCCTCGATCCGCTCGTCCTGGCTCTTGTACGCCGGGAAGCCCAGGCCGAGCTTGTCACCTGTGATCGGATCACATCCCGTGCCCATCAGGAGCTGGAGCTGGTCTTCTGACACTCGGTCGCCCACCTGAATCTCGCCCTTGCCCAGGGCCGCTACGCCAGCGCCGAGCCAGCGACCAGGCGGGGTGCCTTCCTCCATGTAGTAGCGGGTCAGCGGCGTTGAAAGCGGCCGGTTGCCGTCGGCCGCCGCGACGGTCCTGAGCAGGTACTTGTAGCCGTCACCTGCCGACATCACGCGCATCGAAACCGTCATCTCGTCTCCGTTCCTGTCGGGCAGGTGAGCACCCTCACCTGGCGACTTCTGCTGCGGTGACGCCTGGCTCTACCTCGACCTGCAAGAGGCGTGTGACCTCCGAGGGCGGATGGAACGAAGGCCGGAGGTGGAGGAGTCGGGCGGTAGGCGCGTGTGGGTGTCGTGCACCTGACAGGTGGCCAGCTCGGCATCAGTTCTCGGTGAGGCACGGATGCCGGGGGCGACCGTTACCGGAGCAGACTTCATGCGCGACCTCACCGTCAGCGGCGAATCGCGACTCAGGATCGGGTCGCTGTTCAGCGGCCACGGCGGCCTCGACCTCGCCGTCGAGCACGTCTTCACCGCCAACACCGTGTGGTTCTCCGGACTCAACGCGCCCATCGCCCGCGTCTTCTCCCACCACTAGCCAGATGCACCGAACCTCGGCGACATCTCGACCATCGACTGGAGTCAAGTCGAGCCCGTGGATATCCTCATCGGCGGGTTCCCGTGCCAAGACGTTTCGACGGTAGGCAAGCGCGCCGGCCTCGCTCCGGGTACCCGCTCGGGGCTCTTGGCGCACGTGGCCGCAGCCATCGACGCGCTCCAGCCCGAGTGGTGACGGCGCTCACTGAAACTCCCCACTTCAACTCTGAGGAACTTCGCTGAGCGCCGTCAACGCTGTGGTCCCTGATCGACGGACTGTTCAGCGCTGGGGACGCTACGCCGACGCCATCACCCGCTGGGAACACATCACCGGGCGACCCGCGCCCGCACCAGCCCTCCTGAACGTCGCCGACGGCCCCCGCCCAGCACCCGAGTTCGTGGAGTGGCTCATGGGCCTACCGACCGGATGGGTCACCGATACCGACCAGCTGACGCAGAATCAACAGATCACCGCGCTCGGCAACGGAGTGCTACCTCTCCATGCCGTGTCCGCACTGTCGCTGCTCGACGCGTGAACGTGGACTATGAGAGAGGCACGTCCTCCGGCGCTCCCGGTGTGGTTCCCAGAGCGGCGAGCAGGCGGGTCCGGATTCGCTGCTTGCGCTGCTCGAAGAACGACGTGAAGTCGGCCAGGTCGAGAGGGAGGCCGTCGAGGTCGTTCTCGGCGAGGTAGGTGGCTCGCTTGTCCTCGCCCGGGAAGGCGGTGTCGATCCACTCCGCAGGCAGGCTGTCCTGCTTCTCGATGTTGGCGGTCCCGGCGAGCAGCTGGAGGTTCGGCAGGAGGTTCACGGCCGCCAGGTAGTTGTCAATCTTGTCGAGCGGAATCCCGGCGTCGAGGAGCTTCTTCCTGGTGAACCGGGACTTGGGGAAGATGTGGTCTTCGTGGAACTTCTTGCTCAGGTCCAGCCCCGGGTACAGCACGGACAGCACTGAGAACGTCCGCTGACCGGCGTACTTGAGGTTGAGCAACTCGTCGATCTCGGCGTTGTCGAACGCGAGGCTCTTGCCGACGGCCGCCATCGCCTCCTCGACCGCAGCGACCGGGAAGCCATTGGTCGAGTTGGTGCGGAGGACATCGCGGATGCGGGTGAGGAGCGTGTCGAGCCCCGACCCCCAGATGCCACGCTTGACCAGCGAGCGCGTCACCCACCGTTGCAGGGCGAGCCTGTCGGCCGCGTCCGCAGTGGAGTCGAGGTAGGAGTCGCCTGCACCTCGGAGGTGCAGGTAGTGCGCGACCGGGACGATCACGCTGTTCGCGGTGAGGTTGCGCTCGTTGTACCCGAACTGCTGAAGCAACGTAGCGGCACGGAGCAAGGCTCCCTTGATCTGCGGCCACGCGGCCTCCACCCTGGCCATGTTCCCCTGGGTGAAGTTGGTGACCTTGAACCGCACATCCACGTCCGCGATCGTCAGCGCGGTCTTCAGCACCACATCCTTGGAGAACGAGAACTGGCGGCCGGCGTTGCTGTTGATCTCGGAGACCAGCGAGCGGACCTCCTCACGAGCGTCCAGCTCCTGCCACTGGTTCGTTGCCATCGACAGCAGAAGGTCGGAATAGGAGAGCGTGGTGCCGCCGCTGTTGACGCGGACGAAGATTTCGAGCACCTTATCGGCATCCTGATCGGTGACCAGGAAGTAGTTCATCGGCTTGAGAACCCGCACCGCCTCGTACAGGTCGTAGAGCCGCTGGAATGCGTCAGCCGATCCGGCGATGCCCCGTTGCTCCAGCTCCCGCATGATCGCAGGGCCGGCGTTGGCAAGATCGAGGACCGCGCCGACCCGGAACCACTTGTCGGCCTCGCCGTCCGCCGGGGCCGCCTCCCGGTCGGTGAGGAACCGCAGGTCATACTTGGTGCCGAGTTCCTCGTCGTCGGGCTCGTCGACGAGGTTGAGATAGAGGCGCTTGACGGGGAACGCATCCGCGCTGTTCCACCACGCGTACTTCTTCTTCTCCGCGAAGCTGCCGTACAGCGCGATGTTCAGCGAGGTGAGCCGCTGCTGCCCATCGAGCACCGCCGTCGTGCCGCTCCCCGAGGGAACAGTCGCCTTGTCCGCGTAGGGGTTATCGCGCTCGTGGTAGTTCGTCAGAAACTCATAGAACGTGTACGACTGCGCCGTCTCGGGCTTGACGTCCCAGAGCAGGAAGGACCCGACGGGGTACCCACGCATGAGGCTGTCGACGAGCTTGGTGATCTGGTCGGCGCCCCAGACGAACTCGCGCTGGATCGCCGGCATCAGGTACTCGCGCTTGTGGATCGCGGTCAGCATCTCCTCGATGCTGCGCGGGGTCTGGAACGACATACGGTGTGACTTCTCTCAATCAGACTGGCGGATGGTCAGGCTATGGTCTTATCCCCATGGCGACGACAGTGTCGCAAGGGGTCATAGCGACAAAGCTCGTTGCGGGATTCGATGCAGGTCCAGGGCAGAGCGGCGCGAACCCAATGAGCACCGGCCATCAGATCACCCGCTCGTTCGGCCGCATGGAAACTCTGACCGTCTGCTTGTTCATTCGTCGAGCGCTTTCACGAGGGCGTCCTGCGCGTCACTGTAGAAAACGAACGAGACCTTCGTAGCAACCTCGTCGCTGACGTCGAGGAGTTGGCGGCGGGCTGATACCGGGAGCAAGAGGGCCGTCGCTCCCTTCTCCATCGCGTGCTCGGCAAGCTGCGCTGCGTTGAGGATCGTCTCGACGCCACCGCCGAGCGACAGGTTGCCGACGGCGATCAGGCCACCACGGATAGACCGCTGGAGCATCGCCGAGGCCAGGGCGAGGAGGATGGGCAGGCCGAGGCCGGCGCCGGTCTTGGCCGCGTCGAGCGCGCGTATCTGAGCGGTGAGGTTGTGCTCGCGCGGGTCGCGGTCGCCCACGAGTTGTCTCGCCTGGGCAATGAGGTTCTGCTCTGCGACCTTGAAGCTTTCCCGGAGCGCGGCGGGTGCGGCCTGGTTGAGTAGACCGCGTGCGCCAGAGCCGGGCGTGTCCGCCGCCTCGATTCGGTAGAGTCCCGGGCCGACGTCGCCGCCGCCCTCGGAGATCGCCCACACCTGGCCTGGGGGCAGCGGATCGAGCCCGATCGAGTCGGGGCTCGCGAGCTCGGGGGTCGAGACGAACTGCTCGACTCGCTCGCCGAGGCGGTAGCCGAACTGGGTGTTACGGAACTCTGCTGCGCCAATGCGGCGCTGCTGTTCCTTGACGCGGCGCCGGCACTCCAGTGCGATGCGCACCGCCCATTCGAGGTCCTCGTCGGAGATCGCGGCTTCGGCGTCGGGATACAAGAGCTTGAGCAGGCCATCGACCGTCTTGTTGACGGCCGACAGGTCCCGGCCCGACAGTGCATCGGAGTAGTTGACCCGCCCCTGGATCGAGGTGAGGCGAGACTGGTCGCGAAGGCGCGACCAGCACTCGGACAGGAAATCACTCACGAGTCCGAAGTGGTGAGTGAAGTAGGTCGGGTTGAGCTTCGGAACATCCCAGCCGGGCAGGTAGGCGTGGATGCGGTCCATGAACGCCGTGTCGTCACGCATCTCCGGGGGCAGCGGCGAGAGCAGGTGGCCGATCCGCTGCTGGTGGGCGACATCCACGTCGAAGTTCCCGACCAACATGATCGAACCGTCAGCACGGATGGACTCACGGCCCCGGGAGAACTCACCCGACTCCATGTAGCCCTTCATGATATTGACGCCGTCCTTTTGGTCGAAGGAGACGCCGGAGACTTCATCGAAGCAGACGACGTCGTACTGCGCGACGAGGCCGCGTTGCCCAGTGGCGTTGTTGACGAACATCCGGGCAACGGTGGCCTTGCCGCCGGAAATCAGGTGCGCGTAGGGCGACACCTGCTGGAACAGGTGGGACTTGCCGGTGCCACGAGGCCCTAGTTCGACCATGTTGAAGTTCCGCTGGACGAACGGGACCATGCGCAGCAGGAGCACGTCTTGCTCGCGCTCGGTGAGTTGCGCAGGTTCGAAGCCCACTGACCGAAGCAGGAGGTGCTTCCACTGCTCTGTGGTGAACCGTGAGCGGCCTTCGGCCAGACGCGAGAGCGAATCGCGGGTTGAGAGCTGGATGGGGCGGAGCGACCCGATAGCGAAGGGCTTGCCGTTGTTCTCATCAGCGATCGCGGCGTCGTAGAACAGATCAACCTCGGCATAAAAGCCACCGGTCAGCATGCGCTCGTTGTCACGGACAACGTCATCGTCGATGCGCACGTCTCGGAGCCCAAGGCTCGGCAGCTCGGCAACGTAGGCGTTCGACTTCGCATCGAGTCGGGCCTTCACGAGATCAATGAGCTTGACAGTCATGCGCTCACGCGCGCGTGACTTGAAGAGCTCTTCTTCGCCTGCCCGTACAGTGCGGTCAGCGAGCAGTCGTCGTACGACCTGGAGCCCTTCTTCGATCTCCTCCGGGTCGGTTGTGGCGCAGTAGCGTCCGATGAGGAACTCTCCGACATAGGTCGGGACGGGATACGCGCCCTTGAACTGCTGGGCGAGGTCCTTGCGAACGACGTACCCCTCGAAGGCGGATGCTGCGATCGTGTCGATCTCGTCGAGCGTGATTGCCTCGGTCATTCGACGCCTCCTACCGTGGTTTGTGCTTGCGCTAGAACTCCACCGCTCGGGTCGAGTAGTACAACCCAGGCGCTCGCCCCAGCAGGAGCCTGTTCCTCATCGACGAGCACCTTGACCTCGCCCGGCTCGGCGGGCGCCTTCGGGCCGCCGACGGCGCTCGATGCGTCGGCGGGGTGAAGCCGAACTTCGGCGGCCACTTCGGCTTCGGCAGGGCCGTAGTCGATGCGGCAGCGCTGTCCTGTCCATCGAACAGCTTCAATCTGGACGGGCGCAGCGGCCGAGTCGCCGCGGGTCACGGTGACGAAGGGAATCACGCATTCCTGGAGACTCAATCCGCCGTGCTCGTACAGGCAGCCCGCTTCAAATGCGGCAGCTCCGGGTGCGCTGACCATGTCGACAGATGAGTCCCAAGTCCAGGGCAGGATCGGGAAATCCGGGCGCGCCGCGGCGGCTTTCAACCGCGCCACACGCGGTTTGCGGGCAGCATCACCTTCCGTCACCTGTATCGGGAGGGTGACCTTCTGCGCTGCCTGGCCGGGCAAGAGGAACCCGTGATCGGTGACCACGACGACCTTCCGCCACCCTGCGTCAAGCAGCGTACGAACGCGCTCGGCGATGAGGTCGAGGTGGTGGTCGATGAGGTCCGCCATCTGATGCCCGTGCGAGTGGCCCAGCGAGTCGATCATGTTCGTCTGCGTCCACGCTGTTCCGGCCGGGTCGCCGACCTGAGCGGTGTCCCAGTCGAGGAACTGCACCTCCGCCCCAGCGAGGGCCGATCGCAGCACTGCACCCTTCACAGATCGCCCCTGATCGTCGGCCGCGTCGAAGGCCGCGCCGCCAGCCATGCTGACCCTGATCGGCGCCACCGCCGGCTGGCCGGTTGGCGTGACGCTGGGGAAAGCCGCCTGGCGCGGCTCCACAACTACCGCGAGACCCGACAGTCGGCGAGCAACACGGGTGGCCAGGTCGTAGCGCAGTGCATCGACGTAGACCACGCATGTTCCGGCGGCTACGTCGAGGCCCGTCTGGCCGAGGTAGGTGCCAACTGCGGCCTTCTGGAATGCTCGTGCCGACTGATCGACCCACGGGTCGTAGATCGCGCCGAGAGCGTGGGTGACAGCGGCCCTGTCTTGTGCGGTCTTGGCCGTCGCGATCGTCCGCAGTGCGAGGTTGTCAATCACGTGGCCCTCGTGGCTGTACCAGGCAACTTGACTCTGGAGATCTGTTGCTGTCGAAGCGGTCGCTACACGGTTTGCCAGTTCCGCGAGGTGACCGGCGGCCCTCGCAAGGGGCGCCTGACCGAGAGCAGCCCATACGTTGTCTTCGCGCGGCGTGTGCGCGGCAGCGAGCTCTTCAACGCGACCACGCGGGTCGGGATGAGTGCCCAATGCATTGAGTGCCGACCTGAGCGCGTCCTCCTGGTCGCGGTTCCACGAAGGCCACGAGTCAGGGTGTGGGTCGGTGTCTCCAAAGAGCGGCACCACAGAGGGCCGCGCCTGGTCGAGCAAGGCAGGAAGGTTCGGATAACGGCTCGGGTTCTCCGCAAACCGTTGCCAGACAGCTCCCCACTCACCCGTTCGGCCGCCGAGCTTACTGGCTGCAGTGAGAGCGCCGTCCTTGTCGGGGCTGATGCCGTAGACGGACTTGCAGGAGGCGACAAGGGCCTGCCACTGCGCACCTTCGAGCGAAGCCCTCACCTCGTCCGGCGCGTTCATCCATTCGAGGAGGGTGCGAACCGTGTCATCGAGCACGAGGTGGTGCAGGCGAGACGAATCGAGGCGCCCCATACGTTTGAGATCGTCGATGTCCTCGAAGAGGAACTTGTCCAGCACCTGAGCGAGGGCCGCCTTCGTCGCACTGTCACTCGCGATGTCGAGCCCCGCACCCTGCTTCGACGCAAGGAAAGAGTGCGGCGTCCATGGCGTCTGACCGTGGGCGGAAGGCCACCAGTTCGAGCGGATCGCCACCTCGGCCAACGGCGCGAGAGAGTCATCGAGAGCGGCTGCCTCAGCCACGGAACCTCGACTGACACCAGGCAGGTAGATCACCCACGGATTGCGCTCGTCTCGTTCGGCAAGATGAGCTGGGAGTTCCGCGGCCTCGGGCGAGGCAAGAACGGCTCGAAGCCAAAGCGCTGGACCTCGTGCAGCCGCGGGGTCGTACTCTCCGAGCACCAGGATGGGTACTGCCTCTTGGAGGATGCGAATCACCGGCTCCCAGGTGCGCTCAGGATCGGCCCACAGAACAGCTGCTGGGGCAGAGTTCACCCCCGCATTGAAGGCAGCAGCGTCACGGAGGGCTTTCGCGACGATGGCATGGACAAGCGTCATTTGGCGTCCCCCGCCTCGCGTCGGGCGGCACGGCGCTCCTCAAGTGTCGGGTGCAGATCGTTGTGCCGTTCCGACCCGTCGGGATTCGTCCCACGGTCCTTTCGCCAGTGGACGTTCACCTTGGATCGGAGCACGCCGGCGGTCACGAACGGACGGATGTTCAAACGAACCCCGTCATCAACGTCAGGCTCCCACCCGATCGGCTGCTCTGCCAGCTCCTTCCACCGGACATACACGTCGTACGGAGGCGCGCCTTCGAGGATCAGTTGGAGTCTGTGCTGAAGCTCCTCGGCGGCAGCCAGCCGCGCATCGGCGCCGGGACGCTCTGCGCGGGCCTCATGCTTCTGTCGGTCGATCCATGCGCCGAGGACGGTAAATGTGAGCTTCTCAAGGGTCCTCCGGTCAAGGCGGTGATAGTTGACGATTGCCGAGAACCCGTCCTTCCGGCCATCCCAGATGTGCCAGAGGAACGGTCGGTTGGCGAAAACCTTGACATGCTGGGCGAAGAACGTATCACGGAGCCAGTCCTCCAATCGCCCGTTCTTGCTGCCGGCGTCGATCACCAGCTGCCGTTCAAGCGCACCAGACCACTCGCTGCCGTAAGCGGCTCCGAGTAACTCGCGGAGACGCGTTGCCAAGTCGGCTTCGCCGGGCAGCGACATCAACGCAACGATCCCGTCGTTGTCTGCAAAGCTGTCGAACTGATCAGGCTCCTGCATCGGCCACGCGTAGCCAAGCAGTCGCGCGACGGCTACCTGAAGTTGATGCTTGGCAGAGCAGATTCCTCCATCGAAGATCCACTGCGTCGGGTCATCGGACCACGGCACGGGAATCGGTCCGCGCCGATCTGCCACACCCCTCCAACGCTCCTCATCGAACGGCACCTTGACGAGAGTCCGGTTGGTGACGGCGAGCTTCTGGTCGATGTGTCGCACGTCGACCGCATACTCAGGAGAGCTGATGTAGGCCCAGATCGCGGGGAGCAATTCCGGATCTCTGGGGCTAACCACAGCGGCGCTCTTTTCAAACAACCCCCCGTAATACAGAGTTGCGGAAAGCCGGCCCACCTGGCTTACCAGCACTCCTGGCCGACCGTGCGCCGAGCCTCCCGCGAGAATGGCCCAGCCTTCTTTGGCGAGGGCGTGAAGTACGCCTTCGCCTCGCTGCCAATAGACGATGTGCTCCAATCCCGCCCACTCCGTGGTTTGAGAGACCGACGACTGCATCAGCTCCCAATCGGGGGCCGTTCGAGCAACCTCCCAGAACTTGCGGATAAAGCGAGGCGAGTCCTTCGTACCAAGGCCATGGATACCATCGGCGTACTCGCTGAGGCGGCTCCCCTGAGTTTGCTCAACAAGCAAAATTCGTGCGTCTGGATTGCCGCGCTGTGCCATCTGATCGACGGTCAGCATCTCGGTGGTCTTCAGCGCTCCTGCCTGCGCGCCACGCGCGCCCGACACGTCGATGGTCGCTATCTTGCTGGAGACAGTCGGCACCGCTGAAGTAAGCACACAAAGAGCTGGCTGGACGACTTCGCCGCTAATCTCGCGAAACGCGCCTGGGCCCAGGCGCGCGATCAGCTGTAGCGTCGAACTGTCGAGGATCTCGTGCCGAAGTCCCTTGTATTTGGTGAGGGTGAGCCAGTTCTGCGGAGAGACGATCGCCGAGGTCATCGACATCATCGCGCACCGCTGAATGAACACCGTGGCCAAGTCAGCCTTCCCGCTAGGGAAGTGGAAATCAACGAACTCCATCAACTCGTCAGAGAAATATCCTCGACCGAGGTACGGTGGGTTTGTCGCGATGAACGTATAGTGTCGCGCGTCAGACTATGTGGCAGGGCTGTTAGTTGAGTCCTGAACGGAGAGTCCGACATGGGAAGACCACCCCAGATTCCGGTGGAGAAGAAGACAAGGATCGTGCTGAGCGTCCTTGCCGGTGA
>NZ_JAGDYM010000016.1 GCF_017565745.1 Leucobacter weissii
GCTTCTTCTTCAACTTCCCCGTCGCCGGACACGCCACCCGCACCGACACCCGACCCTGCGCATCCGCCTGCGACACCGACACCACCCGCACCACCGCAGACGCCGCCTCAGCCGCAACCGGAGCACCCGTCACGACCAGCCCCAGGACCACCGCGAACACCGCCGCGACCGCCCATGGTCGGCGAAGCGGCATCAGTGCGTGCGCACGACGAGATCGGGCACCACCCGCCCCATGAGCCGAATCGCCGCCGCCGGACGCACCGAACCGAGTTCGCATCACCGCTCCCATCGCTCACACCACTCCCGCCACCGGAGCATGCGCGCGTACGCAGAGGCCGAGCGCGACGACACGATCACTATCGACCGGTGCCACGCACATCCGATGAAGGCCAGCTTCAGCTTAATCACATCATCGATACGGCGCAAACGCTTCAGAAGTCCTCGCGCGCCAGCTGCGCCGACGGCTTCCGCCGTCCCAGTCGGGACCGGAGAAAATGCCGAAATCGGGTCGCGCGTGATGGAGCGACCGCGCCGCGCGGCGGGCTACTCCGCGATCCCGAACGTGTGACGCATGAGTGCTGACACGTCACGGTCGAGGTGCTCGAGCTTGACGCCTACGGCGTCGAACCCCGCCTCGAACTTGGCGTCCATCGCTTCGAACTTGGCATCGACAGCCTCGAACTTGGCGTCGACCGCTGTGAAGCCCGCTTTCATGGCGTTCAGGATCAACGTGGTCGTCAGGGTGAAACCACCGAGCATGATGGCGGCGAACACTCCGATGAGCACCCACACCTGCGGTTCCGTCACGGTCATGCTCCCATTCTGCGGCTTCGGCCGCTGAATGACCAGCAACGCTGTGCCACTGTCGCACCTTGCACGGTTGGGAACGTCGAATCGACGGAATCTGTGGAGAACTCGCGAAAACGGACCACCTGTGAGCGGCGAAGTGCCCCTCATCCGGTGGTTCAGGCTTCGAGCGCGCGCAGCTCGAGATCGTCAGCCGAGCGCAGGCCCGCCGGAACACTCGCGAAGCGGGTGAAGCCCTCGGCCGAGACGCGATCCAGCAGCGCCCGCACATTCTTCTGGCGACGCTCCAGGCGCACGCGGTGCCCGCGCGCCACGAGCTCACGCTTCACCGCCGCGAGATCCGCCGGCGACGCGTCGGCATCGTGGATCAGCGCGATCGCCTCCGGGCCGGTGTCGCCCGGCAATTCGATGAGATCCACGACCCGTTCGAAGCCGATCGAGAACCCCACCGCAGGCACCTCGTGGCCGAGGAAGCGCCCCACCATGCCGTCGTAGCGGCCGCCTCCCCCGACGGAGCTGCCCGAGCCGGGGTGCGCGATCTCGAAGATGGTCCCCGTGTAATAGCCCATACCGCGCACGAGCGTCGGATCGAAGCGCAGCGAGACGCCGGCCGGAAGCGCACCGGCGAGCGCCGCCCCCAGCTCGGCGAGACTCTCCGCACCTGCCTCGACGCCCGAGCCGGGCGCCGCCGCCGGGAGCACGGCGCGGATCGCCTCGCGCGTGAGCGGGATGCCGTCGCCCGCCAGCGCCGGCTCGACCCGCGCGAGCACCCCGCCGATGCGCTCTGCCGCGGCGGCATCGATACCGCGGAGCTCGTCGACCACGCCCGCGGCGCCGATCTTGTCGAGCTTGTCGATGGTGATGAGGGCCCGATCGTGCTGCTCCTCGGCGAAACCGCAGTGGCCCAGCAGCCCGAAGAGGATGCGCCGGTCGTTGACGCGGATCGCGCAGCCGTCGAGCCCGAGCTCGGAGAGCGCCTGCGAAGTGGCGGTGATCAGCTCGATCTCCGCGAGCAGGCCGGGCTCGCCGATGATGTCGATGTCGGCCTGCACGAACTGGCGGTAGCGCCCCTTCTGCGGCCGCTCCGCCCGCCAGACCGGGGCGATCTGGATCGCCCGGAACACCGGCGGCAGCTCGGCGCGATGGCTCGCGTAGAAGCGGGTCAGCGGCACCGTGAGATCGAAGCGCAGCCCCAGATCGGCGAGCTGCTCGGCGTTGCCCGCTTCGGCGGCGGCGGCGAGCTGCTCGGGCCGGATGCCGCGCTTCAGGATCGAGAACGAGAGCTTCTCGTTGTCGCCGCCGAGGCCCGCGTGCAGACGCGACCAGTCCTCCACGACGGGCGTCTCGATCTCGTCGAAGCCGTGAGCGCGGTACACTCCGCGGATCACGCCGAGCGCGTGCTCGCGGCGGGCCTTGTCGGCGGGGAGGAAGTCGCGCATCCCGCGCGGCGGATTCACCTGTGCTGCCATGGTCCCCCATTCTTCCACGCCCCGGCACAGGGTCGGGGCGGCGGATCAGGATGGATGGCGCTCGGCGAGGCGCTGCGTGGCCAGACGCAGCGCCCGATCCGGGTCGACGCCCTCGGCGTTGGCCCGGATCACGAGCGCGAGCAGCGCGTCGCCGAGCTCGCGTTCGTCCGACCCGGCCGCTCCCCCGGCGCCGGGCTCCGGAACCGGCGCCCCCGCCCGCCGCAGCCGCTCGACGACCTTGGCCGCCCGCGCGAGCGCGGGCATGCCGACCGGGATCCCGTCGAGTGCGCCGCGCGAGCCGCGCCGCTGCCCGGCCGCGTCCTCCTTCAGCCGCTCCCACTCGGCGTTCAGCTCCTCCACCGACATGTAGCCGCGGTCTCCGAACACATGCGGGTGCCGCCCGATCAGCTTCGCGTTCAGCGCCGCGGCCACCGCCGCGAAATCGTAGCCCTCGCCGTCCCGCTCGGCGATCGCCGCGTGGAAGAGCACCTGGTAGAGCACGTCGCCGAGCTCGCCCGCGACCTCCTCGGGCGGCAGCCCGCGTTCGACCGCGTCGACGAACTCCGCCGTCTCCTCGATGAGATAGGGGACCAGGCTCTCGTGGGTCTGCACGGCGTGCCAGGCGCAGCCCTCCGGCCACACCAGGCGGTGCACGGTGTCGCGCAGCTCGGCGAACGGATCGGCGCCCGCCCGGGGTGTCGACTCGGGCTCGTCGCGGGACGGGTTCGATGGGGCGCTCATACAGGGAACCTTAGCCTGTGATCGCTAGCATCGAGCCATGAGGATCACGCAGACTCCGCCCGCTCGGGCCGGTGGCGCCGTGGCCGCGATCATCCTGATGCTCGTCCTGAGCGCCTGCGCTCCCGAAGCCGATCCGGCCGTCACCACGAACCCCCCGACGATGGCCCCCGAACAGTCCGTCGAAGAGGCCTGCGCCATCTCGCGCGCCGAGATCGAGCGGGTCGCGGGAGAGGCCGAGGAGGACATACGCACGGGCGTCGAGCAGGCCGGGGAGGATCTGCTCGCCGGCAAGACCCCCTCCTTCGATTTCCTCGCGCCGTCCGTCGGCGACGCGCTCGGATCCATCGAGGAGCAGGTGACGAACGATCAGGTGCGCCAGCTGATCGAGGAGCTGCAGGACGCGCTGAGCGGCTTCGCCGAGATCGAGACGCCCGCCACGCTGCTGGAGACCCCGGAGTATCTGGGCGCCCTCAACGAGCAGCTCAAGGTGCTGAGTTCGACGGATCGCGAGTTGCGACTGCTCTGCGAGTAGGGCGTGTCTCCCTTCGACGACCTCAGGGGCCGCTTCGACGAGGGTTCCTGACCGCTTCGACGGACTCTGGACCCGCTCACGGGACGTCCGTCAGTCCTCCAGCAGCGCCGCCAGGACCGCCCCGACCCAGCCGACCGTGTCGGTCTCATCCGCGGCGGAACCCGCGAGCGGACCGCGGGATGCCCGAGACCCGCCCGGCAGCGCCCGCGCGGCGCCCGGCAGAGGCACCTGCAGGGTGTGCGCCTCGGCCGAGTAACGGGCGCCGGGGTAGAGCCGCTCCATCCTGATCCGCCGGGAATCGGGCAGGGCGACCGGTTCGATCCTGAGCGCGGGCCCGGCGGCGACGACCTTCGACAGACCCAGCCGCGCGGCCCGGCGGCGCAGCGCCGAGACCTCGGCGAGGCGCCGCACCTCCTCCGGAGGCGTCCCGTAGCGGTCCGCCAGCTCGTCGAGCACCAGCTCGACCGATTCGTCGGGCGCCTGCGGGTGGGCCGCCGCCGAGAACTTCTGGTATGCCTCGAGCCGCAGCCGCTCGCTCTCGACGTAGTCCTCCGGGATGTGCGCGTCCACCGGCAGCTCGAGCACCAGCTCGCTCGCCCCGGTCTGGCCCTCGCCCTTGAACTCGGCGACCGCCTCGCCGATCATGCGCAGGTAGAGGTCGAAGCCCACCCCGGCGATGTGCCCGGACTGCTCGCCCCCCAGGAGGTTGCCGGCGCCGCGGAGCTCGAGATCCTTCAGCGCCACCTGCATCCCGGACCCCAGCTCGTTGTTCGCCGCGATGGTCTGCAGCCGTTCGTGCGCGTGCTCGGTCAGCGGCTTGTCGGGATCGTAGAGGAAGTAGGCGTAGGCCCGCTCGCGGCTGCGGCCCACGCGACCGCGCAGCTGGTGCAGCTGGCTGAGGCCGTAGCGGTCCGCCGCGTCGATGATGATGGTGTTCGCGTTCGCGATGTCGAGGCCGGTCTCGATGATCGTGGTCGAGACGAGCACGTCGTACTTGCGCTCCCAGAAGTCCACCACGACCTGCTCGAGCTGGTGCTCCCCGAGCTTGCCGTGCGCGACCGCGACCCGCGCCTCCGGCACGAGTTCGGCGATCTGCGCCGCGATGCGTCCGATGGACTGCACGCGGTTGTGGACGAAGAAGACCTGCCCCTCGCGCAGCAGCTCGCGCCGGATCGCCGCCCCGATCTGCCGCTCGCTGCGGGGCCCCACGAAGGTCAGGATCGGGTGCCGGTCCTCGGGCGGGGTGGCGAGGGTCGACATCTCGCGGATCCCGGTCACCGCCATCTCGAGCGTGCGCGGGATCGGCGTCGCGCTCATCGCGAGGATGTCGACGCCCGTCTTCAGCTTCTTCAGCGCGTCCTTGTGCTCGACGCCGAAGCGCTGCTCCTCGTCGATCACGAGCAGCCCCAGATCGTGGTAGCGCACGCCGTCGGCGAGCAGGCGATGCGTGCCGATCACCACGTCGACGGTGCCCGCCGCGAGCCCTTCGATCGTGTCGCGCGCCTCGGCGTCGGTCTGGAACCGGCTGAGCGCGCGGAGCTGCACGGGGAACCCGGCGAAGCGCTCCTGGAAGGTCTCGAGGTGCTGCTTCACGAGCAGGGTCGTCGGCACGAGGATCGCGACCTGCTTGCCGTCCTGCACCGCCTTGAACGCCGCGCGCACCGCGATCTCGGTCTTGCCGAAGCCCACGTCGCCCGAGACGAGGCGATCCATCGGGATCGGCCGCTCCATGTCGCGCTTCACCTCGTCGATGGTGGTCAGCTGATCCCGGGTCTCGGCGTAGGGGAACGCCTCCTCGAGCTCGTGCTGCCACGGCGTGTCCGGCGAGAAGGCGTGGCCCCGGGCCGCCACCCGCGCGGAGTAGAGCTTGACCAGCTCGACGGCGATGTCGCGCACCGCCCGGCGCGCCTTCTTCTTCGCCGCCGCCCAGTCGCCGCCGCCCATCTTCGAGAGGGCCGGGGCCTCGCCCCCGACGTAGCGCGAGAGCTGGTCGAGCTGATCGGTCGGCACGTACAGCTTGTCGCGGGGCATCCCGCGCTTGCTCGACGCGTACTCGAGCACCAGGTACTCCCGCAGCGTCTTGGCCGGTTTCTTGCCGGGCGCGCCGGCCCCGGAGGGCACCATGCGCTGCGTCAGCTCGACGAAACGACCGATGCCGTGCGTCTCGTGCACGACGTAGTCGCCCGCGACGAGCTGCAGCGGATCCACCACGTTCTTGCCGCGGCGCTTCGCCAGCCGGCCCGACGCCTGCTGCCGACTCACGGTGCGCCCGAAGAACTCCGCCTCCGTCGCGAGCAGCAGCTTCGCCTCCGCGCTCTCGAACCCGCTCCACGCCGTCCCCTGGACGAGATGGACGACGCCCGGCTCCAGACGCTCGGGCGGCCGCCCGGCGCCGGCATCCAGCATCTCCGACAGCCGTTCGGAGATGCGCGCGGCCACCCCGGCCTCGGCCAGCACGTCGCGCGCCCGCTCCACCAGGCCGATCCCCTGCGCCGCCACCACGACGCTCCAGTCCTGCCCCAGCCGCTCGCGCAGGTGCCGGATCATGGCCTCCGTCGGCTCCTCGCCGGGGCCGGGCTTCGGGAGGGGCGCGGATCGCACCACGATCTGAGCGTCCGCGATCTGAGCGCCCGCAGTCTGCGCGGTGTCGGCTCCGTCCTCGCCCGCGGCACCGGCCGCATCGGTACCGACCGCATCGGTGCCGACGAGATCGTGGACGAAGCCCGAGACGGTCCACCACGGACGCGCCCCGGCAGCGGCGCGCAGCTCCGAGACCGTCAGCATGCCGTGGTCGTCGTCCAGCGGCGCCTCCGCTCCCGCGCCGGCCGCCGACCAGGCGGCCTCGAGGAACTCGCGGTTGGTCTCCGCGAGGCTCACCGCCCGGCTCGCGATCCGTTCCGGCGAGTCGAGCAGGATCGCGCCGCCCTCCGGCACGAGCGCGGTCAGCGGAAGCAGCCCGGGGACGAGCTGCGGGAGCAGACTCTCCATCCCCTCGACGGGCATGCCCTGGCTCACCTTCTCCAGCATCGGCGCGAACGAGGGGAAGCGCGGCAGGAGCGCCTGCGCGCGCTCGCGCACCTCGTCGGTGAGCAGGAGCTCCCGGGCCGGCCAGAGCGCGATCCGCGGCAGCGGGTCGCCCGCGCTGCGCTGATCGCTGACCGCGAAGCGCCGGATCTGATCGACCTCGTCCCCGAAGAAGTCGATGCGCACCGCCTGATCGGCGGTCGACGGGAACACGTCGAGGATCCCTCCGCGCACCGCGAACTCGCCGCGACGGGTGACCATGTCGACCCGGGTGTAGGCGAACGAGACGAGTCCGCGCACGATGGACTCGAGCCCGTGCTCCTCGCCGGCGCCGACCGTCAGCGGCCTGGCGCTCACGAGCTGCGGGGAGACCGGTTGCAGCGCGGCCCGCACCGAGGCGACGAGGATCGCGGGACGCGCATCCGCGTCCCCGGAGCGCACGTCACGGTCCTCGGGGCGCACGTCACCGTCCCGCAGCAGTCGCAGCGCGTCCGCGCGGCGCCCCACGGTCTCCACGCTGGGGCTCAGACGCTCGTGCGGAAGGGTCTCCCAGGCCGGGAACTCGGCCGTGACCGCTTCGGGCAGCAGCGAGCACAGCGCGGTGCGCAGCGCGTCGGCCTCGCGGCTCGTCGGCGCGATCAGCAACAGCGTTCCCGCACCGGCGGCGCCGCGCGCCGCGGCGGCTCTGCGGCGGAGCAGGCCGGCGATCAGGGCGGGCCTGAGCGCCTCGGGCGCCGCGAGATCAGCGTCGCCGCTCGCCGCGTCGAGGGCGCGGGCGAAGGACGACGACTCGCCGAGCAGACCTTCGAGCCCCGTGAGACTCACCGGGCCGCCTTCCCGTGGAAGCGCTGCTGGGTCGCGAGGAGTCCGTCCTCGACGAGCGCCGTCGCGGCGTCGGCGGCCTCCTCCAGCAGCACTCCGAGCGTCGACCGCTCGACGGAGCCGAAGGGGCGCAGCACGAAATCGGCCGGATCCTGCTGCCCCCGGGGCCGTCCGATCCCGATCCTCACCCGGAGGAAGTCAGGGGTGCCGAGCGCCTTGGCGATGTCGCGCAGGCCGTTGTGCCCGCCGTGCCCGCCGCCGAGCTTCACCTTGAGCGTGTCGAAGGGGAGGTCGAGATCGTCGTGCAGCACGACGATGCGCTCGGCGGGAATGCCGAAGTACTTGGCCAGCGCCGAGACCGGTCCGCCGGAGGTGTTCATGTAGCCGTTCGACTTCGCCAGCAGGAGCTTCGGTCCGCCGGGAACGAGGCGGCCCTCGCCGAGGCGTGCGTTGGTCTTGTGCGGCGCGAAGCGGGCGCCGAGGCGGTCGCCGAGCACGTCGAGCGCGAGTTGACCGACGTTGTGCCGGGTCGTCTCGTACTTGGGCCCGGGGTTGCCGAGGCCCACGATCAGCCAGCCGTCGCCCATCGACTCGCCCTTCTCAGATCGTCTACGCCAGAGCACGGGGGCGCGTCCCGCAGAGACGAGGACTCACGAGACGCACCCGGGGACTCCGGCGCCTACTCCGCAGCGGCTTCCTCGGCCTCGGCCTCGGTCTCCTCGTCATCCGACGCGCCTCGGGGTACGACGACGTTCACCACGAGCGCCTCGGGATCGTCGAGCAGCGTCTCGTCCTTGGCGAGCTCGATCTGGCCCGCGAGGATCTGCGTGCCCTCTTCGAGCCCCTCGACGCTCACCTCGATGTGCTCGGGGATGTTGGTGGCCGGCACGCTCAGGCGCAGCACGTTCAGCTCCTGCAGCGCGTTCGTGCCCGAGAACGACGTGCCCACGACGATGACGGGCACCTCGACCTCGACGGCCTCGCCCTTCTTCACCACGACCAGGTCGACGTGCTCGATGAGCTGCCGCACCGGATCCTTCTGCACGTCCTTCACCAGGACGAGGTGCTTCTTGCCGCCGATCGTCAGCTCGATGAGCGCGTTGGCGTGGCGCACGATCAGGCCGAGGGGGTGGGTCTCGACCGACGCGTGCACGGGGTCGGTGCCGTGCCCGTAGATCACGACCGGGGTGCGGCCGGCGGCGCGCAGCTTGCGGGCCGCTCCCTTGCCGAAACTCTCGCGGACGATTCCGTCGAGCTTGTTGGTGTCGCTCATGTGCTTCTCCTCGCGGGCTCGCGCCCGAACGGGGCGGGGTGGACCCGCCTGCTTGAATGTCTCGCACTCGCCGTGCATGTACGTGCACCGTGGCGCATCAGAAGGCCCGCTCAGAGGCTCACCCGCGTCGATCACGGGCGCTCGCGCGCCCCTCGCCGAAGTACAGCCTATGAGTATACACGGTCGCCCGAGGCTCCTCGCACCGCGGCCGCTTGTAGGCTGGCCGACATGGCCTCCTCTCCGACCTCCGTCCTCTCGCTCTCCCTGGCGGGGATGCTGCTCGCCGCGACAACGGCGGGGTGCACGAGCACCCCCGCCGACGAACCGGCGGAGTCGCCCGCGGCGGAGCTTGCGCGCACCGAGTTCGGCGGCCTGGCTCTGCTCGAACGGGACGGGCACCGGCTGCTGACCGAAGCGGAGGAGCCCCAGGCCGTCATGCAGGCGCTCCACTGGGGCGTGCTCGCGACGAACGACGCCGGCTGCTTCGGTCTCGAAGAGGATGGGAAGTTCGTGGGGATCGCGTTCCCGCACGGGTCCGAACCGGAGGACGGCGCCATCACCTGGCAGGGGGAACGCTTCGTCCTGGGCGATGAACTCGCCATCGGCGGCGGATGGGGCCGATCGGAATCGGACTCCCCGACGCGCGACGCCTTCGACGCCTGCGAATTCTCGTCCGAGGGCGAGGTCTTCTTCGGCCAGGGGGAGATGTCGCGCGGAGAGGAATGGCGCGCGGAGCGTCGGTGAGGTGTCGGGCCACGCCCGTCAGCCGATGATCCCGAGTCGGGTGACGCTCGCCGCCTGCTCCAGCGAGCCCAGATTCGTCAGGTCTGTGAAGCCGGCCTGCTCCATGAGCGCGATGGCCTGCCCGGAGCGATTGCCCGAGCGGCAGTAGACCAGGTATTCCGCGTGCGGATCGAGCGACGGGATCGCCGCGGCGACCTCGCCCGCACTGAAGTCGATCAGACGGGCCCCGTCGAGGTGGCCGGCCGCGTACTCCTCCGGAGTGCGCACGTCGAGGACGATGGCATCGGCATGGAGGTCGAGGCTCTCCGTCCCGTCCTCGGAGGACGACGTCGGCGCTGCTGCGCAGGCGGTGAGCCCCAGCAGCAGCGCGACGGCGGAGATGGGGAAGATGAGTGAACGGGGCATGAGCGGTCCTTTCGCGGGGTGTTCGGGAGTTGCGGGGCAAGGGTCATCGTGCCCTGGGCGTTCGGGCGATCATCCGGCGGTACCTGGCGCGATCAGGGGCGGGACCTCCTGCACCAGGACGAAGACGCCCATGAGCAGCACGAACACGCCGAAGCTCGTACGCAGCGCGCGCTCGGGCAGGCGTCCGGCGAGCGCCGCTCCGAGGAAGGATCCGGCGATCGCGGTCGCCGTGAAGGCCAGCACGGGCGCCCAGTCGAGACGCACCGAGAAGAGGTAGCCGCCGAGCCCGGCGGCGGACTTCATCGCGATCACGAGCAGGGAGGTGCCGACGGCGATCGCCATCGGCAGGCCGCCGAGCAGGTTGAGCGCGGGAACGATCAGGAAGCCGCCGCCGGCGCCGACCAGACCGGTCGCGATGCCGACGAGAGAACCGTCGATGAGGATGCGTGCGAGCGGCAGGGATCGCGCCTCCTCTCCGTCGGCCGTGCCGCCGCGCCGCCCGCGGATCATGGCGACCGCCGTGACGATCATCATCGCGGCGAAGATGATCAGGAGCACCGCGCCGGGGATGAGCCCCCCGAGCAGGCCGCCGGCGAAGGCGCCGACCATGCCCGCGAGACCGAAGAGGGCGCCCGTCCTCCACCGCACCCGCCCGGCTCCGGCGTGGGCGATCATGGCGACCGCACTCGTCGCGCCGACGACGAAGAGCGACGCGGCGACCGCCTCGCGCGCCCCCATCCCGAGCACGTAGACCAGGATCGGGACGGTGAGGATCGATCCCCCGCCGCCGAGGAGTCCGAGCGACACCCCGACCAGCGCGGCGAGTGCGAGCGCGAGGACGAGTTGGGATTCCACTCGGGCTCCCTCGGGCTCAGGCGGTGACCGGCGTAGTGCTGGGAAGCGCCGCCCAGGCCGAGTAGCCGCCCTCGAGCTCTGCGACGTCGTAGCCGCGGCGGCGCAGCGCGCTGGCGGCCACGCAGTTCCTCACGCCGCTCTGGCAGTAGCTGACGATGGTGCCGCTGTCCGGCTCGGGAAGCCGATCGAGGTTCCAGAGCAGGCGGCCGCCGGAGAGCTGCTCGGCCCCCGGGAGGTGCCCCTCGGCGTGCTCGGTGCGGTTGCGCACGTCGAGCAGCAGCACCGGCTCGACGCCGTCGAGATCCTCCGGTTCCACGAGCTTCGGGCGGACGAGCTCGAGGCCCGTCAGGGAGGTGGTGAAACCCCGCACCGTGTCGATCCCGACCCGGACCAGATGGTCGCGCATCTCTTCCGCATCCCCCCGGGAGGCGGCCAGCAGCACGAGCGGTCGCTGCTCCCGCTCGGGATCGTAGACCCACGCGCCGTAGCTGGCGGCCTTCGCGACACCGGGGATGTTGAGCGAACGCGCCGCGGTGCCCGCGTGCACCTCGCCGTGCTGCCGCGTATCGATGAGGATCGCGCGATCGGCGGCGAGTTCGGTGGAGAGCTCCTCCGGGCCGTACTCGACGAGCCGGGGCGCCTCGCCGATGACCGCCGGGCCGAGCTTGTTCTGCGCCTTCATGCGAGCGAAGTAGGCGTGGGCGTCGGGCTGGCCGCTCAGCAGCTCGTCGACGAAGCCCTGCTCGTCCCCGTCGCGCAGGTAACCCGCCCACCACGCGAAGTTGCGCTCGTAGCCGACCGTGGTCGCGGGGACGGCGCCGAGCGCCTTGCCGCAGGCGGAGCCGGAGCCGTGGGCGGGGAGCACCTGCACGTAGTCGGGCAGCGTGAGGAAGCGGTCGCGCAGACTGGCGAACAGATCCTTCGCGCCTGCGAAGCGCGTGTCGACGAAGCCCGCCGCCTCGTCGAGCAGGTCGGGGCGGCCGAGATCGCCGACGAACACGAAGTCGCCGGTGAGCATGAAGCCGGGTTCGCTCGACTGGGCGCCATCGGTGACGAGGAACGAGAGGTGCTCAGGGGTGTGACCGGGCGTGTGCACCGCCTCGACCGCGATGTTGCCGAGTTCGATGCGGTGCCCGTGCGTCATGCGGACGGCGCCGCCCGAACCCTCGACGTCGAACTCGGGGCCGTACGTCCAGTCGGGGCCGCCCTCGTCCGAGACGTAGATGCGCGCACCGGTCCTCGCGGCGAGTTCGCGCGTGCCCGAGAGGTAGTCGGCGTGGATGTGGGTCTCGGTGACGGCGACGATAGTCATATCGTGCTTGGCCGCCAGGTCGAGGTAGACGCCGAGGTCGCGGCGGGGATCGACGACGACGACCTCGCCCGTCGCCTGGCAGCCGATGAAATAGCTCGCCTGGGCGAGATCCTCGTCGTAGATGCGTTCGAGCAGCATAGCGGCGCGTCTCCTTTTCGTCTCAACGACCGAAGAGCCGGGAGAAGAACCCGCCCTACTCGGTTTTCGCCCGGTCGATCTGAGCCGGGGAATGCTTGCCGTTGCACCACTCGGCGGCGGGAACGCTCATCTTGACCATGTCGACATGCTGGCCGCAGCCCGCCCAGGTGGTCTTGCCGCAGGTGCGGCACCTCACAGCTCGGCACATCGTGACGCTCCTTTCGTGCGAAGTCGATGCCATGGATACTCCATTGGGTATCTTCACCGACGACAACACTATACCCCAGGGGGTATCAAAAATGTCAAGTCGCCTCGTCGACTCGGGCGCACCGGGGCGGCCGCCCCTGAGACTCTCGACGCTCGAGGAAGTCCCGCAACGCGTCGACACCACCCCTGCGATGCGCGATCCAGCCCCTCCCCGCCTCCCGCTCACGCAGCAGGTCCGGGGAGTTCAGCCAGCTCGCGAGGATCCCCGGCGCCGATGCACGAGGAATCTCGGCACGGCGGAGCTCGCGCAGCGCCGACGGGCTATCCGGCGAGCTGAGCGTAGTGGTTCGCGGCGTCCGCGACGCGGTTGTTGTACTCGATCGTGTTGTTGTAGGCCGCGATCGCGGCGATCCAGTTGTCCGGCTGCCGCAGATCGCCGCCGACGCTGCACAGGTAGCGCCCGGCCGCGTAGGCGGCGTCATCGATGTCCTGGGGATCCGCGATCCCGTCGCCGTCGCCGTCGCTCGCCCACAGCTCCCAGGTCGACGGGATGAACTGCATCGGACCGACCGCGCGGTCCCAGACCTCGTCGCCGTCGAGCTCGCCGCCGTCGGTGTCGGGAATCGCGTCGGTGCGGGTGCCGTCGAGGGCGATGCCGCGAATCGGAGGATCCGCCCGCCCGTTCTCGGCGAGCTCGCCGCCGAAGATGGTGCCGTGCTCGGATTCCACGTGACCGATGCCGGCCAGGGTGTTCCATCCGAGGCCGCACTCCGGCTGCTCCACCCCGATCCGGCTCGCGGCCTGGCCGTAGGCCTCGAGGGCCCGCTCGCCGATGCCGGTGCGCTCGGCGATGCGGGCCACCCAGGCCGGATCGATCCGACGCTCCGGGGCGACCGGATCCTCGTCGCCGTCGGTCTCGGCGGAGCGGGGTTCGCCCGACCCGTCCGGCTCTCCCGGCACGCTCACCTGTGTCACGGCCGTGGGCTGCGGCTCGGAGACTCCGCCCCGACCGCCGAACACCAGCGCGAGCACGATCGCCGAGACGCCGAGCACCATGGCCCCGATCGATGCGCCGAGCAGCCAGCGCGTCCCTCTCATGCCATCGAGCCTACCGTCGGCGGCCCCGCGCCGAGACGGCGCACCCACCAGACCGTGACGCCGGCGATGCCGCCGAGCACGAGCAGGCCGCCGCCGACGATCCCCGCGACGAGCTCGGGGCCGGCCTCCCCCCTCAGCAGCGCTTCGAGCGGCGCCGCACCGCCTCCCGGACCGGATCCGAAGGGATCTGAGGGCCCGGCGGGCAGCGCGGTCCCGCTCTCGGCCTGCTCGCGCGCCCGCTTGCGGTTCTCCGCCTGCTCGGCGGAGATCGCAGCGGCGGTCGCCCGGCGCTCGGCCCGGTTCACCTCCGCGCCCTCGGCGGCGGCGGTCGGCACGATCGTGCAGAAGGTGTCCCCCAGCGGCGCATCGCCCACCTGGAACACGTACGTGTGCGTGGCGGTGGTGAGGGACTTCCCGTTCTTCGGGTTCTTCGCGACCGCGTTCACGGTGAGCGTGTAGATGCCCTTCTTCGGGAACACCCACTGGGCGTGCGTGTGTGCCGGAGTCCGCTCGCGAAGCGTGCCGGGCAGCGTGAAGCTCTTGTTCGTGAGCAGCGGCTTCCATCCGCCGAACGACTCCTGCGTGTAGATGTAGACCTTGGCGGGGCCGTCCACGCTCCGCACGTGGATCGAGACGTCCGAGTAGCCGCTGATGGTCGTGCGGTTGGTGTCCCAGCCGGGCCACAGCAGCGACTGATCCTGGGTGAGCGGCAGCACGTAGCCGGAGGGGGAGCCCGGCACGCCGGCGGGAATGCGGGGGTTGTACGCGGCCTCCTTCACCTTGAGCAGCACCGACTCCGCCTCGCGGATCACCTGGCTGCCGGTGACGTCCTCCTTCACCTGCAGCACGGCCCTGCCGTTCGCCGCGGAGACGTTGAAGGCGTCGACGTGCCCCCGATCGAGGGTGACGGCCGGCGGGGTGCACACCCGCGTATAGCTTCTCGAACCGCGCGTGACGACGGTCGTCGTCGTGGTCCGGCCCGGCTTCGAGCCGGCCTTCTTCGCGCTCTTCTTCGACGGCTTCTTCTTGCCCGTGCTCGGTGACTTCGGCACCGTTCCGGCGGACGACGGCGATCCCACGATCAGCCGGTCCCAGCCGAGGAGCGCTCCGTCGCGGTCCTTCAGCGCGAGCCGGTAGGTGCCGGTCGCGGTCCCCTTCGCGATCGGCACCGTGAAGGATCCGTCCAGATCGGTGTGCACCCAGCCGAGCCACTTCCGCGAAGAGGTCGACTGAGCGTGCAGCCAGACCGAGACCCAGTCGCCCCGCGACGGCGCCCCCCGCAGCTGAGCCGTGGCCGTCTCCCCCGCGACGAGGGTCTTCGCGGCCGTGAGGATCCGTACGCCGCTCCCCGCGACGACGGCGTCGAGCGCGCTCGTCGCGGGCGCTCGCGCGTCGTCGGCGGCGGGGCGGGGGGCCGCATCGCCGCCGACCAGGATCGGAAGCTCCTCCGACGCGGAGGCGCGGTGCGTGTTGGAGATCGCCGGCACGAACTCCGCGACGATCCTCCGCTGCCCGGACGGCAGAGCGGAGGTGCGGAGCGCGGCCGTCCCGTCGACCACCGGGGCGTGCCCGAGCACCACGTTGCGGCTCGCATCCCGGAACTGGACGGCGCCGACGTCGTCCGGCAGGGCCGCACCGGCCTGCCGGACCGACGCGGTCAGGGTGACGGGATCCCCGGCCTCCGGGGTGACGTCGTCGGCTTCGAACGAGGTCGCGGTCGGCAGGTCGAGACCGCCCACCGCGAAGGTGTAGGTGTTCTCCGCGGTCTGCTTCTTGGGATTCTTGCCGCTCGAGGTCGTGACGGTCGCCTCGGCCTCGAAGGTGAGACGGTAGATTCCGGGCGCGGTGAAGGCCCAGTTCATGTGGGTGTGCTGCGGCACGCCCGTGCTCCACGCGGAGAGGCTGCTGCTCGAACTGAAGGTGCGCCTGACATCGCCCAGTTCGGTGAGGAAGAGCTCCACCTTGCCGGGGCCTTCGGCCTTGACGAGGCGGATCCTCACGGCGTCGCCCTTCGCGCGGCCGCGCAGGTTCGGATCCTCGGTGCTGAATCCGGGCCAGATGACGCGCGGGTTCTGGATCTGCGGTGCGAGCCACAACTCGTCGCCGGCCGCACCGAGGAAACGGTAGGCCGAGCCCGAGGGCACCGTGGTGCGGCCCGCGTCGCTGAGGTGGAACACGAGGCCCTGCGTCGCGAAGCGCTTGCCGATCACCCCGTCCACGTCGGCCTTGCTCTGCAGATTCAGTTTGCCGCCATCGAGGTAGACGGAGACGGTGTCGGTGTGCACGTTCGCGATGGCGCGCCTCGTCTGGCTCGACGGCGCCGGAAGCCGCGACTGGCCGGGGAGCGCGCTCGCGGCCGCGGAGGTCTTCTGGGATTGCGCGGCCCGGGCGCGCTCTGGCCCGGGCTGCGACTGCGTCTGCGACTCGGCCGCGGCTCGTGCCCCGTCCGTCTCCGGCGCGACGGCTTCCGCGTCGTCGGCGACGGGTTCCGCGGGGCGCGGATCGAGCTCCTCCGGCTCCGGCGCGGGGGCCGGCTCGGCCGATGCCGGATCCGCTCCGGCGTCGGGAGCGGGCTCCGCCTCGCCGCCGCCGTCCTCGTTCCCCGTCTCGGCGACGCTTTCTTCGCTCGCCGTCCCGGCGGCGCCGATCTCGCTCGTCGTCTCGAGCGCGACCGGGTCCGGCGCATCGGCCAGCGCCGGCGACGCGCCGCCCACGGGACCGATCGCGATGCAGAGCGCGCCGATCGCGGCCAGCAGGCGCGGGATCCGGCGGCGGGAGGCCGCGCGGTGCGTGTCGTTCATCGCTTCGCTCCGTTCACCGGGACGGCCTCGAGGCCGATGCCGTCCGCATCGTCCTCCCCCTCGATCGGCGCCGCTCGGCGCCGCAGCAGCTTCGCGAGCACGCCGTGTCTCGGCGCGAACAGCCAGGCGAGCAGGAAGACGGCCGTGGCCACCAGCACGATCGTGCCGCCGGCGGGCAGATCCAGGCTCCACGAGATGTAGAGGCCGAGGAACGCCGACCCGGCGCCGATGATCGGGGAGAGCAGCATCATCACTCCGAGCCGATCGGTGAGCACCCGCGCCGCCGCGGCGGGCGTGATGAGCAGCGCGAGCACGAGGATGTTGCCGATGGTCTGGATCGAGATGACGATCGCGATCGCGACCATCACGTAGAGCGCCAGGTCGAGCGCGAAGACCGGCAGGCCGACGGAGCGGGCCATCTCGCGGTCGAGGGTGACCGCGACGAACTCCTTGTGCAGCAGGAAGACCACGAGCATCAGGATCGCGCCGGTGATCGCGACGGTGACGACGTCCTCGTCCGGGATGCCGGTGATCGATCCGAAGAGGAACTGCTGCAGCGAGCCCGAGTAGCCGGGCGCCTGGGCGATGATGACGATGCCGAGGGCGAAGGCGGCGACGAAGAAGACGCCGATGACGCTGTCCTCCTTGATCCGCCGGTTCTGCGAGAACACGGCGACGAGGATCGCGGTGAGCACTCCGGCGACGGCTCCGCCGAGCACGAGGTTGCCCGAGACGACGAAGGCGACCGCGAGCCCCGGGAAGACCGCGTGGGCGACGGCGTCGCCGATGAACGCCATGCCGCGGAGCACGACGTAGGTGCCGATCACGCCGCAGACGAGGCTCGACATCATGGCGACGAGCAGCGCCTTGGGGAGGAACCGCAGATCGGGGTTCAGCAGATCGGTGAAGAAGTCGACGGGCGAGAGCATCAGGCGGCCACTCCCAGCACCCGCAGCACGGGGTTGTCGGCCCGCACGCCGAAGGCCCGCATCCAGACCTCGGCGTCCTGCAGCTCCGCGGGCGGGGCGTCCGCGATCACCGTGCGGTTGATCAGGCACAGACGGGAGCACTGGTGCATGGCGCCCGAGAGATCGTGCGTGCTCATCAGCACGGCCCGCCCCTCGGCGGCGAGCCCGTCGAAGAGCTCGAGCAGCAGTTCCTGGGTCGGCATGTCGAGGCCGGTGAAGGGCTCGTCGAGCAGCAGCAGGCTCGGGCGCAGGGCGAGGGCGCGCGCGACGAGCACCCGCTGCCGCTGCCCGCCCGAGAGCTCGCCGACCGGGCGCTCCGCGAGATGATCCATGCGCACGCGGGCGAGCGACTCGGCGACCGCCTCGTAGTGCCGCTGTCTCGGCCGGCGCAGCCAGCCGATGCTGCGCACCAGGCCAGTCATGACCGTGTCCTCGACCGTGATCGGGAAGTCCCAGGCGAACTCGTGCCGCTGGGGGACGTAGCCGACGCGCGACCGCATCCTCCCGACGGGCTCGCCCTCGATCTCGACCCGGCCCGATTCCGTCCGGATGACGCCGAGGATCGCCCGCAGCAGCGTGGTCTTGCCCGCGCCGTTCGGTCCGATCAGCCCCACGAGCTCCCCGGCGTCGACGGAGAGGCCCACCTCGCGCAGCACGCGCCGCCCGCCGAGCCGCACGGAGACGCCCTCCGCCCGCAGCACGCTCATTCGCCGGCCTCCGAGCGCCGCCCGTCGGCCTCGGGCAGACGCTCGACGGGCGCGGGTCCCGCCGCAGCGGCGCCATTGGCGGCGGCGCGAGCAGCGCGAGCGCGTGCCTTGGCGCGGCGCCCGGCGGCGATCACGACGACGACGGCCACCACGATCGCGAGGGCGATGACGCCCGCGACCACCCCGATGATCAGCCCGAGCCCGCCGGACCGATCGCTCTCGGCGGCGGCCGGCGCCTCATCCCCCGGCGCGTCGGCGGATGCGCCCGGCTCCTCGCCCTCGTAGACGGCGGCGAACGCCGCCTCGGGGTCGGTCTCGTCGCCCACGGCGAAGCGCAGGGTGTCGGTCGCCGAGACCTCGGTGCCGTCGATCAGCTCGCCCGCGAACTCGATCTGGACGAGGTAGACGCCCGGCTCGCTGAAGACCCAGTTGGCGTGGGTGTGGGTGTTCACCTCGATCCAGGACTCCTGCGGGAACGCCTCGCGCGTCGACCACAGCGGCTGCGGCTCGCCGAAGTTGCCGCTCTGCAGGAACACCGAGACCTCGCCCGGGCCCTCCACGCCGTGGATCCGCAGGGTGGTGCCCAGGTTCAACCGGTCGAGCACGTTCGGCTCCTGGGTGTTCCATCCGGTCCAGATCACGCCCGGCTCGCGCACCTGCGGGATCACCCAGGCCTCGCTGCCGGGTGCGAGGCCGAGGAAGGCGTAGGCGTCGTCATCGGGGATGGTGAGCTTGGACGTGTCGCTCACCTGGGCGACCACGTCCTCGGGCATGCGCCAGTACCGCGGCACGGAGGTGTCGTCGTGGATCTGGACGATCCACTCCCCCGTGTTCAGCGTCGGCCCGAAGTCGATGTGCCCGTCGTCGAGCACGACCCGCCCGGAGCCCTGCTCCTGATCGGGATCGATGATCTGCGTGAGCTCGTCGTCGGGGGCGTTCTCCTCGGCCGTGGCGGACGCGAGCGGCGGCCCCAGCAGCAGGATCGCGGCCGCGATCAGCGCCGCCAGGGCGTTCAGCGCATTCCGGGCGCTCCGCGATGCTCGCGTCGACCTGCTCATCGGCGACAGGGTCATTGCCTCTCCTCGTGTTCGTCTGCGGGCGGGGCGTCCGCCCCCGCTCCGCCCAGGCAGTCGCGCACCGACCGCGCGTTGAATCGCATCATCTCGATATAGCTCGTCACGTCCTCGCTGAAGGCGTCGCCGTAGATGGTGCACACGGCGATCCCCTGCTCCTTCGCCACCTCGACGAGCGTGGAGGAGCGCGCGGCGAGATTCGGTTCGAGGAACACGGCCGGCACGTGCAGGTTCCGGATCGTCTCGGTCAGGCGCTTCCGCTCGGCCAGCGACGGCTCGATGGACGGGTTCGAGGTGACGAAACCGGAGATGTCGAGGTCGTAGGCGCGCGCCAGATAGCCGTAGGCGTCGTGGGTCGTGACGAGCGTGCGCCGCGCGCGCGGCACCTCCGAGATCGTGTCGCGAACCTCGGCGTCGAGCGCCTCCAGCTCGGCGAGGTACGCGACCGTGTTGGCGCGGTACTCCCCCGCCCCTGCGGGATCGACCTCGATCAGCGTGTCGCGGATGATCTCCGCGTACGACATCGCGTTGCCGACGTTCTGCCACAGGTGCGGATCGATCTCACCGTGCACGTGCTTGCCCAGCACGGCCTGGGCCAGCTGGTGCACCTGCTCGCCGGGGCGGCCCAGGAACCGGTAGGCGGGATCGCCGGGGATCTCGTGCAGCGCCTTGTTCGGCACCTCCACCACCAGCTCGTCGGGATCGAGGATCTCCTGGTGGACGTCGGCGGTGCCGTGCTCGTGGTCCACGATCACGCGGAAGGCCTGCTCGTCGAGATCGAGCGCGATATCCGAGTGGCCCGCGTTCAGCACCGTCGCCTCCTCCTTGCCGGGGGCGGTGTACGGGTCCACGCCGACGGCGAAGGTGACGGTGGTCGTCGCGATCGGGATGGGCCGCTGATCCGAGGCGACCTGGAGCTTGCCCTGCAGGTCGAGGGTGTAGTAGCCGGGCTCGGTGAAGGCCCAGCTCAGGTGGGTGTGGGTGTCCGGCGGGATGGTCACCGAGTCGTCCGTGAAACCGGAGGCGGCGTCGAAGCCGTCCGACGAGTCGAAGTAGCGCTCGATGTCGCCGAAGCTGCCCGTCAGGTAGGCGATCAGCTCGCCCGGTCCCTCCGCGCCCGTGGCGGAGAGGATGACGTCGGAGCTGCGGGTCGCCTCGTACTGCTCGCCGGCCCCGCGCACGCGCAGGCCCAGCCACACCGTGTCGAGGGACACGTCCTCGACCAGCGGGATGATGTCCGCGGCGTACTTGACCGCGTCCTCCGCGAGCGCCACGTTCGGCACGCCGGTGCGCAGGTTGGTGTCGAGCGCCTTGATGAGGCTCTGCTCCTCGAGCATCAGATAGTTGGAGAAGGCCGCGTCGGCGTAGACGATGGAGCGCACGTCGCGCAGCGACGGCTCGTAGCTGTGCGGATCGCCGCCCTCGGGCACGAGCGAGACCACGTCGGCTCGGTCCCCGGCGACGTTCCGCGCGAGGTCGGCGATGATCCCGGTCGTGGTGATCACGCTCGGCCGATCGGCGTCTGCGACCGCCGGCTGCGCGGCGCAGCCGGCGAGCAGCGACGATGCGGCGACCAGCGCCAGGGAGGCCGCCCGGGTCCTCATCTGATCCTTTTCGGCGAACTGGTTCTGGCTGCGGTCGTGTAGCCGGCCTTCTTGCCGGTCATCTTGACAGTGATCCGCGTGCCGCGGTACTTCTTCGCGACCCGGTAGCTGCTCTTGGTCGCCTTCGGGATCGCCTTGCCGTTCGCGGCCCAGCGGTAGGAGAGCTTCACGCCCCGCGGCTTCCAGGATCCCGTCCGCGCCGTGAGCGTTCGTCCCGCCTTGGCCGTCCCCGAGATCCTCGGCCTCGGCGCGGTCAGCTTGCCCCGCTTCGCCGTCTTCGCCGCGCTCGTCGCGCTGACGCTCGGAGTGCCGCTCAGCGCTCCGGTCACGCGCACGCTGATCCGCTTGCCCGCATCGGCCGCCGCCGGGGTGTAGCTCGATCCGGTGGCTTTCGGGATGGCCGCTCCGTTCCGCAGCCACCGGTAGCCGAGCTTCACGCCCGACGGCTGCCAGGATCCCGGCCTCGCGGTGAGCTTCTTGCCGACCTGCGCGGTGCCCGAGATCGTCGGCGTGCCCGCCGTGATCCCGCAGACCCCGCCCTCGCCCGCGATCTCGACCTCCGACGACCGCGCGATCTCGGTCCCGGCATCGCCGATGAGGCGAGCCGTGATCGCTCCACCGATGTAGGGGGACGCGTCCCCCACCGCGAGCACGGGGCCGTTCTGCCCCGCGATGCGCACCGGCGCGGCGTCCGAGCCGCACTGGGCGTACCACTCGTAGCCACCGCCTCTGATGGCGGAGTCGGTCGAGGCCTGAAGCTGCAGAGGATCGCCGGGCGCGTACCCGCTCTGCGCACCGTCGACGGCGACCCCCGGACCCACCACGAAGGTGTATTTCGCGGTGTTGCTGCTCGTCGTCCTGCCCTCGCCCGCGACATCGGCCCGCACCGTGAGCTCGTAGACGCCGGGCTCCGTGAACGCCCAGGCGGCGTGGGTGTGCGCGGGGTAGGGCTGGAGGATCCTGCCGGAGGGCGTCAGCTCGAAGCCCCCGCCGTCCAGCAGCGAGACGGGATCCCCCCAGGAATCGCTCGTCCAGAGCCAGACCTCTCCCGGCCCGTCGACGGCGGTGACGGCGAACTCGGCGGAGGCATCCGCCCCGTAGGCGGGGACGAGCGCGTTCGTGTCCCACCCCGGCCAGATCAGATTCTGATTCTGGCCCAGCGGCAGCCGGTAGACGGTTCTCGGCATCCCCTCGGGCACGAGCGCCGTGTCGGAGAACGTGGTGAGCGCGGTCTGCTTCACCACGAGGTCGACGGATTCGGGTTCGCGCAGCACGTGGTATCCGGTGGCATCCTCCTTTAGCGCGAGGGTGACCGACTCGTCGGAGCCGAGCAGCAGGTTGAAGGCGTCGATGTGCCCGATCTCCAGCGAGATCGGATCGTTCAGGGCCGCATCCGCCGCCTGCGCCGCGGGTGGCGCGAGCAGCGTCCCCGCCAGCGCCAGGGCGACGCAGGCTCCCAGGCTCCTTCGGGTTGCGAGTCTCATGGTGTTGCCTCTCATGCGGATCAGCGCTTGACCGAGATCCTGATGGACTTCGCCGTGCCCCTCGCCACGTAGGCGTCGCCCGCGTACGACGCCCGCACGGTCTTCTTCCCGGTCCGGGCTTTCTTGCCGGTCTTGATCGTGATCGTCGCGCGGCCGTTCCTGAGTTTCGCCGACTTCGAGACCCCGGCGAGCTTCACGGTGACCCGCCCGCCCGGCTTCACCCCGGATCCGGAGACCCTGACGGTGAAGGAGGCGGAGGTGCCGCGCTTGACGCTCGACTTCTTCGCCGTCATCCGGACCCTGGGGCTCGCCTTCGCGACGGTGACCCGCGCGGTGGCCGCGGCGGCCGCGAACTCGCCCCGCGCTCCGGAGTAGTTCAGCCCGATCGAGCGCGTGCCCGGCTTCAGCGCCGTGTCCGGCACGGTGAGCACGGCCCGTCCGTTCCTCAGCGTGCCGGTCACGGTCCGGGATCCGATCCTCGCGCTCACCGCCCCGCTCGCAGCGGCGGGCGAGACGGCGACGCTGAGCCGCGCGGTCTTGCCGTAGACCTGTCGCACGGCGTTCGCGGTGAGACTCGTCGCCGCGAGAGCGGCGACCGGCTCGGTCTCGGAGGAGACCGCCGCATCGTCGTGTCCCGACGCCCACGACGCGCCGACGCGGACCGAGATCCGCTTGCCCGCCTCAGCCGCGGTCGGCACGAACTCGTGCGACGTCGCTCCCGCGATGGGCGTTCCGTCGGCCAGCCACTGGTAGGCGAAGCCGTCCGCCTGCGGATCCCAGGTCCCGGACTCGGCCGTCAGCGTGTGATCGACCTTCGGCGTGCCGGAGATGGTCGGCTGGGTCACGATCTCGGGCAGGCTCTCCTCGACCGGCTCGGTCGCCGCCGAGACGACGCGCCCCTCGGGGGCGTTCTGCCAGATCGCGGCGACCGCGACGGAGATGCGCGTGCCGATCTGGGCGTTGCCGGGCACGAACTCCGGTCCCGTCGCGCCTTCGACGGCGACTCCGTCCGCCAGCCACTGGTACGCGAAGGCCTCGGCCGCGGGCGACCAGGTGCCCGGATCCGCGGTCAGGGGCCGGTTCGTCTTCGCCTCGCCGGAGATGCTGGGCTGCGCGGTGATCTGCGGGAGGCTCTCGCCGACGTAGAAGGTGTAGCGCTGCGGTCCGGCGCTCTTCGCGGTGCCGCCGTCGGTGAAGGTCGAGGTCACCTCGAAGGTGTAGAGGCCCGTGGCGGTGAAGCCCCAGTTCAGGTGCTCGTGGTTCGCCGGGCTCGAGAACGACCAATCGTCCTTGCCCGTGTTCAGCCACTGCTCGGGGCCCTCGTCCCCCGACTGCCACAGCGCCAGCTGGCCGGGCCCGGAGAAGTCGGTGATCATGTGCGTGACGGTGATGCTCGGATAGTCGACGGGGTTGTACCCGAACCCGAGGAAGATCTGGCCGGGCTGGCTCGTCTGCGGCAGCAGGTAGTAGGTCGAGCCCTGAGCGATGCCGAGCAGATTCGCCACTCCCGCGCCGGCGGTGCGTCCGGCGACCGAGGGCTTCGCGTGGATGACGACCGCTTCGGGCGCGAGGTCGCCGAAGTCGTCGGCATGGAGCACCAGCCGGGGCTCGCCGCTCCCGTCCTTCGTGATGTAGAAGGCGTCGGCGTGGTTCTGCACGTACACGGTCCGGTCCGCGTATGGATCGGTCGCCTCCGCCTGGGCCGGCGCCGCGGCGAACATGCCCGCCACCAGCGCGCCGACGACGCCGACCGCTGCAGCCGCGCTGGAGCGCGCTCTCGTTCGGGTACTCAGCAATGCCATTCTCAGACATCCTTTCTCATGGCCGCCGGGCGCGGCCGATCATGCGGGAGGGCCCCGCTCTCACAGAGTCGGATGCTTATTGAGAATAGTTGTCGTTAGCATTTGATGCAAATCGGCGCGCCCGGTCGCGTGGCCACCCCCTGCGGAACCACCCGCGAGACACACGTAGACCCCCGTCCGAATGGGACGGGGGTCTACGTTTCACCTGACGGGACGCGGCGGCGAACTCGACGTCGAGCGGCCTGCGGAAAAGGGGTGCTTCTCTCCTATGCCGCCACCCCTCGCTCCGCTCCGTGGGCCGCCGTAGTGACGGCGCCGCGGCTTGCAGAAAAGCGATGCTTTTCTGCTACGCCGCGCCGTCGAACATGGAGGTGACGGAACCGTCCTCGAACACCTCGTGGATCGCCTGCGCCAGCAGCGGGGCGATCGGCAGCACAGTCAGCTTGTCGAAGCGCTTCTCCGGAGGCAGCGGCAGCGTGTCCGTGACCACCACCTGGTCGATGAACTCCTGCGACAGATGCTCCACGGCACGGCCGGAGAAGATCGCGTGCGTGCACGCGATCGTGATGCCCCGCGCCCCGTGCTTCTTCAGCGCCTCGGCCGCCTTCGCGATGGTGCCTCCGGTGTCGATCATGTCGTCGACCACCACGCACCAGCGGTCCTTCACATCGCCCACGATGTCGTGGACGGAGACCTGATTCGGCACCAGCGGATCGCGCCGCTTGTGGATGATGGCGAGCGGCGCGCCGAGCCGGTCGCTCCACACATCGGCCACCCGCACGCGCCCCATGTCCGGCGACACGACGGTCAGATCGTCGCGGTCGATGGTCTGCTTGAAGTGCTCCAGCAGCACGGGCATCGCGAACAGGTGGTCGACGGGTCCGTCGAAGAAGCCCTGGATCTGCGCGGCGTGCAGATCGACCGACATGATGCGATCCGCCCCCGCCGCCTTGAACAGGTCGGCGACCAGGCGGGCCGAGATCGGCTCGCGGCCGCGGCCCTTCTTGTCCTGCCTGGAATAGGGGTAGAACGGCGCCACCACGGTGATCCGCTTGGCCGAGGCCCGCTTCAGCGCGTCCACCATGATCAGCTGCTCCATCAGCCACTCGTTGATCGGGTGGGTGTGCGACTGGATCACGAACGCGTCGCAGCCGCGCACGCTCTCGTCGAAGCGCGCATACAGCTCCCCGTTCGCGAAGGTGCGCGCGTCAGTCGGCACCAGCTCCGCGCCGAGTTCCACCGCGACCTGCTCCGCGAGTTCGGGGTGCGCCCGGCCGGAGATCAGCACCAGTTTCTTCTGGCCGGCCATTTCGATCGTGCTCATGCTCGGTGTCTCTCGCCCTTCGATGTTCAGTGCTTGTCGGCGGCGCTCGCGCTGCCGGTTCCGGGTCGGTTCTCGAGCACCCAGCCCTCGATGTTCCGCTGCGGCGCCACGCTCACGGCGAGCGCCCCCGCCGGCACGTCCTTCCGCACCACGGCACCGGCCGCCGTGTAGGCGCCGTCACCAATCGTAACGGGCGCGACGAGCACATTCTTCGACCCGACCCGGACCGCGTCCCCGACCGCGGTCCGATGCTTCTGCACGCCGTCGTAGTTCGCGACGATGGTGCCCGCTCCGATGTTGCTGTCGACGCCGATGTCGGTGTCGCCGACGTAGCTCAGATGGGGCACCTTGCTCCCGTCCCCGATCTTCGCGTTCTTCGCCTCGACGAACGCGCCGAGCTTGCCGCCCTCGCCCAGCTCGGTGCCGGGACGGATGTAGGCGAACGGGCCGACCTCGGCGCGCGGCGCGAACACCGCGAGGGTGGCCTCGCTGCGCCGAATCCTGGCGCCCTCGCCGACCTCGCAGTCGACCAGGGTCGTGTCGGGGCCGACCACCGCCCCCGCCGCGATACTCGTGGCGCCCTGCAGGTGAGTGCCCGGCAGGATCTCGGCGTCGGCCTCGATGCTCACATCGGCGTCGATCCACGTCGTGGCGGGATCCTGCACCGTCACGCCCGCGCGCTGGTGCGCCAGCACGATGCGCCGGTTCAGCTCGCGCCCGGCATCGGCGAGCTGCGCGCGATCGTTGACGCCCGCGACCAGCCAGGAATCCTCCGTCGTCACCGCCTCGACGATGCCGCCGCCGGCGAGGATGCGCTGCGCGGTGTCGGTCAGGTACTTCTCGCCCTGCGCGTTCTCGGTGCCGATCTCCGCGAGCGCCCGCTGCAGCTCCCGCCGCGCGAAGACGTAGATGCCGCCGTTGACCTCGGTGATGCGGCGCTGCGCCTCATCCGCGTCCTTCTCCTCGACGATGCCCCGCATCGCGCCGTCGCCGTCCCGCAGGATCCGGCCGAGTCCCGTCGGCGTCTCGAACACCGCCGAGAGCAGCGTCATCCCGCGCCGGCCCTCCACATGCCCCGTGACCAAGCGCTCCAGGGTCGATGCGTCGATGAGCGGCACATCCCCGCTGAGCACCACGACGCTGCCCTCGAAATCGTCCGGAAGCGCCGCGATCGCCTGCTCCACCGCGCGTCCGGTGCCCGGCACCTCGTCCTGGTCGACGATCACGGTGCCCGGCGCATGCTCCGCGATCGCCTGCGCCACCGCCTCGCGCTCATGGCGCACCACGGCGATCACCGTGTCGGGCTTCAGGCCGGCGGCCGTGTCGAGGACATGGGCGATCAGGGAGCGCCCTCCGATGCGGTGCAAAACCTTCGGGGTGCGGGAGCGCATCCGCGTCCCCTGCCCGGCCGCGAGAATCACGACCGCAAGCTGCTGTGACATGAACGTCCTTTCGCGATTCGGAGCGACAGAGAAAGCCGGGCTTCACCCACCGCTCCCCACACACGGAGAGGCTACGCCTCCCCATCCTTGCACGCGCCTGTAGGCGCGCGACGGAGCGACGGAGAAAGCTGCGCTTCACCCACCGCTCCCCACACACGGAGAGGCTACGCCTCCCCATCCTTGCACGCGCCTGTAGGCGCGCGACGGAGCGACGGAGAAAGCTGCGCTTTCTCCGTCGCTCCGCCCCTAGGATTCGAACCTAGACTTCACAGCTCCAAAGGCTGTCGTGCTGCCATTACACCAAGGCGGACCGTGCCGCCCGGCGGCACCGTACGATTCTACCCATCCCCGCGTTCCCCTCGGCCCCGGCATCCCGCCGCTCCCGCCGCCCAGGGGGCACCCGCAGGTGAGGATAAGCTGGGGCGCATGAAGCAGCAGGACGAGGTCGATCGGATCCTCGGCGAATGGGCCGCGGCCAGGCCCGACCTCGACCTCGCGCCGCTCGCCGTCTTCTCGCGGATGACGCGGGTGACGAAGCACGTCGACCGGGCACGCTCACAGGCCTTCGAGCGGAGCGGTCTGAGCGTCTGGGAGTTCGACGTGCTCGCAGTGCTGCGCCGCGCCGGAGCGCCGTTCCGGCAGAGCCCCAAGGTGCTCGTCCAGGAGACGATGGTCTCGAGCGGGACGATGACCAACCGCATCGACCGCATGGAGGAGCGCGGGCTCGTGCACCGGCTCACCGACCCGAACGACGGACGCGGCGTGCTGGTGGAGATGACCGAGCTGGGGCAGACGCTCGTCGACGCGGCCATGACCAGGCTCACCGATGCCGAGGAGCAACTGCTGGGCGGCATGCCGCGGGCCGAGCGGGAGCGCCTGGCGGTGCTGCTGCGCAAACTGGCGCTCAGCGTCGGGCGCGCGGGCGCCTCGGGCTGAGCGGAGCGGTCGGCCCGCAGGGCGCCTGATCGTCCGCCTCAGACGATTCCGGGGCCGAAGTCTCCCGCATGCGCGCATGCGGCGCGGGAGGCTTCGGCCCCGGTTCGGCGTGCAGCGGGCGGCTACCTCCGGATCTTCTGCGTCGTCTTGGCGGAGGTCGCCGTGACGTTCGCGCTGCCGAGATACTTCGCGGTGACGCGCGTGCTCGACTTCAGCGCCTTCGGCGCCTTCACCCTGACGACGCCCTTGGCCGAGGCCTTCAGCGAGACCGTCTTCGTCGCGGATCCGAAGCTCACGCGCACCTTCCCGGTCGGGTAGCTGCCGCTCTGGAGCTTGCCGAGACGCACCGTGACCGTCGGACGGGCACCGCGCTTCGCCGTCTTGGCCGTGACCCTGGCCGACGACACCGAGGCCTTCGTGACCGTGAGCTGCCCTGCGGCGTAGCGCTTCGCGGACTCGGCGTGCGCGTCATCTCCGAGGAACTGGGCGGAGACGCGATAGGTCCCGACCGGCAGCACCGGCAGGGTCCGGGTCGCCACGCCGTCCGCGTTCACCGACGCGGTGCCGAGGTCGCGGCCTCCGGCCGTGAACAGCACCGTTCCGCTGCTGGCGCCGTCCACCGACACCGTGGCCGACGCGCGCACGCCGTAGACGGCCTTCAATGCGCTGAGCGACACGGCCGAGAGGAAGACCGGAGCGGGGCTGACGGTCACGCGCTCGGCCTTCGACGCGCCGGCATCGAAGCGATCGTCGCCCGCGTAGCTCGCGGTGAGACGGTAGCTGCTCGCGGCGGTCGGCTCGTAGGAGAAGGTCGCGACGCCGTCGACGATCTCGGCGGAACCGAGCTCCCGCTCGCCCGCGAGGAAGACGACCTCGCCGGTGGCCGCGGCGGGCACCGCCGCGGTGAACTCGATCTCGTCTCCGACGACGCCCGCCGTGTCGCCGCCGAGAACGACCGACGAGCTCTGCTTCGCCACGGCGGTCGCAACGGACCCGGTCGAGCTCTGCAGCTTCTGCGTCCCGGGAGCGAAGGTCGCGACGAACTCGCGCTCGCCGGCGGACGGCTGCTCGGCGATCTCGCAGACCGCGGCGCCGCCCGAGACCGTGACGGCCTCGCAGCCGTCGATCGGCTCGCCCTGATCGCTGAACGCGACCGTGCCCCCGGCGGCGGGCTTCCCGCCGTCGACGAGCTGCTTCACCGTCGCCGAGAGGGTGAGCGGGCCGCCGGCTCGAGCACCCTCCGAGACCGTGACCGAGGTCTCGGTCTTCAGATCGCCGAGCAGCACGATGCTGGCCTGTCCGGCCTGGCTCTGCGCGAAGTCCGCCCCGATCAGCAGATCGTCCACGCCGTTGCCGTCGAAATCGCTGAGGCTGCCGACCGCGCGGCCGAAGCGGTCGCCCGCGACGCCGCCGTCGATACGGAACCCCTGCGCCGCGGTGAGCGAGCCGAGCTCGATCGCGCCGGTGCGCTGCGGATCGCCGTAGACCACGTAGGCGGCGCCGCCGGTGGTCATCGTGGCACCCGTCTCCGGATCGATCGGATCGTAGCCGTAGGCCCCGATCAGCGCGTCCGGCACCCGGTCGCCGTTCACGTCGCCGATGCCGGCGACGGAGTATCCCGCGGCGTCCGAGGCGACGGCGCCGTTGATCCAGTAGCCGCGCGGGGCGGCCGTGCCCACGCAGTCTCCCGTCGTGGCGACGCCCTCGGCGTCGCAGGTGTAGACCGCGACCTCGGCCGTCGGATTCGTGTAGACGGTCGCGTCGGAATCGGATCCGTAGACGATCGCGGCACCGCCGTTGCGGGGGCCCGTGGCGGGGTTGGTCACGCCGTCGGCCCCGAGCAGCAGGTCGGCCTTGCCGTCGCCGTTCACATCGCCCGCCGCGGCGACGGAGACGCCGAGGCGGTCGCGGGCGCGGGTCGGCCCGTACACGGCGAAGCCCTTGCCGCTCAGATCCGACACCGCGATCTCGCCGGTCTGACCGCCCCAGATCACGTGAGCCGAACCGGCGGCGGCAGCGGAGGAGCCCCACGGCGTCGCCGTGTAGGCGCCGAAGAGCAGGTCGTCGATCCGGTCGCCGTTGACATCGCCGACGTTCGACACGACGCTGCCGGTGCTGGTCAGCACGACCGCCTCGGGCGTGACGCTCAGGTCGATGTTGTCGATGTCCCGCTTGCCCGGGATCACGTAGACCTTGTTGCCCGACGAGCTGCCGACCGCGAAGTCGTCGAGGCCGTCGCCCGTGACGTCGCCGACGCCCTTCACGGAGTAGCCGAAACGGGTGTCGCCCTCCGGCCCCTTGACCGTGAAGCCGCTGGATCCGAGGTGGTCCAGGGAGACCGGCTCGAACTTCTCGGCACCGAACACGACGTAGGCGCTGGTGGCGAGGTAGTCCCCGATGAGAATGTCGTCGAAGCCGTCGTTGTTCACATCGCCGGCGCACGACACCGTGAAGCCGATGAATGCGTTGCCGCGGCTGGGGCCGTCGATGCGGACGGCGTTGACGTCGGCGGGGTCGGCGAGCGAACCGCCCACGGCCTCCTCGGTGCCGAGCGCCACGTAGGCGGCGCCGATGCGGCTGAAGGCGCCCTTCGACCACCACCACGCGCCGAACACGGCATCCTCGAGGCCGTCGCCGTTCACGTCGCAGGACGCGGTGCTCACGGCCGAGCTGGTCGCCGCGCCGGGATCCCCGGTCAGCGTCAGCGTCGTGCCGTGCTCGGTCGGCTGCGGGTCGGCGGCGGCCGGCGCGGCCGCGGCCAGCGCGACGCCGCTCAGGAGCAGCGCGGCAGCCGAGGCGGCCGCGATGGGGCGTTGACATACTCTCAAGAGGGTTCTCCGTTCGTTCATTCCTGCAAGTCCGTCGCGCCGCGCCGCGGCGCCGCTCGGGCGCCGGATCGCACGCGCGGGGGTCAGTTCGGCGCGTGGACGCCGTTGTTCTTGCCCCAGTCCGCGTTCAAGTCGAACTGCAGCCGCTCGAGGCTGAGGTCGGCGCTGACCGCGCCGGCCACGGCCCACTGCCTGATAGCGCCCTGCGACGCCTCCGCACGGGCCCCGCCGCCGTAGGGATCGGTGTAGAAGCCCGGGCTTCCGGGAAGACCGGTGACCCGGTTCTGGCCGAGATAGAAGTCGCGCTGGGCGCCGTCGAAGGGAGAGCGGGGATCCCGGTAGTCGAATCGTTCGAGCCCGGCCACCGTGCTCCACGGATAGACGCTCGCGGCGCGAGCGGCGGTGCCCTCCTCCCAGAGCAGGTCGACGGGGCGGCCGATGCCGTTGCTCGTCTCGGTGCTGGTGCGGGAGTCGTAGTAGCGGCTGGGGTTGCGGATCCCGAACCAGGGGTCGAAGGCGGCGACGACGGCGCCGTCGGCGGTGGTCAGCTCGTTGGCGCTCATCCACACCTCGTAGATCGACCAGATGTCGGAGCCCGCGGTCACCGCCGCCTGGGCGCAGCCGCGGTCCGGGATGAGGCGGCCGCCGCCGGCGGTGGTCGCGGGGGGAAGCTGGCTGAACCTGGTCTGCACGACGGTGCCGCTCGCGCACGAGCGGTTGAACTCGTTCGGATCGCCGTAGCGGGAGAGGGTCGTGCTGATCAGCTCGGTGCCGTCGTTGCAGCGGACGGCGTAGATGAGCTCGTGCGCGTTGTTGGCGGTGGCGTCGGGCGACCAGCTCCCCTGATGCGCCTTGATGAGGAAGTCGCAGACGACCCTCTCCCGCTCGCCGTCCGCGTTCTCGAAGGTCACGTTCCGGTGACCGTCGCCCACGAGGGCCACGTCGTTGCGCAGGAACACCTTGTGCCCGCCGTTGTCCTCGTGCCGCATCGACAGGTGGGAGTGGCCGGCGGCGATATGGTTGTCGAGCTCCTCGCTCGCGTAGCCGAAGGGAAGCCCCTGCGGCTCGCCCTCGACCAGGTCCGACGGTGAGAAGAAGTCGGCGACCCACTGGTAGATGTCCGACTCGGTCGGGTCGGCGCCGTGCTCATGGCCGAAGGTGCACAGCTCGCCGGTCGCCGGGTCGGTCACCTGCGCCGGATGCCAGGTCGGATAGTACTTGCCGTCCGGGCCGACGGTGCGGTACTGCTCGTGCAGCGACGCGGGGCAGGTGTCGTAGGAGGTCGGCGTCCAGTTGCGCTGCGCATAGGCGACGGAGGCGGTGCGCTCCGGCACCGGCTCGGGCTCCGGCGTCGCCTTCGTCAACGTGAGCGCCGCGACCTGGCGCACGGCGTCGGGCCTGGATTCGACGATCACCAGCTGGTGCACGGCGCGATCGCCGAGCCGTGGGACCTGGGCGGCCGGAACGGTGAGCCGCACCGTGACGTCGCCCCGCTTCGCCGTCTTCACCGCGGCGCTCGCGATCGCGGATCCGGACGAGCGCAACTCGACTCTCGCGGTGCACCCCGCCGACGCGCCGCAACGCATCGCCAGCGGCACCGTGCGATCCTCGCCGATTGTGGCGCTCTGCTGCCGGAGCGAGAGCTGGGCCTTCGCCGGCTTGACGGTCGCCGTCCTGGTGAACGACGTCTTGCGCGGCTTCACCGCCTTGCCGGAGACGGTGAGTTTGGCGGAGCCGCGGCTCACGAACTTCCGGTAGCTCGAGACGGAGAGCTTCCAGTTCAGCGTCTTCGTCGCCCGCTTCGCGGCGCGATAGCTCAGCGTCTTCTTCGCTCCGGTCGAGAGCCGCAGCGTCACCTTGCCCCGGCAGCTCTTGGCTCCGCAGGTCACCCGCACGGTGACCAGACGATCGTTGCCGACCGTCGCGTCCACGGAGACGCTCTGACGCGGCGCAGCCTCGGCGGGCTCGGGCACGACCACGATGCCCCCGAGCAGCAGTGCCGCGGCGAGAAGCGCCAGCAGGGGGGTGCGGAGCCTGCGGCCCGCTCCGGTCGCCGTTCGCTGCTCGCCTCGTCGCATCGTTCTCCTCGGGTCTCGCCGTCTCCGTCGCACCCGTGAATGGGCACGATGAATGATCTTATCTAGGGCAGCCTCCCTTAAACAAGATCAGATCTTCGCGCGGCGCGGCGCGGCGAAGCCGGGAGTCCGAGCCTCAGTCGAGCAGCGGAGCCTGCCGAAGCGCCGGGCCGCCCGCTTCGAAGGCCGCGCCGTAGGCCAGGAGCGCGGGATCATCGTAGGCCCGGCCGGCGAACGTGAGACCGACCGGCATGCCGATATCCGCCATGACCCCCATCGCGACCGTGACCGTGGGGATGCCCAGGTGCCGCAGGGCGTAGTTGCCGTTCGAGAAGAAGACGCCGTTCGACCAGGCGTGGTCCGCCGAGACCGGATCCCGCTCCGCGTCCTCGCGCCCCGCGTCGGCGTTCGCCGGGAACACCGCGCCATCGAACCCCTGCTCGGCGAGCCACTCCTCGAAGAGTCGCTCGCGGAGCCGGACGAGCGCGCGCAGGCCGTCCGCGAAGTCGGCCCGCTCACGCGGATCCGGGATCCCGTCGCGCGCCATCGCCACGGTCGCGCGGTACCGGTTGGGGTAGTCCTCGATCTCCTCGTAACGATCGGGCAGCGTGCCGGACGGCACCGGGAAGATGAGATCGGGGTCGACCTCGGCGAGTCGCGGCAGGCGCGGATCACCGTTGGCCTTCAGGAAGTCGTCCCAGCCGAAGGCGAGGAAGTGGGTGAACTCGGTGTCCATCCACCCCTCGGGCAGTTCGCCCAGCGCCGCGACGTTCTCCTGCCCGGGCCGATCCCCCTCGTACTGCTCGATGAGCGGGAAATCTGTCTCCACGACCTCGGCGCCGAGCACCTCGAGGCGCGCCCGCGCCGCGCGCCAGAGCTCGAGGACGGAGGGGCGCACCGCGATCGGGAAGCGCGGATCCTCCCCGAGATACATGCGCGGCGCGGCGAAGCGCTTCCCGCGCAGCGCGGCCGGATCGCGCAGCGCGGGATAAGACGCGGGCCGGTGCTCGCCGGGCCTCGGCAGCTCGATCACCCGCTGGTGGCGCCAGAAGTCGCCGCGCGTGACCGGGTCGTCCTGCACGAGCACGTCGAGCAGGCGCAGGAGATCGGGCATGGACCGCGCGTGCGGGACCACCACATCGCGCGCGGGGAACAGCGGCCAGTTGCCGCGGATGCTGAGGATCCCCCAGCTCGGCGTGTAGGCGCAGAGGCCGTTGTTCGAGGCGGGGCTGCGGCCGCTCGACACGGTCTCCTCCCCCATCCCGAACACGGCGAGGCTCGCCGCGGTCGCGACGCCGGAGCCGTTCGACGAGCCCGAGGCGTAGGCGGCCGCGAGGTAGTCGGGGTTGTAGGGGCTCTCCGCGCGCCCGTAGACGCCTCGCTGCATCCCGCCGTCGGCCATCGGCGGCATGTTCGTCTTGCCGATCAGCACGGCCCCGGCCTCGCGCAGCTTCGCGACCGAGAACGCGTCCCACTGGGCGACGAGGTCGGCGAACGCGGGAGACCCCGCCGCGACCGTGAGCCCCGAGACCATGTAGGAGTCCTTGACCGTGAACGGCACGCCCTCGAGCGGACGGGCGGTGCCGGCCGCGCGGCGGCGGTCGCTCTCGGCCGCTTCCTCCAGGAGGCCCGGGTTGATGACCGGGACGGCGTTCAGCCTCGGCCCGTGGCGGTCGAGGTCGTCGATGCGGCGCAGGCACCACTCGGCGAGCTCGACGGCGGTGATCAGCCCGGCGTCGAGCGCCTCCAGCGTCTGCTCGATGCTCGCCTCGACCGGATCGAATTGCGGTGCGCCCTCATCAGCCATGCCCCCACTGTACCCGCTGCCCGAGGGCCGCCCCGCGCCTCACGATGTCGCACGAACGGTCGCTCCCGCGCTCCGTGGACAGCCATTCGTGCGACATCGTCGCGAGGCGGGGCACCGGGACCCGGGCCCGGGCACCGGGCCCCGCGTGGAGCACACCTTACGCGAAGGCCGAGAGCCCCGTGATGTCGCGGCCGATGATGAGCGCCTGCACGGTCTCGGTGCCCTCGTAGGTGTGCAGGGACTCCAGGTCGGCGAAGTGCCGGGCGACGCGGTGCTCCAGCAGGATCCCGTTGCCGCCCAGCAGATCGCGCGCATTGCGGGCGATGTCGCGCGAGGTCCGCGTGGCCGTGTACTTGCCGAGCGAAGCGCCCGGGCCCGAGAGCTCGCCGCGCTCCTCGGCGCGGGTGAGCTGGACGATCAGGGTCTGCAGCGCGGTCAGCTGACTGAGCATCTCGGCCAGGCGGCTCTGCACGATCTGGGAGGCGGCGAGCGGGCGGCCGAACTGGATCCGCTGCCTCGCGTAGTGCACGGCGGTCTCGTACGCCGCGGTGGCCTGGCCGAGCGCCGCCCAGGCCACTCCGAGCCGGGTCGCCTGCAGCACACGAGCGGTGTCGGCGAAGCTGCGGGCTCCGGGCAGTTTCGCCTCCTCGGGCACCCGGACGCGGTCGAACTCGATCCGCGCCTGCCAGATGGCGCGAAGCGAGACCTTCCCCTCGATCGTGGCCGCCCGGTAGCCGGGCGCGTCCTGCGGCACCAGGAAGCCCTGCACCTGACCGTCGTCTCCGCGCGCCCAGACGACGGCGATCCGGCCCACGCTGCCGGATCCGATCCACTTCTTGTGACCGGTGATGACGTAGTCGTCGCCGTCGCGCACGGCGCGGGTCTCGAGGCTCACCGAGTCGGAGCCGTGGGTCGGCTCGGTCAGCGCGAAGGCGCCGAGCTCCTCGCCGCGGGCGAGCGGCGCGAGCCAGCGCTCCTTCTGCGCCTCCGAACCGCAGAGGGCGATGGAGCGCAGCGCCAGACCGCCCTGCACCCCCACGATCGTGGCGACCGAGCCGTCACCGCGGGCGAGCTCCATGGTCGCGAGGCTCGCGGCGAAGAGGCTCTGCTCGGGAAACCCCGGCACGTCGATGCCGTCGCGCAGCAGATCGAGATCGCCGAGACGCTTCGCGAGATGCAGCGGATACTCGGCACGGTCCCAGATGCCGGCGATGACGGGACGCACCTCGTCCTGCACGAAGGCCCGGGCACGATCCCGGTAGGCGCGATCCTCGTCCGAGATGCCGCGGAAGACCCCGGCGACATCCGGATCGAGCGGCTCCCAGAGCTCGTACTCCGGCTCCTCGGTCCCCAGGCCGACATGCTGGCTCATCTGCGGCTCCCCTCGTCGCGACCGCGGCCCATCGCCGCGTCATCACGAGTATGCCGGACGCCGACCGGAGGCCTCCGTGCATTGTAGGAGGTCCACAGGCGCGGCTGCGCGTGCGGCTTGCGCGGGGCTTGCGCGTGCGGAAGCACGTTATGACTCAGGGGGTACCGTGTTGCCCCGCAAGAACGTACCCCCTGAGCCGGAAGGTACCCCCGGAGCGAAAATCCGCCCACGAAACAGGCAGAAGCGCCCGCCGAACGGTTCAGTGCCCGCGGTCGATCCACTCCTGGAGGTGCGGCTTCTCGTCGCCGATCGTCGTCGTGTCGCCGTGCCCGGTGTGCACGACCGTCTCCTCGGGCAGCGCGAGCAGGCGCTCGCGGATCGACTCGACGATCGTCGGGAAGTCGCTGTAGGAGCGCCCGGTCGCGCCCGGTCCGCCCTGGAACAGGGTGTCCCCGGTGAACACCGCGCCGAGCGCGGGGAGCGAGAAGCTCGTCGAGCCGGGGGAATGCCCGGGCGTGTGCAGCGCGGTGAGCGACACCCCGGCGACCTCGAACACGTCGCCGTCGGCGATCTCCGCATCCGGCGCATCCTCGTACACCGCATCCCAGAGGATCCGGTCCTCGGGGTGCAGGTGCAGCGGCGCGCGCAGCAGCTCCGCGCTCTCCCGGGCTGCGCGGATGTGGTCGTCGTGGCCGTGGGTCAGCAGGATCGCGACCGTCCGGCGATCGCCCACCGCGTCCGCGACCGCCTGCGCGTCGTGCGCAGGATCGATCACGATCGCCTCGGCGTCGTCCCCGACGATCCAGACGTTGTTGTCGACGTCCCAGGTGCCGCCGTCGAGCGAGAAGGTGCCGCTCGTGACGAGTCGTTCGATGCGCACGAGGCCGCTCTCTTTGCTCTCTGCCTCAGACATCACAGCACCACCACCGATCGCAGCACGGTGCCGTCGCCCATCTTGCCGAAGGCGGCCTCGACGTCGCCGAGGCCGATCCGCTCCGTGACGAAGCCCTCCAGGTCGAGACGCCCCAGTTTGTACTGGTCGATGAGCATCTGGAAGTCGCGGCTCGGCAGGCAGTCGCCGTACCAGGAGGACTTCAGCGATCCGCCGCGGCCGAAGACGTCGAGCAGCGGCAGGCGCAGCTGCATCTCCGGCGTCGGCACGCCGACGAGCACGACGCGCCCGGCGAGGTCGCGCGCGTAGAACGCCTGCTCGTAGGTCTCCGGGCGGCCGACCGCGTCGATCACGACGTCGGCGCCGAAGCCCCCGGTCAGCTCCCGGATCGCCTCGACCGCGTCGGTCTCGCGCGAGTTGACGGCGTGGGTCGCGCCGAAGCGCTTCGCCTGCTCCAGCTTGGCCCCGTCGATGTCGACCGCGATGATCGTGGTCGCCCCGGCGAGCTGCGCGCCCGCGATCGCCGCCGTGCCCACGCCGCCGCAGCCGATCACCGCGACGGACTCGCCGCGCTGCACACCGCCGGTGTTGATCGCGGCGCCGATGCCCGCCATCACGCCGCAGCCGAGCAGCCCGACCGCCGCAGCGTCCGACTCCTCGTCGATCTTGGTGCACTGGCCGGCCGCGACGAGGGTCTTCTCGATGAACGCCCCGATGCCGAGCGCGGGCGCGAGCTCGGTGCCGTCCTCGAGCGTCATCTTCTGCCGGGCGTTGTGCGTGGCGAAGCAGTACTGCGGGGCGCCCTTCGCGCAGGCGCGGCACTGCCCGCACACGGCGCGCCAGTTGAGGATCACCCGATCCCCCACGGCGACCTCGGTGACGCCCTCGCCCACCGCGGCGACCCGTCCGGTGGCCTCGTGACCGAGCAGGAACGGGAACTCGTCGTTGATGCCGCCCTGCTGGTAGTGCAGATCCGTGTGGCAGACCCCGCTGGTGATGACGTCGACCACGGCCTCTCCCGGGCCGGGATCGGGGACCAGCACCGTCTCGATCGTCGCCGGAGCGCCCTGCTCGCGGACCACGACGCCCTGAACTCTGTAGACCATGGGATTCCTTTCACGATGCACGGCTCTCTGCGACGGCGGCAGGGATGGCGGCCACCGCGCCGCATCATCCCCAGGCTATCGAACGGTCCACGGCGCGCAACCGCGCGGGACCCCGGTTCGGCCGGTAGCGCCGAACGACCGTGCGGAGCTGCCTGATGGACGCGGCGGATCGGAGCACCTACCGTGAGCAGGAACGCGAACGGTTCGCGTCGGAACAGATGCAGACGCAGTCAGATGCAGTGATGGAGTGATGCGCATGGCGAAGGTACTGGTGGTCCTCTACCCGGACCCGGTCGACGGATTCCCGCCGACGTACGCACGGGACACGATCCCGGAACTGACCGCGTACCCGAACGGGCAGACGCTCCCCTCGCCCCGCGCCATCGACTTCACCCCGGGCGAACTGCTCGGCTCGGTCTCCGGCGAGCTCGGCCTGCGGAAGTACCTCGAGGAGAACGGCCACGAACTGGTCGTGACGAGCGACAAGGACGGCGAGGACTCCGTCTTCGAGCGGGAGCTCGTCGACGCCGAGGTCATCATCTCGCAGCCGTTCTGGCCCGGCTACCTCACCCCCGAGCGGATCGCCAAGGCGAAGAACCTGAAGATCGCGATCACCGCGGGCATCGGCAGCGACCACGTCGACCTGAAGACCGCCATCGAGCGCGGGATCACGGTCGCCGAGGTCACCTACAGCAACAGCATCGCCGTGGCGGAGCACACCGTCATGCAGGTGCTCGCACTCGTGCGCGACTTCGTGCGCCAGCACGACATCGTCCGCGAGGGCGGCTGGAACATCGCCGACGCGGTGCAGCGCTCCTACGACCTGGAGGGCCTCGACGTGGGCGTCTTCGCTGCGGGCCGCATCGGTCGCGCCGTGATCGAGCGACTCGCCCCCTTCGGCGTGAAGCTCGGCTACACCGACCGCCACCGCCTTCCGGCCGAGGTCGAGGAGCAGTACGGCCTCACCTTCCACGAGTCGATCCAGGATCTCGTGCGCAGCATCGACGTGCTGACGGTGCACGCGCCCCTCACCGACGAGACCCACGGTCTGCTGAACGACGAACTGCTGGCGACCTTCCGCCGCGGCGCCTACATCGTCAATCCGGCCCGCGGAGCCATCGCGGATCGCGACGCCATCGTGCGGGCGCTCGAGAGCGGGCAGCTCGCCGGCTATGCCGGTGACGTGTGGTTCCCCCAGCCGGCCCCGGCCGACCACCCGTGGCGGACGATGCCGAACAACGCGATGACGACCCACACCTCGGGCACTTCCCTGCCGTCGCAGGCGAAGTACGCCGCGGGCACCCGCGAGATCCTGGAGGCCTACTTCGAGGGGCGCGAGATCCGCTCGGAGTACCTCATCGTGGACGGAGGCGCGTACGCTGGGACGGGCGCGCACTCGTACGCGAAGAAGTAGGCGCGGCGGTCCTCGGGAGGGGCGGGCACCGCCCCTCCCGAGGCGGTCGAGGCTCGAGAGGGGAACCGGGATGCTGCTCACCCAGTTGGAGTACTTCCTGGCGCTCGCCCGCGAGCAGCACTTCGGCCGTGCCGCGGCGGCCTCCTTCGTGTCGCCGTCGACGCTCTCCGAGGCCGTGCGCAAGCTGGAGGCGGAGCTCGGCGTGCCGCTCGTGCATCGGGGCCGCAGCTTCGAGGGGCTCACCGGGGAGGGCGAGCTGGTGCTCGTCTGGGCGCGTCGGATCGTCGCGGATCATCGCGCGCTGTCCGATGAGATCGCCGTCGCCCGGGAGCGCCTCGCGACGCGAGCCCGCTTCGGGGTGATCCCGTCGGGCATCGCGGCCGTGTCGCGGATCGTCACCCGCCTGAGCGACGCGAACCCGCTGGTCTCCTGCTCGATCGCCTCCGGTCTGACTTCCGAGGAGATCGTCGCCCGGCTCCGCAGCTACGAGCTGGATGCCGGGATCATCCATCCGTCCGCCGCCGACGGACCGGATCTGCACACCGTGCCCCTCGCATCGGTCCGCGCGGTCGTCGTCTGCGGAGCGGACGCCTTCGACGCCGATGTCGACGAGGTCACGGGCGAGATGCTCGCCCGTGCCCCGCTCTGCCTGCTCTCACCCGGGATGCGCGCGCGTCAGGTCTTCGACCAGGAGATGCACGCCCACGGCCTCGATCTCGCCCCCAGAGTCGAGACGGACTCGGTCGAGGCGCTGCTCGCGCTGGTCTCGGAGGGATCCTGGACCGCCGTGGTGCCGGAGAGCTCGCTCGGGGGTCGCCTCGACCCGGGGCTCCGCGTGCTCCCGCTCGTCGACCCCGAGGTGCGCACCCCGCTGGCCCTCGTGCGGATCGCCGACGACCCGGCTCCTCCGCTCTCCACGGCGATCGACGCCGTTTCCAGACCGGCCTGATCGTGTCCGGCCTCGCCCGCTCCCGAGAGATTCCTCTTCCGATGTCCGGACGCTTCGACAGGCTCAGCGACCGGCGCCTCCCCCGCCACAGAGCGTTTCGGTCCCTGAGCCTGTCGAAGGGGCTGAAACGCGACGCACGTCAGCAGGTTGCCCATGTCCCCCCTCTCCCGCCTCCTCGCCCGAACCCAGCCGCCGTTGAGCCGGTCGCGGATCGCCGCCGCGGCGCTGGCCGGCGCGCTCACGATCGCGGTGCTCGGACTGCTGAGCGATTCGACGGGCTTCCCGATCCTCGTCGCCGCCTTCGGCTCGTCGTGCGTCCTCGTGTTCACCACTCCCGCCGCGCCTCTCGCCCAGCCGATCAACGTGGTCGGCGGCCACCTCGTCGCTGCGGTCTGCGGGCTCCTCGCCCGCTATGCGCTGCCCACCGAATGGTGGAGCCTCGCTCTCGCCGTCGGTGCGGCGCTCGGGGCGATGGCGGCGCTCCGCGTCACGCATCCGCCCGCAGGCGGCACGCCGATCGCGATCATGCTCGCGCAGGAGAGCTGGGCCTATCTCCTGGTCCCGATCCTGGTGGGCGCGGCGATCGTCGCGGCCGGAGGGAGTCTCTTCCGGGCGCTCTCGGCTCGGGCCGAACGCGCCCGGGCGCGAGCCGGGGCCACCGCGAGCTGAACCGGGCCTCCGGCGGATCCGCGCGGAGGAGCTTCCGCGCGCCGCCCTCGGATTCATAAACATATTGCAATTTACTTATTTATGTGATTGAGTGGATCCCGTGGATGCAGAACCCGGACTCGCCGAGGCGGCGCAACTGTTCAAGGTGCTCGGCAACGAGTCGAGACTGGGGCTCCTGCGGCTGATCAGCCGAGAGCCGCGCGCCGTGAGCGCGCTGTCCGAGGCAAGCGGCATGTCGCAGCCGCTCGTCTCGCAGCACCTGCGCACCCTGCGCCAGGCCGGGCTGGCCACGGATGTTCGACACGGCAAGACGGTCGTGTACCACCTGGCCGACCTGCACGTCGATCACGTGATCGCCGACGCGCTCGCCCACGTGCTCGAACCCCGCGGCTCGGAGCATCCGCACGAATCGCACCATCCGACATCGCACCACACCGAGGAGACATCATGAGCACCACCGAGACCCGGGCCGAGCACACCGTCGCGGAGCACCGTCACGCCGAGGGCTGCGGCCATGAGGCCGTGGCGCACGAGGACCATGTCGACTATCTGCACGACGGGCACAAGCACGCCGAGCACGAGGATCACTACGACGAGCACTGATCGAGCGGGCACCGGCTCCGGCACGCGAGTGGGCGCGAAGCGCCCTTTCCCACTCGACCAAGGGGCACTTCGGGACCACAGACCTGCCGGGGCCTACCGCGGGGCGAGGGCACGCTCGACACCGTCGAGCACGACGCCGAGCTTGCCCGTGAACCAGTCGATCGGCGCGGCGGTGATCGCCGCATGGATCGCACCGTGGATGAGGTCGCGCTCGGCCGGGCTCGCCCCCTCGCCCGGGGCGTCGGGCGCCGACTCGACCTCCCACAGGCGGTGCAGGTGCGCCCGGCCCGGCCCGGCCCCCGGCACGATGGCGTCGAAGTGCTCGACGCCGCGCCGGTTGTCGGTGACGAGGTCGAAGACCACGTCGCAGGCGAGCACCGCGTTCGTCGCGCTGAAGCCCTGCCGCATGAGCATGGCGCACAGGTCGTCCATCAGGAGCATCATGCCGCGCGGCACGATGCCCCGAGCTGCCTCGGTCGCGGAGCCCGGGTAGGCCTCCCAGGCGTGCCACGCCGTGATGGCGTAGTCGGTCATCACCCGGCGCCAGGGCCCGTCGAGGCTCGGCCAGTCGATCTGCGCCATCGCGTGGTCGAGCCCGAGGCGCACCAGCTCGTCGCGATCGGGCGCGTGGCGGTACAGGGTGGTCTCGCCCACGCCGAGGCGCTCGCGCACGGCGGCGAAGGTGAGCCGCGGGAACCCCACCTCGAGCACGGCGACGGCGATGGCCTCGGGGGTCAGGCTCGGCGGGCGGCCCCGCCGGGGCGGATCACCGCTCGTCCGCCGGGGTCGATCCTTCATCGCTCTCCACTGTACCGTCGAAGGCGGCGTCACCGCGCTCCGCCTGCGGCCGCGCGACGGCGCGGAAGCGCGGGTGCAGCAGCACGAAGACCGCCACGGCGGCCATGATCGCGCCGCCGACGATGATGGGCAGCGGCGGCCACAGCCCGTAGAGCGCCGTGCTCGCGGTGGGAGCGACGACGAAGGTGAGCCCGTTCGTGGCCCCCACGAGCCCGGCGAGGCCGCCCTGCTCCTCGCGGCGCATGAGCAGCGTCGGACCCGCAGTGTAGCCCGGCATCGCGATGCCGAGGCCGAGGCCGATGAGCAGGATCGAGACGACCAGCAGCCACGCTCCGCCATCCGGCGCCAGCAACGCGAAGCCGAGGAGCGCGACGGATGATCCGACGCGCAGCAGCGTCGCCGGCGACCAGCCGCTGCGGGGCACGATCACCCCCTGCGCCACCACCATGCCGATGCCCGCGGCCAGCAGCGCGCCGCCGGTGACGAGGCCCGTCTGCTCGGCACCCAGCGCGAGCCGGTCCTGCACGATGAAGCCGGTGATGACCTGGACGAAGCCGAGCGCGGTGAACATGCCGAAGCCCGCGAGCAGGAAGGGCCAGACCCGCGGATCCCGCGGGCTGATGCGGGGCGGATCGGCGACGAGCTCCTGCCGCGGCTCCCGACGCAGCCGGAACGCGACGAGCGTCACCCCGACCGCGAGGAGCAGCGGAACCACCACGATCGGGACGATCAGCCCGAGCCCGGCGAGCGCGCCGCCGACGACGGCGCCGGCCACCATGGCGACCCCCTGCACCGCGCCGATGCCCGCCATGCCCTTCACCCGCGTCGGCTCGTCGGGGGTGACGTCGGCGATGTAGGCCTGGGCGGTCGGCGGGATCGCGGCGATCGCCGTCCCGAAGCCGAAGCCGCGCAGCAGCACGAACAGCGCGAACAGCGCGGCTCCGGTGAGCAGCCCCGACATGCCCGCCGCGGCGACCCCGGCGAAGAGCGCCATCGCCGCGGTGGCGAGGGCGAGAGCCGCCACGAGCACCGGCTTGCGTCCCCAGGACTGCGATCGGCGTCCCCAGAACTGGCTGGAGATCACGACCATGACGGCCGCCACGCTGATGGTCACGCCGATCTGCCATTCGGCGAGGCCCACCTCGCGCGACAGCGGCGCGATGATCGGGTTCAGGGTCATCTGCCCCAGATAGGCGAGGAACACGATCCCGAGCAGCAGCGGGATCTGTGGCTTGGTGTTCGGCAGCGCCTCCTGCGGAGCCTCGTCGGGCCTGGTCATGTCTCTCCCTGCAGGTCGGTGCTTCGGCTGGTGAGCGGTCGCCCGCATCGGGGCGTCGACCGCACGGCGCCGATCGAGGATCTGGCGGCGTCGCGGCGCCGCCCTGCGGGACTCCTATTTCGAGAGTATACCCCCATAAATATTGGCGGGACGAACCCGCATCGACGCGCCGGGGCGACAGGTGGGCTGCGCGGCGGCGAGCGCGCAGCGGACGCGCGTATCCTGGAGGACGATATGGCACATCTTCTCGGGGCCGAAGCCCTGCATCTCGAATACCCGACCAAAGTGGTCTTCGACTCCGTGACCCTCGGCGTGAACGAGGGCGATCGGATCGGGATCGTGGGCCGCAACGGCGACGGCAAGTCCAGCCTCCTCGGCATGCTCTCCGGCCGCATCGAGCCGGACTCCGGTCGGGTGACCCGCCGGGGCGGCGTGCGCCTGGGCGTGCTCGACCAGGCCGACACGCTGAACGACGATGAGACCGTGGGGCACGCCATCGTCGGCACCCGCCCCGAGCACGAGTGGGCGGGCGATCCGAAGGTGCGCGATGTGATCGCCGGGCTCGTCTCCGATCTCCCCTGGGACGCCCCGATCGGCACCCTCTCAGGCGGTCAGCGGCGTCGGGTCGCTCTGGCGACCCTCCTCGTGGGCGAATGGGACATCATCGCCCTGGATGAGCCCACCAACCACCTCGACGTGGAGGGCATCGCCTGGCTCGCCCAGCATCTGCGCTCCCGATGGCCGAGGAACGCGGGCGGGCTGCTGATGGTCACGCACGACCGCTGGTTCCTCGACGAGGTCGCGGGCATCACCTGGGAGGTGCACGACCGGGTCGTGGAGCCCTTCGAGGGCGGCTACGCGGCGTACATCCTGCAGCGGGTGGAACGGGACCGCCAGGCCGCCGCGATCGAGCAGAAGCGGCAGAACCTCGCACGCAAGGAACTGGCGTGGCTGCGCCGCGGAGCCCCGGCGCGCACCTCGAAGCCGAAGTTCCGCATCGACGCGGCCAACGCGCTCATCGCCGACGTGCCGCCGGCGCGCAACCCCGTCGAGCTCTCGCGCATGGCGACCGCGCGCCTCGGCAAGGAGGTGATCGACCTGGTCGACGCCGGCGTCGCCTTCGGCGAGGGCGCCGCTCGCCGCGAGGTGCTGCGCGACATCGAGTGGCGGATCGCTCCGGGCGAGCGCACCGCGGTCATGGGCGCGAACGGGGCCGGCAAGTCGACGCTGCTCGCCCTGATCTCGGGGGTCCTCGCGCCGACCGCGGGGCGGGTGAAGCGGGGCAAGACCGTGAAGCTCGCGATCCTCGACCAGCAGTTCTCGGAGCTCGAGGAGATCGCCCACGAGCGCGTGCGGGAGGTCCTGGCGCGCACCAAGACGAGCTATGTGACCGACGGCAAGGAGCTGACCCCGGCCCAGTTGCTCGAGCGCCTGGGCTTCGCCCGCGAGCACCTCTCGGCCCGCGTGGGCGAGCTCTCGGGCGGGCAGAAGCGGCGCCTGCAGCTGCTGCTCGTGCTGCTCTCCGAGCCGAACTTCCTCGTGCTCGACGAGCCGACGAACGACCTCGACACCGACATGCTCGCCGCGATGGAGGATCTGCTCGACTCGTGGCCCGGCACCCTCATCGTCGTGTCGCACGACCGGTACTTCCTGGAGCGCGTCACGGATCAGCAGTACGCGATCCTGCCGGGGAGCGACGGGGCCGGCCGCCTGCGCCACCTGCCCGGCGGCGTCGACGAGTACCTGAGGCTGCGGGCCGGCGAGACGATCGGGGGAGGCCGTGCCCTTCGACCAGCTCAGGGAACGGGGACCGCGCCGCTCCCTGAGCCTGTCGACGGGGGCGGCGCGGTACCCCCGCCCGTCGACGGGCACGGCGCATCCACGCTGTCGGGCGCCGAGCGCCGCGCCGCCGAGAAGGAGCTCGCCTCGGTCGAGCGGCGGATGGAGAAGCTGCAGCAGAAGATCGCGACGGATCGCGACGGCCTCGCCGCGTTCGACCAGAGCGACTACGCCCTGCTGAACGCGGAGATGGCGACGATCACCGCGCTCGAGGACGAGGTCGCCGCGCTCGAGGAGCGCTGGCTCGAGCTCTCCGCGCTGCTGGAGTGACCGCGGGTCAGCCGACCAGCCGTCTCGCCGTCGCTCCGGCCACGCGGGCGTCACCGCGATACGTCACCCGCACGCTCTTCTTGCCGGGCACGGCCCCGGTGCGCGTCGTGAGCCGCACCGTCGCCTTCCCGTTCTTCAGCCGCACGGTCTTCGACGCGCCGGCGAACCGCACCGTCGCCGCGCCGCCCGGTTTCACGCCGTGAGCGGCCACCCGCACGGAGAACACCGCGGTCTTCCCGCGCTTCACCCCGCGCTTCGTGGCCTTCCACGGCTTCACCGAGACCTTTGCACGCGCCTTCGCCACGTTCACACGCACCGTCTTGACGGACGGACGGAACGCATCGGCGACACCCGGGTAGCTCACCCGCACCGATCGTGCGCCCGGCCGCAGCGCCGTCTTCGGCAGCACGAGGGTGGCCCTCCCGTTCTTGAGCGCGGCCGACACGCTCCGCGAGCCGACCCGCGCGGTCACCCGCCCGGTCGCCCGCGTCTCGGCTCCGGTGGACACGGCCACCTCGAGCTTCGCCGACCTGCCGTACACCTGCTTCGCCGAGCCCGCGACGATCGTGGTGGTCAGCGGTCGAGTCTCGGGCTCGGGCTCGGGCTCGGGCTCGGGCTCGGGCTCGGGCTCGGGCTCGGGCTCGGGCTCGGGCTCGGGAGCAGGATCCACCGTCACGGTCGTCGTCTCCGTCGACACCCCGGCGTGCCGGTCGAGCGCCGCGGGCAGGAAGCGCGCGCTGACGGCGTGCGCCCCCTCCGCGAGCTCGGTCTCCAGCCGAGCGCTCCCCTCGTCTACGGGCGCGTATCCGATCACCTGCGCGTCGCCGTCGCGGAATTCCACGTACCCCGCGGCGGCGGGATCCACCGTGGCGGCGAGCGCGGTGGACCCCACGGCACCGGCCGACTCGGAGACGCCCAGCCCGGGAGCCGAGGCGAGATCCCCGATCACCCAGGTGTAGACCACCACGGGGGACTCCACCGCGGTGCCATCGGCGAGTTCGGCGGTGGCCTTCACGTGCAGCTTGTACGTGCCCGTCGCCGTGAAGGCCCAGGTGAAGTGGTTGTGGGTGCCCGTGCCGAACGGCGTGCTCCCGTACTGCTCGCGCTCGGCGCTGCTGAACATCCGCCACGGCGACGAGTTCGCCGTCAGCAATCCGTCGAAGATCTCGACCCGGCCGCCCTCGGGCGCCTCCACGTCGACCAGGTGCACGTCGATGCGGTTGTCCTTGAGCGCTCCGCTCGGGATCGACTCGGTCTCGAGCCCCGCGTAGAGGAACGGCGTCGCATCGCTCGCGGAGGGCGCGATCCAGACGGTGTCGCCCGGGCTGCCCAGGAAGGCGAGCTGCGGGTTGTCGGGCACCGCCTGCCTGCCGCCCTTCGCGCCGAAGATGCTGGTGCTGACGATATCTGGCACATGCAGCACGGTCTCCGCGGGATCGAGCTGCTCGCGGTTGTTGCCGTACTTGACGAGCGGCGTCTTGGAGGTCCCGTCGAGGTCGATCCGCGTGCCGAGGCGAAGCGCTCCCTCGTCGAGCCGCACGCTGATCGCGTCCACGTGCTCGTGGTCGACCACGGTGCGCTGCCAGGATCCGCGGGGAGCCCCCGCGACGATCTCGACCGGCACGCTGATCGTCGGCAGCGACGCCGAGTCCGCGTAGTTCGGCGATGCGGAGACGAACTCCGCGCGCAGGAGGTGTTCGCCCAGCGGCAGGTCGTCGACGTTCGCGTGGAAGCGCCCGTTCACGGCGTCGCCCTCGGCGATCGGCTCCTCCCCGCTGAAGATCTTCAGCCGGCCCTCGGCTCCGGCGGGCGCGACCGCCGCCGCGACGGTGAGCTCCTGCCCGAGCGCGGCCTCCCCGAGGCTCGACGCCACGACCACGTTGGTGCTCGCCGGAGCGACATCGACCGTGCGCGGTTCCGAGTCGGACGGGCCGTAGCCGGACTCGGCGGGCGGCAGATACCGCGCCGTGAACACGGCCTCCCCGAGAGAGGACGCGGTCGTGGTAAGGGTGGCCCGGCTCAGCGTGCGGCTCGTCACCGCGCTCTGCCCGATCTTCTCGGCGTCCTCGCCGCTGCCGCGATAGAACTCGACCACGCCGCCCACGCCGAGCGGCGCTGCGGCGGTGCCTCCGCGCGGGTTGACCACCGCGGTCAGCGTGATGGTGCCGCCGAAGCGGGGCGACGCTGGCGAGGCGGTGAAGGTCTGGAAACTCGTCGGCAACGGGGCCGGCGGCTCGACGGCAAGGGTCACGGCCGGTGACGGACCGTAGGCGATCTCGCCGGTCGGTTTCAGGATCGAGACCCGGTACTGCGCCCCGTCGTCGGCGATCGCTGCGGCGAACGACAGCTCCGGACCGGTCTCGCCCGCGATCGCGGACCATTCGTCGGAGCCGGAGGCCCGCTTCTCCCACCGGTGCGCGGTGAGCACGGTCGCCCCGTTCGACGGGAGCTCCCGGGCGAGCGCGACGGTCTCGCCTACGACCTTCGACGTCTCGCCCGCGATCGCGGGCTGCTGACGCGCCGCCGCGCCGTGATCGTCGATCCCGATCGTGCGGGGCTCGGCTGCGATCGGCGGGGCCGTCTCGTCACCTGGCACGAGGCGCACGCGCAGCTGCACGCCGTGCAGCGCCTGCTCGGCGACCACCGAGAACGCGGCGCCCTCCGCGCCGGGAATCGGCGTCCACTCCTCGGCTCCGGGCCACAACCACTCCCAGACCAGTTCGTCGTCGGGCAGGGGCGCCGGATCCACCGTGGCCGTCAGGTTCACGCTCTCGCCCTGATGATAGTGACCGGCGAGGAGGCTCAGCATGACGACCTGCGAATCGACGTCGTCGGTCACCGCGAGCCTCGCGGTGGTGCCGAACACCGACACGCCCTGTTTGAAGGCCTGGAGTCTCAGCGTTCCGCCGTCGTGCTCGGCTTTGCTCAGGCCTGCCCTGGTGAGTTCGGGGGAACTCTCGCCGGAGCTCCAGGTCTGCCAGGGCTGACCCGAGCCGGCGCGGAACGACCATCCCCAGGTCCAATCGTCGCCCACGAGCCCGGGGTGGACGGTCGCGCTCGCGTGCAGCGTGCCGCCCTCTCGATAGAGGGGGCTCAGTCCCTGTATCTGCAACTCGGGCGTCTTGGCCTGGATCAGGATGGCCGTGCTCCGGGCGATGACCGCGCCGTCGCGCACGAGCTGGGCGTAGTAGAACATCGCCGCAGAGTTGACCGGGGCGAAGGTCGTGACGCCGGGCTCCGTCTCGGCATGCAGGCCGATCAGCGGCCTGGGCGGCGTGCCGTAGCGGTAATCCGCGGGATACGTCGTCGAGCCGGACCGGACGTAGTATTCGAACGATTCGCCCTCGGCGAGCTCCCGGCCCCCCACCGCGAAGCCCAGTTCGTCACCCAGATGGATATCAGACCCGAAGCCGTCGGTCCGCTCGAGCGTGAGACGCGCACCATCCACGGGTTCGACCGCGAGGGGAATCCACGGCGTCTGCGCCACGACGGTGTTCGCGGTCCCCTCGATCACCTGCACCGAGATCTCCGTGGCGTCGTCGAGAGCCTGGACCTGCGCGCTGTACGCGGCGCTCATGCCGAGCTGCAGGTTGTACCCCGGGAGTTCCCCGGCGCCGGTCTGGCGCCCGATCCAGCGGAACCGCTGGCCTTCGCCGAGGGTGTACCCGATGACCTGCGCGCTCAGCGTATCGCCGACCCGGTAGCCGCTCTCCACGCCCTCGATCCGGAACGGCACGCCGCCGACCTCAGTCACGGTGATCGTCACCGGTTCGGAGGCGGAGTCCGTCGTGAAGTTCGCGATCCTCGGCACGAAGCGCGCCGTGATCCCGTGCGATCCGATGGGCAGGGTGTCGACGGTCAGCGCCGCGGCGCCGTCGACGACCGCTTCGTGCCCGAGCACGGTCGAGCCGTTGCGGAACTCGACGTAGCCCTCGGCCGACGCCGGCGCGACGGTCGCGCTCAGCTCGACGGGGGTGCCCGCCTCCACGGTGCCGGCTCCCACGACTTCCAGGGCGGTCTCGGTCGCGGTCTCCTCCGGCAGCGCCCCGGCCCAGAAGGAGTACACGGCGGTGTCCGAGACGGTGGCGCCGCCGATCTTCGCCGACGCCTCGACGGTCAGCCGGTAGAGCCCGGGTTCCGTGAAGGCCCAGTTGGCGTGCTGATGGGCCCGGCCGATCTCGAAGGCATCGAGACCGGCGTCCTGGGTGGACCAGAGACGCTCCGCACCGTCGTCCCCGCCGAGGTAGAGCTCGAACTCGCCGCCGGCGGGCCGCTCTACCGAGACCAGACGGAAGCTCGTCCGATCCCCGTCGACTCCGCCCGCGGGGACCGAATCGGTCGAGAAGCCCGGCCAGAGCCGGGTGTAGCCGTCCGGGCCGCTCGGGCTCGACTGCGGGGCGATCCACACGTCGCTGCCGACCGGCGCGATGAAGTCGTTGCCGGCCGGCACGGTCTTGCGCGCGGCGTCGCTGACGTGGAACAGCACCGACGCGGGATCCAGCCTGGTGCCGGCGCCCTCGGGCACATCGGCCTTGGTCGCGAGCGCGAGTTCCCCCTCGTCGATGAAGGTCGAGACGGCGTCGGTGTGCACGCGATCGAGCACGCGGTAGTCGGTGGGCGCGGGGGCGGCGCCGGGCGCCGCGACCGCCGCGCCGGCGGGCACCAGCAGCCCGGAGAGCATCACCGCGAGTGCGGTGAACCAGGCGGCGGACCGCCCGAGTCCGCGGCTCCGCTCGGGCGCGCGATAGATGGATGGAGAACTCATCGAAGGCCTCGGCTTCCTGGAGGGCTCGGCTCCGCCTGAGAGGAGGAACTCATAGGTTAGTGATAATCGTTATCAGAAAAGCTATACGGGATCACTCCCTCCGTCAACTCGACCGATGCGCATCCCTGGCCCCGATGCACCGCCGGGTTCGCCCACTGACTGCCCGCCCTCCGTGGCCGCAGGAGTCCCGGATTCGCCTTTCCACCCGGTCCTGCTACGCTCTCGACTATCGGGCCATGCCCCCGCCCGGTCATGCCCTCGAGACATACCATCCACCGCCGGGATCCCGCCCCGAAACTCCGGATCAGGAGTGTCGCCTTTGCACATTCTTGCTCCGCGGAATAGCGATTCTGCACACCTGCCGCCGGGCCCTCCGGATCTACAGTGATCCCGAACGAGGTGCAGCGCCGCACACCGTTCCGCAACCCGGCCGCAACGAGGCGGCGGGGAGAACCGATGGTTGGAGTAGACATGACCGAACAGGCGAGCCTTTACGATCGACTCGGGGGCAGGGAAGCACTTCAGACATTCGCGTCCGTCGTCGTGAAGCGCGCGATGCTGGACGATACGATCGGCCACATCTGGAACCACGCGACGGAGTACAGCGTGCAGCGGGAGATCAACGGATTCGTCGACTGGATGTCCGAGCACTGGGGCGGTCCGGACAAGTATCACGGACCGGACATGGCGACCATCCATCGCGGCATGGGCATCACCGAGGAGTACTGGGATGCGCTCTTCGTGATCATCGACAACGCCTACGAGGAGTTCGGACTCGCGCCGGAGCTCGTTGAGGAGGTCGACGCCTATCTGCGATCCTTCAAGCCGGCGATCGTCGGCAGCCCGACACTCCGCAACGTGGCGAAGGAGCACCCGGACATGGACGTCATGGACGGCATCAAGAGCGTCGGCGTGGTGTGGCCGGCTCCCCAGCAACCCGCCCGAGCCGCGTCCTGAGCCAGGTCGCCGATGAGCGAGAACGAGTGGCAGGTCAGCGTGTCGGGCAGATGCATCGGAGCGGGCCTGTGCCTGGCGATCGCCCCGGATCACTTCCGGCTCGACGGGATCCGCGCGCAGAGCACGGGGACGGTCACCGGGCAGGAAGCGCACGACCTCGTCGTGTCGGCGGCGGGAGTGTGCCCCGCCCGTGCCATCACCATGACCCCGGCGCACGCCGCGGCAGAGTAGCCGAGTCGGAAGGGCGAAGGAAACTCGCATGGTGAGTCAAGAGAACGCGCGTTCCCGCGAACTTTGGGAGCAACTGGTCGAATCACTGGCACCAACCGGACCGGAGCCGTTGACCGTCGACGAACTGCGTGCCGGCTTCGACACATGGGCGGAGGAATCGATCCCGGTGCCGGATGACGCCCGAGTCGAAGCCGTCGATGCAGATGGGGTTCCATGCCTGTGGACCAGAGCACCGGACACCTCGGATGCACGCACGATCATCTACTTCCACGGTGGAGGATACGTGTTGGGATCCGCAACGGCCTATCAAGGCTTCGGGGTCGAGCTCTCCCGCGCGGCCGACGCGCGCGTGCTTGTCGTCGACTATCGTCGCGCACCGGAGCATCCGCATCCTGCTGCGATCAACGACGCGGTGATGGCCTACGGCTGGCTGGTGCGGAACGGCGTGCCTCCGGGAGAGATCGTCGTCGCCGGGGACTCTGCGGGGGCCGGGCTCACGATGGCCCTCCTCGTGTCGATTCGCGACAGCGGCGACGCACTCCCCGCGGGTGGGATTCCCATCTCGCCGTGGGTGGACATGACCTTCTCCGGCAGGTCCTACCACGACCGGGCCGAGGCGGATCCGATCATCTCGAGGGAGTTGCTCGGTCAGATGGCCGAACTGTGGCTCGGCGAGCAGGATCCTCGTGATGTCCGGGCGTCGCCGCTGTTCGCCGATCTGCGCGGGCTCCCGCCGTTGTCGATCTTCATCGGCACCGCGGAGAGCCTGTACGACGAGTCGATCGCGCTCTACGAACGGGCGCGGGCCGCGGGAGTCGCAACCGAGTTGCACCGCGCAGAGGGCATGTTCCACATCTGGCCCGTGATGAACTCGTTCCTTCCTGAGGCGCGCACCGCGGTAGAACAAATCGGGGAGTTCGTGAAGAAGCACACCTGACGCTCATTCACGCCGGCATCACATCAACGGTGAGGTCGAGCGGCGCTCGGAGTCGCGCGCCGCTCGACCTCTCTCGAATCAGAAGCACAGAGGAGTCATCTATGAGAAAAATACGAGCGGTCGTCTACGGCGTCGGGAGGATGGGATCCATCTCGACCCGCCTCATGCTCGAGCACGGAGTGGAGATCGTCGGAGCGATATCGCAGAGTCCCCAGAAGGTCGGGCGCGACCTCGGCGACGTCGCCGGGCTGGGCTTTCAGACCAATGTGACGGTCGAACGCGACGCGGAGGCGGTGCTGAGCCAGTTGCGGCCCGATATCGCCATCGTCACCGTGAGCAGCTACCTGGCCGACATGTACGAGCATCTGCACCGCTGCGCCGACCACGGAGTGAACGCCATCACGCTGGCAGAGGAGGCTTTCTATCCGTGGCGGACCTCGCCCCGGATGACCGCAGCACTCGATGCACTCGCCAAAGAGCGCGGCGTCACGCTCACCGGCTCGGGCCAGCAGGACGTCTACTGGATGAACCTCGTCAGCCTGATGATGGGCACGTCGCATCGAATCGACTCGGTCGTGGGTCGCGTGAGCTGGAACGTCGACGATTACGGCCCGGAGGTCGCAAAGGATCAGCGGGTCGGCGACACACTGGAACAGTTCGAGGGCTTCCTGTCGCGCGGCGACCGTCCTCCGACGTTCGGAAGGAACACCCTGGATGCCCTGGTGGCCGGCACCGGCCTGCGCGTCTCCGCGATCGAGAACCACACGCGGCCCGAGACCGCGACCACGGAACTCTACTCGAGCACGCTGGACCTGCGCATCCCGGCAGGAGAGGTCATCGGCTTCACCGACATCGACACGATCAGAACGGTCGAGGGCCCCGTCTTCACCTTCGAGATGACCGGCTCGGTCTACGCCGAGGGGCAGCGCGACGTCAACGAATGGGACATCCACGGCGAACCGGAGCTCAGCGTCGTGAATCCCGTGCTGAACACGCAGATGACCACCTGCACCTCGATGGTGAACCGTATCCCCGACGTTCTCAACGCCCCGCCGGGGTACGTGACCGTGGATCGGCTGCCGCAGTTGAAGTACCGGGCGTTTCCTCTCGGATCCTACGTCGAGGCGGGGTGACGGACCCGCCGAGCCAGCTGCTGCGGCGTCGTCAGACGCTGCAGCAGCTCCCGCCGCAGCAGCTCCCGCCCGCCTCCTGCTCATTGAGCAGGTTGATGATCTCCGCGCTCTCCGCCGAAGCCGCTCCGGCCACGCCGGAAAACGCCGATGCGGCCCCGGCGATGCCCGCCTCCGGGCTCAGGCCGAGGGCGTCATCCTGGTTCGTGGTCCTGGTGCTCTCGCTCATGATCGCCCCTCTCAACTCGTTCTCGAAAAGATTATGACGCATCGACCTGCGGGGCGGGAGCCGCCTCGCTGAGGCCGCGCACCCGACCCAGCACGTCCGCGAAGACCTCGGCGGTCTGGGCGCCGGAGACCGCGAACTTCTGCTCGAAGAGGAAGAAGGGCACGCCGTTCGCGCCGAGCATCCGCGCTCTCGAGTTGTCGCGGTCCACCTCGGCTTCGAGCTCCTCGCTCGCCAGCGCCTCGCGCGCCTCGGCGGAGTCGAGCCCGGCCTCCACCGCGAGGCTCACGACGGTCTCGTCGTCGGACAGCTTCGCCCCCTCCGCGAAGTAGGCGCGGAAGAGCCGCTCCTGGACCTCCGACTGAAGTCCCCGGCGCTTGGCGAGGTGCAGCACCCGATGCGCGCGACGGGTGTTGGCGTGCTTCAGACGGGCGAAGTCGAAGACGAGCCCCTCCGACGCGGCGAGCCGGGTCATCTGGTCGAGCATCTGGTCCACCTGCGCACGCGGCATGCCCTTGTGCGTCGACAGGAAGTCGATCTCGCTGCCCGAGAAGTCGTCGGGCGTGTCCGGCGCGAGCTCATAGCTGTGGCTCTCGATCTCCACCTCGACGTCAGGGTGCTCGCTCCGGAACACCGCGACCCCCTCCTCGAAGCGGTGCTTGCCGATGTAGCACCAGGGACACGCGATGTCGCTCCAGACGTCGACACGGATCTTCTCGCTCATGTCCGGTACAGCGCGGGATCCCCTTCGTCTATTCCCGTCTCGGGCCCAGCCCACCGGCGTACCCCGATTTCACGAGCGCACCCCGGAATCTCGAGATCTCCGGGGCACGCCGGCGGGCAAAGCGCCGGAGCAAGAATCGGCGGAACAGCCTCGCTATTCCGCTCTGGTGATTCCACGGCGCAGGAGCGCCGGAGCAAGAATCAGCGGAACAGCCTCGCTATTCCGCTCTGGTGATTCTTGCTCCCCTCGCCGGACCGGTCGCCGTCACCGCAGAGATCCCCTCGCGGGCGAAGGCGCTCACCAGCTCCGCCGCGGCGAGCGCGTGCGGCACCAGGAAAGCGCACGTGGGCCCGGAGCCGGAGACGATGCCGGCCAGCGCGCCGTGGGACTCCCCCAGCTCGAGCACCTCGCCGAGATGCGGCGCCAGGCGCAGAGCGGCCGGCTGGAGATCGTTGTGCAGGACCTCGGCGAGCGCGACCCGGTCGCCGGACCTCACGGCCTGGATCGCGGCCGGGTCCACCTCGACTCTCTGCCGCACGGGCGGGAGGTCGCTGCGATGCCGCTCCCGATGCCGATCGAGCGCGGCGTACACCTCCGGAGTGGACAGCCCCGCGTCGGAGAACGCCAGCACCCAGTGGAACTCTCCCTTCGCCAATGCGGGGCTCAGCTGATCGCCGCGCCCCACCCCGATCGCCGTGCCCCCGGCGAGAGCGAACGGCACGTCGGCGCCGAGACGGGACGCGAGCGGTAGCAGTCCGGACCGTCCGAGCCCCGTGCCCCACAGCTCGTCGCAGGCGACGAGCGCGGCGGCCGCGTCCGCGGATCCTCCGCCCATGCCTCCCGCGATCGGCACCTGCTTGACGACGCTGAGCGCCGCCCCGCCGGGATGACCCGTCTCCGCGGCGAGCAGTCGCGCAGCGCGGATCGCGAGGTTGGAGTCGTCGACGCTCAGCCCGGAGCAGTCGATCGGGCCGCCGAACCGCACCGAGAAGCCCTCCGCGTGCTCGGCCGTCACCTCTTCGCACAGCGAGACCGCCTGATACAGCGAGGCGACATCGTGATAACCGTCCGGCTGCAGGGCTCCGACGCGGAGCAGCACGTTGATCTTGCCCGGCGCGCGCGCCGTCACGGAACCGAACCCCCGTCTACCGCCCATGGCTCAACGCTACCCGCCCGCGCCCGCGGTGCTTCCATCAGCGTCCGCGGTGTTTCCGTTCGTGTCAGCCCCGGAAGCCCGCGCGATCGCGAGATACTGCTCGATGCCCAACTGCTCGGCGCGCAGCGCCGGATCCTGCCCCGCGGCCCGGATGGCGGCCGCAGTCTCCTCGGTAGTGCCGAGGACCGGCTGCAGCGCCTGGCGCAGCATCTTGCGCCGCTGGGCGAAGGCGGCGTTCACCAGCGCGAAGACGGCCGTGCGCTCGCCCTCGTCGCCGAGGGGCGTCGCGCGGCGCTCGAAGGACACGAGCACCGAGTCCACGCCGGGAACGGGCCAGAAGACCCGTCGGCTGACGGTTCCGGCGATCCGCCACCGTCCGTACCAGGCGGCCTTCGCGCTGGGCGCGCCGTACTCCCGCCCGCCCGGGCCCGCGGCGATCCGGTGCCCCACCTCCGCCTGAACCATCACCAGACCGCCATCGAGTTCGGGCAGCAGCTCGAGCAGGTGCATGAGGATCGGCACCGAGACGTTGTAGGGCAGATTGGCGACGAGCACGGTCGGGTGGCCGGTGCCCAGATCCTCGGCCGTCAGCTCCAGCGCATCGGCGCGGATCACCCGCACGCGCGCGTCGGGCTGCATCGCCGCCACCGTGCTGGGCAGTTCGGAGGCGAGCCGGCGATCGATCTCGACCGCGGTCACCTCCGCCCCGGCCTCGGCGAGGCCGAGCGTGAGCGAACCGAGCCCGGGACCGACCTCGATCACCCGATCGCCGCGCTCCACGCCCGCGAGCCGCACGATCTTGCGGACGGTGTTCGGGTCGATCACGAAGTTCTGCCCGAGCTTCTTGGTCGGCGAGACCCCCAGCCGCTCGGCGAGCTCGCGCACCTGCGCCGGGCCGAGGAGCTTGGGGCGAAGCGTCGCTTCGTGCGCAGGATCTTCCGAGCAGGACGCATCGGGTTCTGCCTGATCCTGCCCCGAGGCCCCCGCCTCGGCGTGTCCTTCGGCCGCCCCGGCCGAGGTCCCGGAGTCAGTCACCCCGCGGCCTCGACGGGCAGGTCGACGGCCCAGGTCCCGTAGACCCGCTCCGTGTTCGCGGCGAGGCGCGCGCACAGTTCGTCGAGCGGTTCGGCGAGCACCTCGGCCATCCGGCGCACCGTGTGCGGCATGAGATACGGCGCGTTCGGGCGGCCCCGGAAGGGCTCCGGGGTGAGGAAGGGCGAGTCCGTCTCGACGAGCACCCGCGAGGGGTCGGCGACCGCGAGGGCCTCGCGCAGCGCCGGCGCGTTCTTGAAGGTCATCGTGCCCGCGAACGAGAGATACCAGCCGTGTTCGGCGCAGATCCCGGCCAGTGCCGCATCGCCGGAGAAGCAGTGGAACACGGTGCGCTCCGGGGCTCCGACGCGCAGGAGGGTCTCGACGACCGCGTCATGGGCGTCGCGGTCGTGGATCTGCAGCGCGATGCCGTTCGCCTTCGCGATCTCGATGTGCGCCTCGAACGACTCCAGCTGCGCGCTGCGCCCGTCCTCGCCGGTGCGGAAGAAGTCCAGCCCGGTCTCGCCCACAGCGCGGACCCTCGGGTGCGCCGCCAGGCGGGCGATCTCCGAGAGATGCTCGCTCAGCAGGCCGCGGTTCGCGAGCGACGGCGCCTCGTTGGGGTGCAGGGCGACGGCGGCGAGCACGCGAGGATCCCGTGCCGCGAGCTCGGCCCCCCAACGGCTCGTCTCCAGGTCGGTGCCGACCTGGACGACACCGCGCACGCCCACCGCCTGGGCACGGTCCAGCGAGTCGAGCGGATCGAGCACGTCCACGCCGTCCTCGAACTCGAGATGCGCATGATTGTCGTAGACGGGCACCGGCAGGGGCTCGGGCGACACCGGCCTGGTCAGGTCCCGCTTGCCCGAGCCGGCATCGCCGCGCTTGCGCAGCCCGCCCTGCGGCGCGCCCGAGGCGACGCCCGAATCGCTCATTTGCCCTCGTCGCTCTCGATCCGCGGGAAGAGCGCGTCGAGCGGCTGCTGCGGCGTCCCCTCCGGGAGGCGAGGCCAGCGCCCGGCCTCGCGGATCGGCTGCGCGCCCAACTCGCCCAGCGCTTGCTCGGCGCCGAGCGCCTTCCAGAGCTTCGCCGTGGCGATCGGGACGACCGGGTGCAGCAGTTCCGCGAGCGCGCGCAATCCCTCGGTGGCGGTGGCGAGCACCGTGCCCAGCCGCTCGCGCTGCGCGGGATCCTTGGCCAGCGCCCACGGCTCCTGCTCGGTGAGGTAGCCGTTGAGCGCGTCGACGAGCCTCCAGATCTCGGCGAGCGCCTCGTGGATCGCGAACGCCTCGATCCGCTCGTCGGCCGCGGCGGTGACGGCGGCGGCCAGTTCGCGGATGGCGCGATCCGGCGCCTGCTCCGCGCCGGCGGCGGGCAGCGCACCGTCGAAGTACTTCGCGTTCATCGCGAGCACGCGGCTGGCCAGATTGCCGAAGCCGTTGGCGAGTTCCGCCTGATACCTCGCGGCGAGATCCTCCCAGCTGAACGAGCCGTCCTGCCCGAAGGAGACCGCGCGCATGAAGTAGTAGCGGAAGGCGTCCGAACCGAAGGTGTCGGTGATCTCGTTCGGCGCGATGCCGGTCAGCTTCGACTTCGACATCTTCTCGCCGCCGACCAGCAGCCAGCCGTGCCCGAAGACGTGGTTCGGCACCTCGAGCCCCGCCGCCATCAGCATGGCCGGCCAGATCACGGCGTGGAAGCGCAGGATGTCCTTGCCGACGATGTGGCTGCCCGGCCAGCGCCTGGCGAACTGCGCCGCGGCCTCCGGCCCCTCACCGCCGTAACCGGTGGCGGTGATGTAGTTCAGCAGCGCGTCGAACCACACGTAGGTGACATGGGAGTCGTCCCAGGGGATCGGGATGCCCCAGTCGAAGGAGGTGCGGGAGATGGAGAGATCCTCGAGCCCCTGCTGCACGAAGGCGATCACCTCGTTGCGGGCGCTCGCGGGGCGCACGAAGTCCGGGCGCTCCTCGTAGAGCGCGAGCAGGCGGTCCTGGAACGCGCTCATCTTGAAGAAGTAGTTCTTCTCCTGCAGCAGCTCCAGCGGCTTCGAGTGGATGGCGCAGACCTTCTCGCCCGCGAAGGCGCCCTCGCCGTCGACGATCTCGCTCTTCGGCTTGAACTCCTCGCAGCCGACGCAGTAGAGCGCCTCGAACTCGCCCGCGTAGACGTGCCCCTCGTCGTAGAGCTTCTGCAGGAAGACGGCGACGCCCCGTTCGTGGCGCTCGTCGGTGGTGCGGATGAAGTCGTCGTTCGCGATGTCGATCGTGTCGAGCAGCGGTTTCCAGGCCGACTCGACCAGGCGGTCCGCCCATGCCTTCGGCTCGGTGCCGTTGGCGGTGGCGGTGCGCAGGATCTTCTGCCCGTGCTCATCGGTGCCGGTGAGCAGCCAGGTGTCGTCGCCGGCCTGACGGTGCCATCGGGCCAGCACATCGGCCGCCACCTCGGTGTAGGCGTGCCCGATGTGCGGCGCGTCGTTCACATAGAAGATCGGGGTGGTGAGGAAGAACCGCTGGTGTTCGGGCATGGGCATTATTCTATGGCCGATCCTGCCCCAGGCCCCACCCGTCACGCGATCAGGACGGTCGGCTCGTGCCGCACTGCACCGGGGCGCTCAGAGCACAGCATCGCTGTGCGCGCCGTATGCGCCGGGGCCGCCCTCGGCCCCGGTCACCTCGCGATTCGGATCTCAGGTTCATGTCTGACCGGGAAGTTCACCGAGGACGCGATGAAGCAGTGCTCCGATGCCTCGGCGTGCGCCTCGCGGGCGGCATCCGCCATCGACGCATCGGCCACGGTCACGACCGGCCGGAGCACGACCTCGGAGAAGGACCCGCCGAGTCCCTCCTGCCGCATCGTGCCCCGCGCGTCGTCGCGGTAGGCGGTGACGACGACTCCCGCGCGGACCGCCATGTGCAAGTAGGAGAGCATATGGCACTGGGCGAGCGCCGCGACGAGCAACTCCTCGGGGTTCCAGCGATCCGCATCGCCGCGGAAGGTCGGATCCGCCGAGGCCTCGATCTCGTGCTTGCCCTCCGGATCGGCGGCGCGCACGACGAGCTGACGCCCGTAGTCGCGGTAACCGCTCGTCCCCGTGCCCCGGTTGCCGAGCCACTCGATCCCGACCCGGTACTCGTGCGTGCCGCTCATACGCCCCACCCTACCTCTCCCCCGCTCCCGCTTACCGTCTGCGGCGCACCCCGAGACCGGGGAAACGAGGCGGTAACCTCCGCGGGAGTAAACTTGCGGGCATGACTGCAGACATCGAGATCGCACAGGAGCCCCGCGTCGTCACCGAGATCCCCGGCCCGCGCAGCCGCGAGCTGCACGCGAGGCGGCGGGCCGTGGTGCCGCCGGGCGTCCACAGCGTGCTGCCGGTCTACATCGAGCGCGCGCACGGCTCGATCGTCGTCGACGTCGACGGGAACCACATCGTCGACGTGTGCGGCGGCATCGGCGTCACCACCATCGGGCACACCGACGACGCCGTGGTCGCCGCGGCGACCGCGCAGCTGCAGAAGGTCACTCACACCCTCTTCACCATGACCCCCTACGAGCCGTATGTGCGTGTCGCGGAATATCTCGCGCAGCACGTTCCGGGCTCGACCGCAGCGGCCCCGTACAAGACCCTGCTGATGAACTCCGGCGCCGAAGCCGTCGAGAACGGCGTGAAGATCGCGCGGAAGCACACCGGCCGGCCGGGCATCGCGGTGCTCGAGCACGCCTATCACGGCCGCACGCTGCTCACGAGCAGCATGAACCACAAGGCGGCGCCCTACGCGCTCGGCTACGGCCCGCGCGCCGGCGACATCTACAAGGCGCCCAACTCCTATCCGCTGCGCGACGGTCTGAGCGGGCCGGAGGCCGCCGCGCGCACGATCGCGCACCTCGAGAAGTTCGCCGGGGCCGAGGATCTCGCCTGCCTCGTGGTCGAGCCGATCCAGGGCGAGGGCGGCTTCATCGTGCCCGCCGACGGGTACCTGCCGGCGCTCGCGGAGTGGTGCCGCGCGAACGGGATCGTCTTCATCGCCGACGAGGTGCAGTCGGGCATGGCCCGCACCGGCACCGTGTTCGCGATCGAGCAGTTCGGCGTGGAGCCCGACATCGTGCTCTCGGCCAAGGGCATCGCCGGCGGCCTGCCGCTCGCCGGCATCACCGGGCGCTCCGAGATCATGGACGCCTCCCAGCCCGGCGGGCTCGGCGGCACCTTCGGCGGCAACCCGGTCTCCTGCGCCGCCGCCGTCGCGGTCTTCGAGCAGATCGAGAGCGAGGGGCTGCTCGCGGAGGCCAAGCGGATCGAGGAGGTCTTCGGCGGCGGGCTGCGCGAGCTGGCGGAGCGGCACCCCGCGATCGCGGAGGTGCGCGGGCGCGGCGCGATGCTCGCGATCGAGCTGGTGAAGCCCGGCACCCTCGAGCGGGATCCGGAGCTGGTGAACCGGGTGATCGCCGAGGCCGCCCGGCGCGGCGTCCTGCTGCTCAGCGCGGGCATCCACGGCGAGGCGATCCGCTTCCTGCCGTCCCTGCAGTTCACCGACGAGCTCGCCGCCCTCGTGGTGCGCGTGCTCGACGAGACGCTCACCGCCGCCGGGGCGTAGTAGCGGACGCGCCTCAGTCGGCGACGGGCTCGGCCTCGAGCGCGCCGCCCCCGACGACCGGGGTCTCGGCCGTGTCGGCGAGCACGATGCCGCTGAGGTCCTGCGTGTCCCGATCGTCGCCGACCGCGTGCACGTCGATGACCACGGCGGTGACGTTGTCGCGGCCCGCGTTGTCGAGCGCGTGCTCCAGCAGCAGCGTCGCCGCCGCCTCCGCGGTATCCGCCTCGGAGAGGAAGTGCTGCAGGCCGATCTCGGTCAGCTCCTTCGTCAGACCGTCGGAGCAGATCAGCAGCCGCTGACCCGGGATCAGAGCGAGTTCGGCGAAGTCCGGGACCGGCTCCTCGTTGAATCCGACCGCACGGGTGATCACGTTCGCATGGGGATGGAACTCGGCCTCCTCCGGAGAGATCGCGCCCGTGTCGAGCAGGTGCTGCACGACGGAGTGGTCGACAGTGACCTGTGTGAGCGAACCGCGATAGAACTGATACACGCGGGAATCGCCGATGTTGAAGACCAGCCAGCTCGGCGCCCCGGGATCCGAGCCGAGGACCACGCCGGTGACGGTCGTGCCCGCGCCGAGCTCGCTCTCTCCAGCATTGAGCTCGATGTCCTCCACCGCGTCGCCGAGGGCCGCCTCGATGTCGGCGGGTCCGACCGCGCGGGTCCCTCCGAGATCCGCCAAGCGCCGGATCACCGCCTCCGAGGCGATCTCTCCCGCGGAATGGCCGCCCATGCCGTCCGCGACCGCGAACACGGGCGGCACCACCGCATAGCTGTCCTGATTCGTCTCGCGGCGGTGGCCGACATGGGTCACCGCGTGCCAGGAGAGCTCGACCTCCAGCTCCCGGGCGGGATCCGACGAAGTCCGCTCTCCCGGAGACGCGAACACGACGCGACGATGCGCGGCGTTCTCGCCCCTGGCGGTCATCGCGTCGTCCCCGGATTCACCCGAACAGCTTATCGCGCCGAAGGCGGTCCGGATTCACCGCGACCGGGCCGGGGCGCCGATTTCCGTAACAAGCGTGAACTCGTCATCGCCCGGTCCGGCGAGCAGTTCGAGGCCGTGAGCGCGACCCCATCCGATCAGCTCGTCCGCACCCGAGAGAGGGACGCTCGAGGACGCCAGGCGCCGCACCAGATCGCCCTTCGCCGCCTTGTTGAAGTGGTTGAGCGCCCGCACCTCTCCTCCGGGGCCGCGCTGCACGACGCTCAGGACCGACCCGCGGCCCGGCGGAAGCGGATTCAGCGCCGCATAGTCCTTCGAGCGCAGATCGAGGACCCAGCCGAGGGAGTTCCACTCGAGTCCGCGATGCGCCTCTCCCCAGACGCGCTTCAGCGGGGCGCCGAGCCCGGGCAGCCGGGATCCGGCCGACAGCCGATAGGCCGGAACGGGATCGGCCGCGGAGATCAGGCCGAACAGCGCCGACTGCACGGAGACGTGGGCGTCGACCCACTGCCGCGCCGCGGCGTCGAGCGTCTCGATGTCGATGGCGTCGTAGAGCACGCCCGTGTACCGCTCGATCGCCGGCAGCACGCCGCTCCCGGCGAGACGCAGATTGCGGGCCGCCTCGTCCCGGTTCTTGACGCCGAGCCCCAGTGCGCGAGCCGCGAGGTCCTCGTCGGCGCTCACCTCTTCGAGCGCCCTCCTCACCTCGGCGCGGGCGGGACCGAGGTCGCCCGCGCGGGAGAGGTCGGCCGGATCGAAGCTTCCTCCGCCGCCCGTTCGCTTCGTCTCGGACGGGGGCAGGAGGACATGCATCGTGATCCAATCCTACTGCGACGGGCGGGGCGCGCCGTCATGCCGCGAGCGCGAGCAGCACGCACCCGCCCAGCGCCAGGCCTATGCCGACGAGATGCGCTCGTGCGAGCCGTTCCCCGAGGACGAACCGCGCGAGGATCGCCGTCGTCACCGGGTAGAGGCATACGATCACGCCGACGACCGCGAGATCGCCGTTCCAGAGCGCGAGCATGAGCACGATGTTCGCCGCGCCCTGCAGACCGCCGGCCAGAGCGCCGAGGATCGCGCCGTGCCGGTCGAGGCGCACGGCCGTCACCACGCCGACGGAGCCCGCGATCCGACGCGCGCGCTCCGACCGGAAGACGATCGCGAGGAGCGCCCCGGTGATCACGAGCCCGCCCACCATCTCCAGGCTCGGCGCGAGCATCCCGGAGGTCGGCGGCGCCAGGTCGAGCGCGACCACCGCCAACCCGAACGCCACCCCCGCGATCGCGGCGAGCAGGAGCGCACGAGTCGTCGTGCGCACGGATCCGCGATCCCGGGCGCCGCTCCCCTCGGCCGCCCCGACCACGACGGCGCCGATGGCCGCCGTCGCCGCACCGGCCCAGGAGAGCACCGACAGCGGTTCACCGTGCACCCCCACGCCGACCACCACGGGAACGACCACCTCGGTCGCCGCCACGATCGCGGTGACGACGCCCATCGGCGCGAGCGCCAGGCTCACGTAGAAGGAGACGAACCCGACGGCGCTGCAGACCGCGGCGATGAGACCTCCGGTGATCGCGGAGGCGGAGGGCCGGCCCGGGTCCAGCAGGTGGACGATCACCAGGAGGGAGGAGGCCAGGAGATAGGTCAGCAGAGAGGTCCTGAGAGCATCCGAGCGCCGCGCGCCGAGGCCGGCGGCGAAATCGGCCGCTCCCCACAGCGCGCTGGAGAGGAACGCGAGGGCGAGACCGATCATGTAACCATCATAATGATTTGACCGGTTACATGACAGGATGGGACCATGACAGCGCACGATACGGAACTCGTCGTCGGCTTCATGAACACGATCGATCTCGAAACGGGACTCGACCTGCTCGATCGCGAGGCCTCCTACGCGGGATGGTGCCGAGAGCGATCGCTCGCACCCGGCGACCTCGATGCGGCGCGATCGGTGCGAGACGCGCTGAGGAACGCCGTCGTGCGACGCACCGGCACCGTCCGCGCGATGACCGACGGAGAGCTGCGCCCCGTGCGACTCCGCGCGACGCTGACCCCGGACGGGGTCGAGGTCGGAGGCCCCGACGCCCCCTCCGCCGTGATCGCCGCGGCGGCCAGGATCACCTCCGCGGGCCGGTGGGCGCGCGTGAAGATCTGCCCCGGAGACGACTGCGGCGAAGCGTACTACGACCGCTCCCGGAACTCCTCACGGGTCTGGTGCGACATGGCGGTCTGCGGCAACCTCGCCAAGGTGCGCGCCAACCGTGCTCGGAAGCACGATGGACCCGGCGCGAAACGCTGAACGCGTTCCGCCCTCAACCAGCTGACGCAGGAGCGCCAGCGGCGATCGCGGGAAAACGCTGATCGCGTTTTCCTCTCAACGATCTGACGCAGAAGCGCCAGCGGCGATCGCGGGAAAACGCTGATCGCGTTTTCCTCTAAACGATCGCCGCCTTTCCGGCGACGATGGTGACGGTGTCGTGATCGACGGAGAAGAACCCGCCCTCGGCGTCGACGGCGATCTTCTCGCCGCCGGACGTCGTGACGCGAACCTGGCCTTCGGCGAGCAGCGCGAGCATCGGCTCGTGCCCGCTGAGGATGCCGATCTCGCCCTCGACGGTCTTCGCGACGACCTGGGAGGCCTCGCCCGTCCAGATCTCCCGCTCCGCGGAGACGACGCTCACGTTCAGGCCGGCCATGATCAGGCGTTCTCCTTCTGGATCTGCGCCCACTTCTCCTCGACGTCGCTGATGCCGCCGACGTTGAAGAACGCCTGCTCGGCGACGTGGTCGAACTCGCCCTTCGTGATCGCGTCGAACGACTCGATCGTCTCCTTGAGCGGCACCGTCGAGCCCTCGACACCGGTGAACTTCTTCGCCATGTAGGTGTTCTGGGAGAGGAACTGCTCGATGCGGCGCGCGCGCGCGACGGTGATCTTGTCCTCCTCGGAGAGCTCGTCGACGCCGAGGATCGCGATGATCTCCTGCAGCTCCTTGTTCTTCTGCAGGATCTGCTTCACCGAGGTCGCCACGCGGTAGTGATCCTCGCCCAAGTAGCGGGGGTCGAGGATGCGCGAGGTCGAGGTGAGCGGATCGACCGCGGGGTACAGACCCTTCGAGGCGATCGCACGCGACAGCTCGGTGGTCGCGTCCAGGTGCGCGAAGGTCGTCGCGGGAGCCGGGTCGGTGTAGTCGTCGGCGGGCACGTAGATGGCCTGCAGCGAGGTGATCGAGTGGCCTCGGGTCGAGGTGATGCGCTCCTGCAGGACGCCCATCTCGTCGGCGAGGTTCGGCTGGTAGCCCACCGCGGAGGGCATGCGTCCGAGCAGCGTCGACACCTCGGAACCGGCCTGCGTGAAGCGGAAGATGTTGTCGATGAAGAGGAGCACGTCCTGCTTCTGCACATCGCGGAAGTACTCGGCCATGGTCAGGGCCGACAGCGCGACGCGGAGACGAGTTCCCGGCGGCTCGTCCATCTGGCCGAACACCAGGGCGGTCTTGTCGAACACGCCCGCCTCGTCCATCTCGTGGATGAGGTCGTTGCCCTCACGGGTGCGCTCGCCCACGCCGGCGAAGACCGAGACGCCGCCGTGATCCTGGGCGACGCGCTGGATCATCTCCTGGATGAGCACCGTCTTGCCCACGCCGGCGCCGCCGAAGAGGCCGATCTTGCCGCCCTGCACGTAGGGGGTCAGCAGATCGATGACCTTGATGCCGGTCTCGAAGAGCTGCGTCTTCGACTCGAGCTGATCGAAGGCCGGGGGCTCGCGGTGGATGCTCCAGCGCTCCGTCGCCTCGAAGGTCTCGCCATCGGGGAGGTTGAGCACGTCGCCGGTCACGTTGAAGACCTTGCCCTTGGTGACATCGCCGACCGGGACGGTGATCGAGTCGCCGGTGTCGATGACCTCCTGGCCGCGGACCAGACCGTCGGTGGGCTTCAGCGCGATGGCGCGCACCAGGTTGTCGCCGAGGTGCTGCGCGACCTCGAGCACGAGCTTCAGCGGCTCCTGGTCATCGCTGAACTCGATGGTGGTCTGGAGCGCGTTGTACACGGCGGGAATCGCGTCGTGCGGGAACTCGATGTCGACGACGGGGCCGGTGACGCGGGCGATGCGCCCGGCAACCTGAGTGCTGGCCTTCTCGGTCATGGTGTTCTCTCTCTTCGTAGGCGTGGCTAGTCGGCGAGGGCGTCGGCGCCGCCGACGATCTCGGAAATCTGCTGGGTGATCTCTGCCTGACGGGCGTTGTTCGCCAGGCGGGTGTAATCGCGGATCAGCGCATCCGCGTTGTCGCTCGCGCTCTTCATCGCCTTCTGCGTGGCCGCGTGCTTCGCCGCCGCCGATTCGAGCAGCGCGTTGAAGAGCCGGGACTCGATGTAGGCGGGCAGCACGCGGTCGAGCACGCTGTCGGCGTCGGGCTCGAATTCGTACAGCGCCTCCGGCCCGGTCTCCGCGTCGGCAACACCCTCCACGATCTCCAGCGGCAGCAGCCGATGCACCTGGGGAAGCTGGCTCACCATGCTGATGAGGCGGTTGTACACGAGGTGGATCTCATCGACGCCGCCCTCGCTGGTCTCCTTCGTGAAGGCCTCGAGCAGCGCGTCGGCGATCTCCTTGCCGTTCTCGAAACCCGGGCTCTCGGTGAAGCCGGTCCAGACCCGCTCGGCCGCGCGATGGCGGAAGGTGAAGTACCCCTGCGCCTTGCGTCCGATCAGATAGTAGGTGACCTCTTTGCCCTCCGAGCGGAGCAGCTCGGTGAGCTCTTCCGCCTCCCGCAGCACCTGCGAGTTGAAGGCGCCCGCGAGTCCGCGGTCCGAGGTGAAGATCACCACGGCGGCGCGGGTGATCGTCTCCGCCTCGGTGAGGAGCGGATGATCGATGTTCGAGTGCGTCGCGACGGCCGAGACGGCGCGGGTGATCGCTCGCGTGTAGGGCGTCGTCGCTTCGACGCGCGCCTTCGCCTTCTGGATGCGAGAGGCCGCGATCAGCTCCATCGCGCGAGTGATCTTCTTGGTCGTCTGGGCAGAACGGATCTTCTGCCGGTAGACCCGAAGTTGCGCTCCCATGTCTCTCCTGTGTCGTTGAAAACTGTGATGGTCGTTGCGTTGCGGGATCGGGTGGGCGCGGGGCGCCCACCCGACGCGCTACTTCTTGGCGACGACCAGCTGCTCCTGCTGGATCTCTTCCTCGGCCAGCTCTTCGAACTGCTCGTGCAGCGCCTGGCCCGACGAGGTCCGGAACTGGAGCTTGAACTCCGCGATCCTGGTCTCGAGCTCGGCGACCGTGTCGTCGTCGAGCACGTTCGTCTCGCGGAGCGTGCTCAGCGCGCTGCTGTTGTTCGCGACGTCGTCGAGGAACTCGCGCTCGAAGCGAAGGATGTCCTCCACCGGCACGTCGTCGAGGTAGCCCTTGGTACCGGCCCAGATCGAGACGGTCTGCTCCTCGACCGGGTAGGGCGAGTACTGGGGCTGCTTGAGCAGCTCCGTGAGCCGCGCTCCGCGCTCGAGCTGGCGGCGGCTGGCCGCGTCGAGATCGCTGGCGAACATCGCGAAGGCCTCCAGCGCGCGGTACTGGGCGAGCTCGAGCTTGAGCGTGCCCGACACCTTCTTGATGCTCTTGACCTGCGCGTCGCCGCCCACGCGGGACACCGAGATGCCCACGTCGACCGCGGGGCGCTGGTTGGCGTTGAACAGATCGGACTGGAGGAAGATCTGGCCGTCCGTGATCGAGATCACGTTGGTCGGGATGTAGGCGGAGACGTCGTTCGCCTTGGTCTCGATGATCGGGAGACCGGTCATCGAGCCCGCGCCGAGATCGTCGCTGAGCTTCGCGCAGCGCTCGAGCAGCCGGGAGTGCAGGTAGAACACGTCGCCCGGGTAGGCCTCGCGCCCCGGCGGACGGCGGAGCAGCAGCGACACCGCGCGGTAGGCCTCGGCCTGCTTCGACAGATCGTCGAAGATGATGAGCACGTGCTTGCCGCCGTACATCCAGTGCTGGCCGATGGCCGATCCGGTGTAGGGCGCCAGGTACTTGAAGCCGGCCGGATCACTGGCGGGCGAGGCGACGATCGTGGTGTACTCGAGCGCTCCGGCATCCTCCAGCGCGCCCTTCACGGAGGCGATGGTCGAGCCCTTCTGGCCGATGGCGACGTAGATGCAGCGCACCTGCTTGCTCGGATCGCCCGACTCCCAGTTCGACTTCTGGTTGATGATCGTGTCGATCGCGATGGCGGTCTTGCCGGTCTGGCGATCGCCGATGATCAGCTGGCGCTGGCCGCGGCCGACCGGGATCATCGCGTCGATGGCCTTGATGCCGGTCTGCAGCGGCTCGTGCACCGACTTGCGCTGCATCACGCCGGGGGCCTGCAGCTCGAGCGCGCGACGCCCCTCGGTGCCCGCGATCTCGCCGAGGCCGTCGATGGGATTGCCGAGCGGGTCCACCACACGGCCGAGGTAGCCCTCGCCGACGGGCACGGAGAGCACCTCGCCGGTGCGGGTGACCTGCTGGCCCTCCTCGATGCCGGTGAACTCGCCGAGCACGACGACGCCGATCTCGTCCTCGTCGAGGTTCTGGGCCAGGCCGAGCGTGCCGTCGGCGAAGCGCACCAGCTCGTTGGCCATGACGCCGGGAAGCCCGGCGACGTGGGCGATGCCGTCGGCCGCGTCGATGACGGTGCCGACTTCGGTCTTTCCGGCCTGCTTCGGATCGTACGACGCCGCGAACTCCTTCAGGGCATCGCGGATCTCATCGGGGCTGATGGTGAGTTCTGCCATTTCGTTCTCTCTATCTCTTCCGAAGGCTCGGCCCCCGGGCTGAAAAATCTGGTCTAGCCCGCCAACTGCAGGCGGAGGTCTTCGAGGCGCGAGCGCACGCTTCCGTCGATCACGTCGTCGCCGATCTGGATGCGCACGCCGCCGATCAGCCCCGGCTCGACCACGGTGGTGACGCGAACCGGTCGTCCTGCGCTCTGCTCCAGCAGTCCGGCCAGCCGGGTCTGCTGCTCGGGGGTCAGCGCGGAGGCAACGGTGACCGTGGCGAGCTCGCTGCCGCCCTGATCAGCCGCGATGCGCGCGCTCTGCCTGAGCGCCGCGCTGATCCGACGTCCGCGGGGATCGGCCACCAGGTGGGCGACCACGGCCAGGGCGCTGGATGAGATCTTGCCGGTGAAGAGCTTCTCGACGAGCGCGACCTTCGCGGCGGGATCCCCGAGTTTGCTGCCGAGGCCGAGTTCGAGCTCGTGGTTGGAGTCGATCACGCTCGCCGCGGCGAGGAGCTCGTCCGCCAGATCGGCGTGGGCCGCGGCTTGGGCGCGCAGTCCGAGTTCCTCGACCCCGGCGACGAGCTCGTCGGGACTCGACCAGGTCTGCTCCGCAGCCGCGGTGAGCACCGCACGCGTCTCGACCGAGGCGCCGGCGAAGAGGCGCCCGATGAGCTGGGTCTTGGCCGCGAGATCGGCGGAGCCGTCTGCCAGCGCGCTGAGCAGAGCCGGGGCCGCTGCGATCCGCGCCGATGCGTCCAGGAGCTCGCCCCCGACCGATGCCGCGGGCCGCTCGCCCAGTGAGGCCCTGGCGACGGCCAGGGCTCCGCGTGAGGCGCTCCCCATTACTGCTTCGCCTTCTCGGAGGCCTCGAGATCCGCGAGGAAGCGATCGACGATCGCGGAGGCCTTCGCATCGTCGGAGAGCTGCTCGCCCACGACGCCGGACGCGAGGTCGATCGCGAGGGTGCCGACCTCCTTGCGCAGCGAGACCACCGCGCTCTGACGCTCGGCCTCGATCTGGGACTGCGCGGACTGCGCGATGCGCGCGGCCTCGACCGAGGCGTCGTCCTTGGCCTTGGCCACGATCTTCGCGGCGTCGGCGCGCGCGGCATCCCGGATCTCTCCGGCCTCCTGGCGGGCTCCTGCGAGCTGCGCGGTGTACTCCTGCAGCGCGGCCTCGGCCTTCGCCTGCGCCTCGTCGGCCTTGGCGATGTTGCCCTCGATCGCCTCGGCGCGCTCGTCGAGGAGCTTCTGCAGCTTGGGCAGGAAGACCTTCCAGAACGCGACCAGGATGATGGCGAAGACGACCGCCGACCAGACGATGTCATAGGTCGCGGGCAACAGCGGATTCGGTGTTGCGCCCTCTTCGGCCGCAAGAATCACTGCGGTACTCATCGAGCCTCCCTTTCGAGACTGGGAAAGGTGGACGGCTTACTGGAAGATGAAGTGGGTCGCGATGCCGATGAGCGCGAGGGCCTCGGTGAACGCGATACCGATCCACATCAGCACCTGGAGGCGGCCGGCCAGCTCGGGCTGGCGTGCGACGCCCTCGATGGTCTTGCCGACGACGATGCCGAGGCCGATCGCGGGGCCGATCGCGGCGAGGCCGTAACCGACGGTCGAGATGCTGCCCGAAACTTCAGCGAGAACAGACACAGTGGGTGTTTCCTTCCGGTTGGTGAGTGCGGCGGCTGCCGAACCCGGTCGTTAGTGCTCTTCAGCCAGCGCGAGCTGGATGTAGACGCCAGTGAGAATGGTGAAGATGTAGGCCTGGAGGAACGCCACCAGGATCTCGAAGAGGGTGAAGGCGAAGCCGACCGCGAAGGTGCCGACGCCGAAGAGCTTGATCAGGCCCTCGCCCTGGAACAGGAAGAAGTCGGTCGCGCTGAAGAAGAGGACCAGCAGGAGGTGGCCGACCAGCAGGTTCATGAGGAGTCGGAGCGTCAGCGTGACCGGCCGCAGGACGAAGGTCGAGAAGAACTCGATCGGCGTCACGATCACGTAGAGCGGCCAGGGCACGCCTGCCGGGAAGAGCGAGTTCTTGAAGAAGTTCTTCGGGCTCTTCTTGACTCCCGCGTAGATGAAGGTCGCGTAGGAGACGATCGCGAGCGTGAGCGGCAGGCCGATGACCGCGGAGACGCCGATGTTGAAGCCGGGGATGATGCCCGTGATGTTGAAGGTGAGGATCGTGAAGAAGATCGCCGTCAGGATGGGCAGGAAGCGCCGCCCGTCGACCTTGCCGAGCAGATCCTCCGCGATGTTCACGCGCACGAAGTCGAGCGCCATCTCGGTGATCGACTGGCCGCGCGTGGGGATGACCCGCATCTTGCGCGTGCCGATCCAGAACAGGAGCAGCAGGAGGACCGTCATGATCACCCGGATGATCATGATCCTGTTCATCTCGAACGGGGTTCCGACGAACAGCACGCTCTCCGGGAAGAAGTCCGCGATCGAGGGCGGATGGAATCCGCCGTCTTCCGCGGTGAAGATGAGTGCGGGGGTCACGATGTGCACAGCGTTAGAAAACAGCGCCATTCTCCTGATTCGGGGTGCAGATCACCTCTGCACGGCGTCGAACGATAGTCGTGCCCCCAGTGCGCACAGTCCTGCGTGAAGCGCGGCCCTGCCGGGAACGTAACGATCCTATCAACAAGTTCGCCGTGAGAAAAACCCGTCCGTCCTGCGCCGCGCCCGCAAGAGGGCCGCAGGACGGTCGTCACGCCTCCGGTCGCGGGTCGGAGACGTAGGGGAGGCGGTTCTTCAGCATGACGTACGCATCGACGCCGAGCGAGACGAGCACCCCCGCGATGAGCGAGAAGAAGAGGATCTTCGGCTCGAGCCAGGGCTGATCGCGCAGGAGCACCGCGGCGACGATGAAGGCGATGAACTTCAGGAGCCACCCGCCGACGACGATGGCGAAGAACACCGGGACGTAGAGCTCGCTCTCGATGAAGCGGTTGGCGAAGGCGATGCTGCCCACGGTGAGCCCGAGGAAGAGCCCGGCGAACGCGGCGCCGAGCACGCCGCCCACCAGGCCCGGGGATCCGGCGATCCACCACCCGATCCCGCCGCAGACCACCAGCAGGACGGCGGTCGCTCCGGCTCCGAGGACGAGCGCCCGGATCAGCACCGGCTGGGACGAGGGCATGCGCGGGCCCTCCGGCTGCGGCGCGGCTGCGGTCTGGTCGCCGGCTTCGGTCACGGCTGGTCTCCTCTCGGCGTCCCGTCGGCGCGCTCCGGGATGGAGGCGCTCGACGGAATCTTCGGGTGCGGTGTCTCAGGCATCGATGGTCACCTGCGGCACCGCTGCGGCGATCTCGTCGCGCGCGAGGGCGCCCTCGCGGAGCACCCGCAGGCCGGCTCCCTCGGCGGCGAGACGGGTCGCATCGACGATCGTGGAGGCGGCGCCGGAGCCGGGGAGCTCGCCGGCGTCGAGGTAGACGGCGACGTCGCCGCCGAGCATCTCGCGCGCTCGCGCGACGCTCCGCGCCGCCGGCTCTCCCGTGCGGTTCGCGCTCGAGACCGCCAGCGGCCCGGTCTCCCGCAGGAGCTCGAGCGCCAGTTCATGATCCGGGATGCGCAGCGCGACCGTCCCGCCGGTCTCCCCCAGGTCCCAATCGAGCGACGGGCGCGCGGGGAGGACGATGGTCAGCGGACCCGGCCAGAAGGCCTCCGCGAGCTCGCGCACCGCCTCGGGGATCTCGGCGGCGAGCGCCGCCGCGGTCTCGATGCCGGGGATGAGCACGGGCGGCGGCGAGGTGCGTCCGCGGCCCTTCGCGTCGAGGAGCCGCTGCACGGCGTCCGGCGAGAAGGCGTCGGCCGCGACGCCGTAGACGGTGTCGGTCGGCAGCACGACGAGCTCGCCCCGGCCGATCGCCTGGCGGGCGGCCCGCGCGGCGGAGATCAGCTGATTCCCGTCGCTGCAATCGAAAACCTCGGACATAGGTTCCGATTCTACCGCCCGCGCGCGGTGCACGACTCACGAGGACACCGCTCCCCCGCGAGAAGGGTGCTCCCGGCCGGGAGGACGGGAGCATTCTCGTGGTGGAGCATGCCTTTCGCGAAAGCGGCGACCGCGCTCAGCGCACGGCCGTGGTCGCGCGATCCCTGCCGGTCTGGTCGGGGAACGTGGCGGGCGCGCGCCAGCCGTCCGCAGAGAGCAGCGCTCGGATCGCGGCGCCCTGCTGCTCGGCGTGCTCCAGCACCAGCGTTCCGCCCGGGGCCACGAGCACCCGCCCCGCTCGGCTGATCCGACGGATCAGATCCAGACCGTCGGCGCCCGCGTAGAGCGCCGACTCGGGGTCGTGGTCGCGCACCTCGGGGTCTCTCGGAACCATCGACTCGGGAACATACGGAGGATTGGAGACCAGAACGCGCACCCGGCCGGCCAGGGCTCGGATCTCCTCGATGTCACCGCCCGTCCCGCCCGAGCCACGGGCATCACGATCATCCCGGGCCTCCCGAGCGGACAGCATCCGGCGCGGATCAGCCGGTTCCCCGGACGAGGCCGAGGAGTCGGCGAAGGAGGGGTCGAGCGCGCGGACGTCGCCCCGGATCAGCCTGACCCGTCCCCGCCCGAGCGCCGACACGTTGCGCTCGGCCCAGGCCAACGCCTCCGGACTCCGCTCCACCGCCCAGACCCGAACGGTGGACAGCTCACTCGCGAGCGCCAGGGCGATGGCGCCGCTGCCGGTGCACAGGTCGAGGGCGACGGGCTCGGCCTCCGGCGCCGCGAGGAGCGCGTCGAGCGCGAACTGCACGACCGTCTCGGTCTCGGGTCTCGGGACGAAGACCCCCGGCCCCACCTCCAGCTCGATGGTGCGGAAGGGCGCCCGGCCCGTGAGGTGCTGCAGGGGGATCCTGCGGGCGCGCTCCTCCGCCAGGCCGAGCGCGGCGGCGCGATCCCCGTCCCGGATCGCGGCACCGGTGATGGCGAGCGCCTGCACGCCGCCGCGCGAGGCGCCGAGCACGTGCCCCAGGATCAGCTCGGCGTCGACGGCGGCGCTCTCGATCCCGGCGGCGTCGAGCCGATCTCGGATCTCGCTCAACGTCTCGTCGATGGTGCTGCCTCCGGCCACCCCCCAACTCTGCCACAGCCAGGGTCGTAACAACCGATAAGAGAGGATGAAACGTGGAATAAGTTGTCGATATAGTTTTGAGTGGCCGAAGCTCGCAATCGAGAAGAAGGACTCCTCACCATGGCACGCACCTACGCAAACATCACCGAAGCCGTCGGCAACACCCCGCTGGTGCGCTTGAACCGAGTCACCGACGGCGCGGAGGCCGAGGTGTACGCGAAGCTCGAGTTCTACAGCCCCGCCAGCAGCGTGAAGGATCGGATCGGCGTGGCGATCATCGACGCCGCCGAGAAGTCGGGCGAGCTGAAGCCCGGCGGCACCATCGTCGAGGGGACGAGCGGCAACACCGGCATCGCGCTCGCCTTCGTCGGCGCGGCGCGCGGCTACCGGGTGATCCTCACCCTGCCCGAGACCATGAGCATCGAGCGGCGCAAGCTGCTCCGCGCCTACGGCGCCGAGCTCGTGCTGACCGAGGGCCCGCTCGGCATGAAGGGCGCCGTGGCGAAGGCGGAGGAGATCGTGGCGAACACCCCGGGCGCCATCCTCGCCAAGCAGTTCGCGAACCCCGCCAACCCCGCGATCCACCGCGCCACCACGGGCCCCGAGATCTGGAACGACACCGACGGCGAGGTCGACATCCTGATCTCCGGCATCGGCACCGGCGGCACCATCACGGGCGCCGGCGGCTACCTGAAGGAGCAGAACCCCGACATCCGGATCGTCGCCGTCGAGCCGGCCGATTCGCCGCTCCTCAGCGAGGGCACCCCCGGGCCGCACAAGATCCAGGGCCTCGGCCCGAACTTCGTGCCCGAGATCCTCGATCGCGAGATCTACGACGAGGTGATCGACGTGCCGCTCGCCGACGCCATCGCCAAGGCTCGCTCGCTCGGCACCGACGAGGGCATCCTCGCCGGCATCTCCGGCGGAGCGGCGGTCTGGGCCGCGGTCGAGGTGGCGAAGCGCCCCGAGAACGCCGGGAAGAAGATCGTCGTGGTCGTGCCCGACTTCGGCGAGCGCTACTTCTCGACGGTGCTGTTCGACGACCTCGACGTGTGAGTATTCTCCGACGCGTCCGGGAGGACCTCCGCGCCGCGCGCCGCCACGACCCGGCGGCGCGCGGCGCGCTCGCGGTGTTCTTCGTCTAAACCCGCCGGCACGCCGGCAGGTGGCACCCCTGCTCGCACGCGCTCTGGCGGCGCGGTCTGCGGTTCCTCCCCCGGGCCCTGTCGCAGCTGACCCGCTTCTTCACCGGCGTCGAGATCCACCCCGGCGCGCGCATCGGGCGGCGCCTGTTCATCGATCACGGCATGGGCGTGGTGATCGGCGAGACCGCGGTGATCGGCGACGACGTGCTGCTCTACCACCAGGTCACGCTCGGCGGGACCGGCCATGAGCGGGGCAGGAAGCGGCATCCCACGATCGGCGACCGCGTCGTGATCGGCGCGGGCGCGAAGGTGCTCGGAGACATCGAGCTCGGGCACGACAGCGCGGTCGGGTCGAACGCGGTCGTCGTGAACTCCGCGCCGCCGCACTCGACGCTCATCGGGATCCCCGCGACGGCGCGGCCGCGGCGCGGCGCTCCTCAGCCCGAGCTGCCGGACGAGGCCGACTTCTACATGATCTGACGGATACCGGTTTCGACGGAGCCTCTGCGCCGCCCCGGGCCGGAGCGCCGGCGGTTGCCGGGACGCGGGCCGTCAGCGGTAGTCGGGCGCGGCTTTCAGCCCTCGGTACTGCTCCAGGGTGCGGATCTTCTTCCGCTTCATCTCCTTCGCCGCCTTCTCGCCGACGTAGCGGAAATGCCAGGGCTCGTAGGTGTACCCGGTGATGTGCGTGTATCCGCGCGGGTAGCGCAGGATGAAGCCGTACCTGTGGGAGTTCTTGGCGAGCCAGCGCCCGGCGCTGGTGTCGGCGAAGCACGTGCCGATGCCGCAGCCGCTCCAGTCCCCCAGGTCGACGGCGAACCCGGTCTGATGCTCGGAGTGGCCGGGACGCGCCGAATAGGTGTCGGCCCTGGCCCGCCCGTCGCGCGCGACATACGAGTCGTAGAGGCTGCGCTGGTAGTCGTAGCTGCGGAAGGCGCTGAAGATGCGGAAGTCGACGCCGTCCTTCCGGGCCGCCACGGCCATCCGCTCGAGCGCCCGCGCCGTCGCCCACCGCATCGGCTGCCCGTTGGTGTTCTCGATGCCCCTGGCGTGCACGAGCCCGGACGGCTGGTAGCGCTTCGGCTGCAGCGGCCGCAGCTTGTTCACCACCACCTGCGCGGACCTGGGGTCGTTGATCGCCTTCGCGCGGACGCGCTTCGTGGGGGACGACCGCTTGGTGACGGTGCGGTATCCGGTGGCCTTCGCGGTGACCCGCACCGAGATCCGGTGCTTGCGGTCCTTGGACCCCAGCCGGTACCAGCTCTTGTGCGCGCCGCGGATCCGCACGCCGTCGCGCAACCAGGTGTAGGTCAGCGCCGGCCGCACCGTTCCGGTGCTCTTCACCCGGGCGCGCAGCGTCTGCCCGATGCGCGCGGTGCCCTTCACCCTGGGCTTCGCGATCGCGAGCTTCTGCCCGGCGCGCTTCTCCGCAGGGACCCGGGCGGAGGCGTGGGACATCGCCTCGGCGGCGGGCGGGCCGGCGGCATCGCCGGAGACGTCCGGGATGTCGGCGACGACGAGCGTCGCGGCGAGCAGCACGGCGAGTCCGCCGCTCAGCAGCGGACGGGGGGTGCGACGGGAATCCTGGGAGATCACACCGTCACGGTATCATCTTCCGCGCCGGGGGTCACCGTCCCCTTGCGGCTCGGGCCGCAATTCAGCGCAGGCTGCGGCCGTGCCGGTTCATCCAGCGGCCGGTGCGGCGCATCTCGAGCAGGATCATCGCCAGGCCCAGCAGCCAGATCGGGATCTGCGTGGCGAAGGCCCAGCGGAACGCGGGGAGCGAGTAGTTCTCGGGCTCCCCGGCCCCTTGCAGGTCGAGTGTGAGGCCGATCAGGAAGACCGCGATCAGCGTGGCGATGAATCCGCCCATGTTCACGAAGCCGGTCGCCAGCCCGAGATAGCTGCGCGGAGTGTGCGAGCGAGCGACCTCGAAGGCGATCATGGAGGTCGGACCGCCGACCGGCACGACGAGCACGAGCACGACGAGCACCGCGAACGGGGGCGAACCCGGCCACAGCAGGGTGACCACCCAGACGAGCATCACCGCGCAGCTGCCGACCAGCACGACCCAGACGCGTCGCTCCATGAACCGCGAGGTGAGCGGGCCGAGGGTCGCTCCGGCCACCATGCTGGCCACCACGGCCAGACTCAGCAGTCCCGCGGAGGCGGTCGGGCTGAGGCCGACCCCTCCGGTGAAGAACGGCGTGCCCCAGAGCAGCAGGAGGACGTTCGCCGCGAACGGCGGAGTGAAATGGATCCAGAACGCGAGGCGGACCCCGGGGATTCGCAGCAGGATGCGCAAGCGCCGCCAGAAGCCGGCCGGGGGCGCAGCCGCGCCCCGGACCCCCACGATGCTCACGAGCTCCGTCGGCGGCGGTGCGACCGCCCCGAGCTCCGCCGTGCTCTCGTGCCCGGCGAAGGAGCGCGCGCCCCGGCTCATCCGGCCGATCCGGCCGAGCATCCGCTCCACGGCGGTGCCGCGGCCGGGCGCATCCCGCAGGACGACCGCTCCGATGAGGGCGATGAGCAGTCCGACCGCGGCGACGCCCGCGAACCCGACGGTCCAGCCGAATACGCTCACCGCGAGCGCCAGCGGCATCACCGAGATCAGCTGGCCGACCTGTCCGAGCAGCGCGGTGATCTGGTTGACGACCGGCAGCTGGCGCAGCGCGAACCACTCCGGGAGCAGGCGGATCACGCTGATGAAGGTGCAGGCGTCGCCTGCTCCGACGAGCACGCGGGCGAGGATCGCGAGGCGCACGTCGTGCACGGTCGCCATGACCAGCTGGCCCGTCAGCATCAGGATCCCGCCGGAGAGGATCATCGCCGTCGGCCCGAAGCGGTCGAGCAGGGTTCCCACGGGGATCTGCAGTCCCGCGTAGACGACGAGCTGGATCACGGCGAACATCGACAGGGCGGTCGCGTCGATGCCGAAGTGCTCCTGCGTCGCGGGGCCGAGCGCCGCCAGGGAGGATCGGTTGACGACGGCGATCACGTAGGCGACCACCGCGACGCCCCAGACCAGCCAGGGAAGAAGCGGTCGGCGAGCTGCGGTCACAGTGCCATGGTACTCCCGCCGCGATACCGCGGAGACCGCGTCCGCGTCACTGCCCGAGCTCGGCGAGCCGGCTTTCCTCGTCGGCGCGGATGCACGACTCGATCACCTGATCGAGCGCCCCGTTCATGACCTGATCCAGGTTGTAGGCCTTGTAGCCGGTGCGGTGGTCGGCGATGCGGTTCTCCGGGAAGTTGTAGGTGCGGATCCGCTCGGAACGATCCATCGTGCGGATCTGGCTCGAGCGGTGGACGCTGGCCTCCGCCGCGGCCTCCTCCTGCTGCTTGGCCAGCAGACGGGCCCGCAGCACGCGCATCGCCGCCTCGCGGTTCTGCAGCTGCGACTTCTCGTTCTGCATCGCCACCACGATCCCGCTCGGCACGTGCGTGATCCGCACCGCGGAGTCGGTGGTGTTGACCGACTGCCCGCCCGGTCCGCTGGACCGGTAGACGTCGATCTTGAGATCGTTCTGGTTGATCTCGATCTCCTCGGGCTCGTCCACCTCGGGGTAGACGAGCACGCCCGTGGTCGAGGTGTGGATCCGCCCCTGCGATTCGGTCACCGGCACGCGCTGCACACGGTGCACCCCGCCCTCGTACTTGAGGTGCGCCCAGGCGCCCTGGGCCGGGTCGCTCGCGTTGGCCTTGATGGCCACCTGGACGTTCTTGAAGCCGCCCAGGTCGCTCTCGTCCCGCTCGAGGATCTCGGTCTTCCACCCCTTGCTCTCGGCGTAGTGCAGGTACATGCGCAGCAGGTCGGCGCCGAAGAGCGCCGACTCCGCGCCGCCCTCGCCCCCCTTGATCTCGAGGATCACATCGCGCGCATCGTCCGGGTCGCGCGGGATGAGGAGGCGCCGCACCTTCTCCTGCGCGTCGGCCAGCTGCGCCTCGATCTCGGGCACCTCCTCGGCGAAGACCTCGTCCTCCCTCGCCAACTCGCGCGCGGCCTCGAGATCGTCCCCAAGCTGCTGCCACTGCTCGTGGGCGGCCTTGATCTTGCTCAGCTCGGCGTATCGCCGGTTGACCCGCTTGGCCCGCGCCGCATCGGCGTGGAGGGCGGGATCCGCCAGCTCGTCCTGCAGCCGCTCGTGCTCGGCGATCAGGGCTGCGACCTGTTCGAACATGCCGGCTGTTCTCAGAGCGCGCCCGAACGCTGCGCGAGCGCCAGGAACTCGACGTTGGAGGACGTCTGGCGGAGCTGCGACAGCACCGAGGCGAGCGCCTCCTCCGGGCTGAGTCGCGCGAGAGCGCGGCGCAGCCCGTCGGTGACCTTCAGCTCGGCCCCGCTCTTGAGCAGGTCCTCGCGGCGGGTGGACGAGGCGCGCACGTCCACCGCGGGGAACTCGCGCCGCTCGGCGGCTGCTCCGCTCAGCCGGAGCTGCGCATTGGCCGTGGCCTCGAGTTCGCCGAGCACCGCCTCGTCGACCCTGGACCCGGGCTGCGCCGAGACCGTGGCCACGATGGTGAGCGAACCGCCGTTCTCGATGTTGCGAGCGGCGCTCAGCAGCTTCTTGAGCGGGTGGATCGCCGTCGCGTCGAGTGTGCCCGCGGGAAGCCGGGTGGCGGCCGGGGCGAGGACGTTGTAGGCCCGTGCCAGGCTCGTCAACGAATCGATGAGCACGACGACGTCGTGCCCCAGCTCGACCAGCCGCTTCGCGCGCTCGATCGCGAGCTCCGCGATCGTGATGTGGTCCTCGGCCGGCCGGTCGAAGGTCGATGCGACGACCTCCCCGTTGACCGTGCGCTCCAGCTCCGTGACGTCCTCCGGCCGCTCGTCGACGACCACGAGCATCAGGTGCGCATCCGGCTGCTTCTCGGCGACCGCCGCGGCGATCTGGCGCAGCACCGTCGACTTGCCCGACTCGTGTGGGCCGACGATGAGCCCGCGCTGGCCCTTGCCGATGGGCGCGAACAGGTCGATCAGTCTCAGCGCGTGCTCGTCGGAGCCGGTCTCGAGGCGCAGCTGCTCGTCGGGGTGGAGCGGCGTGAGCGCGGAGAAGTCGGCGCGGCTCCGGTGCTGCTCGTCGGCCGGCTGGGAGTTGACGGTGTCGACGCGCACGATCGCGTTGTACTTCTGACGACCGCCGCCCTCGCCCTCCCGCGGCTGGCGGATCGCGCCGACCACGGCGTCGCCCTTCCGCAGAGCGTACTTCTTGACCTGGCCGAGCGAGACGTAGACGTCGCCCGTGCCGGGCAGGTAGCCGCTCGTGCGCACGAAGGCGTAGTTGTCGAGCACGTCGAGGATGCCGGCCACGGGAAGCAGCACGTCGTCCTCGGCGATCTCCGGCTCGAGATCGTCGTTCTGACCGCGGCGCTTGCGCTCGCGCTGCCGCGTGCGGCCGGCGCGCCCCTGGCCCTCGCCGTTGCCGTTGCCGCGAGCGCCGTTGCGCTCCGGCTTGTCGCCGGCCCGGTCTCCGGCGCTCTCTGACTCCTCGGCGCCTCCGTCGTCGGCGGCGGGGGCCTGCTGCCCCTTCGCCTGACCGCGCTCGTCCTTCGCACCGCGGGCCGACCGGCCCGAACGGCTGCGGGAGCGGGAGCTCTTGGGCTCGGCATCGCCGGACGCCTCGCCGCTCCGGGCGTCGTCCTGGCCCTCGGGCCGCGCCTCGGGAGCGCCGGCGGCATCCGCCGCAGGCGCCTCGGAATTCTCCGATGCCGCGTTCTCCGGCGCCGCGATCTCCGGGGCCTCGGCCTCCGGGGCCGCCGCCTTACGCCCCCGCCCGCGCGAACTGCGCTTCTTGGGCGGTGCGCTCGACTCGCTCGCGCCGGCCGACTCGGCGCCCGTCGCGTCGGTGTTCACCGCGTCGGTGTGCACCGCGTCGGTGTTCGCCGCGTCGGAATTGTGCGCGTCGGAATTGTGCGCGTCGGTGGCGGCCGTGGCCGTGCTCGCCGCATCGGAGCCGGCCGTCTCGGCGCCGGCCGTATTGGCGTCGCCCGCGGCGTCCGCCTCGGTCGGCGCGTCCGTCTTCTTGCGCGCCCGCGACACCCGCTTCTTCGGCGGGGCTTTCTCGGGCTTCTCGGTCTTCTCCGCGGCCGTCTGCGACGCGGGCTCATCGTCGCTCGGCGACGCGGGCTCCGCGACCGCGACCGCCTCCCCCGCGGCGGCACTCGCACGTCGCGAACGGCGTCGGGGTGCGGCGGCCGGTTCCGGCTCGCCGGCCGGTTCGGTCGCGGGGACCGCTGCCGCGGCCTCCGTCGTCGTCGACGCCGCGGACGCCTCAGGCGCTGTCGAGGTGGCTGCTGCGGCGTCGGCGCCCGGGGCGTCCGCGCGAGGGGTGTCGCCCGTATCGAGGCTCTCTGCCGCGTTGGAGGTTGGCTCCACGTTGTTCCTTTCGGGAAATTCGCCGCGACCGGCGCACCGGTATCGTGCGCCGTGCTTCACGGCTGCGCACTCGTCCGCTCTCGCGGATCGAGACGCTCGGTAAATCACCGGGATGCCCGGTGAGGGAATGATCCGCGATGCCGCCGCTTCGGCATGAACAGCGCCGAAACATCATGAATGCGACTGCAGGAGCGCAGCGACTACCGGCGGATCACCTCTACTGTAGCACCCTTGATGTCGACGGCGAGCGGCAGCGCGCGCCAGTCCTCGGGATGGGCCTCCGCGATGTCCATGGCCGCGAGTCGCTCCGCCGGGTCCGTCGCGAGCACCAGGATGGAGGGGCCGGCTCCGGACACGACGGCCGCGTGCCCGGCGCCTCGCAGTTCTCCGATCAGATCGCGGGTCGCCGGCATGGCCTCGGCGCGGTAGTTCTGATGCAGACGGTCCTCGGTGGCCTCGAACAGGAGCTCGGGGCTCTGGGTCAGCGCTGCGACGAGCAGCGCCGAGCGGGACAGGTTGAACACCGCGTCCTCGTGCGGGACCTGCTTGGGCTGCAGGCTCCGCGCGAGGGCGGTCGACATGCTGAAGCTCGGCACGAGCACGAGCGGGGAGATGCCCCGGTGCACCAGGAGCCGCTTGACGCGGGGGCCCCCGTCGCTCGTCCAGGCGATCGTGAGTCCGCCGAACAGCGCGGGCGCGACGTTGTCCGGGTGCCCCTCGAGCTCGGTGGCGAAACGCAGGAGTTCGTCCTCGTCCAGGTGGATCGGGTCGGGATCCTCGGCGAGCAGGCCGGCTGCGAGCACGACTCCTGAGACGATGGCCGCGCCGGAGGATCCCATGCCGCGCCCGTGCGGGATGCGATTGCGCGCCTCGAGGTCGAGACCCGGCACGGCCCGTCCGACGCGATCGAACACGTGCGCCACGGAGCGCACCACGAGATTGCTCTCGTCGTCGGGCACCTCCCCCGCTCCGACCCCGGAGACCCGGACCGTCGCACCGGGTTCGGGCCTGACTCCGGCGACGAGCTCGTCTGCGTAGGCCAGCGCGAGGCCGAGCGTGTCGAAGCCCGGCCCGAGATTGGCGCTCGTCGCGGGAACTCTCACCCGCAGTTCGGTCATGAGTTCCCCTCGAGCCTGAGCACGCTCGTGACCGCAGTCACCGCATCGCTGCCGCGAAGCGCCTCCACCGTCGCCGCGAGCTCGGCCTCCCGCGCCTGGTGGGTCCCGATGACGAGGGTCGCCGTGCCCTCCTCATCGTGGGTCACCGACTGCTCGACGCTGGCCGCCGAGACCCCGTGCTCGGCGAGCAGACTGGCGATCGTCGCGAGCACGCCCGGCTGATCGCGGACGGTGAGCATGATCTGGTAGGCCGTGCTCACCTCGCCGATGGGCAGCACGGTGAGCTCCGCATGGGCCGAGCCGGGGATGCCCGGCCCGCCCGCGACGTGCCGACGCGCAGCCGAGACGAGGTCTCCCAGCACGGCCGATGCGGTCTCGATCCCGCCGGCGCCGGCGCCGTAGAACATGAGCTCGCCCGCCGCCTCCGACTCCACGAAGACGGCGTTCTTGCCGCCGTGCACCGCCGCGAGCGGGTGGTCGCGGTCGATCAGCGCGGGATAGACCCTCGCCGAGACGCCCTCCGTGCCGTCCGCCGCGGTGAGTCGCTCGGCGATGGCCAGCAGTTTGATGACGGAGCCGGCGTGCCTGGCCGCTTCGATCTGCGCCGAGGTGATCCCGGTGATGCCCTCCCGGTACACGGCCTCGACCGGCACCTCGGTGTGGAAGGCGATGCTCGCGAGGATCGTGGCCTTCTGCGCGGCGTCGTAGCCCTCGACGTCCAGCGTCGGATCCGCCTCGAGGTAGCCGAGCTCGCTCGCGACGCGCATCGCGTCCTCGGCGCTGTCGCCGAAGCGATCCATCCGGTCGAGGATGTAGTTGGTGGAGCCGTTGACGATGCCGAGCACGCGCGTGATGTGGTCGCCGGCGAGGCTTTCGCGGAGGGGGCGGATGATCGGGATCGCCCCCGCCACCGCCGCCTCGTAGGAGAGCTGCGCGCCCACCTGCTCGGCCGCGTCGGCGAGCTCCGGCCCGTGGGCGGCGATGAGCGCCTTGTTCGCCGTGACCACGTCGGCTCCGCCCTCGAGCGCGCGGAGGATCAGGCCGCGCGCCGGCTCGATGCCGCCCATGAGCTCGACCACGATATCGGCGCCGAGCACGAGTTGCTCCGCATCAGTGGTGAACAGCTCGCGGGGCAGCTCGACATCGCGCGGAGCGTCGATGTTCCGCACGGCGATGCCGACCAGCTGCAGACCGGCGCCCGTGCGCGCCGCGAGTTCTTCGCGCTGCTCGAGCAGCAGCCTGGCCACCTGGGCGCCCACCGAGCCGCAGCCCAGAAGCGCCACCCGCAAGTCGCGGTACGCGGTCACGTCGATCTCCGTTTCGTCGTTGGATTCTTCTCTATGCAAGTATCAAGCAGCAACGGCGTCTGAACCGATGCGCTCAGTGTGGCGGCAACCGCCGACATTTCTCGCGTCACTGCTCGCCCGCGCTTCTCGCCAGCAACTCGTCTTCGGTGTCGCCGCGCACGATCACGCGGGCGGCGCCGTCGCGCACGGCTACGACCGGAGGTCTCGGCACGTAGTTGTAGTTGCTGGCGAGCGACCAGCAGTAGGCGCCGGTGGCCGCGACCGCGAGCAGATCGCCCGGGGCGACGTCTCCTGGCAGCAGGTCGCGCTGCACGACGATGTCACCGGACTCGCAGTGCTTGCCGACGACACGCACGAGCGCGGGCGCCGCGTCGCTGACGCGGTTCGCGATCCGGACCTGGTAGTCGGCGCCGTAGAGCGCGGGGCGGGCGTTGTCGCTCATCCCGCCGTCGACGCTGACGTAGAGCCTCTCGGCGTAGCCGCGATCCTCCCGCGCATCGGTCTCGGTGCCGTCGAGTTCAACCGCCTTGGTGGTGCCGACCGTGTAGAGCGTCACCCCGGCAGGGCCGATGATGCTCCGTCCGGGTTCGAAGGCGAGCGCGGGAAGGGCGACGCCCGCCTCCGCGCACGTCTCCGCCACGATCTCGGCGAGCTCCTGCGCCAGCTCGGAGATGTCCGGCGCGGCGTCGGCCTGCTCCGAGGTGTAGGGGATGCCGAAGCCTCCGCCGAGATTGAGCTCGGGAACAGGGCGCCCGAGGATCTCGGCGAGCTCGCGGTAGCTCCCGAGCAGTCGCCTGGCCGATTCGCGGAAGGCCGCGCTCGCGAAGATCTGCGATCCGATGTGGCAGTGCAGCCCCACGAACTCGAGTCCGTCATGGCCGTCGATCGCGGCGACCAGCTCGCCCACGCGCCGCAGCGGGAGGCCGAATTTCTGGTCCTCGTGGGCGGTGGCCAGGAAGTCGTGGGCACCCGCGTGCACCCCGCTGTTCACGCGCAGGCGCACGCGCTGCCGCACACCGGCGGCCGACGCAGCCGCGGCGACCCGCCCGATCTCCTGCTCGCTGTCGATGACGATGGTGCCCACGCCGGCCGCGACCGCGCGCGCGATCTCGCGCTCCGACTTGTTGTTGCCGTGAAAGCCGATCCGCTCCGGTTCGATCCCCGCCGCGAGCGCGACGGCGAGCTCGCCGCCGGAGGAGACGTCGAGATTCAGTCCCTCCTCGGCCATCCAGCGCGCGACCGCGACGCAGAGGAAGGCCTTGCCCGCGTAGTAGACGGTCGCCTCGGCACCGATGCGCCGGAAGGCCCCCTGGAGCGCCGTGCGCGCGTCGCGGGCCCGCTGCCTGGCGACGTCCTCGTCGATCACGTAGAGCGGCGACCCGAAGCGTTCGACCAGTTCGGTCGCGCGGATGCCGCCGAGCTTCAGCTGACCGCAGTCGCGTCCGCGACGCGCGGTCGCCGGGAACACGCGCGGGTCGATCGCATTGGCGTCGCTCATTCGTCTCAGTCTAGTGCCGCGTGTCAGCAGGTGCCGGGATTGCGCTGAGCGGGATCCGAGGCGAGTGTGGGAGAGAGGTCGGCCTCGATCGTCGCCGATCCCGTCGTCGAGAGCCGCACGCCCGTGAGCTCGACCCCCGCCGGCAGCCGATCACGCACGCACACCGTATGCGCCGTGAGGATCCCGTCGAGCGAGTCTCCGGCCGCCTCCCGGATCTGCTCGGTGCTGAGATCGAATCCGGCGGCGCTGATCCCGGTGGGCTCGATCAGCACATCGCCGTCCTCGACGGCGAGCGCGAGATCGACCGTGAGCTCCAGCTCGGTTCCGAACATCTGCGCGGTGCGCCCCACCACCAGCTCGCCTCCCTGCACCTTCCCGCTGTCGGCCGCGCCGCCGGTGAGCAGGCTGATGGCGGCCGGGAGCTGCTCCTTGCCGACGGTCACCTCGGCCCGCGCACCCGACAGCTCCCCGCCGTCGAGGAGGTCGAAGGGCACCGCGTCGGCGGACAGGAGGAGATCGGCGGGGAAGTCCTCGATCGCCTCCACATCCTCCACCGCGACCGTCACCTGGCCCAGCCTGCCGGTGACGGCATAGGCGGTGGCGAACCCGCCGAGGGAGACCTCGACCGGATGGTCCGCGCTGAGCTCGAGCTGCTGGCGCACCGCGGCCGCGACGACGCCCGGCACGATCAAGCGGAGCGCCAACTCGGCCGCGCCGACGATGAGCGCCAGGACGACGACGCTCACGACGACGGGCTTCAGCCAGCGGCCCATGCTCAGAGCCGCTCCGGGGCGGAGACGCCGAGCAGGTCGAGCCCGTTGCGGATCACCTGGCCCACCGCGTCGTTGAGCCAGAGCCGGGTGCGATGCAGATCCTCGACGGCGGCGCCGCCCTGCGGGATCACCCGGCAGTTGTCGTACCAGCGGTGGAACGCGCCCGCGAGCTCCTCGAGGTAGCGGGCGATGCGGTGCGGCTCGCGCAGCTCGGCGGCGCCGGCGACGATGCCCGGATACTCCTGGAGCCTGCCCAGCAGTTCGGTCTCGGTCTCGTGGGTCAGCAGGCTCGGGTCGAACGCGCTGCGGTCCACTCCGGCCGCCGCGGCGTTGCGATCCACCGCACGGGTGCGCGCGTGCGCGTACTGCACGGTGAAGACGGGATTGTCGTTGGTGCGGCTGCGGAGCTTCTCTCCGTCGAGCGAGAGGGGCGAGTCGGCCGGGTACCTCGCGAGCCAGTAGCGCAGCGCGTCGCTCCCCAGCCACTCGAGCAGGTCGTCGAGCTCGACGATGTTGCCGGCGCGCTTCGACAGTCGTGCGCCGTTCAGGTTGACGAGCTGGCCGATGAGCACGGTGATGTCCGCCTCGACGTCGTCTCCCGCGGCTCCGGCGATCGCGGTGAGGCGGCCGATGTACCCGTGGTGATCGGCGCCGAGCAGGTAGATCTTCTCCCCGAAGCCGCGATCCTTCTTCGAGAGGTAGTAGGCGGCGTCGGCCGCGAAATAGGTGAAGACGCCGTTGCCGCGGGTGAAGACCCGATCCTTGTCGTCGCCGAAGTCGGTGGTCCGCACCCAGATGGCGCCGTCCTCCTCGTAGACGTGCCCCTGCTCGCGCAGACGACCGATCGCGGCCTCGATCGGGCTGGTCCCGTCCGCCTCGGCGGCGTGCAGCGTGCGCTCGGAGAAGTACACGTCGAAGTGCACGTTGAAGCGCTCCAGCGAGTCCTTGATCTCCGCCAGTTGCCGCTGGTAGGCGGCCTCCTGCGCGAGGTCGAGCGCGCGGTCCCGATCCGCGGCGGCCAGCTCCGGCAGCTCCGGCAGCTGCTCGCGCACGCGTCGCCCGAGCTGCTGGATGTACTCGCCGGGGTAGGCGTCCTCCGGAGCGTCCTCGCCGAGCGCGGCGGCGAGGACCGAGCGCCCGAACTTGTTCATCTGCGAGCCCGCGTCGTTGATGTAGTACTCGTTGACGACGTCCGCTCCGGCGGCGCGCAGCACGCGGGAGATCGAGTCGCCGAGCGCGGCCCAGCGCGTGTGCCCGAGGTGCAGCGGGCCGGTCGGGTTCGCGCTCACGAACTCGAGGTTGATCCGCTGCCCGACGAGCGAGTCCCCCCGGCCGTAGGCGTCGCCCTGCTCCACCACGCGGCGGGCGGTCTCGCCCGCGCTCGCGGCGTCGAGGGTGATGTTGATGAATCCGGGGCCGGCGACCTCCGCCCGCGCCACACCGTCGACGGCCTCGATACGTTCGGCGATCCGCTGCGCCAGCTCGCGCGGGTTGGCTCCGACCCGCTTCGCGAACTTCATCGCGGCGTTCGACGCCCAGTCGCCGTGCTCGCGGTTCTTCGGGCGCTCCACCGCGGTGTCGGCCGAGGTCACGTCGGGACCGCCGGCGTCTCGGTCACTGCCGCGCCCGTGCTCGGAGATGATGTCGGCGAGGATGCGGGCGAGTCGGTCGGCGAGTTCTTGAGGCGTCACGAGGATCTATTCTACGGCGCTGTGCTCTTGCCGTCGCCCGGCGCCTCCCGCGCGGGCCCCGGCGCCGTCCGGGTGCTGAGTAGCGCAGGGTTCCGACGCCGCACACCCTGCACGACTCAGCACCCGCGAGCAAATACGCTAGGCTGGTCCGGTCGCCTCCGTAGCTCAGGGGATAGAGCGCCGGTTTCCGGTACCGTAGGTCGGGAGTTCGAATCTCTCCGGGGGCACCAGTCTTCGGGCCGCAGCATCACCGTTGCAATTCGGTGTCCGCGAGCCCACCGTCCGCCCAGTTTTCGGGCAGGAGCGAAGCTTCTGCGGACTGGGACTCGCGAGCCCACCGGCCCGGTCACGAGGCACCCCGGCGGAGCCGGGCCCGTCCTCGCCCCCGGTCCATTAGCATCGTGAGCATGCGCCGTGAGCCCGATCCGCCCGGAACCCATCTGCACGGCCACGATCTCCCCGCGGTGCGGACGCCGAGAGTCGCCCGGTCGATCGTCGTGGTCGTGCTCGCGTTCGTCGCCGGATTGACCGTCTTCGGCCTGGTCGCGCTGTGGCCGGACTACGGGACGACCGCGGGAGTCGCCGATCGCACTCAGCTCTCGGGGCAGCAGGTCTCCTACGAGCGCGGCGAGATCCTCGGCATCGACGAGGACTGCCGATGGGAGGCGCCGGCGGAGACGGGCGAGGATCCGTCCGACCCCGCCGGCGAAACCGGGGCCGCCGCCTCCGAGAGCTCTGACGAGCGGCCGAACGACTGCGCGCTGCTGAGCGTCGGCCTGCTCAGCGGTCCGGATGCCGGCCGCCTGGTCACCCTGACGGTGAGTGAGAAGTATCTCTCCTCGGGGCTGGCGAAGGGCGACACGATCGAGCTGATCGGATCCGAGCGGCTCGCGACGGACACGGGTGACGCCGACGACGTGGAGGGAGGCGCGGAGACCCCGGAGTCTCGCGGCGAACTCGCCAACAACTACAGCCTGTCCGGCGTCGAGCGCCACCTCCCCCTGGCCGTCCTCGCCCTCCTCTTCGCCCTCGTGGTCGTGGCGGTGGGGCGCCTGCGCGGGTTCCTCGCCCTGGTGGCGCTGACCATCAGCGCCGGGGTGCTGTTCGCCTTCGTCCTGCCCGCGATCGTGAACGGCGGGCCGGGACTGCTCATCGGCCTGGTGGGATCCTCGGCCATTCTGTTCGTGACGCTGTTCTTCGTGCACGGGATCAATATGCGAGCCACGGCCGCCCTGATCGGCACCCTCTGCGGCATCCTCATCGTCACGCTCGTGTCGCTGGTCGCCGTGCAGACCACGAGGCTCAGCGGCATCAGCGACGACGCCACGGCGCTCCTCTCCGGCCTGGGCACGGGGATCGACTTCCGCGGGCTGCTCACCTGCTCGATCCTCATCGCCGGCATCGGGATCCTGAACGACATCACGATCGCGCAGGCCTCCTCGGTCTGGGAGCTTCGCGCCGCCGCCCCGAACATGGCCCGCCGGGAGATCTACGCCCGTGCGATGCGCATCGGCCGCGACCACATCGCCTCCACCGTCTACACCGTCTTCTTCGCCTACGTCGGTGCGGCGCTGAGCGTCGTCATCCTGCTCTACCTCTACGACCGGCCCGTGCTCTCCCTGCTGAGCGGGGAGGACATCGCCATCGAGATCGTCCGGACCTTCGCCGGAAGCATCGGCCTGGTGCTCGCCGTGCCCATCACGACGGCGATCGCCGCGCTGCTGCTTCCGGCGGATCCGCCCGGGAGCGGTGCGGGGGTCGGCAGCCGCGGAGCAGGGCCGGACTCCGACGTCCGAGTGTGACTGAAGCGTCGGAGGCCGGCCCGCCGCGCATCGCGCTTCGAGGGCGTCAGCCGAGCTGCTTCTCGGCGAAGCTCGCGAAGGCGGTGATCCAGTTCCTCAGGAACTCGGCGGTGCCGTCGTTCGTGACCTCGCCGTCGTCGGTGATGAGGCCCTCGGTGAACTGGATGTACCCCTCGGGCTGGCCCAGGACGGGGGCGTCGCTGAAGAGCAGGATGTCCTTCAGGTGCTGCTGGGCGACCGCCGTCGAGATCGGCCCGGGAGAGGCGCCGATGGTCGCCGAGGGCTTGCCCAGCGAGTTCTGGCCCCACGGGCGGCTGGCCCAGTCGATCGCGTTCTTCAGCGCGCCGGGGATCGAGCGGTTGTACTCGGGGGTGACGTAGAGCAGCGCGTCCGCCTCGGCGATGGCCTGCTTGAAGTCCCGCGCGACCTGGGGATAGTCGGCGTCGAGATCGTGGTTGTAGAGCGGGAGCCCGGCGATGGGGATCTCGACCAGCTCGACTCCCTCGGGAGCGAGGCGGGTCAGGGCATTCGCCAGCTTGCGGTTGATCGAAACCGCCGACAGCGATCCGATGAATACGCCGATCTTCAGGGCCATGGGTGTCTACTTTCTCGGTGTGAACGCGCGCCCGTGCGAGCGGGCGAGGGTGTGCTGATGGATGAGCGGACGGCGACGCCGTCGCCCGACGGCTTCCGCCGCCTCCGACTACAACGCGGGGCTCCCCGATTTATGCCTGGGACTACGCCCGGCGTCGTCTCTTGCGCGACGCGCCGCCGGGTCAGCGGCAGGCGAGGTATCTCGCCGCGGCGGTCGAGGTCTTGCCCTTCCGCAGTTCGACCGCGACCTTCACCGAGGCGGGCTTCCGGTCGCCGAGCCTCAGCACCACGCGCTTGCCCCGCTTCAGGCTTCTGCCCTTGAGCGTCTTCACCGTCTTTCCGTTGACCTTCCAGGTGATCTTCTCGATCCTCTTGAATCTCGACGTACTCGTCGTGACCGCGGCGCTCAGCCCGTGCGTGGAGCAGCTGCGTGCGGCGCCGAGCGAGGCGTAGCGGAGGGCGGTGCCGCTGGGTTTCCCGACGGCCGAGCCCGTCGGGGAGAAGGCGATCTGAACCGTCCCCGCCGTCGCTTCGCCCAGGTCCGCGTCGATGGGAGCGAGCATGGACCCGCCGTGCAGATACAGCGTGTAGCTTCCCGGAGCGAGCAGGATGGTCTTGCTGCTCGATCCCCGCGTCCATCGGCTGTCGTACCAGAGGTCTGCGGTGTCCGAGATGCGGCTCTCGACCCTCGCGTTCGCGCTCGCCGTCGAGGTGATGGTGGTCCAGAGCGGCCGACTCACGGCGAGGGTGGCGGACAGGCTCAGAGAGGACCCCACCCCCAGTCCGCACGCGCCGACCTTGCCGGGGCCCGCCGCCGTGACGGCCCCCCGGAAGTCCAGGCTCAGCTTCTTGGGGAGACCCTTCTCGGTCGCGGCGCGGGCGGTGCCCCTCGTCCAGGTGGAGGCGACGAGCGTGTCGCTCCCGTTCTCCAGCCTCAGCGCGACCGAAGCGCTGCTCCGCGCCGTCCGCGCATCGTTCTCCTCGAAGGGGATGGCGGAGCTCGGCGTCGCGGTCTCCGGCCCGCCCGTGCAACTCGCCTCGGGATACTCGACGGCGAGGAAGGCTCCGCCGCCGGAGTACAGCTCGAGGGAGTCGAAGGCGGGAGAGGCGGCCGTCGCCGCGCTCGGGGCGACGGCGACACCGCCCGCGGTCAGTGCGCACGCGGCCGCGAGCGCGAGGATCCTGCGCAGGCGGCGAACGGTGGTTCCAAGCTTCATGATTGACGGTTCCCCCCATCGGGCAGGCTGCTCCCGCACGGCCCCATCGTAAGCCTGCGCACCCGGGTTGTCGAGGACCATTTCCGCGGCTCGCTCGGCACGCGCGGCCCCGGAGCACGATCCACCGACTCCTCGTGGCCACTTGTCTCGCATTCGAACATATGTTCTAATTCTTGCTGTGAGATGGAAGCAGCAGTTGGCAGACGGAAGCGGCTCGGAACCGCGGGATTCCGCGCTGCCCGGCCTCGGGATCCGCGACGTGGCGGCGGTGCCCGGCCATCTGCGGACCGTGCGCGCGCCGGAGTTCCGGGGCGCGGTGTTCCACGAGGTGCTCGCCAAGAGCGCCCTCAACCGCGTGCCGGGCGCCTCCTCGATGCCGTTCTCCTGGACGGTCAACCCCTACCGCGGCTGCTCCCACGCCTGCGTCTACTGCTTCGCCCGCGGCTCCCACCGCTACCTCGATCTCGACACCGGCCAGGATTTCGACTCGCAGATCATCGTGAAGGTCAACGTCGCCGAGGTGCTCGGCCGCGAGCTCTCCCGCCCCGCCTGGGCCGGCGAGCACGTGGCGCTCGGCACCAACACCGACCCCTACCAGCGCGCGGAGGGCCGCTATCGCCTCATGCCGGGGATCATCCGCGCGCTCGGAGGGAGCGGCACCCCGTTCTCCATCCTCACCAAGGGCACCCTGCTGCGCCGCGATCTCCCGTTGCTGACCGAGATGCGGGAACGCGTCGGGGTGTCGCTGGCCATGTCGATCGCGATCGGCGATCCCGTGCTCCAGCAGTCGATCGAGCCCGGCACGCCGAGCACTCGCGCGAGGCTCGAAACGGTCGCCGCGGCGCGCGAGGCGGGCTTCGCGTGCGACGTCTTCGTGATGCCCGTGCTCCCCCACCTCAGCGACTCCACCGCGCAGCTGTCGGGTCTGCTGCACGACATCAGCGACGCTGGAGCGCGCTCGGTGGTGTACGGTCCGCTGCACCTGCGCAGCCACGTGAAGCCCTGGTTCTTCGAGTGGCTGGAGCGCTGCCATCCCGAGCTCGTCGCACCCTACCGGGCGCTGTACCCCGGGACTGCGAGCCGGGCCGCGCAGGGGTACCGGATGCAGCTCGCCGCCCGGATCAAGCCGCTCATCAGGAGATATCGGCTGGAACGCGGCGCGACCCCGCCGACCTCGGGGGAGCCGAGAGGATCCGGAGGGATTCCGCGGTTCACTCGGCAGCCGATGACTCCCGGGACGCCCGCACGGGCCGAACCCGGGCCGCCGACCCTGTTCTGAGGACCGCCCCTGGCCCGCCGCACGCGGAGCGGCCGCGGGACCCTAGCGCTCCGCGGCGGCGATGAACGCCTCGACCTCGGACCGCTCGGCGTACGACGCCTGCGCGCCCACCCGCTGCACCGACACCGCGGAGACCGCGGTGGCGAAGCGCACCGCCTCGCTCAGAGCGGCGCCCGCGGCGAGTTCGGCGGCCACGGCGCCCACGAAGGCGTCGCCCGCACCGGTGGTGTCGGTCACCGGCACGCGGTATGCGGGGACCCGGGTGATCCCACCCGCATCGGCCACCACAGCACCCTCGCCGCCGAGGGTGATGACGACCGACCGCGCCCCGGCCGTGCGCAGCAGTTCCGCGAGCCGGGGGTAGTCCGCAGCCGCGGCATGATCCGCCCCGAGCCCGAGCGCTTCGCGAGCCTCGTGCTCGTTCACGATCAGCGGGTCGCAGAGCGACAGCGTCTCGCCGCCGAGGCGCGTGGCCGGCGCCGCGTTCAGCACGACCCGGACTCCCGCGTCCACCGCCGCCCCGGCGACGCCGAAGGCGGTCTCGCGCGGGATCTCGAGGCTCAGCACGGCGACGTGCGCACCGCGCAGGGCAGCGCCGACATCCTCGCCCTCCGCCGGGCCGAAGGCGCCGTTGGCGCCCGGTGAGACGACGATGGAGTTCTCCCCATCGGGAGTCAGCAGGATGATCGCCGTGCCGGTCGGGCGCTCCACCGAGCGGAGCAGCGAGACATCGACCCCGGCGCCCGCGAGCCGTCCGCGCAGGTAGTCGCCGTTCGCATCCGCCCCGACCCGCCCCACGAACGCGACCTCTGCCCCGCACCTCGCGGCGGCGGCGGCCTGATTCGCGCCCTTGCCTCCCGGCAGCTGCTGCAGATCACCGCCGATCAGGGTCTCGCCTCCGTCGGGGCGGCGCGGCACCCGCACCACCAGATCGACGTTGGCGCTGCCGATCACGACCACCCGGCGCGTCATCGGCCGACCCCCGAGCCGGCGCGCGGCGCACCGTGCGCGACGATCAGCTCGACCGCCTCGTCGGCGATCCGGCCGTCGACGTCGAGCAGCACCGAGCAGTGCGCACCGGCCTGCTCGGGATAGCCGCGGTAGACGCCGCGCAGGTCCGCGATGGTCTGGCCGTGGCCGGGTCCGCCGCTCGTGTCAACCTCGACGTGCACCACGGGTGCGAGGCGCACGTCGAGCGCTCCGGCGGCGGCGGCGACGGCGACGGTGTCGTGCATGGCGCACGCCCAGGTGCCGAAGGCGCGCTCGCGGTAGAACTCTCCGTAGTGCTCCAGGATCCGCGCCAGATACCGCCCAGCCTCGCCGGCCGCCGCCAGGCGCGCGCGATGCTCCTCGGTGATCAGGATCTTCATCGTCACGTCCAGCCCGGCCATGACGATCCGCCAGGGCGCGCGGAACACCGCGGCGGCGGCCTCCGCGTCGTGCCAGATGTTCGCCTCCGCGACCGGGGTCACGTTGCCCGGCGCCAGTGCCGCGCCGCCCATCAGCGACACCCCGGCCACCAGGCCCGGCAGTTCGGGCGCGATGGCGAGGGCGGCGGCGATGTTGGTGAGCGGGCCGACCGGCACGATCCAGACCTCGCCCGGGTGGGCGCGGACGAGGTCGACGATCTGCTGCGCCGCTCCGACCGGCGCCGCCGCGCGCACGGGCTCGTGGTCCGCCGCGCCGCCCTGACCGTCCCGTCCGTGCACGTCGTAGGCGTACTCGGCCGGACCGCCGGCGATGGGCCCCGCGGCGCCCTCCGCCACCGGCACGTCGCCCCGCCCCACGAGATCGAGCACGCGGAGCGTGTTCCTGGTCGCGAGCGGCACCTCCACGTTGCCCCACACCGTCGTCGCGGCGAGCAGCTCGACGTCGGGGTGCAGCGCGGCGTACATGATCGCCATCGCGTCGTCGACCCCGGTGTCGCAGTCGAGGATCATCTTGACCGCCATCGCCGCCCCGCTCTCCGCCCGTCTCCGCCAGTTTCCGCCCGAGAGTGCTTCTCGACCCGTGGGTCGAGTGTAGCGCCGACGTGCGCGCGGCTCTCTCGCCCATGCTCATGCACCAGGTTCATGCACCAGGTTCATGGCCCCGCCGAGATCCCGCGACGAAAGGCACCCACCGCGACGAGGATGACGCTCCACCCCCGTCGCGGAGGGTGCTCCTCGTGCCGGAGCACCATTCTCGCGGCATGACGCGCGGCCCGTAGACTCGAAGCTGCGATGACGGACGAAATGCGGATGCGGGGCGTGCGCCTCGCCTGGGGCGAGGCCGCGGACGGGGAGGACCGGCGCGCGCTCGGGCGGCGCCTGCTGCGCGGGATCGTCGCGCGCGGGGCCGATATCCTCTCGGTGTGCCCGCGGTGCGGCGGCCCCCACGGGAGACCGCTGGTCCGGATCGACGGCGCGCCGGGCCCTCTCGTCAGCATCGCCTACTCCGGCGCGACGGTGCTGGTCGGCGTCGCGCCGCCGGGCGCGACCGCCTTCGGGATCGACCTGGAGCTCGACACGGGGGCGCGCCGCCGCGCCGTGCTCGAGGCGATCGGCTCGCGGGAGCTCGTCGACTGGACCCGGCTCGAAGCGATCGCGAAGGCGCGCGGCACCGGGCTGCAGGGCGCACCGGCGCCACCCGAGGTAGAGCTCGCCGCCGACGGCTGGATCCTGCCGCAGCCCGAAGCCCAGCGGCCCGGCTCTCAGCAGCCCGGCTCCCAGCCGCGCGGAGCCCAGCCGCGCGAGGCCCAGCCGCGCGGCGCTCGGCGGCCCGGCGCCCGGCCGCTCGCACAGGGCTCCCTGCGGGGCTTCGACCTCGTCCTCGCCCTCACCCCGACGCCCGCGGTCCTCAGCGTCGCGCTCGACGTGCCCCCTCGCGTCGAGGGGCAGGTCGTCGACGACGGGGTACGTTAAGCACCCGCGATGCCGTACCCTCGGGACGACTTCGTACCCCCGCACGGCGGTGCCGGCGCCGAAGCGGCGCGAGCGGGACCGCACGGGGGTGCGGGCGCCGGCGCGGCGCGAGCGGGCGCTTACGGGGCGGGCGGGGGCAGCGGAGGAAGCTGCGGCAGGCGGGGCTCGCGGAGCCAGGCGCGCCACAGGGCGTCGAGCGGCTCGGCGCTCAGCGACTCCGCCAGGGCGATGAACTGCGCGGTGCCGACGAGGCGGTGCCGGTTCGCGGTGGCCCACTCCCGCAGCAGCCTCCGGAACGCCACGGCGCCGATCGTGCGGCGCAGCGCCTCGAGCAGCAGCGCGCCGCGCTTGTAGACGCGGTCGTCGAACATGTCCTTCGGCCCGGGGTCGCCCAGCAGCAGATCCTGCGGCAGGCGGGCGAGCCTGGCGTGGTGCGCTGCCGCCTCGGCGGCGATACTCGGCCCGCCCGAGGCGTCGGACCACACCCACTCGGCGTAGCAGGCGAAGCCCTCGTTCAGCCAGATGTCCCGCCAGGCCGCGATGCCGACGCTGTTGCCGAACCACTGGTGGGCGAGCTCGTGGGCGATGAGCCGCTGCTCCGCGGGTGCGTTGTGATTCACGCCGAAGGTCACCATGCCCTGCGACTCGAGCGGGATCTCCAGTTCCTCCTCGGTCACCACGATGGTCAGATCGTTCTGCGGATACGGGCCGAACCACTCCTCGAAGAGGTCCATCATCCGGGGAACGGGCGCGTAGGCGCGCAGGGTGCGCTTCGCCTGCGCCGCAGGCGTGACGAGCCGCCCGACCCGGGAGGCGTCGCGTTCCGAGAGCGGCAGCGGAGACGCCGCATAGCCGCCCACGTGCATCGCGACGAGATAGGTGGCGGTCGGCACGTCGAGCTCGAAGCTCCAGCTGCGTTTGCCGCCCCGCGCCTTGACGGGCCCGGGCACGCCGCTCGCCGCCACGAAGAACTCGCGGTCGGTGGTGAAGCGGATCGCGTATCGGGCGCGGTCGTCGATGCGGTCGTTGCAGGGGAACCAGCTCGGCGCGCCGGTCGGCTGGGCGGCGACGAGCGCGCCGTTCTCGAGCTCCTCCCAGCCGATCCTCCCCCAGGCGGAGCGCCGGGGCGACGGACGGCCCGAGTAGGCGATCTCGAGCACCAGCCGCTGCCCGGCGTCGAGTTCGCGGTCGAAACGGATCCGCAGGGCCCGCGGGCCCTGCTTCACCTGTCGGTGCGGCCGGCCGTCGACGCGCACCGAGCCGAGCTGCAGGCCGACCAGGTCGAGTCGCAGCTCCGCGGTGGGCCGCAGCACCTCGACGTGCAGCTCGGCGGTGCCGGAGAGCCGGTTGGTGCGCGGCGTGTAGCCGAGATCGAGGGCGTAGCGATGCACGGCGTAGCGCGGGTCGCCGCTCTCGGGAGTGTAGGGATCGGTCACCGCGCCCCTCACACCGTCGACTGGTAGGCGCGCACCTTCACCGCGCGCCAGGGTCCGATCGGGTTGCCGCTCCAGCGCGAGCCGACGGGCACGCGCTCGCCGCGCATCACGAGCGAGGCGGGTCCCACGGTGGCGTGCGCGCCGATGCTCGCGGCGGGCAGGATCACGCTGTGCGGGCCGAGCGTGGCGCCCTCCTCGAGCTCGACGGCGTCCATGCTCATGATGCGGTCGTGGAAGAGGTGCGTCTGCACCACGCAGCCGCGGTTGACGGTGGAGCCGTCGCCGAGGGTCACCAGGTCGGGCTCGGGCAGCCAGTACGATTCGCACCACACCCCGGTGCCGATCTTCGCGCCGAGCGTGCGGAGCCAGAGCGCGAGCGCCGGGGTGCCCGCCGCGGCCCGCGCGAACCAGGGGGCCGCGAGCATCTCCGTGAAGGTGTCGCTGACCTCGGTGCGCCAGACGAAGCTCGACCAGAGCGGCGCCTCGCCCTCGCGGATCGGGCCCACGATAGCCCACTTCGCCAGGGTCGACACCAGCGCGGCGACGGCTCCCGCCGCGAGCATGACGACGCCGGAGAGGAGCAGGGTCCAGATCGGGCCGAGCTGCTGCCACAGCCAGGCGAAGGCGAAGAGCACGGTCAGGCCGAGCGCCACCGAGAGGATCACCGGCACGATCCGGCAGAGCTCCCAGAGCGCGCGGGCGAGGCGGAGCGCGGCCCCCGGATGATAGGTGCGGGTGTCGTCGCTCGACTGCGCGACGCGGCGCAGGCGCACCGGGGGCGAGCCGAGCCAGGAGGATCCGGCCTTCGCCTTCTCGGGCGCGGCGGAGAGCACCGCGACGAGCGCGTCCTTCGGCACGCGATGGCCGGGGCCGGCCATGCCGGAGTTGCCGAGGAAGGCGCGCTTGCCGATGCGCACCCGGCCGATCCGCATCCAGCCGCGGTGCAGCTCGTAGGAGGCGACCATCGTGTCGTCGGCGAGGAACGCCCCGTCGTCGATGCGCGTCATGCTCGGCAGCAGCAGCACGGTCGAGGCCTCGACGTTCGCGCCGACCTTCGCGCCGAGCAGCCGCAGCCAGACGGGGGTGAACAGGCTCGAGTAGAGCGGGAAGAGCAGCCCGCGGGCGGCGTCGAGCAGGCGCTCCGTGGCCCAGGCCTGCCAGCCGATCCGGCCGAGGACGGGGAAGGTGCCCTCGCGCAGCCCGATGGAGAGCAGGCGCACCAGGATCACGACCGCTCCCGCGTAGACGACCCCGGCGACGAGCACCGCGGGGACCAGCGCGCCGAGCGCCGCGAGCCAAGCCTGCGCGAGGCTCTCCTGGCCGCGGATCGCGGCGGCGACGAGCAGTCCCCCGACGGCGAAGGCGAGGAACGGCAGCAGCGCGAGCCCGAGCGAGGAGAGCCCGTAGAGCACCTGCCAGCCCCTCGAGGGTCTCGGGGTGTCGTCGGGCCAGTCGCCCGAGCGCCCGCCGACGCGTACCGCCGGAGAGCCGGCCCACGTCTGCTCGGTCTTGACCCGTCCGAACACCGCGGAGCCGGGGGCGATCTCGGCGCCGTCGTCGATCCGAGTGCCCGGCGCGAGCGTGCTGCGCGCCCCCACGGTGACGTCGCGGCCGATCCGCACCTCGCCGAGGCGCAGCAGGTCGCCGTCGATCCAGTAGCCGGCGAGATCCACCTCGGGTTCCAGCGCGGAGCGATGCCCGACCTCGAGCATGCCGGTGATCGGCGGGAGCGTGTGCAGGCTCACGTCGCGGCCGATCTTCGCGCCGAGCGCCCGGGCGTACAGGGTGACCCAGGGTGCGCCGGAGAGCCCCACGGCGTCGATCTGCGCCGCGAACTGCTCGGCGAGCCACAGTCGCATGTGCACCCAGCCGCCGCGCGGATAGTCGCCGGCCCTGACCCCCGCGAGGAGGATCCGGGCGACGAGCACGGCGACCGCCATCCGCCCGAACGGCGTCGAGACGAGCAGGATCGCGATCACGAGCGCCCACCAGGGCACGGCGGGGAGCACCTCGAAGCCGGTGCTGAGGTTCAGGATCGTTCCCGCGGCGAGCAGATAGACGATCCAGCGCAGGCCGCTCGCGATGAAGAGCGGCGCGCCGAGCAGCGTCTGCGCCCACTGCGTGCGGCGGGGCGTCGGCTGCGGATGGTGGAAGCCGGCGTCGTCCGTCGCCTCGTCGACGGCCTGCACCGCCTTCGCCATCGCCCGCAGGCGGGGCACGTCGTAGATGTCGGCCATCGTGAACTCGGGCACCCGGGTGCGCACGCGCGAGACGAGCTGGGCCGCGGTGAGGGATCCCCCGCCGAGGTCGAAGAAGTCGGCGTCGGCGCTCGGCACCGGCACCCCCAGCACCGCCTGCCACTGCTCGGCGAGCCAGTGTTCCGCCTCGCTCAACCCGGCGACGATCGACTCTCCCGCGTCCGGGAGCGGCCAGGGCAGCGCGGCGCGGTCGACCTTGCCCGAGGTGCGCACCGGCAGGTCCGCGACCACGGCGAGCAGCGGCATGACCCCGGCGGCGAGGCGATCCGCGAGGTGCGCGCGAGCCGCGGCCCGATCGAGCGGCTCCTCGCCCTCGACCACCAGGTAGCCGACGAGCACGGGGCCGCCGGCCTCGCTCTCGCGGACCGCCGCGGCCGCGGCGGTGACGCCGGGCAGCTCCTGGAGCGCGTTCTCCACCTCGCCCAGCTCGATCCGGCGCCCGCCGACCTTCACCTGGTCGTCGGCGCGCCCGAGGAACACGAGCCCCTCGGCCTCATAGCGCACGAGGTCTCCGGAGCGGTAGGCGCGATCCCAGCCGAGCGAGGGCATCGGCGCGTACTTCTCGGCGTCCTTCGCGGGATCGAGATAGCGGGCGAGCCCCACGCCGCCGATGATCAGCTCGCCGCTCTCGCCCTCGGCGACCCGTCGCCCCTCGGCGTCGACCACGGCCAGATCCCAGCCGTCGAGGGGCAGGCCGATCCGCACCGGCCCCGCGCCGTCGAGCAGGCAGCCGCACGAGACGACCGTGGCCTCGGTCGGCCCGTAGGTGTTCCACACCTCGCGCTCCGGTTCGGCGAGCCGCGCGGCGAGCTCCGGCGGGCAGGCCTCGCCGCCGAAGATGAGCAGGCGCACGTTCTCGATCGCCTCGTGCGGCCACATCGCCGCGAGGGTGGGCACGGTCGAGACCACGGAGATGCCCTGCCGCACGAGCCACTGCGCCAGATCCTCGCCCGCGCGGACGAGGGCCCGCGGGGCGGGCACGAGGCAGGCGCCGTGCCGCCAGGCCAGCCACATCTCCTCGCAGGAGGCGTCGAAGGCGACCGAGAGGCCGGCGAGCACGCGGTCCTGCTGGCCGAGCGGCGCCTCCTGCAGGAACATGCGGGCCTCGGCATCGACGAAGGCCGCCGCCGAGCGGTGCGTCACGGCCACGCCCTTCGGCACGCCGGTAGAGCCCGAGGTGAAGATGATCCAGGCGTCGTCGTCGGGGCCCGGATCGACGATCCCGGACGGATCGCCGAATACGCCGTCCGCCCGATCTCCGGCATCCCCGGCGGTCGCGCTCGGCGCGTAGCCGCCGTTGCCGATGATGCCCGCGACGCGCGCCTCCCCGAAGACGAGCCGCGCGCGCTCGTCGGTGTCGTCGGCGTCGACCGGCACGTAGGCGGCGCCGACGAGCAGGATCGCGAGGATGGCGATGTAGAGGCCCTTCGACCCGCTGTCGACGCGGAGCCCGATCCGATCGCCGCGCTGCACCCCGGCCTCGCGCAGCTCGGCGGCGAGCGCCTCGGACGCGGCGAGCAGTTCCCGATAGCTCAGCGCCCCCGAGCCGTCGTCGAGCGCACTGGCGTCGGGATGCGCGGCGACCGTGGCGCGGAGGATGTCGACGAGCGTGCGCTCCGGGGCGGCGAAGCGGGCTCGGTTCAGGGGATCCTGAGCTGCGGCTTCGATCGCGGTGTCGTTCACGATTCAACCGTAACGCAAGCCGCCGACACCGCTGTCTCGGCGCCCGCGATCAGCGCACCTGCACCTCGGTGACCGGCAGGGTCGAGTCGGCGCCGAACGCGAAACCCGACGGCGCGTGACCGGCGGCAACGAGCTGGGCGCCGAGCGACGCGATCATCGCCCCGTTGTCGGTGCACAGCGAGAGCGGAGGCACCCGCAGCGCGACGCCTGCGGCGGCGGCGCGCTCCGCGGCCAGCCCGCGCACCCGCGCATTCGCGGCGACCCCGCCGCCGAGCAGCAGTCTCGGCACCCCGTGATCGCGGCAGGCGGCGATCGCCTTGGCCGTGAGCACATCGGCGACCGCCTCGCGGAAGCTCGCCGCCACGTCCGCGACGGGGATCGATCCCCCGTCGGCCTCGCGACGCTCCACCCACCGCGCGACCGAGGTCTTCAGTCCGGAGAACGAGAAGTCGTAGCGGTGGCGCTCGAGGTCCTTGGCGCGGGTGAGTCCGCGGGGGAAGGCGATGGCGCGAGGATCGCCCGACGCCGCCGCGCGGTCGATCTCCGGCCCTCCGGGATAGGGCAGGCCGAGCAGTCTGGCCACTTTGTCGAAGGCCTCGCCGGCGGCGTCGTCGATGGTCTCGCCGAGCAACTCGACGTCGTCCAGGAGATCCCGCACCAGCAGCAGGGAGGTGTGGCCGCCGGAGACCAGCAGCGCGACGGTCGGCAGCTCCAGCTCGCCGACATCGCCGGCGACGCCGCGCAGCCCGGCGCCCCGCGGCGGATCGGCCCTTCGCGGCGGATCCGGGTCGCGAAGCAGGTCGGCGCCGACGTGCCCGACGAGGTGGTTCACCGCGTAGAGCGGCTTCTGCAGCGCGATGGCGAGCGCCTTGGCCGCGGAGACGCCCACCATGAGCGCGCCGGCGAGCCCGGGACCGCACGTGACCGCGACCGCGTCGAGATCGTCGAGGCGGATGCCGGCGTCCGCGACGGCGCGCTCGATGGTCGGGGTGAGGGATTCGAGGTGCGCCCGCGCGGCGATCTCGGGCACGACGCCGCCGAAGCGGGCGTGCTCGTCCATCGAGGAGGCGACGGCGTTGGCGAGCAGCACGCGCCCGCGCACGATGCCGACCCCGGTCTCGTCGCAGCTCGTCTCGATGCCGAGGACTACGGGTTCAGCGCTCATCGGCGATCCTTCAGGTCGAGCCGCATCACGATCGCATCCACGTGACCGGGTTGATAATACCTCGGGCGCACGTCGATCCGCACGAAGCCGAGCGAGGCGTAGAGCGACTGCGCCACGGGGTTGTCGGCGCGCACGTCGAGGAACATCCGTCGCACGCCGCGCGCCGCCGCCTCGTCGAGCAGGGCGTTCATCAGCCGCCGCCCCTGGCCGGTGCCGCGCACGGCGGGCGCGACGGCGATGGTCTGGATGTCTCCGTCCGCCCCGATGGCGAGGAGGCCGCCGTAGCCGACCACGCGCTCGTCGTCCACGAGCGCCAGATACGCGCGATGGTCGGCGGTCAGCTCCTCATGCAGGGCGGCGCGGCTCCAGGCGTCGGTGCCGAAGGTCTCCTGCTCGAGCGCGCAGATCGCGTCCAGGTCGTCGGGGGTCGCCGAGCGGAGCCTCATGGGGTGGCCCTCTTCGGGCGACCGGGCGCGGCGGCGTCCGGCGGGCGCAGGTAGACGGCGCGGTCGGGCTCGAAGCCGCGGTTCGCGGCGAGTCGCCTCGCGGCGAGTCGCACGAGCCCGGAGGCGGGGATCCGCTCGGGCCAGACCTCGCGCGAGGAGGGGACGTGCTCGGCCCGCGGCACGAGCAGCGGACCGTCGCGGCGGACGGGGATGCCTGCGGCGTCGGGCCGCGCGTACTCGGTCACGAACAGCTCGCGCCGCCGCGCATCCTGGATCACGCGGAGCCGGTCCTCCGGACCCTCCGAGAGGACGGATCCGCCGGCGTCGGCCGTCCCCTCCCAGGCCTCCAGCGCCACCGCCTCGTGCCCGTGCAGCGGCAGCAGCGACGCGCGGCGCGCCAGCGCGAACGCCTGCGCCGCCGCGACGCCGACCCGCAGGCCCGTGAAGGGACCGGGGCCGATCCCGACGACCACGCCCGTCACCTCGGCGGGCCCGGCCGCGCACTCAGCGATGCCCGATGCGGCGGCGAGGGCGAACACCCGGGCGACCAGTCCGCCGATCGCCTCGGCGTGGCCGCGCGGATCGTCGCTCCACGCCTCGAAGATCCGACCGCCCGCGCCCAGCGCCGCACCGGTGCCGATCGCCGTGTCGATCGCGAGAAGCACGTGCGGCCCGAGTTCGGCGGCGGCCTGCTCGCGCTCTCGCGGCCCCGGCGCGCTCGACCGCTGCCCGCTCGGCCGGATGCCCGGTCGCGTCACGTCAGCACTCCGCTCCGCCATCTCGGGCCGTGCCCGGCGACCGCGACCGCGCGGGGCTCGACGGACTCATCTGCGAGACCGTCGCCGTCCACGGTATCGCCGGGCCCGGTGGAGCCGGTGGGCCGCTCGATCGTCACCTCGATCCACGACCCGTGCTCGTCGAACAGGCCGCTCCCCCACTCCGCCACGACGACCGCGCCGTCGAGGTCGAGGTCGAGGTCGTCGAGTTCGCCCGCCCCGGCGAGCCGGTAGGCGTCGACGTGGATGAGCGGCGGCCCGTCCCCGAGCGGGGGATGCGTGCGCGCGAGGACGAAGGTGGGACTGGTCACCGGACCGCGCACGCCGAGGGCCTCCCCGATGCCCCGTGCGAGGGCCGTCTTGCCCGCGCCGAGCGGCCCCGTCAGGATCACGAGATCCCCGGCCGCCAGCCGGCGCCCGAGGCGCCGGCCCAGCTCGTGCATCGACTCGGGATCGGCTATCTCGATGCGCTCGATGCGGGGGGCTCCGTCCCCTTCGACACGCTCAGGGGGCGGAACAGCGACCCCGCTCCCCGAGCCGGTCGGGGGGAGCGCGGCAGGCCCCGCCGGAGGGAACGCACCCGGGCCGTCGTCGTCCACGGCGACGCGCCGCACCCGCGAGCCGATCCCCACGACGATCTCGTAGTTGATCGTCCGCATCAGCTCCGCCCACACCTCGACCGGCGGGACCCCGGTGGCGGGATCGCCGAAGAGCACCACCGGATCGCCGATCCGCACCTTGCGTCCGAGGCTCCCGAGGTCGACGATGCACTGATCCATGCCGATGCGCCCGACGATCGGGCAGTGATGCTCGGCCACCGAGACCGTGGCGCCGCCGCCGTTCAGGGCGCGGGGCATGCCGTCGGCATAGCCGATCGGCACGAGCCCCAGGGTGGTCTCCCCCTGCGTCAGGTGGTTGTAGCCGTAGGAGACGCCCGTGCCCGGCGGCACGTCGCGGAGCGCGACGATCTGCGAGCGCAGCGTCATGGCCGGGATCAGGCCGAGATCCGCCGAGGTGCGATCGGCGAAGGGGCTGAGGCCGTACACCACGACCCCCACGCGCACCGTGTTGTAGTGCAGTCGCGCCGAGGAGAACGTGGCGGCGGAGGCCGCGAGATGGATCAGATCGGGGTCGCAGCCGGCCGCGCGCAGCAGCTCGACCGCGCCGTCGAAACGCCTGGCCTGCTCCAGGTCGTTGTCCTCCCCGGCGTTGGCGAGATGGCTGAATACGCCGCGGACGCGGACGCGCCCCTCCGACTCGAGCTCGGCGCCCCGCGCGAACAGCGCGGGCCACTCCGCGGGGGCGGCGCCGTTCCTGCTCAGGCCCGTGTCGACCTTGAACTGGACGATCGCCCGACGACCGGCGCGCCCCGCGGCCGCGGCGAGCGCCTCGAGCTGGGCGAGATGGCTCACGCCGATCTCGAGATCGGCCTCGACGGCCGCGTCGAAGTCGGCCGCGGCGCCGTGCAGCCAGCAGAGGATCGGCGCCTCGATACCGGCGTCCCGCAGCGCGAGCGCCTCCTCCAGGTCGGTCACACCGAGCAGCGCGGCACCGCCCTCGATCGCGGCCCGGGCGACGATCTCCGCGCCGTGCCCGTAGCCGTTGGCCTTGATGACGGCGATCACCGTTCCGCCCGTGTGCTCCCGGATGCGGCGCACGTTGTGGCGGATCGCGGGGACGGAGATCTCCGCGATCCGCATCGATCCGGTTTTCACAGCGCCTCCCGTCCCGACCTGTCCGGGGTGCTCCCGGTTTCGGGACCCGATGCCTCCACGATAACGAACGCGGTCGCGATCCCCCCGTCATGGCTCAGCGAGAGGTGGACCCGGCCCGCGCCGCGGAGCGCCAGCTCCCGGGACAGTCCGGGGGTCCGGGCGAATCCGGGAGCGCGCCCCGGGATCCTCGGCACCTCGAGGTCGTGCCAGCCGAGCGCGCCCGATCCCCCGAGCGCCTTGATGAGCGCCTCCTTCGCGGCGAAACGCGCGGCGAGCGAGGCGAGCGGCAGGCCCGCCTCGCGCTCGGTGAAGAGCCGCGCCAGCAATCCGCCGGCCCTCCCGAGCTGGCGTCCGAGCCGTTCGATGTCGACGGTGTCGACCCCGATGCCGATGATCATGGCACGATCCTGCGCGAGCCGCGTCACTCCACCGTGACGGACTTGGCGAGGTTGCGGGGCTGATCCACGTCGAGCCCCTTCGCCGTCGAGAGCTCGAGCGCGAACCACTGCAGCGGGACGACCTGCACGAGCGGCTCGAAGAGCGGATCCGTGAGGGGCATCCGGATGACGTCGTCGGCGTAGGGCAGCACGGCGGTGTCGCCCTTCTCGACGATCGCGATGACGCGGGCGCCGCGGGCGCGGATCTCCTGGATGTTCGAGACGACCTTGCTGTGCATCACCGGCGAGCGGCGGGGGCTCGGCACCAGCACGAACACGGGCTGGCCGTGGTCGATCAGGGCGATGGGGCCGTGCTTCAGCTCGCCGGCCGCGAAGCCCTCGGCGTGGATGTAGGCGATCTCCTTGAGCTTCAGCGCCCCCTCGAGCGCGGTCGGATAGCCGACGTGGCGGCCCAGGAAGAGCACGGAGCGCGTGTCCGCCATCCAGTGCGCCAGCTGGGCGATCTGCTCGTGCGTCTCGACCGCCTCGGCGACGGCCTGCGGCAGCTGCTCGAAGGCGCTCGCGGCTTGCGCCTCCTCCTCCGGCGAGAGCGTGCCCCGCACGCGTCCGAGGTGCAGCCCGATGAGGTAGAGGGCGGTGATCTGCGCGGTGAAGGCCTTCGTCGAGGCGACGGCGACCTCCGGGCCGGCGTGCGTGTAGACGGCGGCGTCGCTCTCGCGCGGGATCGTGGCGCTCTGCGTGTTGCACACCGACACCGTGGTGACGCCCCGGTCCTTGGCGTACTTCACCGCCATCAGGGTGTCCATCGTCTCGCCGGACTGGCTCACCGAGATCACCATCGTCGAGGGGCTGAGCACGGGATCGCGGTAGCGGAACTCGTGGCTGAGCTGCACTTCGACCGGCACCCTCGCCCACCGCTCGATGGCGTAGGCCCCGATCTGCCCGGCGTAGGACGCCGTGCCGCAGGCGATGATGACGATGCGGTCGACCTCGCGCAGCCGCTCCTCGCCGAGCGCCGAGAGCTCGGGGATCTCCACCCGGCCGTCGACCACCCGTCCGCGGAAGGTGTTCGCCACCGCTTCGGGCTGCTCGGTGATCTCCTTCGCCATGAACGAGGACCAGCCGCCCTTGTCCGCCGCCTCGGCGTCCCAGGCGATCTCGTACTCGGCGAACTCGACGGGATCGCCCGCGAAGTCCGTGACGCGGACCGACTGCGGAGTGATGACGGCGATGTTGTCCTCCTCCACGGCCACCGCGCGGCGGGTGAACTCCACGAAGGCCGCCACGTCGCTGCCGAGGAAGTTCTCGCCCTCGCCGAGCCCGATCACCAGCGGCGAGTTGTGCCGCGCCGCCACCACCGTGTCGGGGGCGTCCAGGTGAACGGCGAGGAGCGTGAAGGTGCCGCGCAGCCGCCGCACCACCGCGCGAAAGGCCGTCTCCAGATCCCCGACCCGCTCCACCTCGCGGCCGAGGAGCGCGGCGACGACCTCGGTGTCGGTCTCGCTCAGGAGGGTGATCCCGTCGCGTTCGAGTTCGGCGCGGAGCTCGGCGAAGTTCTCGACGATGCCGTTGTGGATGAGCGCGAGTCTCCCCCCGTCGCCGAGATGGGGATGCGCGTTCACGTCGGTGGGGCCGCCGTGGGTCGCCCACCGCGTGTGCCCGATGCCGGTGCCCGACGCGCTCACCGGGGCGTCGTCCAGCAGCTCGACCAGACGGGAGAGCTTGCCGGAGCGCTTGCGCACCGAGAGCCCCCCGGAGGGATCGATCACCGCGATACCCGCGGAGTCGTATCCCCGATACTCCAGTCGCTTCAACCCGCCCAGCAGCACCCCGAGGGTGTCATTCGGGCCTACATACCCTACGATTCCACACACGGCATCAGTTTAATGGAAGCATGGGAACCGATGACTGAACAGAACACAGGATCGCCGGCGCCCGATACGCATCCGATCACGAAACACGACGCGCTGAGCCCGTTCATCGAGATCGATCGAGCGGAATGGTCGCGGCTGGCGGGCGAGACCCCGATGCCGCTGACCGAGGAGGAGATCGCGGCCTACCGCGGGCTCGGGGACCCTCTGGACCTCGTGGAGGTCAGCGAGGTGTTCCGCCCGCTGAGCCGCCTCATCAACCAGTACGCCATCGCCAACGGCGAGATGCACCGGCGCACCCGCAGGTTCCTGAAGCGGGGCCGGGATCGCCCCTCCCCCTTCGTCGTCGGCATCGCCGGCTCGGTCGCGGTCGGCAAGTCGACGGTGGCGCGCGTGCTGCGGGACATGCTCGCGCGCTGGCCCGAGACGCCGGAGGTGCAGCTGGTGACCACCGACGGCTTCCTGTATCCCAACGCCGAGTTGGAGCGGCGCGGCATCACCCACCGGAAGGGGTTCCCCGAATCGTACGATCGGCGGGGCCTGCTGCGCTTCGTGTCGCAGATCAAATCGGGGGCCACCGAGGTGAGCGCTCCGCACTACAGCCACCTCAGCTACGACATCGTGCCCGGCGAGTTCACCGTCGTGCGCCGCCCCGACATCCTGATCATCGAGGGGCTGAACGTGCTGCAGCCCGCGTCGGCCGAGCGCCCGCTCGCCGTCAGCGACCTGTTCGACTTCTCGATCTACGTCGACGCGCGCACCGCGGACATCGAGCAGTGGTTCACGGAGCGGTTCCTCAAGCTGCGCAAGGCGGCCTTCAGCAACCCGAACTCGTACTTCCGGCGCTTCGCCAACCTCGAGACCGACGAGGCTCGCGCGCTCGCGCACGAGTACTGGAAGGGCATCAACGAGCCCAACCTGATCGAGAACATCCGCCCCACCCGCGCGCGAGCCTCACTGGTGCTGCGCAAGGAGGCGGACCACCGCATCCAGAAGGTGCTGCTCCGCAAGCTGTGATCCGAGCGGAGCACGGCTTGCGGAGCCGTCACCGCTACTGGTACTGCTGCTCGAGCAATTGCTCGCAGTCCTGCGGAACGCCCAGCACCTCGACCGTCGCCGCACCGTCGAGGCAGGCCTGAACCGCCTCGACGCCCGAACCGATGGCGCTGAAGATCGCGATCAGGATGAAGACCCAGATGATCGTGAAGATCGCGCCGAGAATGATGGCGATGATGCCGGGGATGTTGCCCGCACCCGCCTTCCGCGACTGGATGACCGCGACGATGCCCAGGATCAGGCCGATGATCGGCAGGAAGAAGGCCAGGATCAGCGAGACGATCCCGAGCGTCTTGCCGGGCGTCGAGGTCTGCGGCTGGCCGGGCGCCACGGGCGGCGCCGCCGAATAGGCGGGCGCGCTCTGCGGCTGCTCGGGGGGCTCGGGCGGCTGGGTGGGCGGGTAGCTGCTCATCGGAAGATTCCTCTCACATCCGTCGCTGACGACGCCTCGTCGAGAACGCCTCGTACCCGGCAGTCTACCGAACACCTCCGACGGCTGAGAAGAGCCGTCGCGGCTCAGGGGCGCTGATCGCCGCTTCGGCACGAGCGCCGTCCGGTGACGAAAGCCCGAGGGCTCTCGCCCTACACGGCGAGGCGTTCCGAGACGATCGCCGCGAGATCGTCGGCCAACTGCCTGGCCGCGTGCTCGTGCTCGGCCTCCACCATCACCCGCACCACCGGTTCGGTGCCGGACGGGCGCAGCAGCACCCGCCCCTTCCCGGCGAGGGCGATCTCCGCCTGGGTGACGGCCTGCTGCAGCACCTCGTCCGAAGCGACCCGGCTGCGATCCACGCCGCGAACGTTCACCAGCACCTGCGGGTAGACGCTCATGCAGCGGGCGAGCTCCGCGAGGGGCTTGCCGGTGCGCACCACCTCCGCCGCGAGATGCAGGCCGGTGAGGATTCCGTCACCGGTGGTGCCGTACTCGCTCATGATGACGTGCCCGGACTGCTCGCCGCCGAGCGAGAAACCGCTCGCGTTGAGCTCGGCGAGCACGTAGCGATCGCCGACGGCGGTCTCGACCACGTCGATGCCGTTGTTCGCCATCGCGAGCTTGAGGCCCAGATTGCTCATGACGGTCGTCACGAGCGTGTTCCGGTTCAGCTTCCCCCGACCCGACATCGAGAGGGCGAGGATCGCCATGATCCGGTCGCCGTCGACCACCGCACCGTCCGCGTCCACGGCGAGGCAGCGATCCGCGTCGCCGTCGTGCGCGATCCCGAGATCGGCGCCGTGCTCGCGCACCGCGTCCGCCAGCGGCTCCAGATGGGTCGAACCGACCCCGTCGTTGATGTTGAAGCCGTCCGGGTCGTTGCCGATCACCGTGACGCGCGCGCCGGCGTCGCTGAACACATCTGGCGAGATGCCGGACGCCGCGCCGTGCGCGCAGTCGAGCACGACGTGGAGCCCGTCGAGGCTCACCCCGTCGAGCGTGCCGAGCAGATGCACCAGGTACCGGTCCTCGGCGTCGGCGAAGCGGCGGATCCGCCCCACCTCGCGCCCGGTGTTGCCCGCGTGGGCGCGGGACATGGCCGCCTCGATCTCGTCCTCGACCTCATCGGGCAGCTTGCGCCCGCCGGCGGCGAAGAACTTGATGCCGTTGTCCGCAGCCGGATTGTGCGACGCCGACACCATCACGCCGAAATCGGCGCGCGTATCCGCGACCAGGTAGGCTGCGGCGGGCGTCGGGATCACCCCGGCGTCGAGCACGTCGACGCCGGCGGAAGCGAGCCCCGCGGCCACTGCCGCCGAGATGAACTCGCCCGACACCCGGGGGTCGCGCGCGAGGACCGCGGCGGCTCGGCGGCTCTCCGTGCGAGCCTGCCGTCCGAGCACGAACGCCGCTGACTGGGCGAGGCCCAGGGCCAGCTCGGCGGTGACATCCACCCCGGCCAGACCCCGGACCCCGTCGGTGCCGAATAGGCGACCCATGTACGCCGCTGCTTAGCGCTTCGAGTACTGAGGAGCCTTGCGGGCCTTCTTCAGGCCGGCCTTCTTGCGTTCCTTGATCCGCGCGTCGCGGCTGAGGAAGCCGGCCTTCTTCAGCTTCGGGCGGTTGTGCTCCGCGTCGATCTCGTTGAGGGCGCGGGCGATGGCGAGGCGCAGGGCACCGGCCTGACCGGAGGGGCCGCCGCCGATGATGCGGGCGGTCACATCGTAGGCGCCGCCCAGCTCGAGCACCGTGAACGGGTCGGTGATGAGCTGCTGGTGCAGCTTATTGGGGAAGTAGTCGGCGAATTCGCGCCCGTTCACCTTGATGGCGCCGGAGCCGGGAACCAGGCGCACGCGCGCGATGGCCTGCTTGCGGCGGCCCACGGCGGCTCCCGGAACGGTCAGCGCGGGGCGCGGGGTCGAGGCCGGCGCCTGATCGGCGGGGGTCTCGGTCGTGTAGCTCTCTGCGGCCACGTTCTCTTCAGTCACGTTGAAAGTCCTCTTACTCGTCTGTGTTCGCTCGTCGCTGTGCGCTTCGCGGCGCTTACTGGGCGACCTGGCCGATGGTGTACGGGGTCGGCTGCTGCGCAGCGTGCGGGTGCTCCGAGCCCGCGTAGACCTTCAGCTTGCGGAACTGGTCGCGGCCGAGCGAGGTCTTCGGCAGCATGCCTCGGATCGCCTTCTCGACGGCCCGCTCGGGGTTCTTCTCGAGCAGCTCGGTATAGGTGACGGAGCGCAGTCCGCCGGGGTAGCCGGAGTGCCGGTAGGCGAGCTTCTTGGCCGCCTTGTTCGCGGTCAGGACCACCTTGTCGGCGTTGATGATGATCACGTGATCGCCGCCGTCGAGGTGCGGGGCGAACGTGGTCTTGTGCTTGCCGCGGAGCAGGGCGGCGGCGTGCGAGGCGAGGCGCCCGAGCACCACATCGGTGGCGTCGATGACGAGCCAGTCGTGCTTCAGCTCGGAGGCCTTCGGCGAATACGTGCGTGTCACTGTATGCTGCTTTCGGTTGAAATGGAGTGGTTCGTGGATCCCTCCCCGTGCCGGGTCCCTGGCCGCGCTCGCGGATCGGATGCACCTGCGGTGGGGGGCTCACATTTCGGTGCTCATGCACCAGCGGCTTACTCTAGCACAGGATCGCGCCTGGCTCGCGTCTGCTCGGCCCGCGCGGCCAGATCCTCCTCGGGAGGGTACGAGATCTCCTCGAGCGACAGCCCGTGCGCCGGCATCACCACGAATCGGCTGGTCCGCGCGCGGGCGTCGCGCAGCTCGCGCAGCTCGCCGCGGTCGATCCGCGCGCTGCCGACGGCCACGACGGCCCCCACCAGCGCGCGCACCATCGAGTGGCAGAACGCGTCGGCCTCGATCACCGCAGCGTAGGCGCCGTCCTCGGTCGCGCGCCAGTCGAAGCGCAGCAGCTCTCTGACTGCGGTCGCGCCCTCGCGAGCCCTGCAGAACGTCGTGAAGTCCTGCAGGCCGAGCAGTTCGCGGCTGGATCGGCGCATCGCATCGAGGTCGAGCTCTCGCGGGACCTCGGCGGTGAACCGGGCGGTGAGCGGATCCCGGCGCGCGGCCGCATCCCGCACCCGGTACTCGTAGCGCCGGCTGAGCGCGCCGAAGCGCGCGTCGAAGGCGGCCGGAGCCGCGCGCAGCCCATGAATCGTCACATCGGGGGCGCGCCGCCGCAGCACGCCCTCCAGCCTGCGCGCGGTCACCCGCTCGGCGAGCTCCGGCGCCAGGTCGAGATGCGCCACCTGTCCGCGCGCGTGCACCCCGGCGTCGGTGCGGCCGCCCACCGTCAGACGGTGCGCCTCCGGCTCGGCGCGCAGCAGGACCGCGAGCGCGGCCTCGATCTCTCCCTGCACCGTGCGGAGCCCGGGCTGAGCCGCCCAGCCGTGGAAATCGGTTCCGTCGTATCCGATGTCCAGCCGCAATCGCATGCGCATAGACTATACGCGTCGCACTGAGCCGGCTCGCATCGGGCGAACGTTCGCAGCGAATGAAACGCAGTCGCGGTGAATGAACGCAGTCGCGTGCCGGTTCGATCCCCGAACCAGCGCCCTTCCTCCATCATGAGACATGCCACCCTGCCGACGAGCGCCGAGCGGCGCGCCGCGGGCGAGCGACGCTTCAACGGGCTCGACGGGATGCGCGCGATCGCCGTCTCGCTCGTGGTCGTCTACCACCTGTTCCCCGACGCCCTCCCCGGAGGATTTCTCGGGGTCGACGTCTTCTTCGTGATCAGCGGCTTCCTGATCGCTTCGCTGCTGCTGCGCGAGCGGCGTCGGAGCGGGCGGATCGACCTGCTCGCCTTCTGGCGCCGCAGGGCCAGAAGGCTGCTTCCGGCTCTCGCGCTCGTCCTCCTGATCTGCACCGCACTCGCGCTCGCGATCAGCGGCGGGGGCGACGCCGACCTCCTGGTCGGCATCGGCGCGCAGCTGCTCGGGTCGGCGTTCTTCGTGAGCAACTGGGTCTTCGTCTCGCTCGGCGGGGACTACTTCACGCGTGATGATCCCGAGCTCTTCCGCAACACCTGGTCGCTCTCCATCGAGGAGCAGTTCTACCTCGTCCTCCCGCTGGTGCTGCTGCTCGTCCTGCGCGTGAGATCACGGGAGACGCGCGCGCTGATCTTCTCCGTGCTCGCCGCCGCGTCTGCGGCGCTGATGGCCGGGTACGCGTTCGCCGGCGCGGACCCCACCCGCGTCTACTTCGGCTCGGACAGCCATGTCTTCGGCCTGTTCGCCGGAGTCGCCCTCGCCACGGCGCTGAATCCGCGCGAGGATGCGCAGGGACCGCCGCCCGGGCACGGGATTCCGGCGCAGCTCGGATTCTCGCTCGCCGCTCTCCTCGGTCTCGCCGTCCTCGGCTGGCTCGCCTGGACGCTCGAGGAGGCGAGCAGGGAGAGCTTCCTCTGGGGCTTCCAGCTCGCCACCGCTGCGGCGCTGCTCGTGATCTGGGCGATCACGCGGAGGGGGTCCTGGATCGGCCGCCTGCTCGACGCCGCTCCCCTGCGGTGGATCGGCAACCGCTCCTACGGCATCTACCTGTGGCACTGGCCGCTCCTGCTGCTGGCATCGGAGGCGCTCGGATCCGCGCCAGCTCCCTGGCACCTCCTCGTCGCCCCCGTCGCGCTGACGCTGACGGTGGGGCTCGCGAGCTGGTCCCACCGTTTCGTCGAACAGCCGGTCCGCCGCCTCGGCCTCCGGCGAGCCCTGCACTCGATCGTGCTCCCCTCTGCGAACGGTGCGGTGCATCGGACCACCGCGGTCGCGGTGACGGGGGTGCTGCTGGTCACGGTCCCGGCCACCGCGGTCGCGGTCGCAACGGCCCCGGCGCTCAGCAGTTCGGCGGCGGCGATCGCCCGCGGGGCCGCTGCCGAGCAGGAGCAGGAGCAGGAGGCCGCGGCAGAGGGGCGCGGCATCGACGGGGCGATCGACGCCGTCGACGGACGGATCGACGCCGACGCCGATCCGCCGGTCGCTGGACCGTCTCCGGAGGGTCCCAAGCCGAAGAGGATCCGCGGGAAGAACGTGTTCGCCGTCGGCGACTCCGTGATGCTGGCCAGCCTCCCGGAGCTCCGGGAGGAGTTCCCCGGAATCCGGGTCGACGCCGCGGTGTCGCGCGGCCTCGCAGTGGGGGTCGGCATCGTCCGGGGGCTCGCGGAGAAGAAGCATCTGCGCCAGGTGATCGTGGTGGGCCTCGGCACCAACGGACCGATCGAGCGCTCGGATCTGAACGAGCTCAGACGCGCAGCAGACACCCGCTCGATCGTGCTGGTGAACGCGCACGGCGACCGCCCCTGGATCCCGGAGGTCAATCGCACGCTCGCCTCGTTCGCCGAGGCTCGGCGAGGGGTGGTCCTCGCCGACTGGGACGCCGCAGCGGCGACCGACCCCGAAGCACTCGCCGGCGACGGCATCCACCCGAACACGAGCGGCGGCCGCATCTACGCGAAGACGGTGCGCACGGCGCTGAAGGAGTTGCAGGCCCCCGCCGAGCGAATCGGCCATCCCTCGGGTGCCGAGTAGTGGGGGGGGGGGGGGGGGGGGGGGCCCCCCCCAAAACCGCGCCGCCCGCCCCGCCCGCCCCCCCCGGGGGGGCGGAGTCTTCCGCGTGGGGCCCCCCCCCCCCCCCCCCCCCACTACTCGGCACCTGCGCTCCTGCGACGCAGCGTGCTCGGCGTCGCAGACGCGAAACGCCCCGCTGCACGGCGGCGCAGCGGGGCGTTCGTTCGGCGGCGCGGAGCCGCCCGGAGCATCGGACTACTCGGCCTTCTTCTCCGCGGCATCATCGGCGGCGGGGTTCTCCTCCGCGGCCTCGACCTCTTCCTCGGCGGCATCGACCGCGTCCTCGGAGGTCTCAGCGGCGTCCTCGGCCGCCTCTTCCGCCGCATCGGACACGGCCTCGGCCGCGTCCTCGGCGTCGTCCTGAGCGGCCTCGATCACCTCTTCCTCGGCCTCGACGGGACCGGGCTCGGCCGGATCCGCGGCCTTGTCGCGCTTGGGCTTCGGGGTCACGGGCTCGAGCACCAGCTCGATCACCGCGAGGGGGGCGTTATCGCCCTTGCGGAAGCCCGTCTTGATGATCCGGGTGTAACCGCCCTCGCGGTTCTCGACCTGCGGCGCGATCTCGGTGAAGAGCTCGTGCACGACCGACTTGTCGAGGATCTGACGCATCACGCGCCGCCGGGCGTGCAGGTCTCCGCGCTTGGCGAAGGTCACCAGGCGCTCGGCGACCGGCTGCAGCCGCTTGGCCTTCGTCTCGGTGGTCTGGATGCGCTTGTGCTCGAACAACTGCGAGGCGAGTTGGTTCAGCATCAGACGCTCGTGTGCTGGGCCGCCTCCGAGGCGGGGGCCCTTGTTGGGCTTGGGCATTGCTTACTCCGTTGAAATACTGTGTTGATCGTGAAGCCGGCTCCGGCCGAGGCCGGGGAACCTAGTTGACGTCGTCTTCGTAGCTGTAGAACTGCGCACCGTCGAAGCCGGGCACCGCATCCTTCAGCGAGAGGCCCATCTCGGTGAGCTTGTCGCGCACCTCGAAGACCGACTTCTGCCCGAAGTTGCGGATGTTCATCAGCTGCGCCTCGCTCAGTGCGACCAGTTCGCTGACGGTGTTGATGCCCTCGCGCTTGAGGCAGTTGTAGCTGCGGACCGACAGGTCGAGATCCTCGATCGGGATCGAGAGCTCCCCCTCGGTGACGACCTCGGCCGGGGGCGGCCCGATCTCCACGCCCTCGGCGGCGGTGTTCAGCTCGCGCGCCAGGCCGAAGAGCTCGACGAGCGTCGAGCCTGCGGAGGCGATCGCGTCGCGGGGAGTGATCGCAGGCTTGGTCTCGACATCGACGACGAGGCGGTCGAAGTCGGTCCGCTCGCCGGCGCGCGTGGCCTCGACTCGGTAGGTGACCTTCAGCACCGGCGAGTAGATCGAGTCGACCGGGATCCGGCCCACCTCCGCGTCGTCGTCGCGGTTCTGCGAGGCGGAGACGTAGCCGCGGCCGCGCTCGATCGTGAGCTCGAGCTCGAACTGCGCCTGCTCGCTGAGCGTGGCGATGACCAGCTCGGGGTTGTGCACCTCGACGCCGGCCGGCGCGGAGATGTCGGCCGCGGTGACCTCCCCCGCACCGGTCTTGCGCAGGTAGGCCGTGATCGGCTCGTCGTGCTCGCTCGACACCACCAGGCCCTTGATGTTGAGGATGATCTCGGTGACGTCCTCGGTCACCCCGGGGATGGTGGTGAACTCGTGCGCCACGCCCTCGAAGCGCACGCTGGTGACCGCGGCGCCGGGGATGGAGGAGAGGAGCGTGCGGCGGAGCGAGTTGCCGAGGGTGTAGCCGAAGCCGGGCTCGAGGGGCTCGATCGCGAAACGCGAGCGGTACTCGGAGATGGGCTCTTCAGTCAGAGTTGGGCGCTGTGCGATGAGCACGGTGTTGGTTCCTTTCGCTGGAGTCCGCTATATGACTCATGCGGTTAGTGGAATATGAAGATCGATCCAAGAGCAGGGGCATCGGCCTGAACCCACCCGTCGCCGAAGGCGACAGTCGTCGGAGGCCTCAGCCTCCGCGACAATGGGTTCAGACGCGGCGGCGCTTGGGCGGGCGGCAGCCGTTGTGGGTCTGCGGCGTCACATCGGTGATGGATCCCACCTCGAGGCCGGCGGCCTGCAGCGAACGGATCGCCGTCTCGCGTCCGGAACCCGGTCCCTTGACGAAGATGTCGACCTTCTTCATCCCGTGCTCCTGGGCCTTGCGCGCGGCGGACTCCGCGGCGAGCTGCGCGGCGAACGGGGTCGACTTGCGCGATCCCTTGAAGCCGACGCCTCCCGAAGAGGCCCAGCTGATCACGGCGCCGGTGGTGTCAGTGATCGAGACGATCGTGTTGTTGAAGGTCGACTTGATGTGGGCCTGGCCCACGGCGACGTTCTTCTTGTCCTTGCGGCGCGGCTTGCGAGCCGCGGTCTTTGGTGCAGCCATTGCGTATTGTTCTCCTGAAACCTGTCGTATCGGTCGCGCTGACCGGGGTTACTTCTTCTTGCCGGCGACGGTGCGCTTCGGGCCCTTGCGGGTGCGAGCGTTCGTCTTGGTGCGCTGACCGTGGACGGGCAGACCCTTACGGTGCCGCAGGCCCTGGTAGCTGCCGATCTCGACCTTGCGACGGATATCCGAGGCGACCTCTCGCCTCAGATCGCCCTCGACCTGGAAGTTGCCCTCGATGTAGTCGCGGAGGGCGACGAGCTGATCGTCGCTCAGATCCTTCACGCGGGTGTTGCCGTCGATGCCGGTTTCGGCGAGGGTCTTCAGCGCGCTGGTGCGGCCGATGCCGTAGATGTAGGTGAGCGCCACCTCCACGCGCTTTTCGCGTGGGATGTCCACTCCTGCGAGACGTGCCATGTCGGCTCTCCTTGAGGTGTGTTGGAGGTGTGGAGCGCATCGGGGGTTCGGGCCTCCGCCCCGAGGTGTCCCCCACTCGCGTGGGTTCTTCGATGCGCTGGGTGTCTATTCAGTTGTATTCGAGCCGATGCCGCGATTGGTCGGCGGGGCGTCAGCCTTGCCGCTGCTTGTGCCGGGGGTTGCTCTTGCAGATCACCATCACGCGGCCGTGACGGCGGATCACCTTGCAGTGATCGCAGATCTTCTTGACGCTGGGCTTGACCTTCATGGGGGTTCCTTCGTGTTCGCCGTCCTCGTACCCGCTCCGAGAGCGGGCCGTTACTTCTCAGCAGGACTACTTGTAGCGGTAGACGATCCGGCCGCGGGTCAGGTCGTAGGGCGTCAGCTCCACGATCACGCGGTCCTCGGGGAGGATGCGGATGTAGTGCTGGCGCATCTTGCCCGAGATGTGGGCGAGCACCTTGTGTCCGTTGGTCAGCTCAACGCGGAACATCGCGTTGGGCAGAGCCTCGACCACGTGGCCCTCGATCTCGATGACGCCGTCTTTCTTGGCCATAACCTCGGTTCGCTTAGAGTAGTCGTGCTGGTCGTGCGAATGCTCGGATGCCTGCTCCGGCGAGAACGCGAGCACAGGCATAAAGCACCAAACGTCGATCATACACCGGAGTTCGCGACACTTCAAGTCCGTACTCCGGGACACCGGGTCGTGGACGCACGGCGAAACACGGTCGGCACGGGACGGCTGCGCACCGGTAGCCTGGAGGCATGAGCGACCTGAGGAACCCCGGCGATGCATGGGTGACGGCCGCCGACGGCAAGCGCTACTGGGGGCGCTTCGGGGCGGCGGGACTCCTCGCGCACGATCCGGCGCGCGGCGTGCTGCTGCAGCATCGCGTGAGCTGGAGCGACCACGGCGGCACGTGGGGCATCCCCGGCGGCGCGCGGCACGAAGGCGAGGACGCGGTGAGCGGGGCGCTTCGCGAGTCGACGGAGGAGGCCGGAGTCCCGGCCCCGGCGATCCTCCCCCGCTTCAGCTACCTGATCGACCGCGGGGGCTGGACCTACACGACGATCATCGCCTCGGTCACGGCGCCGTTCGAGGCGAGGATCACCGACCCCGAGAGCCACGCCCTGGAATGGGTGCCGCTCGAACGGGTCGCGGGCTACGAGCTGCATCCGGGATTCGGCGCGAGCTGGCCGCTGCTGCGGCCGCTGCTCGCGGACGACGCGGATACCGCCCGCACCGCCGCGGCGGCCCTCGCGGCCGCGGGCAGCCTCAGCCCCCTCCCTTGAGCCCCGCCGTCGCGACGCAGCCTGCTCGGCCGCGCTCGCGTCAGCGCACACGCGCGACTCCCGGCGCAGAGCGGGGGACGGGCGCGGGGGTGCTCAGCGCTCGACGAGGATGCCGTCCTCGTCGCTCCACAGGATCGCCCCCGGACGGAAGACGACCCCGCCGAAGGTCACCGGGACGTCGGCCTCCCCCTCGCCGGTCTTGGACGACTTCGCCGGGTTGGAGCCGAGCGCCTTGAGCCCGATCGGCAGCCCGGAGATGGCGGCGCGGTCGCGGATCACACCGTTGACGACGATGCCGGCCCAGCCGTTCTCGACGCCCAGACCGGCGATGATGTCCCCCACGAGCGCGCTCTCGAGCGCGCCGCCGCCGTCGATCACGAGCACCGCGCCCTCGCCCGGCGTGCCGAGGACGGACTTCAGCAGCGCGTTGTCCCGATGGCAGCGCACCGTGCGCACCGGCCCCGAGAAACGCGCCAGGCCGCCCAGGTTCTGCAGCTGGGTCGAGACCGACTGCAGCTCGTCGCCCCGTTCGTCGTAGAGGTCTGCGGTGCTGACTCCGGTGCTCGCGTTCATGCGCCCTCCTCGGCGGATCGTTCTCCCGTGTCCATGCTAGCCGGGACGGGGCGCCCGGAATCGCACCGGCTTCCGCGGCGGGTACACCCAGGTGACGAGCACCACCGAGATGATCATGAGCAGGAACCACGAGACGAGCTTCTGCGGGCTCACCGGCTCCCAGCCCGCCTCCTGATGCGGGTAGAGCCAGGCCCCGCCCCAGGTCGCGACGTTCTCGGCGAGCCAGATGACGAGCGCCACGCCGGCGAACACGAGCAGCAGCGGCGCGCGGGGCTCGGCCCGCCAGACGCGGAAGTGCATGACCGTCGGGGACCAGAGCGCCGCGACGCCCGCGAGCAGCACCCAGCGCAGATCGACGATGTAGTGGTGGGTGAAGAAGTTCAGGTAGATCGCCGTCGCGATCGCCGAGGTCATCCAGACGCGCGGATATCGCGAGAAGCGCAGCGCATGGAGACGGGTCACGCGGACCATGTACGAGCCGACGGCCGCGTACATGAAGCCGCTGAACAGCGGCACCGCGCCGATCCGCAGCACGCCCTCGGTCGCGTAGCTCCACGAGCCCATCCCGGTCTTGAAGAGCTCCATGCCGGTGCCGACCAGGTGGAAGAGCAGGATCACCCACAGCTCGCGACCGCTCTCCAGCCGGAAGGCGAGCATGCCGATCTGGATGAGCACCGCCGCGATCGTCAGCGCGTCGTTGCGGGCGAGCACCGCGTCGTCCGGCCACCAGAGCCGCGCCGCCACGATGACCGCCAGGAGCAGAGCCCCGAAGACGCACGCCCACGCCTGTTTCGCCAGGAACACGCCCGCCTCCACCAGGAAGCCGCGGAAACCCGTCGACGGCCGGCCGAGCAGCACGCGGTGCGCGACCCGGTCGATCGACCGTTCGAGTCCGGTGAGCTCCCGATCGTCGGGTTCCCCCTCCTCCTCGGCACTCCTCACCCGGGAAGCCTACGGGATCCTCGGCGGACCCGGTGGGCGCGGCTCCATCACCGCAGCGCATCCTCGTCCCGGAGCAGGGCACCGCGCGCTGTCAGCGTTCTTTCAGGTCAAACAAACAGTCGCCATAGCCCGTATTCCTAGCGTGATCATCGAGCCGGGTGTCCGGCGCAACCGATACGCGGAAGGCTGGCGACAAGGAATGACGGGGCAAGAGAAGAGCAGGGGCCGCATCCTCTCCCGGATGCGGCGGCGCACCTGGGTCATCATCGGCGGCGCGGCGGCGCTGCTGGTCGCGGGGGGCGTCACCGCGGTCGTGCTGCTCTCCCAGCAGAGCGCGACGCCCGCGGCCGCGCAGACGCGGACGACGGCGGCCGGCCTCGAGACCCTGGAGAAGTCGGTCGAGGCGAGCGGGACCTTGACTCCGGGCGTGCAGGAGGAGGTGAGCTTCGCAGCCAGCGGCACCGTGACCGAGGTGCTCGTGGAGGCCGGGGACACCGTGACCAAGGGCCAGAAGCTCGCCGAGATCGACACCCTGACCGCGACCGCGGAACTGCTGCAGGCGCGGGCGGATCTCGCCGACGCGGAGGCCCAGCTCGCGAGCGCCGAGGCCGACGCCGACGGCACCACGAGCTCAGACGCGCAGATCGCGGCGAGGGCCGCGGCGATCGAGGTCGCCGAGCAGGCCGTGGAGAGCGCCGAGGAGGCCGCCGACGGCACCACGCTGACCGCACCGGCTGCCGGGCTCGTCACCGCGGTGTCGATCGAGGTCGGCGACAGCGTCACCGGCGCATCGAGCACGGGATCGAGCGGCACGGGATCGAGCAGCGGCAGCACCGGCGGCGCATCGGGATCCTCGGCGACCGGCGGCGCACAGGCCGGCGCCTCCCAGACGGAATCCACCGCGAGCTCCTCGTCCTCCGGACAGTTCACCATCGTCGGCACGGAGGACTGGATGGTCTCCGTCTCCCTCGGCGAGACCGAGATCGGGCTCGTGGAGGCCGGCGACCAGGTCGAGCTCGAGACCGACGACGGCACGCAGCTCTTCGGCGTGGTCGATGACGTCGGCAAGCTGCCCTCGACCACCTCCGGATCGGCCGCCTTCCCCGTGACCATCGCGATCACGGGAGACACCGAGGGCCTCTACGACGGCACCGGAGTGACCGCCACGATCGTCTACGAGCGGCGCTCCGAAGTGCTCACGGTTCCCTCCTCCGCCGTGACGACCGCGGAGGACGGCGCCAGCACCGTCACCGTGGTCGACGACGCCGGGGCGGAGACCGTGCGCACCGTCACCGTCGGCGAGAGCTCGGGCGATCTCACCGAGATCCTCGACGGCGTCTCGGAGGGCGAGCTCGTGCGGGTGACGGTGTTCACGCCGGGATCCGGCGGCGGCGCGAGCGACGGCCAGGGATCCTCCGGCGACGGCGGGATGCCCGACTTCGGCAACGGCGAGATGCCGTCCGGCGGGCCGCCCGGCGGCGGCGAGATGCCCTCGGGCGGTTTCCCGGGGGGCGGGCAGTGATGAACACGACGACACTCCCCACGCCGGCGCACCGGTCCGCCGACCCCGCCACCGCTTCCGACCGCGCCGTCATCGAGCTGCGCGAGGCCCGCAAGGTCTACCGCACCGGCGAGGTCTCCGTGGAGGCCCTGCGCGGCATCGACCTCTCGATCGCCGCGGGCGACTACGTGGCCATCATGGGCCCGTCGGGATCCGGCAAGTCGACGCTGATGCACGCCCTCGGCTGCCTCGACGTGCTGACCAGCGGCTCATACCGGCTCGACGGCGTCGACGTCTCCGAGCTGGACGACGACGCACTCGCCGAGATCCGCAACCTCAAGATCGGCTTCGTCTTCCAGCAGTTCCACCTGCTGCCCGAGCTGACCGCCTGGCAGAACGTGGCGCTGCCGCTCATGTACGCCCGCGTCCCGCTCGGCGAGCGCCGGGAACGGGCCGCGGCGGCGCTCGACAGCGTCGGCCTGGGCGGCCGGGCCGATCACCGCCCCGGCGAGCTCTCGGGCGGCCAGCAGCAGCGCGTCGCCGTCGCCCGAGCCCTCGTCACCGAGCCCACGATGGTGCTCGCCGACGAACCCACCGGCAACCTCGACACGGCATCGACCGAGGACGTGCTCGAACTCTTCGACCAGCTCAACGGGCTCGGGCGCACGATCGTGCTCATCACCCACGAGACCGAGGTCGGCGAGCATGCGAAGCGGATCGTCTGGGTCAAGGACGGCGTGATCGACCGTGAGCAGGTGAACCGCGCATGAACTGGAGCGAGACCCTCACCACCAGCTGGGCCGCCGTGCGGGCGCACGCTCTGCGGTCCCTGCTCACCGTGCTCGGCATCCTCATCGGCATCGCGGCGGTGATCCTCACCGTCGGGCTCGGGCTCGGCACGCAGAAGGACGTGAGCGAGCAGATCAGCGCCCTCGGCAGCAACCTCCTGATCGTGTCGCCCGGATCGAGCACGAGCACCGACGGCGCCCGCGGCGGCTTCGGATCGGGCACGACGCTGACCCGCGACGACGCCGAAGCGCTCAGCAGCGAGGTGGGCGCCCCCGACATCGCGGGCGTCGCCGCCGAGAAGTCGACGTCGCTGTCGCTCGAGGCGAACGAGACCAACTGGACCACCACGGTCACCGGCACCACCGAGAGCTGGCTCGACGTGCGCTCGCGGGAGCTGGCGTACGGAGCGTTCATCACCGAGGAGCAGGACGCGGAGGGAGCCGCAGTGGTCGTCCTCGGGTCGGAGACCGCCGAGGAACTGTTCGGGACCACCCGGGTCGTCGGATCCTCGGTCGCGATCGACGGCAAGACCTTCGAGGTGGTCGGCGTGCTCGCCTCGGCCGGGTCCGACTCGTCGAGCAATCTCGACGACCTCGCCGTCGTGCCGCTTTCGACCGCGGCCAATCAGCTGATCGGCGGCACCGACAGCCAGAGCGTGTCGACGATCTACCTGCAGGCGGCCTCGGCGGAACAGCTCTCGGCGGCCTACCAGGAGGCGACCGGGCTGCTGCTGAACCTGCACGGCATCACCGACGCGGACGCGGCCGATTTCTCGATCGACAGCCAGGACGCCCTGGTCAGCACGGCCACCTCGGTCTACCAGACCCTCACCGTACTGCTCACCGGGATCGCCGCGCTCTCGCTGCTCGTCGGCGGCATCGGCGTGATGAACATCATGCTCGTCTCCGTCACCGAGCGCACCGGCGAGATCGGGCTGCGCAAGGCGCTCGGCGCCCCGGGCTGGGCGATCCGCCGCCAGTTCCTCACCGAGGCGGCGATCCTCGGACTGACCGGCGGACTCGCCGGAGCCGCGCTCGGCATCGGCGCGGCGCTCGCCCTCCCCGGAGCGATCGGCAGCTCGATCGTCGTCTCTCCGTCGGCCGTGGTGCTCTCGATCGGCGTCGCGGTGGGGATCGGCGTCGTGTTCGGCGTCTACCCGGCGGCCCGTGCGGCGAAGTTGTCCCCCATCGACGCCCTGCGGAGTTGATCGTGCCCGCTCCCCTCGACGACCGCTCCCTCACGTTTCGCACACCATCGAAAGGAACCATCATGAACACCATCACGCGTCCCGCATCGCGCGCCCTCCTCGCGGCGGGAATCCTCAGCGTCTCCCTGCTCGGCCTCGCCGGGTGCAGCGCGACCGAGGACGGCACAGCCGCCTCGGACACCGCCACGAACAGCGTGCCGAGCTCCGAGTCGCCGCAGGGCCCGCAGGGCGTGAGCGGCGAGATCGCACTCGTCTCGGACGGGCTGCTGCAGGTGCAGGGCACCGATTCGCAGACCGCGGTCAGCTACACCTCGGAGACCGAGATCACCGAGCAGGTCGCCGGCTCGCTCGACGACGTCACGGTCGGCGTGTGCATCAACGCCTCCGGCGCGGCCGAAGACGAAGACAGCACCGACGAGGACAGCACCACGGCCGCACGCGTCACCATTTCCGAAGCGGTCGACGGAAGCTGCGCACCCTCTGGGATGGGCGGCGGACCGAGCGGTTCCGCACCGGAAGGCGCCCCCGAGGGCGCCGAGAACGGCGAGATGCCCGAACCCCCGGCGGACGGTTCCGGCGCACCCGCCGAGGGAGCGGAAGACGGCTCGGGCGAGCGGCCCGAGATGCCCGGCGGCGGGTTCGGCGGGTTCACCAGCGGCCTCGTCACCGCCGTAGACGGGGAGACGATCACCGTGGAGACCGCATCGGCCGGCGGAGACGCGGACAGCGACGAGACCGGCAGCGCCGAGGTGATCGTGGACGATGCGACCGAGTTCACCACGACCCGGGAGGCGAGCAGCGAGGCGCTCGTGGTCGGCGAGTGCGTCGCCGCCCAGGGCGAGTACGACGGCGAGGAATACGCCGCCACGTCGCTGCGGATCTCGGAGGCGGACGATGACGGCTGCTCGACCGGCTTCGGCGGCGGACCCGGCGGACAGGGCGGTCCGGCTCCCCAGGGCGAGCAGGGTGACGAGCAGAGCACCTCGGAGAGCGAGGCCGCGAATGCCGAGCAGTGACCCGCTGGACGGGATCGACCGCGAGCCGTTCGACCGGATCGTGACGCCCGGGCCGGAGAAGGCCGCGACCCCCGGCAGGCCTGCGACCCCTGGGAAAACCAGGAGGCGGCGACTGCGGCGCGGTCTGGTGATCGGCGGGAGCGTGCTCGCCGCCGGCGCCCTCGCCCTCGCGGGAACGGGCATCGCGTCGGCGCTGAACAGCGGCTCGCAGTATCGGACCGCCGCGGTCGAGCGCGCGACGGTGGAGGAGACCGTCGATGCGAGCGGCGCCATCGCCTCCGCCGGTCGGGCGGACGCGGCGTTCCAGGTGTCGGGCACCGTCGAGAAGGTCTCGGTCGCGGTGGGCGACTCGGTGCGCGCGGGCGAAACGCTGGCCACTCTCGACCTCGACGACTTGGAGGCGGCGGTCGCCGACGCCGAGCAGGCCGTCTCAGACGCGGAGCAGACCCTCGCGGAGGACGCGGAGGCGCAGAGCTCGAGCGACACCTCCTCGAGCTCGTCCGACACGGGCGCGACCGCGACGGGTTCCGACGCGGCAGCGGCAGACGCCGACGCGTCGGGCGGCGGGGAGACCACCGGCGGGAGCGAATCCTCCCAGCCCTCCTCGAACGGCTCGGGCTCCGGATCCGGCTCGGGATCGGGTTCCGGCTCGGGATCGGGTTCCGGCTCCGGAAGCGGATCCGGATCGGGGAGCGGCTCGGCGACCGCGACGGATCCTGCGATCGAGGCAGCCATCATCGCGGTCGAGGAGGCGCAGCAGAAGCTCCTGGAGCGCTACGAGTCGGTGCAGGAGACGCTGACCGGAGCCGAGGAGACGGTCGTCTCGGCGGACGCGATCTGCCAGCCGTTCCTCGCAGCCACGCTCGCGGAGTCCGCTCCGCAGACGGAAGGGGACGAGTCCGGCTCCGACGAGGGCGACGAGAACGGCGACGAGGACAGCGGCGACGACGAAGAGAGCGGCGAAGCGACGGATCCGGGAACGGATGCCGGGATGAGTCTGGACGAGGCCAAGCAGGCGCTGGCCGACTGCCAGAGCGCCATCACCGAGGTTCAGGAGGCGCAATCGTCGGTGAGCGCCGGGCAGCAGGAGGTGCAGGAGCTCGCGTCCGAACTCGACGCCGCGGTCTCCGAACTGCAGCAGGCGCTCGAGGACAGCACCCGGGCGGGGAGCGGATCGGGATCCTCCGGCTCCTCGGGCTCCTCCGGCTCCTCGGGGTCCTCCGGCTCCTCGAGTTCATCGGGCTCATCGGGTTCCTCCTCTTCGAGTACCCCGGGATCTTCGGGGTCCTCGGGCTCGTCCGGCGCATCGAGCAGCGGCACGACCGACGACACCGGCGGAGCCCCGAGCGGAAGCGCCGATTCGCAGCAGGACGGCTCCGACGTCGCGACGAGCACCGGATCCGGTGCGGGCGCCGAGACCATGGGGGGAGGCTCCGAGACGATCACGGCGGAGCGCCTGCTCGCCGATCAGGCCGATATCGACCTCGCCGAGGCCGAGCTGGAGATCGCACGCGCCGAACTCGCGTTCGCGAAGCTGACCAGCCCCATCGCGGGCACCGTCGCGGCGGTCGGCGTCTCGGAGGGCGATGACGTCTCGGCCGACTCGGACAGCGCCGTCATCACCGTCATCGGCGACGACGGCTACCTCGTCGAAGCGAGCATCTCCCTCTCCTCCATCGCCAAGGTCGAGGCAGGGCAGGAGGCGACGGTCACCGCGAATGCCTCGGGAGCCGAGTTCGCCGGAACGGTCTCGTCGATCGGGATCCTCAACGTGTCGAGCACCACGACGCCCGCGTACACGGTGGTCGTCGCGGTCGATACCGACGAGGAGCTGCTGGAGGGCGGCTCGGCCCGGCTCAGCATCCGCACCTCGGCGGTGGAGGATGTGCTCACGGTGCCGACCTCCGCGGTGCGGCACGAGGGCACCGATGCCGCCCTCTCGATCCTCGCGGACGGCGAGGCGGAGACGGTGATCGTCGAGACCGGCGCGGTCGGGAGCGAGCGCACCGAGATCGTTTCGGGCGTCGAGGAGGGCGCGACCGTGATCCTGGCAGACCTGTCCGCTGAGATCGACAGCGGAGACGACGAATCGTCGTCCGGCGGCCTGACCGGCCTGGGAGGATCGAGCAGCTCGGAATCAGGCGGCTTCCCCGGCGGGGACAGCGGTTTCCCAGGCGGCAGCGGTGGTCCGCCGAGCGGCGGCGGGGGCTTCCCGGGGTGAGCTTTGGCCGGGTGGGGCTCGCGGGCTCCACCCGTCCCACTCGCCGCCCGCAGGGAGAGGCCTCCGCGAGTTATCCACAGATTCCGGCTGCCGTGCGGAAACGGGCACGCAGGGCGGCCGGTTCACGTAACCTCGGTGGCCAAATGAACCCCCTTCCGCGAGAATGGAGCCATGAGCGTGGAGACCGTCATCAACCTCGTCGCGGTCGTCGGCAGCGCGGTCGCCCTCTACTTCCTCCTGCGCCGCCCCATCGACAAACTCGACGCCAAGCTCAACGGTATCGACACCAAGCTCGATGCCAAGATCGACGGTGTGCACCACAAACTCGACGCCAAAATCGACAGCGTGCACGACAATATCGACGCGAAGATCGACAGCGTGCACGACAAGATCGACGCGAAGATCGACAGCGTGCACGACAAGATCGACGCCAAGATCAACGGACTCGCTCGAGAGCTGTCCGAGTTCCGGATCGAGACGAAGGACGAGTTCGGCAAGATCCATCTGCTCCTCGCCCGCCACGACGAGCGACTCTCCGCGCTCGAACGGCAGCAGCCCCGCCTGCTCACCAACCGCTGATCGTCCACGGCGGCACAGCGGACCGGAATCCTCGCCGCCGCCGGGGAACCGTGGAGAGGCCGTGTGGCAGCCGTTCCGCCGCCCACTCGTGCGCCCGACTGCCGACCGGCAAGTTCCACGATCACGGCCTCCTTCTTGGTCGAGGGATCGTGCACCCGCACGGCCCGCTCGATGAGCTCGTCACCGATATCGACGTTCGAGCGCGTCATACCCCGAGGATGCGCCTGAGAGGATCAGCGTCGCGCCCGCTTCTCCCGCACGCGCACGTTGATCTGGATCGGCGAGCCCTCGAAGCCGTAGCGCTCGCGCAAGCGCCGCTGGATGAAGCGCCGGTACCCCGGATCCAGGAAGCCGCTGGTGAAGAGCACGAACGTGGGCGGACGGTTCTGCACCTGCGTGCCGAACAGGATCCGCGGCTGCTTGCCGCCGCGCAGCGGGTGCGGATGCTCCTGCGCGAGCTCGGCCACGAAGGCGTTGAACTTCGCGGTCGGGATCCGGGTGTCCCACGATTCGAGCGCGGCCTCGAGTGCGGGCACCAGCTTCTCGAGATGCCGCCCCGTGCGCGCGGAGATGTTCACGCGCGGCGCCCACGCGACGTGCGCGAGATCCTGCTCGATCTCCCGCTCCAGATAGCGGCGGCGGTCGTCGTCGAGCAGATCCCACTTGTTGAACGCGAGCACGAGCGCGCGACCCGACTCCAGGACGAGATCGATGATCCGGAGATCTTGATCGCTGATCGACTCGGTCACGTCGAGCACCACGACCGCGACCTCCGCCTTCTCGAGCGCTGCGGCGGTGCGCAGCGAGGCGTAGAAGTCCGCGCCCTGCTGGAGATGCACCCGGCGCCGGATGCCGGCCGTGTCGACGAAGGTCCAGACGCGACCGGCGATCTCGACCTGCTCGTCCACCGGATCGCGGGTGGTGCCGGCGAGATCGTTCACGACCACGCGCTCCTCCCCCGCGGCCTTGTTGAGCAGGCTCGACTTGCCCACGTTGGGGCGGCCGAGGATCGCCACGCGCCGGGGTCCGTCGAGCTGCGGTTTCGCCACCGCCGACCTCTCGGGAAGGGCCTTCAGCACGTCGTCGAGCAGATCCGCCACTCCTCGCCCGTGCAGCGCGGACACGGGCCGCGGCTCGCCGAGACCGAGCGACCACAGGACCGCCGCCGCCGGCTCCTGCGCCGCATCGTCCACCTTGTTCGCGACGAGGAACACGGGGCGGTCCGTGCGACGCAGCAACTGCACCACGCGCTCGTCGGTCGCCGTCGGGCCGACTCGCGAATCGACGACGAACAGCACCGCGTCGCACAGCTCGACGGCGATCTCCGCCTGATCCGCGACGGAGGCGTCGATGCCCCGGGCGTCCGGCTCCCAGCCCCCGGTGTCGACGAGCGTGAAGCGACGGCCCGCCCACTCGGCGGGATAGCTCACCCGGTCCCGGGTCACGCCGGGCACATCCTCGACCACGGCCTCGCGGCGGCCGAGGATGCGGTTCACGAGCGCCGACTTGCCCACGTTCGGCCGGCCCACGATGGCCAGCACCGGCAGCAGCTCGGGTTCGGGCTCGACGAAACCGAGGAACTCGCCGTCGCGGCCGACCCCGCCGGCACCATCAGCGCCGCCTCCGAGCAGCCTCAGATCCTCGTCCTCGAGGTCGAAGCCCGCCAGATTGGATCGCATGGCCCGCGTGCGCTCCTCGTCGGTCACCGGCGCAACGGAGTCGACGGCGCCCGCGCCGACGATCACCTCGTCGGCGGGAACGCTCGACGGGTCGAAGCCGTCCTGATCGGGCACCGCGGGATCATTCTGCTCAGCATTCATCACGCCTCCATCCTCCCAGCGAACCCCTGTGCGTTCGCCCGCACGGCGTCGATCACGGCCCGCACGGACTGCTCGAAGTCGAGTTCGCTGGTGTCGATCAGCGTCACGCCGGGCGCGGGGGTGAAGAAGTCGATCACCCGCGCGTCCTTCTCGTCGCGGGCCACGAGGTCGGCGAGCACCCGCTCGGGGCTCAGGCCCGGCAGCTCGCCCGCGCGGCGCCGCGCCCGCACCTCGGGAACCGCCGTGAGCAGCAGACGGACCGGCGCGTCCGGGGCGACCACGGTCGTGATGTCGCGCCCCTCGATGACCACGCCGGGCAGGCCGGAGCCGGCGACCGCGCGGCGGAACATCTCGTTGAGCCGCTCGCGGACCCGGGGATGCCCGGACACCCGGCTCACCAGCGCGCTGATCTCCGGGGCGCGGATCGCCTCGGTCACGTCGACGGGGCTCCCGCCCTCGGGCAGCACCACCTCCACCGTCTGCGGACCCCGCAGGGTGATGGAGAAGCCCCAGCCTCCGAGCAGTTCCAGCACGGCCGCCTCGTCGCCCGGATCGCGACCGGTCTCGCGGACGGTCCAGGCCAGGGCGCGGTAGGCGGCCCCCGTGTCGAGGATGCCGAAGCCGAGGCGCTCAGCCGCGGCGCGCGACACGCTCGACTTGCCGCTTCCGGCGGGTCCGTCGATCGCGACGAGCACGGGGGCGGCCTGCGGTTGCGAGGTCACAGGGTCCTCCATCCGCGCTCGCCCAGATCGGCGACCGCGCGCTCGGCGACCTCCGGCAGGACGGCGATCTCTGCGAAGCCGATCTGGGCTCCGGGCGAGTGCTCCAGGCGCAGATCCTCCATGTTAATGCCCAGGTCGCCGAGCTCGGTGAGGAGCGCACCGAGCTGGCCGGGGCGATCGTCGATCAGCACCGTGATCGTGGCGAAGCGCTCGCTGGTGCCGTGCTTGCCCGGGATGCGCGCCACGCCGCGCGCGCCGGCGGCGAGCAGATCCGCGATGCGCCGCCGCGCCCCGGGAGCATCCGGATCGCTCAGCGCGGCGGTGAACGCCGCCAGATCCGTCTGCAGCGCCTCGAGCTCCGCGACCACGGGCGCGCGATTGGCCCCGAGGATCTGCACCCACAGCTCGGGGTCGCTTCCGGCGATCCGGGTGGTGTCGCGCAGCCCCTGGCCGGCGAGGCCGACGGCGCGCTCGCCGGCCGGCAGCAGCCTCCCCGCGAGCAGGCTGGCCACCACCTGAGGCAGGTGGGAGACCAGGCCGACGGCCTGATCGTGCTCCTCGGGGGTCATCTCCAGCGGCATCGCGCCGAGCTCGAGCGCCACGGCCTCGACGAGGGCGAGCGCGTTGGCGGGCGTCTCCTCGTCGCGGCACACGATCCAGGGCCGCGCCGCGAAGAGATCGGCGCGCGCCATGATCGCCCCGCCGCGCTCGCGACCGGCCATCGGGTGCGAGCCGACGTAGTTGGTCAGGTCGACCCCGCGCCGGGTCAGCGCCTCGAAGGGCGCCAGCTTCACGCTGGCGACGTCCGTGACCACGGCGCCCGGGAAGGCGGCGAGCGCCCGCTCGATCACGTCGGCGGTGACGTCCGGCGGGGTCGCGACCACCACGAGCGCGGGCGTGGCGTCCTCCGCCGTGCGCAGGCGCCCGGCCCCGTAGTCGACGGCGAGCAGCGCGGTGGTCGGCGAGACATCCTCGACCGTCACGTCGACGCCGCGCTGGCGCAGGCCCAGCCCGATGCTCGCGCCGAGCAGGCCCGCGCCGATCACGTGCACCTGACCGTGCACCCGGCTCGCTCGCGCGCTCGGTCGCGTCACCCCGTTCATGGGACTCAATGCTATCGGGGCTCAGCGGCCGCGGGCCGCGACGCCGCGCATACCCCGCGCGCCCTTGCCGTCGCCGGGCCGGCCGGCCGTGATTCCGCTGGCGGCGTGATCCTCGCCGTCCCGGGCCGCGCTGAGCAGGGCGCCGCGCTCGGCTGCGGCGAGCTCCCGCAGCTCCCCCAGCCTCAGCGCGCCGAGGTGCAGCGGACCGAATTGGCGTCGCACCAGCTCCTCGACCGGATGCCCGACCGCGGCGAGCATCCGCCGCACGATGCGGTTGCGGCCCGAGTGCAGCGTGACCTCGACGAGGGAGTGCGAGCGCGAGGCACCGCCGGGCAGCAACCCCGCGGCATCGACGCGGATCGGACCGTCGTCCAACTCGACGCCGTCCCTCAGCCGCTGGATCACGGCGGGGGTGACCCTGCCGCGCACCTTCGCCACATAGGTCTTCTGCACGCCGAACTTCGGATGCGAGAGGCGGTGGGCCAGCTCGCCGTCGTTCGTCAGCACGAGCAGTCCCGACGTGTCCGTGTCGAGCCGCCCGACGTTGTAGAGGCGATCCTCGACCCGGTCGGTGAACTCGCGCAGGTCCCGGCGCCCCTGCTCGTCCCTGAGCGAGGAGACCACCCCGCGCGGCTTGTTCAGGACGAAGTACCGCTTGCCCACGTCGAGCTGCACGACGACGCCGTCGACCCGCACCTCGTCGGAGGCCGGGTCGATCCGGCTGCCGAGCTCGAGGACGACCTCGCCGTTGACCGTGACCCGTCCGCCCGTGATCAACGCCTCCGAGGCGCGCCGGGAGGCGACCCCCGCGTGGGCGAGCGCCTTCTGCAGCCGAGGGAGCTCGCCCGCCCCCTCCGAGGCGGGCGTCTCGTCAGAGCCCTTCACCGTCGAAGCCCTCCGATCCGTCGTCGAGGAGCGGCGCGATCGGCGGCAGCTCGTCGATGCCGGCGATCCCGAGATGGCCGAGCAGGGCGTCGTCGGTTCCGTAGAGGATCGCTCCCGTCTCCGAGTCCTGGCCGACCTCGGTGATGAGTCCGTGCCCGAGCAGGGTGCGCACGACGCCGTCCACGTTGACGGCGCGGATCGAGGCGATCGCCCCGCGGGAGACGGGCTGCCGATAGGCGATCACCGCCAGCGTCTCGAGCGCGGCCTGCGAGAGGCGGGAGGGGCTCTGCTGCCGCACGAAGTCGGCCACCAGCGGATCGAGCGTCTCGCGGACGTAGAAGCGGTAGCCGCCGGCGACCTCGCGCAGCTCGAAGCCGCGGCGGCGCCCCGCGCCCGCGGGGTTCGCCGACCCCGGCGCTTCGCCGTCGCCGGCGCGAAGCGCTTCGCCGTCGTAGTCGGCGCGCAGCGCCTCGATGGCGCGCCGCACCTCGCGCACCGGCCGATCGACCGCGGTGGCGAGCGCGACCGCGCCGAGCGGCTCGTCGGCGACGAGCAGCAGAGCCTCCAGTTGCTGCTCGAGGGTGTGCGCGGCCCGTACCGCGGCCAGCGCGTCCGCCCCCGCGCCCCCGTCCGCATACTCCGGCAGGCGTGGTGGCGTTCCGCCCCCGGAATCCTCCGCTGCTTTCGGATCGGCGGCGGCGCTGACGGCGCCGGCGCCGTCAGGGAACGTTTCACCCGTCATAGTCGCCTCCCGGCCGGCCGCTTCGGGCAAGGCATCGCCTTGCGCGGCCACGGCGCTGACGGCGCCTGCGCCGTCAGGAACTGCCTCACCCGCCATAATCGCCTCCCAGAGCAGAAAGCTCCTCATCATCCCAGTGCTCGCCGACCCACTGCACGTGCAGCTCGCCGAGCGGCTCGGCCTGTTCGAAGCCCACCGCGTCCCGGCGGTAGAGTTCGAGGATCGCGAGGAATCTGGCCACGATCACGCCGCGCTCGGCGATGCCGGCGATCAGTTCTCGGAAGGTCCGCGCGCCGCCCGTGCGCAGCAGGGCGACGACCAGCGCCGCCTGCTCGCGGATCGACACCGGGGGCGCGTGCAGGTGCTCGATCCCGACGAGCGGGATCTCCCTCGGCGCGAAGGCGAGCCGCGCGATGGCCGCGAGATCCTCCGGGGAGAGCGTCCACACCAGCCCCGGCCCGCGATCCCGGTACTTCGCCTCGAGCGGCACCTGTCGGGGATGGCGGGCCGCCTCCGCCTCCAGTCGCCCGCGGAACCACTCGCTGGCCTGTTTGAAGGCGCGGTACTGCAGGAGACGCGCGAAGAGCAGATCCCGGGCCTCGAGCAGCGCGACATCCTCCGCATCGACCACCTCGCCCTGCGGCAGCAGGCTCGCCACCTTCAGATCGAGCAGGGTCGCGGCGACGACGAGGAACTCGCTCGCCCGATCCAGCTCGATGAGCCCCTGCCCCTCGAGTGAGGCGAGGTAGGCGATGAACTCATCGGTGACGAGGCTGAGCGACACCTCGGTGATGTCGAGCTCGTGCTTGGCGACCAGGCTGAGCAGCAGGTCGAAAGGTCCGTCGAACACGTCCAGGCTCACGCGGAAGCCGTCCGAGGACGGCGCTTCCGCGGCGGCCTCCCGCGATTCGATCACCGTATCCATGCGCTGGGCCCTGGGCGACGGCGCCGCTAGGCGACGGTGCCGCGCTCCACCAGTTCGCGGGCGAGCTGGAGATAGGCCTCGGACGCCGGGTTCTCCGGAGCGTAGTCCAGGATGGGCTTCGCCGCGACCGAGGCGTCCGGCAGCTTGACCGTGCGCCCGATGACGGTGTCGAACACCGTGTCGCCGAACGTCGCGACCACGCGCTCGAGCACCTCCCTGGCGTGCAGGGTGCGCGGGTCGTACATGGTCGCGATGATCCCGTCGACCTCCAGGCCGGGGTTGAGGCGATCCCGCACCTTCTCGACGGTCTCGATCAGCAGCGCGACCCCGCGCAGGGCGAAGTACTCGCAGGCGAGCGGGATGAGCACGCCGTGGCTGGCGGTGAGCGCGTTCACGGTGAGCAGGCCGAGCGACGGCTGGCAGTCGATCAGGATCACGTCGTAGTCGTCGGCGACGCGGCGCAGGACGCCGGCGAGGATCTGCTCCCGGGCGACCTCGCTCACCAGGTGCACCTCGGCGGCCGAGAGGTCGATGTTGGCGGGGATCAGGTCGAGTCCCTCGACGGCGGTGCGCTGGATCGCCTCGCGCGGGTCCTTGACCTTGCCGAGCATCAGCTCGTAGATCGTGGGCACGTCGTGGGCCGGCACGCCGAGTCCCGCGGAGAGCGCCCCCTGGGGGTCGAAGTCGACCGCGAGCACGCGCCGACCGTAGCGGGCGAGCGCGGCGCCGAGATTGATGGAGGTGGTCGTCTTGCCCACCCCGCCCTTCTGGTTGCACATCGAGATGATGCGCGCCGGACCGTGCCGGTCGAGCTTCTGCGGCACCGGGATGAAACGCTCGGGTCGCCCGGTCGGACCCACCTGCCGCTTCGCCTGGTTCTTCGCCACTCGCATCCCTCTCATCGCCCGCTCCGGGCCGCGGCAGAATCCGGCCGCACGCTTTCCGCCCATCCTATCGCTCGGCGCGCCGCTTCTCGGCGCTGCCGCCGGAGGGGCGGATCCTTCGCGATGTCGCACGGATGGTCCTCGAGCCGGGCCTCGGGCAGCCACTCGTGCGACATCGCGCCGGGCTCGGCGGCGCGAACAGGCCCGGCGTCGATTACGCTGGGGCGATGCACGCAACGGAACGCAGCCGGAGCGCCGTGGTCGAGGATCTGAGAGCCGCGCTCGGCGCCGAGCAGGTGGTGGACGACGCGGATCGGCTCGCCCGCCTCGCCGCGGACCGGTCCGGGACGGTTCAGGGCGCTGCGACGGCGCTGGTCCTGCCGCGGTCGACGGCCGAGGTGCAGGAGATCGTGCGCATCGCGGACCGGCATGCGGCGCCGATCGTGGCGCAGGGCGCGCGCACCTCGCTGGCGGGCGCGGCGTCGGCGGTGGCCGGCGCGATCCTCGTCGACTTCGGCGGGATGAACCGGATCCTGCGGATCGATCCGCTCGAGCGGCTCGCCGTCGTCGAACCGGGGGTGCTCGTCTCCGAACTCGCGGCCGCGGCGGAACGCGCCGGGCTCTTCTACGCGCCAGATCCCGTCTCCGCGGAGTGGGCGACCATCGGCGGCACGATCGCCACGAACGCGGGCGGCATGCGCTGCATCAAGTACGGCGTGACTCGGGATTCCGTCCGCTCGCTCGAGGTCGTCCTCGCCGACGGCAGCGTCGTCCGCACGCGTCGCGACACCATCAAATCGGTCACCGGACTCGACCTCACCTCCCTCGTCGTGGGCTCCGAGGGGACCCTCGGCCTCGTGACCGAGGCCACGGTGACTCTGCGCTCCGCACCAGGCCCCTCCAGAGGGGTCTCCGCGCTGTTCCCGCGCATCGACGACGCGCTCGAGGCCGCCGCAGCCGTCGCCACCGAGGCGGCGCCCCCGGCGGTGCTCGAGATGCTCGACGACGTCGCGCTCACGGCGATCCGGGCGCACGACCCGACCATCGAGGCGCCGGCATCCGCCCGTGCCTGGCTGCTCGCCGTCACCGACGCCCGCGTGGGGGCGGAGGAGGAGCTCGACGCCTTCGAGCGGATCTTCTCCGAGCACCGCGCGCTCCGCGTCGATCGCGCCGACGATCCGCAGCGGCTCGACCGCCTGTTCGCGACGCGTCGCGCACTGAATCCCGCGCTCGACGCCTACACCGGCGGGGCGCTGCACGGGGACATCGCCGTGCCCCGCGGGCGCCTCGGCGCGTTCGCGGCGCGCGCCGCGGATATCTCGCGGAGCTTCGGCGTGATCGTCTCGGTCGGCGGACACGTCGGCGACGGCAACCTGCACCCGGTCGTCGCCTACGATCCGGACGACGCCGAGCAGGCGCGGCTCGCCCGGGAGGCGCAGCGGGCCCTGCTCTCCGCGGCGCAGGAACTCGGCGGGACGGTGAGCGGCGAGCACGGCGTGGGCACCGAGAAGCTGCATGCACTCGACGGCGAGCTCTCACCGCGCGTGCGGGAGCTGCAGCTCGCCGTCAAGCGCGCCTTCGACCCGAAGGGGATCCTGAACCCGGGTCGCAAGCTCTGAGGCTCCGCCCTCCTGCGCCCTTCCGCGATCCTCCCCCTTTCCTCTCCTCCCTCTCTTCCTTCTCCCCCGCTCTCCCTCTCGCCGCTCCACCCCGGCGCCGGGCCCTCCCCCGGGGTGCCCGCGCCCTCCCCGTGGACCCGTACTGCCCTTTGACTCCGTTCGAAAGGGCGTTTCGAGTCCACTCACGGCGAACGGCGAGGGGGGAGGGGGAGAGGGAGGAGAGGGAGGAGAGGGAGGAGAGGGAGGAGAGGGAGGAGAGGGAGGAGAGGGAGGAGAGGAAGGAGAGGAAGGAGAGGAAGGAGAGGAAGGAGAGGAAGGAGAGGAAGGAGAGGAAGAGGCACCTGGCGCGGGTGCGCGCGGGCGGCATGAGGAACGCGCCGCGTTCCGAACCGCACGCGAACCGCCGCTCACCAGCGGCGCATCAACCACGATCCGAGGGCGCTAACGCGCCCGAGGATGCGACATCAGGTAGTGCTCGCGCAGGGTGTCGGCGGTCACCTTCGTGTAGAGCTGGGTGGTGGTGACCGAGCTGTGCCCCAGCAGCTCCTGCACGGTGCGGACGTCGGCTCCGCCCGCGAGCAGATGCGTGGCGAAGGAGTGCCGCATGGTGTGCGGCGAGACCTCTGCGGCGATCCCGGCGCGCTCGGCCGCGGCGCGGATGGCGAGCCACACGCTCTGCCGGCTCATCCGCGCCCCGCGCGGCCCGACGAACAGCGCCGGCGTGCCCGCCCCCCGCGCGACCATCCCGGGACGCGCGCGCACCAGATACGCGGCGAGCGCGCGTCCGGCGTACCCGCCGTAGGGCACGACCCGCTGCTTGGAGCCCTTGCCCGTCACCCGGATGAAGCCGCCCCCGCCCAGCACGCGCTCGGGATCGGTCCAGGCGTCGCCGTCGCCGGATCCGCTGCCCGCGAGGAGATCGTCGAGATCGAGCGCGGTGATCTCGCTGACCCGCGCACCGCTGGCGTAGAGCAGTTCGAGCAGTGCTCGATCCCGCAGGCCGACCGGGTCCTCGCCACCGGCCGCGTCGAGGATCGCCTGGATCTGATCCATCGCGAGCGCCTTCGGCAGGCGCTGCGTCCGCTTCGGGGTGCGCAGTCCGCTGCCCGCGAAATCGGGCAGCAGCCCCTCCTCGAAGAGGAAGCGGTGCAGGCCGCGCACCGTCGACATCCGTCGCGCGATCGACGCCTGGGAGAGCGGTGCAGGCGGATCCTCCGCGGGATCCTCGCCGGGATCCTCCGCGATCCGGGCTCCGGACAGCTCCGCCACGTAGCGCGCCAGCGTCTCGGGGTCGACGCGTGCGAGATCGTCGATGCCGCGTCCGGTCAGCCAGTCGGCGTAGGCGTCGAGGTCGCGCCGATAGGCGGCCTGCGTGTTGCGGGAGAGACCGCGTTCGATCGCGACGTGACGGAGGTAGCGCGCGGCGCCGTCGGCGGGCTTCACGGCGAGGGGGAGCTTCTCTGCCCCCGCGCGAGGTCTCGGGCGGTCCAGGGCGCATCGGCCGGGCGGAGGGTGCTCCACCCCCGTGCGCGGGCCGCGACCGCGGCGAGCACCGCGGCTGCGGCGATCGCGTTCCGGACCCGGCCGGCGAGCACGGCTTCGGCTGCGCTGTCGAGCGGCTCCCACCGCAGCAGCAGCTCGGCCTCCTCGCCCTCGCGTTCGAAGGGCGCCCTCGCGGACCGGAGATCGCGCGCGAGGAAGACGCGCACCGCCTCGCTGCTGCCGCCCGGACTGGTCCAGACGTCGAGCAGCAGATCCCAGCGCTCCGCTTCGAGGTCCGTCTCCTCGGCGAGTTCGCGACGAGCGGCGTCGGCGCCGCTCTCCCCCGGCGCGTCCATGAGCCCGGCGGGGATCTCCCAGTCGCGATGCGCGATCGCGTGCCGGTACTGGCGGATGAGCAGCACCCTCCCGGCCTCGTCGAGCGCGAGCGCGGCCACCGCGCCCGGGTGGTCGACGTAGTCGCGCGTCAGCTCGCCGTCGCCGAATGCGAACCGCTCGCGGCGCACATCCCAGACGCGGCCCGGGGCCACGAGTTCGGTCGAGCGCACCCGCACATCGCCCGCGGGCTCATCCCGCAGCGGCTCGGATCCCTCGGCCGGGGGCGCACCGTCGTTCGGCATCGTGGGGGCGCCGATCAGGCGTCGAAGAGGCGCGCCGCCTCGCGGCGCTCGATCGCCGCGTCCACCAGCCCGGCGAAGAGCGGGTGGGGTCGGCCGGGGCGCGAGCGCAGCTCGGGATGCGCCTGGGTGGCGACGTAGAACGGGTGGGTGCCGCGCGGCAGCTCGACGTACTCGACCAGCTGTCCGTCGGGGCTGGTGCCGGAGAAGATCAGGCCGGCGTCGGCGATCTGCTCGCGGTAGGCGTTGTTCACCTCGTAGCGATGCCGGTGCCGTTCGCTCGCGACCGGGGACCCGTAGAGCTCGGCCACGATCGAGCCCTCGCTCAGTTTCGCCTCGTACAGGCCGAGACGCATGGTGCCGCCGAGGTCGCCGCCCGCGAGGTGCTCGATCTGCTCCGCCATGGTCGCGATCACCGGCACCGGGGTGTCGGGGTCGAACTCGGACGATGAGGCGCCGGCCAGCCCGACGACGTTGCGGGCGTACTCCACCACCATGCACTGCAGCCCCAGGCAGAGGCCGAGCGTGGGGATGCCGTTCTCGCGGGCGAAGCGCAGGGCGCCGAGCTTGCCCTCGATGCCGCGCACGCCGAAGCCGCCCGGCACGCAGATGGCGTGGACGTCGCTGAGCGCGGCCCGCGCGCCCTCGTGCGTCTCGCAGTCGTCGGAGGCGACCCACTTCACGTTGACCTTGGTGGCGTGCGCGAACCCGCCGGCGCGCAGGGCTTCGGTCACCGAGAGGTAGGCGTCGGGCAGGTCGATGTACTTGCCGACCAGCGCGATGTCGACCTCGCCGCGCGGCTCGTGCACCGAGTCGAGCACGGGCTGCCACGTGCTCCAGTCGACGCTCGGCGCGCGCTCGTCCAGTCCGAGGTGCTCGACGATCGTCCGGTCGAGGCCCTGATCGTTGAACAGCTTCGGCAGGTCGTAGATGCTCGCCACGTCGATCGCGTTGACGACGGCGTCCTTGTCGACGTCGCACATGAGCGCGATCTTGCGCAGGTTGTCCTCGGTGACCGGCCGATCGCTGCGCAGCACGAGCGCATCCGGCTGGATGCCGAGCGCCCGGAGCGCCGCGACCGAGTGCTGGGTCGGCTTGGTCTTCTGCTCCCCCGAGGCCCCCATGAACGGCACGAGCGAGACGTGGACGAAGATCACGTTGTTGCGGCCGAGCTCGTGCCGCAGCTGACGGGCCGCCTCGAGGAACGGCTGCGACTCGATGTCGCCGACCGTGCCGCCGATCTCGGTGATGATGACGTCGGGGCGGGGGGTCTCCTCGGCCTGCAGCCGCATCCTCCGCTTGATCTCGTTGGTGATGTGCGGGATCACCTGCACCGTGTCGCCGAGGTACTCGCCGCGGCGCTCCTTCGCGATCACGGTCGAGTAGATCTGGCCGGTCGTGACGTTGGCCGCCTGCGACAGGTTGATGCCGAGGAATCGCTCGTAGTGGCCGATGTCGAGATCGGTCTCGGCGCCGTCGTCCGTGACGAACACCTCGCCGTGCTGGAACGGGTTCATGGTGCCCGGATCCACGTTGAGATACGGATCCAGCTTCTGCATCACGACGTGCAGTCCGCGCGCCGTGAGGAGATTCCCCAGGCTGGCGGCGGTGAGTCCCTTTCCGAGCGAGGAGACCACACCTCCGGTCACGAAGATCTGCTTGGCCGTATCGGTCGTGTTCTGCTGGGCTCCCACGGACTTCGATCCTATCACTCGCGCGGGGCGCGTCCGACGAGGGACACGGCCACTACTTCAATTCCTGGCGGGGCACCCACACCTGCTTGATGATCATGAGGATCATGGCCGTGACCGGGATGGAGATGAGCGCGCCCAGCAGCCCGAGCAGCGTGCCGCCGGCGAGAGCGCCGATCACCACGAGCGCACCGGGCACGGCGACGACCTTGTTCATGATCCGCGGCGTGAGCAGATACGCCTCCACCTGCATGTAGATCAGGTAGTAGACGGCCGCGATGATCGCGGTGGTCGGCGAGTTGAAGAGCGCGACGAGCGAGACCAGGATCGTGGCGAGCACGGAGCCGAACAGCGGGATCAGCGCCAGGAAGAAGACCCCGAACGCCACCAGTCCCGCGAACGGCACCTCGACGATGGTCATCATGACGAACCCGAGCACCGAGTTGATGATCGCGAGGATCACGATGCCGTTGACGTAGCCGCCGACCGACTTCGTGATCTGCTCGGTGATGTCGATGACCCGCGCCCGGTTGGAGCGGGCGACGATGGAGTAGAAGGCGCGCTTGGTGCTCTGCAGGGAGGCGAGGAAGTAGAGGCTGAGGATGAGCACGATCAGGCCGGCCGTGAGTCCGTTCGCGATGCCGACGCCGGCCTGCCAGACGCCGCCCGCGACCTGGGCCCAGCTCTCCGGCTTGCCGACGAAGTCGCGTCCGGTCTGCAGCAGTCCCTCGAAGTTGATGTACTCGCCGAAGCGGTCCTTGAGGTCGAGGAACCACTGCTCGCCTGCGATGCTGTTGAAATACGCGGGAGCGGTCTGGACCAGCTGGACGATCTGGTTCGCGACCACCGGGATGATGATGGCGAAGATGCCCGCGACGATGAGGATGAAACTGGCGAACACGATCGCGATGCCGAGCGGCCGCTTCACGCCCCGGCGTTCGAGCCAGCGCACGAGCGGCTCCAGGGCGAGGGCGATGAAGAGCGCGCCGACGACGTACATGATGATCGTGCTCAGCTGACCGATGATCCCGCCGAACAGGATCGCGGCGAGCACGCCGAGCGTGATCACGAATCCCACCTGGAACGGGCTGCGGATCACGAACTCGCGCACGTTCCGCTGGCGCTGCTCCTCGTGCTCCTGCTCGGCCTCCGCGGCGTCGCGCGCCTCCCGGTACATCTCGCGCGTCTCGGTGTCGAGGAGGGTCACGTCGGCGTGCACCACATCGGGGTGCTCGCTCAGCGCCTGGGCGCGTTCCTCGGGACTCAGAGCCGCGGGGGCGGCGGGTCGCCTCTGTGCGCGAAACCGTCGCAGAAACTTGCTCATGGGGCGAGGGTATCAGGGTTCGCCCCAGCCGGGCGCGCGACATCACCGCTTCCGGGCGAGGCGCCCCGTCGCGCTGCCCGCGACATCCGCTGCGGCGCGGCGGCCCCGTGCTACGACGCCGCAGCGCCCAGCGCCAGCAGTTCGGCCGCGTGGTCGAGGGCGCTGCGGGAGTCGCTGAGGCCGGAGAGGAGCCGGGCCATCTCGGCGAGGCGCTCCTCCCCATCGAGCCTCCGACAGCTCGAGCGAGTGAAGCCGCCGCTCGAATCCTTCATCACCTGCAGGTGGTTGCCCGCGAAGGCGGCGACCTGCGCGAGGTGCGTCACGACGATCACCTGCGAGGTGCGGGCGAGGCGGGCGAGGCGCCTCCCGATCTCGATCGCCGCGGCCCCGCCGACGCCCGCGTCCACCTCGTCGAACACGAAGGTCGGCACCGGATCCGCCGCCGCGACCACCACTTCCAGCGCGAGCATCACGCGCGACAGCTCGCCGCCGGAGGCGCCCTTCGCGAGCGGCCGGGGTTCGCTCCCCGCGTGCGGCTGCAGCAGCAGTCGCACCTCGTCGGCGCCGTGGGCGCCGAGCTCGGCGGGCTCGACCGCCACGACGAAGCGCGCGTCCGGGAGCGCGAGCTCGCGCAGCTCGGCGGTCACCAGTTCGGAGAGCGCGGCGCCGCCGGTGCGGCGCAACTCGCTGATCGTTCCGGCCAGGCGCGCCTCCGTCTCCGACAACCCCTGGAGCCGGTGCTCGAGCTCGCCGATCCGCTCGTCGTCGCCTTCGAGTGCCGTGAGCCTGGCCACGCTCGCCGCGCTGCGCTCGATGACCGCCCGGGTGTCGGCGCCGTAGGAGCGCATCAACCCGCTCAGCGCCGCGAGCCGCTCGTTGGCCCGCGCCAGCTCGGCGGGTCCCTCCTGGTCGAGATCCTCCGAGTACGCGGCGAGCTCCCGCACCGCGTCGGCGAGCTGGAAGCCGAGCCCGCGCAGCGTCTCCGCGAGGGCGGCGAGCGCCTGATCGCGGGACGCCGCGCGCTCGAGCTCCCGCTGGGCCGTGTCGACCAGGCTGAGCGCGTCGGACGCGTAGGGCTCGTCGCTGTCGTTGGAGAGCGCGCGCAACGCGTCCGCGGTCGCCACCCGAAGCTCCTCGAGATGGGTCAGCCGGTCGATCTGCTGCTGCAGCTCGACCTCCTCCCCCGGTTGGGGATCGACCGCCGCGATCTCCTCGAGCTCGGCGCGCAGGGCGGCCGCCTCGTGCGCCCGCTCCTCGCGGGCCTCGCGGAGCTCGGCGAGCTCAGCGGCGGCCTCGCGCCGTGCCGCGTGCGCCCCACGGTACTCGGCGAGCACGCCCTGCAGCTCCGGCCCGCCGAAGCGATCCAGCATGTCCCGCTGCGCGGCGGCGCTGCGCAGCCGCAACTGCTCGCTCTGGCCGTGCACCGCGAACAGGCGCTCGGCGAGCCGCCCGAGCAGGCCGACCGGAGCCGCTGCCCCGCCGACGCTCGCGCGGCTGCGCCCCTCGGCGCTGACGGTGCGGGTGAGCGCGAGATCCCCCGCCTCCACCTCGCCGCCGGCCTCCTCGACCAGTTCGCGCACGAGCGGATCATCCGTCCGCACCAGCCCGCCGACGCGTGCCGCATCCGCCCCGCTGCGCACCGCGCCCGAGTCCGCGCGCTCCCCCATGAGCAGTCCGAGCGCGGTCACCACCATCGTCTTGCCCGCCCCGGTCTCGCCGGTGATCGCCGTGAACCCCGGCCCGAGCTCGAGCGTCGCCTCCTCGATGACGCCCAGCTCGCGGATCCGCAGCTGCTCGATCATACGCCGGGCCTCGCCGATCCGACGCGCCATCCCGCGACCGGCAGGTGGAACTTGCCGACGAGCCGGTCGGTGAAGACGGCCTCGTCGATGCGCGCGAGGCGCAGCGGCAGCGGGGAGCGCCGCACCTCGATCAGGGCGCCCGCCGGCAGCTCGGTGCGCCGGCGGCCGTCGCACCAGAGCACGCCGAGTCCGCCGCTCTCCGTGAGGATCTCGACGCTCAGCACCGAGTCCGGTCCTACGACGAGGGGCCGGTTGAAGAGCGCGTGGGCGGCGAGGGGCACCATCAGCAGGGCCTGCACGCCGGGCCAGACCACCGGTCCGCCCGCGGAGAAGGAGTAGGCGGTGGATCCGGTGGGCGTCGAGAGCACGACGCCGTCGCAGCCGAACGTCGAGAGCGGCCTGCCGTCGACGCCGACCACCACCTCGAGCATGCGGCCGCGCTTCTCGACGCTCGCCTCGTTGACCGCCCAGGTCTCGACGACGGTCTCGCCGTCGAGCGTGGCGCGGACGTCGAGGGTCATGCGCTCCTCGACCCCGTATCTCCCGGCCAGCAGGCGGTCGATCGTGAAGTCGAGATCGTGCGATTCGGTCTCCGCGAGAAAGCCGACGTGCCCCAGGTTGACGCCGAGGATCGGGCAGCTCGAACCGCGCAGCACCTCGGCCGCGCGCAGGATGGTGCCGTCGCCGCCGAGCACCAGGGCGATCTCGAGGTCGTCGACGCCGACCTCTCCGCCGAGCTCGATGATGTGCGCGGGATCCAGGTGCGGTGCGAACTCCTCCCGATCGCTGGCGGGCATCACCGGGCGGATACCGGCCGCGCGGAGCGCGTGCACCGCGCTCACCGTGGCCTCGATGGCCTCGCGCCTGGCGGTGTGCGACACCACCAGCACGCTCCGCTCCTCGGATCCTCCGGTGCGCTGCTCGTTGCGCTGCTCGTTCACTCCGCACCTCCCTGCCAAAAGTATGTCAAGAACTCGCGGTTGCCGTGCTCTCCGGTGATGGGCGAAGGCTCGGTCCCGCCGTGCGCGAAGCCGAGGTCCTCCGCGCAGCGGATCACGCGCCGCACCGCGTCGTCGGCGAGCGCGGGGTCGGCGACGATCCCCCCGCGGAGCCCCTGCCGCCCCACCTCGAACTGGGGTTTGACGAGCAGCAGCAGTTCGGCGCGCTCGGCGGCCACCCGTGCGATCGCCGGCATGACCAGCGTCAGCGAGATGAAGGAGAGGTCCCCCACCAGCAGGGTCGGCGCCTCGGCTCGGCCGCTGAGCTCCGCGAGCGCATCGGCGGTCAGCCCCCGAGCGTTGCACCCCTCGATCGCCACCACCCGGGAATCCTTCCGGAGGGGCTCGGCGAGCTGTCCGTGCCCGACGTCGAGGGCGATCACCTGTCGCGCACCGCGCTCCAGCAGCACCTGGGTGAAGCCGCCCGTCGACGCGCCGAGATCGAGCGCGAGACGATCGGCGGGCGCCACGCCGAAGCGATCCAGCCCCGCGACGAGCTTGTGCGCCGCTCGACTGACGTAGTGGTCCGGCGCCTCGACCTCGATCCGGGCCGAGCCGGCCACGCGTGCGCCGGCCTTGCCCAGCACCGCGCCGTCGACGCGGACCCGGCCCGCGGCGATCAGTTCGGCCGCCTGGCTGCGCGAGCGGGCGAGGCCGCGTCCGGCCAGTGCGACGTCGAGGCGCTCCGTCACGCTGGCGCGCCGCCTCCGCGCGGGCGGGCGGCGGACGGGTCGGAGTCCTGCGCCGCGGTCGGCTGGTCGCCGCGCTGCAACTCGGCGAGCAATTCGTCGGCGAGCCGGTCGAAGCGCTCCGCGCGCTGTTCGAGCGGCTGCGCCTCGATCACCTCGAGGCGGCCGAGCAGGGCGCCGTCCTGCCAGGTGTCAGCGCCGGTCTGAGGCGCGGCTTCCGTGTTCTCCGTCACTCCTCCAGGCTATCGCGCGCCGGGCATCGGCGAGCGAGCGCGGGCCGTTCGCCCACCGGTATGATCCCCGCATGAGCAGCGAAACGCGCCCCGTGCCGGCCGACCTCCTGATCCACTCCGCCGTCATCTGGTCGGCGGGCCGCGTGCTGCCGCAGACCGCGGTCGCGATCGCGGGGGGCCGGATCCTCGAGCTCGGCGACGAGTCGCTGCGGCAGCGGGTGCTCGCCGCGCGCGAGGTCGACGCCCGCGGCGGCCTGCTCACGCCGAGCTTCGTCGACGTGCACGTGCACGCCGCGCTGGGCGGCATCGAGATGAGCCGCTGCGACCTGACCGGGGCCGAGAGCGCCGAGGAGGTCTTTGAGACCGTCGCCGACTACGCGGGGCGGCATCCGGGGGCGGCGTGGATCCTGGGCGGCGGCTGGCGCATGCCGTTCTTCCCGGGCGGCACGCCGCTGAAGGAGGATCTGGACCGGATCGTGCCCGACCGGCCCGCGTTCCTCATCAACAGCGACCATCACGGCGCCTGGGCCAACTCCCTCGCCCTCGAACTCGCCGGCATCACGGCCGACACCCCGGACCCCTCGGACGGCCGGATCGAGCGGGATGCACGGGGGAACCCGAGCGGCACGCTGCACGAGGGCGCCGCGGAGCTGCTGAGCCCGGTGCTGCCCGAGACGGGCGCGGAGGAGGCGCGGGCCGGGCTGCTGACGGCCCAGCGGCGCCTGCTCGGCTTCGGGATCACCGGGTGGCAGGAGGCGATCCTCGGCGAGTACGCGGGCTACCCGGATCTCACGCCGATCTATCGAGAACTGGTCGACCGCGGTGAGTTGCGCGCCCGGGCCACGGGCGCGCTGTGGGTGTCGCGCGACTTCGACGGGATGGGCATCCCGGAGTTCGTGCGCGGCCTGGTGGCCCGCCGGGATCGCTACGCCCGGGACGGGCTGCGACTCGACACCGCGAAGATCATGGTCGACGGGGTGCCGGAGAACGAGACCGCGGCGCTCACCGAACCGTACCTCGATCCGACGGCGGGGGCGTGCGCCTGCCAGAAGGGCGCGGGCCCCAAGGGCACCGGACTCGCCTACTTCAGCCGCGAGCAGTTGCTCGAGCTGGTGCCGCTCCTCAACAAGGCCGGGCTCGACGCCCACTTCCACGCGATCGGCGACCGTGCGGTGCGCTACGCCCTCGACGCGGTCGAGGCGGTGCCCGCTGCGGTGCGCGCGGCCCGGCGCAACCACATCGCGCACATCCAGGTGGTCGACCCCGTGGATCTGCCCCGCTTCGGCGAGCTGGGGGTCACCGCGAACGCGCAACCGCTCTGGGCCTGCCTGGACGAGCAGATGCTCGACCTCACGCTCCCCCTGCTCGGCGAGACGCGAGCCGGCTGGCAGTATCCGTTCCGTTCGCTGCTGCGCTCGGGGGCGACGCTCGCCTTCGGATCCGACTGGCCCGTGTCGACTCCGGATCCCTGGCAGGGCGTCCACGTCGCGGTCACCCGGCAGGAGCCCGGCGGTACCGGGCTCGATCCGCTGCTGCCGGACGAGGCGCTGACGCTCGACGACGCCCTGACCGCCTACACGTTCGAATCGCACCGCCTGATCGGTCTCCCGGGCGGCTCGATCGAGCCGGGCGCGGTGGCCGACCTGGCGCTCGCGGACCGCGACCCCTTCGCGGGGCCCGCCGCCGAACTGCACCTCACCCGCAACCGCCTGACGGTGCTCGGCGGCGACGTGGTGCACGGCGCCTGACGGATCCTCGTCGCCCGTCGCGCGGGGCCGAAGGAACCTCACGCGCACCGGAGCCGATGAAGCATCGACTTCATGCCCGTTCAGCGCCAGTGGTCGGCGTACAGCTCCTCGGGCACGTCGAGTCCGTAGATCGCGAGCCCGGAGGCCCAGATGGCCGCGCAGCCCGCGCGCAGCAGGTTCAGCGGCGAATCGCCCCGATCGACGATCCGGACGATGTGCCCGTCCATGCGCACGCGCGCCGTGCCCACGCGCGCGGCGCCGGAGCGGTCGAACGTCGTCTCGGGATACGGCTCGTGCAGTCCGGCGAGCGTCGCGACGATGAAGTCGGGGTGCATGTCGGACGACGCGGCGACCAGCTGCTTCGGGCGGTCCACCCCCGTCAGCACGAGCGCGGAGGGGATCCCGACGGCTCGGGCGCCCTTGATGTCCGTGTCCAGGCGATCCCCCACCATCAGCGCGTTCCGCGTGCCGAAGCGCTCGAAGGCGGCTTCGTAGATCGGGGACTCCGGTTTGCCCGCGAACAGCGGCAGCCGCTGCACGGCGGTGTGCACGGCGGAGACCAGCGTGCCGTTGCCGGGCGCGAGGCCCCGCTCGAGGGGCAGCGTCCAGTCGGTGTTGGTCGCGATCCAGGGCAGCGGATCCCTCCCCGGCCGCTCCGCGAGCGCGAAGGCCGCCTCCGCGAGCTGCGCCCAGCCGACCTCCGGGGCGAAGCCCTGCACGACCGCCGCCGGATCGTCGTCCGCGCTGCGGGTCACCGCGAACCCGGCCTTGCCCAGCTCGTCGACCAGGCCGGCCCCGCCGACGACGAGCACCGTCGAGCCCGGCGCCACGGCGTCGCGCAGCAGCGCCACGGCGGCCTGGGGGCTCGTCACGACGTCGGCCGGACGCGCGCGCAACCCGAGGCCGCTCAGCTGCTCGGCGACCGCGGCGTCGGTGCGGGAGGCGTTGTTGGTGAGGTATCCGAGCCTCGCCGACTCCGCGGCCCGGTTGAGGTTCTCGACGGCCCCGGGGATCGCCGCCTTTCCGCGGTAGACCACGCCGTCGAGATCGGCGACCAGCAACTCGACGCCGTCGACGGGAGCGGGGAGCTGCGACTGATTTCGCTTGAACAACGCCATACGACGACCCTATCGCCGCCGCGATTCAGTCGGTCGCAGGATCCTCCATCTCGATGATCTCGAGCACCTCCAGCTGGTCCGAGGCGGCGAGACGGGACTGCAGGGCCTCCTCGGCGTACTCGGCGCGGTTGCGCCACACCGCGGCGTCGCCCTCGCGACCGAGCTCCTCGAGGATCGCGGCGTACGCGGCGAACAACTCGGGACTGTAGGGATAGGCCCGCGTGGGGTCGAGCTCCGGGATCTCGAGCTCGAGCAGCGCCTGCTGCATCTGCCCGAGGTCGAAGCGCGCTCCGGACATCGCGATCGCCAGCTGGGCGCGCTCCTCGGGGCTCAGCTGCTGGGGATCGGCCTCATGACCGGCCTCGATGGCTCTCTGGGGACGACCGAGCGCGCGTTCCGCTTCGACGATGAGGGCGATGTTGCGCTGGGAACCGCTCAGACGCCGGTGGGTGCGCAGCTCGCGCAGCGTCAGCGCGAAGTCTCCGATGCGGTAGGCGGTCGCGGCCAGCGTCTCCCGCACCACGGGGATGCGGCCGGCACGACGGCTGGCCGAGATGGCATGCCGATGCGCCAGCTCGGGATTGTCCTCGATGAGCGCGGCGACCATGACCAGGTGCCGCGCGACGAGCTCCTGCGTCTCCGCCTGCAGTGTCTTCAGTTCGTTGCGCGCACCCGGGGGGAGATCCTTCGCCCGCACCTCTTCGGGGATCTCAGGATCCTGATGCTCGGCGCGCACCGGACGCAGCTCGTGCTGGAGGCGCTCGGCCTCGGTGAACTCGCGGTCGCGCCCGCCGCGGTCGCTGCGCCCTCCGCCGCGGCTTCCGCCGCGCCCGTAACCCGTGCGGTCCCGGTCGCGATCCGTTCCGCCGCGCGCGCCGCTCCCCGACCGCTGGGAGTCGCGACGACGGCCGCTCTGCTGCCCGTCGCGGGATCCGCCGGACTTCTTGCCGTCGCGAGACCCGCCGGGCTTTCTGCGCTCCGGTCGTTCGTTCATGAGCCTAGCCTCCAAGCGGATCGCCGCTGCGCTCGGCGTCTCCGTCCACGTATCGGAAAAGAGAAAAGGCCGCTCAGATGAGAACCAGTAACTGGTGCCATCTGAACGGCCTTTTCTGTGAAGGGGGTTCGGCGGTGTCCTACTCTCCCACACCCTCCCGAGTGCAGTACCATCGGCGCTGTCAGCCTTAGCTTCCGGGTTCGGAATGTGACCGGGCGTTTCCCTGACGCTATAAC
>NZ_JAGDYM010000017.1 GCF_017565745.1 Leucobacter weissii
GGGGTAAGGGGTGCGTTAGCGTGGGGCATGAAGACCTCCGGTGGATGGTGAGTGTGGTAACCCACATCCTGCCGGAGGTCTTCATCTCAGCTCAGACGTTCACAACGTCCCGGGGAACTACACCTAGGCCGCTGCACCCGAAAGGGCTGTCGCGAGCCGCATCACTTCGAGAGCATCGATGAGGCTGCGGATTTCCTGCGGGCTAACTTCAAGCGCTTCGAGCAGGAGCCCTTCGAAAGCGGACGCTTCCTCGGGGATTTCTTCCGAAGCTACGCAGCGACAGAGCTGAAGAAGGTCTCGCCGGGCTTCCTCGACCAGAAGAAGGCAGCATGAGCACCGCTACCCGCTGGATTCCCGTTGAGGCCTTGGCTGACTACTTCACTGTTCCGCTGGCCCAGCTACGGGCCGAGCTTCAGCAGCGCCACCTCCTCGGGGAAGTGGGTGGCGCACTCCACTGCACGGAAGGCCAGGCCTACCTCTGGGCGCAGCGCAGCTACGGCGCAGATGAGGCCAACGAGATGCTGGCTGACTTCAAGGCATTCAGCTTCAGCTTCCCCGAGAGCGAGGTCACGCTCGTCGAAGAGGTCACGGCAACAGATGGCGACTACCCCTACCTGATATGAACCCCTGCCAAGACGCAAATCGCCGAAGCCCCCGGCTCCTCGACTACCCCGAGGACACCGGGGGCTTCTGCTGTCTAGCAGTACGAGAGCGACGCTAGACCGACTGCTAGGACTTTCCCTAGACCCGCGTTCTGCTGCCCCTCAGAGCTCTTCCCAGCCGGTGAAGTCGGGCCGCTTCTCACTGAGGTAGTCATCGAGGTACGCCGCCAGGGTAGGCGCTGCTTGCTTCGCATAGTCCGCGCTGCTGTAAGTAGCGATCTGCGCATCAGCATTCTTCGGGCTCCATCCCATCGTGGCGATGAGGTGATCCCGATCAGCTCCGCCGTCGATGAGCTTGGTGGTCGCCATGTGTCGAAGCGTGTGGACGGTCATGCCCTCCGGCAGCCCGTACCTATACTCGATCTGTTCTAGGAGCCTGCTCAGTTCCTTCCTGTCGCGCTGACCATAGATCGGCTTCCCGTCCTTCCGGGTGAAGATGAGCCGATCGAGTCCTGCACCCTTCTCGGGCTTGAAGTCCGGTTCTGCCCTCCGCTGCTTCACCGTTTGGATGTGCTCGTAGATCATGAGCCAGGCCTGGGCAGTGAGCGCGATCTCTCGCCTCCCGCTCGTTGTCTTCGTGTCCGTGAGCACCCAGCGGTTCTCCCCGATCCGCTGCGGGCACCGGGTGGTCTGCTCACCGCAGCTCCACTTGCCGGTATCGCCGTCGAGCTCGCACCCATGCCGAGCACCTTCCCGCTGAAGCTGCTGCTTTACCAGGAGCCGGAAGAGCCCGTCCCGCTCCACGAAGCAGTCATCAGTGAGGCCCAGCACCTCGGCCTGTCGGAGTCCCAGGAGCCCGAAGACCCAGCGCAGTTCTTGGCCTTCATTGCGCGCTTCCTGGATGATGAGGTGGCCGAGCTTATCTGCCGCCTTCCTGATGGCGAGCGTGTCCTCGGCAGTTTTGGCTTTCTTCGCTGGAGCTTTGAGCCCCACCATCGGGTGCCGGTAGAGAATGCCGTCTCTCACGTAGTAGTCCAATGCGCTCTTGAAGCAGATGAACGTCTGCCGAATCGAGTCCACACCCAAACCCTTGTCGGGTAGCGTCTCGGTGAAGTAGACCTTCAGTTCTTCGTAGGTAAGTCCCCGAACTGGGCGGCTCCCGAAGGCAGGCAGTAAGTGGTTACGGATGCGAGCGTCATACATGTGGATCGTGGCAGGCGCCAGATCTTCCCGCCTGCGCTCCTTGAGCCAGTCGAGGAGGCAGTCAGCCACGGTGAGCTTGGCGATCCTAGGATCTGGCGGGATGCTATCCGGGGACTCGAGTCCGTATTCCACCCGCGCCCTGAGGATCTTGAGATCCCGCTTTTCGATGGCTTCCCGTTCGGTACGAGCCTGTGCGGTGAACTTCTTCCGCTCGCTGCCCAGCTCAACGGTCTTGGCTGCCCAGAAGTAGGTGACGGTCGTGCCATCCTTCCGAGTTCGCTCCACCGTGAACACGGAACCCTCGCCATCAGCACGCTTCTTGGGTCGGCGCTGGCCTTTGGGTCCATGTTTCTTCAGACCGGAGCGCAAAAGCCGCTCCTGATCCTCCCGGTCGAACTCGATCACGATTCAACGCTGCACCGCTAGATCAGAGAAGTCAACTCACCAGGTCAACTCACGCAACCATGTCGACCGACGAGAGAAGCGCATGATCTCAACGATTTGACTTTCCATTGAGATCATGCGCTTCACGTGGCGGTGACGGTGGGATTTGAACCCACGGTAGGGGGTTACCCTACACGACTTTTCGAGAGTCGCACCTTCGGCCGCTCGGACACGTCACCGCGGAAGAGTTTACGCGAAACGACCCGGTCGCGCGAATCGGCCTCCGGTGATGCGACGGCGATCCTCACTGCTGCTCGATCCGGCAGTAATGGGGCGCCAGGAAAGGTGAACCGCCCGGCTACTGCCGGATCAGCCCTGCAGCAAGACGCTCGGGGGTCGGCCTCCACCGCCCTGGTCCGGCGCAGGAAGACCCGGTATGTTGAGCGGTATGAGCGAGAAGAAGACCCCAGAAGAATCCGCCGAGACGATCGACACCCCGGTGCTCGACGGCGCCACCGACCACTCCGACGATGACGTCGACCCGCGCAAGGGGGACAGCGATCCCGCACTGATCCGCGACACCGAGACCCACAAGAAGACCGTCAACCCCTACGGCTGACCCCTTCCCGGCTCAGCCCAACAGCTCGGGGAGGCGCTCCTCGACGAACGCGAAGAGCTGCCGGCTCTTCGCGCCCGCGATGCCGTCCCACTCGTCCTGAGTGGTCGAACTGTCGGCGAAGTCGGACGGCGTCTTGAACACCTGCAGCGGGATGCCCAGGCGAGCGCAGACGCTCGCATAGGCGTAGGTCTCCATGTCGACCAGCGTTGCGCCGAGCGCGGCGAGCACGGCGCGCTGCGCGTCGTCCTGCACGAACACGTCGCCGGTGGCGATCACCGCCGTCTCGTCGATGATCGGATCGGCCAGTTCGAGCCGGGGCGAGGGCAGCGAGAAATCGTGCTGCACGCCGGCGGAGATCTGGTAGACCGTGTCGAGCCGGGCGTCGTCGCTCACCGCGCCCGCGGTGCCGAGCACCACGACCCGGTCGGGCGGCGAGCCGTCGAGGACCCCTCGGGTCAGCTCGAGCGCGGCGTTGACCTTCCCCACCCCGGTGAGTAGGTGCGGCACCCCGGCGGAGACGAAGGCGGCGGCCTCGTCCCCGTGCGCGAAGACGAGCAGCGTGTCACCGGGCACGGCGGACCTCCTGGGTGTGTTCGGACGATCGCTCCAGCTTACCGCGGGATCCGGACGCCCGGCGGGGCGCTCGGATCCCGACCCTTGACCAGAGGTCTCCCACCGTGTATCATGAGTAACTTGAGCGTGCGAGCGCCGGTCTCCGCCTGATGAGGCGACGATCCGCAACTCGGCGCAGCACCCGCTCATCTTGCGTCGCAGCGCAGTCCTTCAGGGTTCGTCCGCGGGCCGGTCGACCAGTTCGACCCCGAGCCTTCTTCCACACGGGAATCCTGTCGACTCGGCCTCGACGCAGCGCGTATGCACCGCGCAGCGCGCGCAGAAAGGACTCATCATGACCATCGAACACAGCAACATCGATATCGACGCCGGCGCCACCGCCGGCACCGCCGGCCTCGGCCGTGCGCGCACGCCGTACCACGAGTTCGGCGAAGCCGGCGCCCCTCGCATCCCGGGCTGGGCGCAGCACCGCTCCGTCTACCGGGCCGCCGGTCGCACCCTCTACCAGGTCGGAACCGACCGGTTCGACGCGGCTCGGGACGACCTCGCCGCGCTCGCCGGACGCGGCTGGGAGATCCGGGTGGATCGCGAAGGCCCCGCGGCCAGCATCACCCTCAGCCGGGCGGCCGCGTAGCGCGCGGGGCCCGGGCACCGGGCAAGACGGCGTAACGCGATCCCCGGACCGAGACGAAAGGCCCGGGGATCGCGTAGCGTTGTCGGAGGGGCGCGCGACGCGCACCGCCCCTCGGAACCGCAGGCAAGGAGCATCATGAGCGACGTCGAACTGGCCGAAGTCGAGAGCTTTCAACTCGACCACACGAAGGTGCGCGCGCCCTACGTGCGCAAGATCGCGGTCGAGCTGGGGCCGAAGGGCGACGCCATCACCAACTACGACATCCGCCTGGTCCAGCCCAACGAGGGCGAGATCCCGACCGCCGGCCTGCACACGATCGAGCACACGATCGCCGGCCTGCTGCGCACGAGACTCGCGGGAGTGATCGACATCTCGCCCTTCGGCTGCCGCACCGGCTTCCACCTGATCGTGTGGGGCGAGCCGGATCCCGCGGAGGTCGCCGCCGCGATCAAGACCTCCCTCGCCGACATCGCCGAGCGCGTCTCCTGGGACGACGTGCCCGGCACCGACGCGATCAGCTGCGGCAACTACCGCGACCACTCGCTCCACTCCGCTCGGGAGTGGAGCCGACTCGTGCTCGAGCGGGGCATCAGCCTCGACCCCTTCGACCGCTCGAAACTGGCCTGATCCCCGCCGCCCCGTTCCAGGTGCCGGTGTGTTCGTCGAGTTCTCGGCCGTCCCCTACCGCTGGGAGGCGCGCAGGGACGAGTGGGTCTTCGTCGATCTGCCCGAGGATCTCTCGGCGGACCTCGCCGAGATCCCCCGCCCGCGCCGCGACTTCGACTCGATGCGCGTCGAGGCGCGGATCGGCCTCACCGTCTGGCGGACGTCGATCTTCCAGGCCTCGCCGGAGCGCTTCATCCTGCCGCTGAAGCGCGCGGTGCGCGAGGCCGAAGGCGTCGAGGTCGGCCGGGAGACGACCGTGCGGATCGAGCTACTCGACCTCTGAGCGCGAGGGCTCCGGATCGCGCGAGCCCGCCGCCGGCTCCACCCCCGGAGGCCCGATCCGCGCCCGCCTCGGGGCGAGTTGCGGCTGCGATCGGAACCGGCCGCTCAGCGCCAGCACCGCGATGACGAGAGCCACCACGATCCAGCCGGACGCCCCCGCGACGGTGGCGAGCACCGGATCGACGGTCTCGCCCGCGGCGATGAACCACAGGACCATCCCACCGGTGCCGTTGAGCGCCCCGTGCGCGATGGCCGCGGGCCAGACCGAGCCGGTGCGCAGGCGCAGCCAGCCGAAGAGCACTCCCCAGACGACGCAGTTGACGGTCATCAGCGCCACGCCGCGCCAGTCGAAGAGCCCGTAGTTGTGGCCGAGCAGCGTCAGCGGCGCGTGCCAGAGCCCCCAGATCACTCCGCTGACCAGGAGCGCGGGCCAGGTGCCGAGCGGTCGCAGCGCGGGCAGCAGCCACCCGCGCCAGCCGAGCTCCTCGCCGAAGCCGAGCAGCGCATTGGGGACGATGGCGACGATCGGGAACAGTGCGAGCTGGATCGCGATGAGCGCGCCCGCGGGCGGCAGGACCGCCGGATCCATCCCCTCCGGCAGCGCCGCCTCGTTCAGCTCGGTGAAGCCGGAGAGCCCCACCGGATCGAGCCGCACCCAGCCGAGGACCCCGGCGACCACGACCGCGAGCAGCGCGATCACGAGCGGCGCGAAGAGCGCCGCGACCGAGAACCACACCACCCGCTTCGCCGGGCGCAGCGGCCACATGCCGAGAAAGCGCAGGCGCTCACGGCGCGGCGTTCGGGCCGCGAACACCACCGCGACGGTCGCGAGGGCGGGCGTGAGCATCATCGCCGCGGCGATCAGCCCGAACAGCGTCGTGAACATCGGATCCCCCGGGCCCATGAGCCACAGCGGCAGCGCCACGAGCCAGGCGAGGCCGAGGGCGAGTCCGACGAACAGCGCCACCGCGCGCCACGGCACCCGATCCGGCCGATCCGCGCGCGCCGGAGCCGCACCGGCCTCGGCCCCCTCGGCCGCGCCGGTCGCCCCGGCCGTCTCGGTCGCTTCGGTGCTTTCCGCGTTCATTCCGCTCCTCTCAGCCTGCATTCCGCCGCGCTCCGGGTTCATCCCGCTGCGCCCCGCGCGCGCTCCGCCACCGCGGCGAGGAGCGCGGCGCCCCGCTCGGGTCGGTCGACGGTCACCGTCCAGGTCCGACCGTCGCCGCGGGTCACCACGATACCGGGACCGGTGCGCAGGACCACGCCGAACCTGCCGGGCGCCCAGCGGATCCCCCAGCCGCCGAATTCGGCGAACGGAGCGATCTCGGCCGCGCGCACCGAGACGATGTCGCTCGCGGGCACCCGGAAGACGGGCCGGCCGAGCACCGCGCGGGCTTCGATGCCGCCGCCGTCGATGCGCACGCGGTACCGCGAGGCCACCGCCCAGGCGAGGGTGAAGACGAGAAACGGCAGCGGCACGGCCCACCAGACCGGGCTGCCCACCGCGAGGGCGACGACCAGCACGACGAGCGGCAGTGCGGCGAGGGCGGTCACCAGAGCGAGAAACGGATTGCCGAGGCGTGTCTCACCCAGCCACACGGCGCGCTCCCCCGGCCCGAGCGGCAGCGGATCGGCACGGGCGTCATCGGGTCCGGCGATCCGGAGGCGCGGCTGCATGAGAAATCCGACGATCCCAGCGAGCAGCACGAAGCCGAAGGCGAGCGCCAGCACGGGTCCGACCGACCCGGCCGCGCGGGCGTCGGCCACGTCGAGCTGCACCAGCGCGGTGCCGACGGCGAGCGTCTGGACCAGCACCGTCGATCCGAGCACCAGCGCCGGAAGGAACCGGTTCATCGACGACCAGACCACGGTGCGGCGACCGAGCGACGCTCCCTGCAGCAGGGAGAGCGCGGCGAGCAGCAGGCCGATGCCGAGCGCGAGCGCCGCATTCGTCCATGGCGGACCGAAGCCGCTGGGCTCGAGGTCCGCGCCCCAGCGCATCGCCATCGGGTCCGGCAGGCGCGGGATCCAAACGGCCGTGATGACGGTTGCCGCCGCGGTCAGCGCGAGCGGCAGGATCAGCCCGATCCAGCGCGCGGCGCGGCGCGCCTGAGCGAGCTCGAGCCGCTGGGCCGGCGAGAGGGGGTGGCCGTCTCCGTCCGGGCCGGCTGCGGCGCGCTCATCGTATCCGTCGTCTTCGTCGTATCCGTCGTCGTGCCGGTTCATGCGGTTCTCCCCTCGTCGCTGCGCGTCGGGCTCGGGATCTGCAGCAGCGCGGCCAGCGTCCGGGGCGACACTCCCAGCCCTCGCGCCCGCTCGGCGATCCGTGCGGCGTCGCGGCGCAGCAGGGCGATCTCGTCGGCGAGCGAGGTGATCACCGCGCCGCGGCCGCGCCGCAGATCGACGAGGCCTTCGTCGCGCAGCTCCTGATAGGCCCGCAGCACGGTGTGCTTGTTCACGCCCAAGCCGATCGCGACCTCGCCGGCCGGCGGCAGCTTCTCGCCCACGCGCAGTTCTCCCCTCGCGACAGCACGGCGCACGGCGTCCGCGAGCTGCGCGTAGATCGGCCGCTCGCTCGCGGCATCGATCGACAGCAGCATGAACGCACTCCCTTCGTTAGTTCTACTTTCACTATAACTTATAGACACTTGGACTTGTCTGGCAATGCGGGCGCGGATCCATTTCGCGGGAGCGGATGGGATGCCCCGCACATCGGATCCGCACTCGCGAAGCGGATCCGCATAGCAAAGCCACCACCACCACCGACGACAGTTCGTCGTCCACAAGAACGGGAAGCCGAACCTTATCCACAGATGAGGTCCGGCCAGCCACGACGGCGTCGAGAACGGGCAAGACTGATGCGCATGGACACCCTCCCCGATCTCGATGGTCTGCTCGCAATGCTGCACACACGCGGATCGCTGCGCGCGTCCGGGATGAGCGACCGAGCGATCCAGACCGCCGTGCGCCGCGGCGAAGTGCTCCGTCTCTCTCCCGGCTGGTTTCTCACCATGCGCGATTGGACGGAACGCACCCTCGTCGAGCAGCATCTGCTGCGGGCTCTCTGCGCACACTTCCGAGCGACGCGCGCTCCGATCTTCTCGCATGAGACCGGGGCGGCGATCCTCGGTCTGCCGCTGCTTCGTTTCGACGCCGCGAAAGTGCACACCCTGCAACCGCGCGACGGGAGGAACGACAGTTCCGCCGACGTTCTCCGACACCGTCAGGATTTTGACGAGCGCGACGTGCATCGATCCGGCGGCCTCCTACACACGAGTCCAGAGCGCACGCTCATCGACGTCGCGCGTACCTCCGCGTTCGAGCAGGGGATCGTGGTCGGCGATGCCGTCTTGCGCCGCCTGGCCGGGGCGAGTCGCCACTCGCAGGAGACGCACCGCACCGCACTGATCCGGCAACTCGCCGCGCTTCCCGGCACGCGGGGGCACCGGCGGGCGAACCGCGTGCTGCGGTTCCTGGACAGTGCCGCCGACTCCCCGCTCGAAAGCCTGTACCGACTGCAGTTCGCGCGGCTCGGCTTCGAGGTGCGGACGCAGGCGCCGGTCCGCTCGCCGTCAGGAGGTGTGTATCGGATGGACTTCGAGCTCGTCGGATACCGCACCTTCTTCGAGGCCGACGGCCGAGCGAAGTACACCGAGGCCGAATACCGCAATGGCAAGAGCCCGGACGGGGTGCTCCTCGCGGAGAAGAAACGGGAGGACTGGGTGCGGGGCACCACCGACTACCGCGTGCTGCGCGGCGGCTGGAGCGAGGCGCTCACCCCGCACGCCACCGCCGCGCACCTGCGCGCCTTCGGTATCGCGCCACCGGTCGATCCGCGGACGCGCACGATCCTCGACCTGCACTGAGCCCTCCGACGGCGCTCGGAACCGCTCGGATGCGGACGTGTTACACAGGCGCGGACGAGTTGTGCGGCAGAAACCACCCGCACCCACGAAGCGGATCCGCATTCGCGGAGGTGGAGCGGCGGTGTGGCAGCAGTGGGGCGGCGGTGTGGTGCCGGTGGGGGCGGGGGACGGCGAGGCGGGCGGCGGAGCCGGCCGGCACGCGGGGCTCAGAAGGCGGCGAGGCCGGTGAGCTCCCGGCCGATCACGAGCTGGTGCACCTCGTCGGTGCCCTCGTAGGTGCGCACCGACTCGAGGTTCGCCATGTGGCGCATCACCGGGAAGTCGCTCGTGATGCCGTCGCCGCCCAGGATCGAGCGGGCGTTCGAGGCGATCCCGATGGCCTCGCGCACGTTGTTGAGCTTGCCGACGGAGATCTGCCCGTACGTGAGCTTGCCGGCGTCCTTCAGCCGTCCGAGGTGCAGCGCGAGCAGCAGCCCCTTCTGGTATTCGAGGAACATGTCGGCGAGCTGCGCCTGGATGATCTGCTTGCCGCCGATCGGCGAGCCGAACGACTCGCGGGACTGCGAGCGGGCGACCGCCGCCTCCAGGCAGGAACGCGCCGCGCCCATGACGCCCCAGGCGATCCCGTAGCGGGCCTCGTTGAGGCACTTGAACGGTGCCGAGAGCCCCTTCGCCTCGGGCAGGATCGCGTCGAGCGGCAGGCGCACGTCCGTCAGCTCGATCTCGGTCTGCAGCGAGGCGCGCATCGAGAGCTTGTTCTCGATCGCGGTGGCCTGGAAGCCCGGCGTGTCGGTCGGCACGACGAAGCCGCGCACCACGCCCTCCTCGTCCTTCGCCCAGATCACGCCGACCTGCGCGATCGTGGCGAGCCCGATCCAGCGCTTCTTGCCGTTGAGCACCCAGGCGTCGCCCTCGCGGCGCGCCGTCGTCAGCATGGTGGAGGGGTCGGATCCGCCCTGCGGCTCGGTCAGACCGAAGAAGCCGACGGCCTCGCCGCGGCCCATCGCGGGCAGCCAGCGCTGCTTCTGCTCCTCGCTGCCGAACTTGTAGATGGCGCCCATCGCGAGCGACCCCTGCACCGACAGCGCGGTGCGGAAGCCCGAGTCGACGGCCTCGAACTCCAGCGCGACGAGCCCGTAGGCCACCGACGACGCGCCCCGCAGCCCGTAGCCGTGCAGGTACATGCCGAAGGCGCCGAACTCGCCGACCTCGGGCAGCAGCTCGACGGGCAGGCGCCGATCCTCGAACGCCTGGTCGATGATCGGCGCGATGCGGGTCTGCGCGAACTCGCGCGCCTTCAGCTGCCACTCGCGCTCCTCGGCGGAGACGTGGTCGGCGATGTCGAAGAGCTGGTCGATGGTGGTCATGGGTGCTCCTTGGCTTGCGGTTCCGTTGTTTCAGCAGTCGTTCGTGCAGGGTCGGGGCCGCGGTGGGTGCGGCTATCCGGATTCGTGAGCATCGGGCTCGCGTGTCGTATGAAGATGTGCGACCCTGCGCATCTTCGTATGACACGACGGGGGTTCCCGCTCCGCGAAGAAATCCGGATAGCCGCACCCACCGCTCTCACCTCAGCCACGTCGCGCCGTCGTGCTCGCCGAGGGCGGGCGGCGGGGTGCCGTAGCTCGCGGGCGTCGCGGAGAGCGAGATGGGGGTCGCGATGGAGCGCAGCGCGCGGGTGTCGCCGTCGGCGCCCTGCGCGGGCGTCTCGGCCACGATCCCGAGGTCGAGCGATTCGGCGAGCTCGATCGCCTGCGCGATGGTGTTCACCCGGCCGGCGGGGATCTGCTCGGCGGTGAACTCGGCGATCCACTCGGCCGCCGGACGCGTGAGCAGACGCTCCTCCAACAGCTCGCGCAGTGCCGCCCGGTGCGCGACCCGCGACGGATTGTCGGCGAAGCGGGGATCCTCGGCCAGCTCGGGGCGCCCGATCACCCGGCACATGCGCGCGAACTGCCCGTCGGTGCCGACGGCGAGCGCGAGCGGCTGATCCTCGGCGCGGAACGTCTCGTAGGGCGAGATCGAGGGGTGCGCGTTGCCCATCCGTCCCGGCGAGACACCGGTCTCGAGCGTCGAGGAGGCCTGATTGGCGAGCGCCGAGAGCAACGAGCCGAGCAGCGTCACACGCACGTGTTGGCCGCGGCCGACCGTGCCATCGACGCTGCCGTGCTGGCCTCGGCCAGACGTGCCATCAGCACCGCCGTGCGGGCCGTGGCCGGACGCGCGATCCCTGGCACGGAGCGCGGCCTGGATGCCGATCACGGCGTTGAGACCGGTCAAGATGTCGACGAGCGCGACGCCGACCTTGGTCGGCTGCCCGCCCTCGTCGTCGGGCTGCCCGGTGATGCTCATGAGGCCGCCGACGGCCTGCACGAGCAGATCGTAGCCGGGCAGATCCTTTCCGGCGGTGTCGCCGAAGCCGGAGATCGAGCAGTAGACCACGCCGGGGTTCGCGGCGGAGACGGCTTCGTAGCCGAGCCCGAACCTCTCCATCGTGCCCGGTTTGAAGTTCTCGATCACCACGTCGGCGCTCGTCGCCAGCTCGCGGGCACGGGCGATGCCGGCCTCCGAGCGCAGATCGCACACCACCGAGCGCTTGCCCCGGTTCACTCCGGCGAAGTAGGTGCTCTGGCCGACGGCGTTGACGGGCGGCGACCACTGCCGCGTGCCGTCGCCGTCCGGGCTCTCGATCTTGATGACGTCGGCGCCGAGGTCGGCGAGGATCATCGTGGCGTACGGCCCGGCCAGCACACGGGAGAAGTCGGCGACCCGGATTCCGTCGAGCGGACCTATGGTCCGCTCGTGACCAGCACTGCGCGGCGCCTCGACGGCATCGTCGTCGAGCGGACCTAAGGTCCGCTCGTGACCAGCACTGCGCGGCGGTTCGGCGGCCTGCGGCGAGGGAGCCGTTCCGCTCGGCGCGGCCGATCCTCCGTGAGCTGCAGGCGTGCTCGGCTGTTCTGGTTGCGTCACTGGTCCTCCGGTGGTCATCACGACTCAGGCTACGACCCGGATGCCGCATCGGGTAAGGTACGAATTGCACAATCTAGTGGCATATATTGTGCAGATCGAGATCATAGGATGGGGAGCCGCGATGAACTCCGAGACGGGACGCGACGAGGACGGGGCGCGACGGTGGGACCACCCCAGCGAACACCTCCGCAGATCCAGGATCGGCGCGCTCATCGCGCGCGGCAGATACGACGACGCCTCAGCCGCGCTCGGGGTGTGCTGGCCGGAGCAGACCCTCCCCCGCCAGCTCCGCGCGGCGCTGGCCCGCGGCGCGCCGGAACGGATCACGGCCTTCCTCGAGGAGTTCCGGAGCACTCCATCGCCGCACTTCGCGATCCCCGCGGCCGATCTCGGCATCCCGCACCGACCGGGCCTCGCGGAACTCGTGCTCCTGCTCTCGGTCGACGCCGGGAACGCGGGCGTCGAGGACGGACTCGAGACGGTCGTCGAACTCGCAGGCTCGCACATGCTGGATCTGGCCATCGGGCGGGTGACCGGAACCGAGCAGGCACCCAACAGTCTGGCCTCTGCCCGGGCGCGGGCCGTTGCGCTGGGCGAGCCGCTGCTCGGCGACGCGCTGGGGCGCGGCATGAAGCGCGCCACGCTCACCCTCTGGGCCGACCACGGCAACCCGATGATCGAGATGCTCGCCGCGGGCGGACGGGCGATCGGCGATCAGATCCTCGGTCCGCTCAGCGAGCGCGGCGAGGAGGCGCTCACCCTGCGGCGCACGCTGCGCGCCTATCTGGCGACCGGCGGGCGGGCGAACCCGACCGTCCGCGAACTCGGCATCCACCGCAACACGCTGCGGCATCGGCTGGAGCGGATCGAGGCGCTCACCGAGTGCTCGCTCTCCAGCGCAGACGACCGTGCAGAACTCTGGATGGCGCTGCGGCTGGTCACCGACGCGGATCCCCGTCCGGCGGATCCGGAGCCGGCCGCCGGGGAGTCGGCCCGGGCGGCTAGCCCTCGCCGTTGATCCGGCGGACCTCCCGGTCGATCGCTTCGTCGGAGATCGGCTTGCTTCCGGGACCGAAGGCGTTCAGCGCGGTGAAAAGAAGAGCGATGGCGAAGCCCAGCATCGGCCAGACCGGCCAGTAGTACTCGCGGTAGCCGCTCGCCAGCCAGACCACGTTCAGGATGATCGCGATGATCACGAACACGAACAGGAGTCGCCAGAACGCGCGCTTGCCCTCGATGCGCTTCCGCGCGGCCTCTCTCAGATCATCGTTCACGATGCCACTCTAACGCGCCGCACCGGAATCCGCACGGGATCCTCACTCATGGTCCCGGGACCGGGATCCCGGATGCGACCATGCGGGCTCAGCCGTCGTGCCGGTGCTCGTCGGCGAGCTTGAACGCGAGCCGCCCGTGCGCGTACCCGCCGCCCGCCCGGATCGCCGTCGCCACCCAGGCGGCCTCGGCGAGCTCCCCCTCGCTCGCCCCGGCGCGGACCGCGCTCGCGGTGTGGGCGTCGATGCAGTACGCGCACTGCGTCGTGATGCCCACGGCGAGCGCGATCAGCTCGCGGTACTTCAGCGGGATCTCCCGGCCGTCCTCGGCGAAGACGGCCGCGTTGAAGGCGCCGAAGGCCTTCTGGATGTCGGGGGTGCGCTGCGTGTAGACGCGGGTGTAAGCGCGGTCCTGCTCGCGGTCGAAGAAGTGGGTCATGTCGTTCCTCTCGGTTCCGGGGTGCTGCGGTGTCGTGTTGCGCTGTCGTGCCGCGGACGTCATCCGCTCCGCGCGTCCTCCAGTCGGCGCACGCGCGGGATCACCTCCTCGGCGAAGCGGGCGAGTTCGGGGAGATGCGGGGAGAACTGCAGGAGGAAGGTCGATACTCCCGCGTCGGCGAAGCGGATGAAGCGCTCGGCGACCTGATCCGGGGTGCCGACGAAGCCGGGCCGCAGGCCGCGGTTCGAGACCGAGTAGTCGCGCAGGTCGACCTCGGTGTCGAGCTGCGACTTGCTCACGAAATCCTGGTACGAGGCGTAGCCCTCCGCACTGCCCCGCACATCCGTGATCCGCGCGAGCTCCTCCTCGGCCTCCGCCTCGGTGCCGCGCACGATCGCGTAGCCGGCCATGCCGAAGGCCGCGAACGCCGGGTTTCCCGCCCGCTCGCGCCGATCCCGCAGATCCTGCACCTTGCGCTGCAATTCCTCGACCGTGCCGCCGTGGGTGAGATAGGCGTCGGCGAAGCGAGCGATCGCGTCGCGGCCGGCTTCGCTCTCGCCACCCGCGTAGACACGGGGGACGACGCTCGGCTTCGGTTCGAGGACGGTGCCGTCGAGCGTGTAGTGCGCGCCCGAGTAGCTGAAGGGCGTCTCCGTCCAGAGCCCGCGCAGCACGTCGACGAACTCGATCGACCGGGCGTAACGGTCGTCGTGTGCGGTGAAGACGCCGCCGTACTGGCGGGCCTCCTCCTCCCACCAGGCCGAGACGACGTTGAGCGTGAGGCGTCCGCCGCTGATCTCGTCGATCGTGCTGGCCTGCTTCGCCGTCAGCGCGGGGTTGTGGAAGCCGGGGCGGATCGCGACCAGCAGCTCGAGACTGCGCGTGACCGCCGCGAGCGCCGCGACCACGCTCCAGGCATCGAGCGCCGGCGCGTTCGGCCCCTTGATGTCGTTCAGGTTCAGCTCGGGCACGAGGGTGAGGTCGAAGCCGCCGTCCTCCGCGGCGCGCGCGATCTCGGCGAGGTGGGAGAAGCTCGACGGCGTCGCCTCATCCTCGACGTTGCGCAGCCAGCCGCCGAAGATCGGCGTCCAGTAGCCGAACCGGATGCGCGACGGACCCGGCCGGCTGGTCATCGGGCGTCCTCCGCACGGGCGGAGACGGCACCGTCCGCGGCGTCGAGGGCGCGCCCGAGGTCCCGGAGCAGATCGTCGACGCTCTCGATGCCGACGGAGAGCCGCACGAGATCGTCGGGCACCGCGAGCTCGGTGCCCTGAAGGGAGGCGTGGGTCATCGCGTGCGGATAGTTGGCGAGCGACTCGACGCCGCCGAGCGACTCGGCGAGCTGGAAGAGCCCGGCCGACTCGGTGAAGCGCCGAGCGGCGTCCGAGCTGCCGAGGGAGACGGAGACGATCCCCCCGAAACCGGCCGCGAGCTGACGCCTGGCGAGTTCGTGATCCGGATGGGAGGCGAGCCCCGGGTAGTGGACGGCCGCGACCCGACCCGACGCCTCGAGGAACCGCGCGACGGCGAGGGCGTTCTCGCTGTGCCGCTGCACGCGCACCCCGAGGGTCTTGATTCCGCGGCTCGTCAGCCAGGCGTCGAGGGGACCCGAGACGGATCCGGTGGAGTTCTGCACGAAGCGCAGGCGCTCGGCCAGCTCGTCGTCGTTCAGCACGATCGCGCCGCCGATCACGTCCGAGTGCCCGCCGAGGTACTTGGTCGCGGAGTGCACGACCGCGTCCGCGCCGAGGGCGAGCGGCTGCTGCAGCGCGGGAGTGGCGAAGGTGTTGTCGACGACCGCGAGGGCGCCGAACTCGTGGGCGAGGGACGAGAGCGCCGCGATGTCGCTGACGCGCAGCAGCGGGTTGCTGGGCGTCTCGATCCAGAGCACCTTCGCCGGGGAGGCCGACAGCTCGGCGCGCACCGCGTCGAGGTCGGTCGTGTCGACCACCCGCACCGCGATCCCCCAGGGCTCGAGCACCCGGGCGAGCAGACGGTAGGTGCCGCCGTAGAGGTCGTTGCCGGTGAGCACCTCGTCGCCGGGGCGGAGCACGGTGCGCAGGAGCGCGTCCTCCGCGGCGAGACCGGAGGGGAACGAGAGGCCGTGCGCCCCGCGTTCGATACCGGCGAGCTGCTGCTCGAGCGCCGTGCGCGTCGGGTTGGCGCTGCGACTGTATTCGTAGCCGCCGCGGAGATCGCCGATGCTGCGCTGGACGAAGGTGGAGGAGAGGTAGACGGGCGGGATCACCGCGCCCGTGGTGGGGTCGAAGGCCTGGCCCGCATGGATGGCGAGGCTGTCGAAACCGGCCGGGCCGGACGGCTCATCGTGCGCTGAGTGGGTCATGGTGTTCCTTTGCTCTCTGTGCTCTGCAGTTCTCTGTGTTCCGCGCTCTCGGTGTCCGGTCGTCTGCGGCGCCGCGGGCGCGCCGCGCTCCAGGGGTCGTGCGCCGGCCTCCCGGTCCGCTCGGTCAGGTGTCGAAGCCGTGCTCGGCGAGCCAGGCGTCGTCGAAGACCTTGGAGAGGTAGCCGCGCCCGCCGTCCGGCAGCAGCACCACCACCACGGCTTCCGCGGGCAGCGAGCGGGCGGCGCGCAGCGCGCCGGCGACCGCCATGCCGCTGGATCCGCCCACGAGCAGCCCCTCCTCCCTGGCGAGGCGCCGGGTGATCGCGAACGCCTCGGCGTCGCCCACGCGCTGCAGTTCGTCGACGACGCTCGGATCGTAGGCCCCGGGCCAGAAGTCCTCGCCCACTCCCTCCAGCAGGTAGCCGTGCACGGGCCCGCCGGAGTAGATCGAGCCGACGGGATCCACGCCGACGATCCGCACGCCCCCCTCGGAGGCCTCCTTGAGGTAGCGCCCGGTGCCGCTGATCGTGCCGCCGGTGCCGATGCCCGCGACGAAGTGGGTGATCCTGCCCTCGGTGTCGGCCCAGATCTCCGGGCCGGTGCTCTCGTAGTGGCTGCGCGGTCCATTCGGGTTCTCGTACTGGTTCGGCTTGTACGCGCCGGGGATCTCATCGACCAGCCGGTCGGAGACGCGGTAATAGGATCGCGGATCCTCCGGCGTCACGTCGGTCGGGGTGACCACGACCTCGGCCCCGTAGGCGCGGAGCACGGCGCGCTTGTCCTCGGCGACCTTGTCGGGCACCACGAACACGCAGCGGTAGCCGCGCTGCTGCGCGACGAGCGCCAGACCCACGCCCGTGTTTCCGCTGGTGGGTTCGACGATGGTTCCGCCGGGCCGCAGGAGTCCCTCCCGCTCGGCCGCGTCGATGAGGCCGACGGCGATGCGATCCTTCGCGGACTCGCCGGGGTTGAAGTACTCGACCTTGGCGAGCACGGTGGCCTCGACGCCCGAGGCGATGCGGCCGAGGCGGATGAGCGGGGTGCCGCCGATCGTATCGACGATGCTCGATGCGTAGCGCATGGTTTCCTTCACGGGAAGCGGATGGGAGCGGCCCGGGCGATGCGCCCGGCAGCGGCACCGGCGGGGAGTGCCGCGCTGCGGCGGTGCGATGGGGAGTGCGACGATGCGCTAGCTCGAGGCGCGCGCAGCGTCGCGCTGCTGCTTGGCCAGCTCCCGGTTCCGCCGGTTGCGGTAGCGTGCCGACGCCGCTGCGGCGCCGCAGCTGGTACACCAGCGTCGGCGGCCCGGCCGCGAGTTGTCGGCGAAGTAGAACTCGCAGCTCTCCTCCTCGCACTTGCGGATACGGTTCTGCAGCGGGCCCGAGAGCAGGTCGATCAGATCGCGCGCGATCACGGAGAGCACCTCGTCCGGCCGCTGCATGAGGGCGCGTTTGAGGGTGCGCCCGTCGTCGTCGATCTGCGGGGGCGGGGGCGGGGTCAACGCGAAACGGTTGATCACGGCGAGGGAGTCGAGGGGAGGCGTCGTCTCTTCCACCTTCGCGCGGATGACGCGGTAGGCGTGCTCGCGGAGTTCCTGCATCTCGCGCAGATCGCCCTCGGTGGCCGCGGGCGGGCACACCACCCGGGCCTTGCCGAGCCAGCACAGCCACTGGGCGGAATCGACGATGCGCTCGATCCGCCGGCCCTCCCACTCCCCCAGCGTCGCGATGAAGTCCAGGCTGAGCCGGCCGCTGCGCAGCTGCAGCTTCAGGTCCTTCGCCGTCGGCACGGCGCCGTTCGGCTCCGGAAGCCCGCGGGCGTTCGTGTCGGCGGTATCGTCGAGAGCCTGAGGGTTCGCTGCTGTGGTCATGGCTTCTCGTTCGTCCCGGCGCCCGACGGCGTCTTTCCCACGATCCTACTGTCCATCCGCATCCGTGCTCTCGATCGGCTTCGGGCGCTCATGCCTCAGGCGCCGACCAGGGCCGAGGCCTCGCGGCCGACGGTCAGCCCGGAGAAGAACTCCACGAGGGCCCGGGTGCCGGGCCGTTCCGCCTGGACCTCGACGCCCGGGTTGTAATTGGTGTTGGTGTTGATGTCGTAGGTGACGAGCCGCCCGTCGACGGTCTCGATGAACTCGATGCCCGCGATCTCGATACCGGCATCGGCGAGGAACTCCTCGTAGCGGGCGATGATCGGGTGCTCGGCGATGTCCTCGCGGAGCGAGAACCTGCTCTTCTCGGGTGCCTGCTCGTCGCCGGGAACCGCGGGGCACAGCTCGAAGCTGCCCTCCGACGTGTCGACGCGCACGGCGTAGAGGAACTCCCCGCCGACGAACTCGGCGCGGGTCACGAAGGGCGCCGCGCTCGGCAGATACTCCTGGATGAGCGTGATGCCGTCGATCGGCTCCTCGAAGTCGTCGAGCGTCGACACGTAGTACTCGAGCTCCCCGTGACTGTCGAGCCGTCGCACGCTGAAGCCCTTGCCGCCCTGGTTGTGCTTGACGATGAAGGGCGCCGGGAAGGTGCGGGCCGCGGACGTCAGCCCGCTCCGCCCGAACACGGCGGTGGTGCGGGGCACGTCGAAGCCGTGGCGCTGCAGGAGCAGGTGCTGATGCGCCTTGCTCACCTCGAGGTCGAGCACGGCCCGCCCCCCGACCACCCGCCGGCCGGCATCCTCCAGCCAGGCGAGCAGGGAGCGGCCGTACTCCTTCGCGTGCGCGTTGCCCCGGGTGTGCGCGGACGCGCTGAGGCGCGACCAGAAGACGCCCTGGGGCGGCTCCGAGGAGAGATCGATCTCGCCCGCCGCGCGCTCGTCGAGCACCCACTCGCGCACCTCGATGCCCTCGCGCTCGAACGCCTCGGCCACCGGAGCGAACCACTCCGGGTTTTCATGGATCACATACAGCGGCAAGTGATGAGTCATAGGCATAACGCTATCAGGACCTCACGCACCGGGCTACTGCACTATCGACGCCACTTAATAGCGCGTAACTTGATGAAATACTCGGTCGTATTCGTCCTCGGCGTCATGCGTTTATCCCATACTCGTTTCATCAACCTCATCGCAGCTCCATCGAGGTGATCGCTCTGACCCCTCACCGAACCCCCGCGAAAGGCGCTCCTCCGAAATGACCAGGCCCCCCATCTACAACGGCTTCCTCCACCTCACCCCGAACCATCACAGTCACGGGTACTGGCGCACCCCGGAAGGCCAGGTGCAGTACGGCTACAAGGATCTGCAGCCCTACATCGACGTGGTGAAGACGCTCGAGCGCGGGAAGCTCGACGCGCTGTTCATCGCGGACGTCGTGGGCGTCTACGATCTGGAGTACGGGGACGGCACCGCGACCATTCGGGCGGGGTCGCAGTTCCCCGGGAACGATCCCGCGTCGATCGTGTCGGCCCTCGGATACGTGACCGAGCACCTCGGGATCGCGATCACCAGCAATATCATCCAGGACCACCCGTTCTCGTTCGCCCGACGTCTCTCCACGCTCGATCACTACACGCACGGCCGGATCGCCTGGAACATCGTCACCTCGTATCTGAGCAACGGCTTCCGCAACTTCGGCTACGACACCATCGCACCGCATGCCGACAGATACGTCTGGGCGCAGGAATACCTCGACGTCACGTACAAGCTCTGGGAGCACTCCTGGGACGACGAGGCCGTCGTGCACGATCCCGGCACCGGGGTCCTCTTCGATCCGGAACGGATCCGCACGATCGACCATGTCGGCGAGCGCTACCGCGTCCAGGGACCGCATCTCGTCGAGCCGTCTCCGCAAAGATCTCCAGTGCTCTTCCAGGCCGGAAACTCGACGGCCGGACGGGCCTTCGCCGCACGCAATGCCGAGGTCACGTTCCTCCCATCGTTCACCCCGGACGCCGCACGGAACGACATCGCCGCGCTGAATCAGCAGGTCGTCGAGTTCGGACGCGAACCGGGAGCCGTCAAGACGATCGTCCAGCTCTCCACGGTGATCGGCTCGACCGAGGAGGAAGCCCTGCGCAAGCAGCAGTATCTGCGGGACAATATCGACTTCGACGGACTCGTGGGGTTCTACAGCGGCGGCAGCGGTGTCGACTTCACCTCCGTCGATCCGGAGACGCCGCTCTCCGAGCTCAAGGACCGTATAGCGCTCGGCGACCACGTGCGATCGATCTTCCGCGCCATCGTCGACGCCGATCTCGGCGAGGGGAGGGATCTGACCTGGCGCGAATACCTGATCGACCACGCGCTGCTGCCGGGAAAATTCGCCGGCACTCCGGAGCAGATCGCGGATCATGTCCGGGAGTGGGTGGACGCGGGCGTCGACGGATTCAACGTCGTCCCGATCACGACACTCGGTTGGTGGGACGAATGGGTCGACCACGTCGTCCCCGTCCTGCGTTCACGCGGTCTCGCGCAGGAGGAGTACGCGCCCGGCACCCTGCGTCAGAAGCTGTTCGGCGCCGGGGATCGTCTGCCCGAGTCGCACTACGGTCGCCAGCCGAGCCTTCGACCAGCAGCAGGCGTCTGAGATTCGTCGCGAGAGGACTGATGAACGTGACCACCACACCCCCCACCGGTAGCGACCGCGTCGCCCGCGCACTCGAGCGGTATCGGGATGTCCTCGGCGCCATCTCCGACGCCGCCGCCGCGCAGGAGGCCCGACGAGAGCTGCCGTACGCGCACGTGCGCGAGCTCGCCGCGCGCGGGTTCGGAGCCCTGCGGCTGCCCGAGGAGCTCGGCGGAGCAGGCCTCAGCCCCTCAGAGTTCAGCCGTGTGCTGGTAGGACTCGGGACGGCGGACTCCAACTACGTCCAGTTGTTCCGCTCACACTTCATCTATGTGGAGGCGCTGCTGACCGCTCCCGCCTCGGCGCAGCGGGACCGCTGGATCGGAGAGGTCGCCAAAGGCGCTCTGCTCGGAGGAGCGGCAACGGAGCGAGGCGCGACGAACAGCGATCGTTTCTCGACCAGCGTCACCACCGCACCCGACGGGCGGCGACTCTTGAACGGGACGAAGTTCTACAGCACCGGTTCACTCTACGCCGACTGGGTGGCCACCATCGCCGAAGACGAGTCGAGCGGAGAAGTGGTTCACGTCGTCGTGCGCAGCGGGGCCGAAGGCGTCGACCTCCTGGACGACTGGGACGGATTCGGGCAACGACTGACCGCGAGCGGAACCAGCCGGTTCACCGATGTCGAGATCGAGTCGGACTGGCAACTTCCGGAGACCATCGCCCTCGACAGCTACGCCACATCCTGGGCTCAGCAGTTCCATCTCGCCGCACTCGCCGGCATCGCCCGTGACGCTCACCGCCGGGTGACCGGATACGTGCGCGAACGCCGCCGTTACTTCTCCCAGGGCCGCGGTGAGCTTCCGAAGGACGATCCGGTGGTGCAGGCGGTCATCGGAGAGACGAGCTCAGCGGCCTACCTGGCCGAGACTCTGACGGAGCAGATCGGCGCGGAGCTCGACGGCCTGTTCGACGCGATCATCACCCGCACCGTTTCACCCGAACTCGAGGATCATATCGAATTGCAGGTGTATCGCGCGCAGTATCTCGTCGTGCGGGCCGTGTTGGATGCCACCACCCGCCTGTTCGATGTCGGAGGGGCCTCCGCGCTCTCCGGAGCGCAGGGCTGGGATCGCTTCTGGCGCAATGCCCGCACCCTGGCGAGCCATAACCCGATCCCCTACCGGCTCACGGCACTCGGAGACTACGAGCTCAATGGCCGGTCGCCGTTCCGCGCCTGGTTCAGCGGAACGGATCTGAGCAAGCGGACCGCCGCATGAGGCCGAGCAGCCCCGACACCGCCGGGTTCTCCGTCCGGAAACGTTCCATCTCGATGCACAGAAAAGGAAGCCCAATGAAGAAGTCCAGAACCGTCGCCTCGTTCGGCCTGATACTCGGCGCCGGCCTGCTCCTCGCCGCATGCTCCTCGGACGCCGCCGCGGAGATCGGTGAAACCCAGGGCGACACGAGTGTGAAGCTCGCCGTCGTCGTCGCCAATTCGAATCCGTGGAACACGGAGTACGGCGAGTCATTCCAGGCTGCGGCCGAGCAGCTCGGCGCGACGGATGTGCGTGTCCTCAACGCGAACGGAGACGCACAGAAACAGAGCGAGCAGATCGATTCACTGCTCAATGCCGGGTACAAGGGCATCGGCCTGAACCTGGCCGCGCCCAATACCGCGGAGCTGTCGAAGAAGTTCGCGGCCAATGACGCGTACTTCGCCAACATCTTCCAGAACGAGGACTGGAAGACCGTATGGGACGCGGACGAGGACCGGCAGGTCAGCTACGTCTCCCCGAACTACTATCAGTCGGCGACCGACGCGGTCGACTACCTCGCCGATGCGCTCGACGGAGAACAGACCGAGATCATAGCTCTGGCCGGCAACCAAAGCCCCTACACCATCTCGAATCAGGCGTACCTCGGACTGGTGGACGGACTGGAGAAGTATCCCAATCTCGAGCTCGTCGGCAACGTCGACACCGAGTGGACCGCCGAGACGGGGCAGCAGAAGGTGGCGGATCTCCTCGCCGCCAATCCGAACGCCGGCGCCTTCTTCGCTACCGATGCGGCGGACGTCGAGGGCGCCGTCGCGGCGATCCGCGCGATCGGCAAGGAGCCGGGAAAGGATGTGCTGATCGTCTCGGCGCACGCCGCGGGAACGGTGGTGCCCCAGTACATCCAGCAAGGGCTCGTCCTGGCCGGAGCAGCCATGCCCGGCGCCTGGACCGGCTACCATCAGGCCGCCCTGCTGTTCGACGCGCTGAATGGAGAGTTCCCCGATGACGGCCTGCGGCAGCTGGAACTCACCCTGCCGCTGATCACGGCGGAAAACGTCGACGACTACCTCGCCCGCTACGACCGGCCGATCTCCGAGCAGCTCAGCGCGCGTCTCATCTCTCAGGTCTATTCCGGAGACGACTGGGACTACCAGGCGATCTATTCGCCGATCGCCGAGCTGCCGCACCTGTGGCCGGTCTCGGAGGAGCCGGAGGGATACGCGGAGAACGCCACGTTCGTGGAGCTGCGCGACTCAGGCGCTCTCGATGAGGCGCAGCAGACGCTCGATGCGCACAATCTGATCGATCCCTTCGATCCCGACCCCGACTTCTCCAGCCCGGGCACGTCCGAGGAGGAGTGAGGACCCGAGTGGGCGGTGCTCCGCCCACTCGGACCGCATCCCACCCCCTGAAACGCAGAGGAACCCAGAAGCAATGACGAACCATCCACACTCCGAACTGATCGTTCTGGAGGACATCGGCAAGGAGTTCGGTGGACTCTCGGTGCTGGCCGACGTGTCCCTCACCCTCGTCCCCGGTGAGATCGTGGGGCTCGTCGGAGAGAACGGGGCCGGCAAAAGCACGCTGCTGAACATCCTCTCCGGGGTCTTCCCGCCGTCCCACGGCAGGATCCGTGTCGGCGGGAGGCTCGTCGACATACCGAACTACCGCGCAGCCAACGAGCTCGGGCTCTTCAGGGTGTACCAGGACGTCGCGCTGGTCGAGTCGCGCACGGTCGAGGAGAACCTCCTGCTGGGCTGGGAACGACGGCTCGGCAGACTCGGCGTGATCGACCAGCGTCGCCGCCGCGAATACAGCGTTCGCGCACTCGCGCGCCTCGGACTGCCCGAGTCGCTCTCGGGACGCCTCGTCTCTGATCTCTCGATCAGCGTCAAGCAGACCTTGAGCTTCGCGAAAGTGCTCGCCACCATCGACCTCCTCGAGGTCGAGCACCCCGTGATCTTCCTCGACGAGCCCACGACGAGTCTCGACAAACACGGCGAGGCAACCTTTCTCCGCGTCGTGCGCGAACTCGCGGAGACCCAGTCGGCGAGTATCGTGTTCGTCTCGCATCTGCTCGAGGAGATCCTCGACATCACCAGCCGGGTGCTCGTGCTCAAGGACGGCCGACTCGTCGCCGAAGAGCAGACCTCCGGGCTCACAGAAGACGACCTCCATCGGCTGATGGTCGGGCGAGTACGGTCTGATCGCTACTATCGCGAGGATCTGCAATCGGCCTACCCCGGGACTCCGGGTGCGGAGCCGGTGCGGTCCGGTGCGACGGTCAGCGGACTGCGAATCGATCCGGGAGCGCCCGAGGTCGAGTTCTCCGTAGCGCCCGGCGAAGTGCTCGGCCTCGCCGGGCTGGAGGGCTCGGGGAAGAACGAGATCGGGTCGATCCTTGCCGGCGTGGTCAAGTCGCGGCATCGACTGTCGCTCGACGAGAAGACCGTCAGGTACGACTCCGTCCGCACGGCCGTCGAATCCGGGATCGTCTACCTTCCGCAGGATCGTGCTTCGGCAGGCGTGTTCCCCGAGAAGGATCTCGAGTTCAACCTCATCATAGGTTCGGTCCACGACCGCTATTCTCGACCCTCCGGGATCCTCCGAGGCCGCCTCGCCAAGCAGAGCTCACGGAGACTGCTCGGCGATTTCGGCGTCCGGGCGGTGGGGATCGAGCAGCCCATCAGCGAACTCTCCGGCGGGAACCAGCAGAAGGTGCTCATCGCCCGGTGGCTCCACAGAGAACCCAGACTGGTGATTCTCGATTCCCCGACGCAGGGCGTCGACACCGGCTCGCGGGAGTCGATCTACGAAGCCGTTCGCGCCGCGGCAGGCCGCGGCGCGGCGGTCATCCTCATCAGCGACGATCTCTCCGAGCTGATTGGGCTCAGCGACCGCTTGCTCGTCATCAAGAACAGGGGCGTCGTCGCCGATATCCGTACTCCTCCGCAGGCCAAGCCGCAGGAGGACGAGGTCGTGGCCCACATGTTCTAGCGGTCTGCCTCGCGCAAGCCGAATCGCACACAAGCAAGATGGAGAGAATCAACATGACCACCACCGCTTCCACGCCGGATACCGCTGAAGCCTCCGACCTCCCGGCTCCGGGGACGCGCAGTGAGGAGCTCGGCATACCCGGCGCCGACGGCCCGTCCAACCGGAGACGACGCTTTCCCAGGAGTCTCGTGGTCCGCCTGCTGCCGCCGCTCGTGCTGGCCGGGCTCATCATCTACTTCAGCCTCGCACGCGACACCTTCTTCACTGTGCAGAACTTCGTCTCGATGGGCACGACGGCCGGATACCTGCTCGCCGGTGCGCTCGGTCTGACGCTCGTCGTCCTCGCCGGCAGCATCGACATCTCCGTCGGCGCGACCGTGCTTCTCACCGCGGCGGTCATAGCGATCGCCACCAAGGCGCTCGGCGACAACCTCCTCGTCGCGCTCGCCCTCACGCTCGTCACCGGGGCGCTCATCGGAGCGGCCAACGGGGCGCTGACCGTCGTGGGACGGCTACCATCCTTCATCGTCACGCTGGGCACGCTCTCGCTGTTCACAGGACTCGGGCTGACGCTGCTCAAAGGCCAGTCCGTCTCCTTCGTGGCCCCGAGCCTCCTCGCGCTGGTCAATACCCAACTGGTTCCGGGCATCACGGGTACCTTCCTGATCGGACTGATCCTCTTTGCGATCAGCTGGTTCGTGACTCGCAAGACTCGCTTCGGCCTGTACATCTACTCCCTCGGCGCCAACGAGAAGGCCGCGAATCTCGCCGGAGTGAATGCGAAAGCCGTGCGGTTCTGGTTGTTCGTGATCTCCGCGGTGTTTGCGGCGATCTCCGGACTGCTCCTCGTCTCGGGTCTGCAGGCCGGCGGTCCTACGCTCGGGACCTCCTTCATGCTCGATGCGATCGCGGCGGTCGCCGTAGGCGGCACCTCCCTCGCCGGCGGCTCCGGGGGTGTCGAGCGCACGTTCATCGGCGTGCTCATCCTCACGGTTCTGGCGAGCGGTTTGAACCAGCTCGGCGTGCCGGACTTTACCCAGACCATGATCAAGGGCGCGGTCGTGCTGTTCGCGGCAACACTCACCATCGCAGGACGGAAGGATGCCATTGTCAAATAGCTCTCCGCTCGCCCTCGGCCGAGAACACGCGCAGGAATCTCCGCGCTCGGACCCGGCGAGCCATCCGTCAGAGTCGAGTGTTCCGCGCAGCGCAGACGCGCTTCTCGAGACAGCCGAGGATCTCGCGAGCTCCTTCGCGATCGAGGCGTCCCTGCGCGATCGCGAGCGGGTGTTTCCAGGCGGTGAGCTTCGACAGCTCGAGCAGAGCGGCCTCCTGGCCGCGCGCGTCCCGAAGCGGCTCGCCGGCCCCGAGCACGACTTCTCGGTCGTGGCCCGAGCACTGGTGCGCATCTCGATCGCCGACACCTCACTCGGTCAGCTTCCCGAAAACCACTTCCACCTCGCTGAGAACGCCTTCGTGCTGGGCAACCAACGCCTGCAGCACGAGCTCGCACAGTATCTGCTGCAGGGCGGACGGCTCGGCAACGCGTTCAGCGAGAAGAAGAGGGCGACCAACGACCCGCGCACCGAGCTGACCACGCGGGCGACGAGGTCCGGCGAGGACTACGTGATCACCGGTCGCAAATACTACGCGACCGGAGCACTCACGGCGGGCATCGTCCCCGTCACCGCTGAGTCTCCAGAGGGATCGAAGCTGCTGGCGTTCGTGGATCGCCAGACGGCGGGACTGACGGTCACGGACGACTGGAACTCATTCGGCCAGGTGGGAACGCACAGCGGGAGTGTTCACCTCGACCGCGTCAGGGTGCCCGGGTATCGCGTCATCGCGCCATGGGTGGAGGAGCGGCGAACCTCTCTTGTCGCCATCCTCCTGCACACGGCCGTGAACGTGGGGGCGGCCGCCGCGAATCTCTCGGAAGCTCGAGCGGTGCTGAGAACCGAGCCCCGCACCTGGCTGGGGAACGGCGCCACGGAGGATCCCCTCGTTCTCCGACAGCTGGGAGACCTGTACGCCCGAGTGCTCGCGGTCGAGACGCTGTACCTGAGCGCGGCCGAGGCCCTCGACCGCGCCATCGGATCCGGCCTCGACGACCACTATGCGGAGGCGGAGCGGCGCGTCTTCGCCGCTTCGGGTCTGAGCGGCGAGACGGCGGTGCGCGCAGCCGACGAGATATTCGAGTTCGGCGGAGCCAGCTCGACCGATCGATCCCGGAATCTCAGCCGCTTCTGGAGGAACGCGCGCACGCATTCCCTGCATTTTCCGACGCGCATCGCCCTGCTGAACGCCGGCCGCGGCTATCTCCTGGAAACAGCGGCGCGAACGGGAAGGACGGGGCAGACGACGTGACGGAGCAGGGCACCGACCACCTCCCCGTCCCCCCGAACTACGACTGGGACGGCTACGGCTTCGAGACCCGCCAGGTGCACGCCGGCGAGTTCGAGGAGTCGGACTTCGGCTCGCGCGTGCCGCCGATCTACCTGACGGCCGCCTACCGCTTCGACTCCTTCCAGCAGAGCTGGGATCGTTTCGCGGGCGCCGACGACGGGCAGCTGTACACCCGGAATCTGGGCCCGACCCAGGCGGTCGCGGAGCGACGGATCGCCTCGCTCGAGGGCGGAGCCGGCGCGATCGCGGTGGGCTCCGGGCAGGCGGCCATCGCGTCGACGATGATCGGCCTGGTGGCGGCCGGCGAGCGGTTCGTCTCCACGGCGAGCATCTACAGCGGCACCCGGCTGCTCTTCGACCGCACGCTCGGGGGCGTCGGCGTCGGCGTGGACTACGTCTGGGACTGCACCGACGAGGCCGAATGGGATCGACTGATCCGGCCAGAGACGAAGGCGATCTTCACCGAGAGCATCCCGAATCCGAAGAACGACGTGGTGGATCTTCCGTTCGTCGCCCGGATCGCGCAGCGCCACGGCCTGCCGCTGATCGTCGACAACACCATCGCCACGCCGTTCCTCGTGCGCCCCATCGAGCACGGAGCGAACGTCGTCGTGCACTCGGCGACCAAGTTCCTCACCGGTCAGGGCGCCGCGCTCTCCGGGGTGATCGTCGACGGCGGCAACTTCGACTGGGCCGGCGCCCCGCGCCGCTACCCGGCGATCACCGACGCCCCGGCCCCGGGAGCACCGTCGATCCTCGAGGCGCGGGGGTCGCACGCGCTCGAGTACCACCTGCGGTGGGCGCCGGTCAACGATCTGGGCCCCTCCCTCTCCCCCGTCAACGCCTTCCTGCTGCAGCAGGGGATCGAGACGCTCTCGCTGCGCCTGGAACGGCACCTCTCGAACAGCGTACGGATCGCGCAGTGGCTCTCGGAGCACCCGACGGTGCGCGGCGTCGACTACGCCGCCCTCCCCGGGAATCCGTTCCATCAGGTCGCGCAGCGCGTGCTCGACGGCCCGCCCGGCTCGGTGTTCGCCTTCACGCTGCGCGGCGGCCGGCGCGCGGCCGAGGTCTTCTTCGACTCCCTCCGCGTGTTCAGCCGCATGACCAACATCGGCGACGTGCGATCCATGGCTCTGCATCCCGCGACCACCACGCACCTCTCCTTCGACCAGGAGACGAGGGATCGGCTCGGGATCGACGACGGCCTCATCCGTCTCTCCGTGGGCATCGAGACGGTCGACGATCTCATCGCCGACCTCGACGCCGCACTCGCCGCCGCCGCGCGCATCCGCCCGCGCGGACCCGTCAGGTGAGCCGCTCGAAGATCATCGTCGCCCGGATGCGATCGCGGCCGCCGAACCCGCTCTCCCTAACGGATGCGGATCCCTGCCGCAAGCCCCCTCGCCGACGGCGCCCCTCCGGATAGGCTCGGCCGCAATCGTCGGAAGACGAGCACGCGAATCGGCGAAGGAGACTGAGAGTCATGGTTCAGGAGCGACCCCGCGAGGTTCCGCAGCAGCCGCGTCCGGAGGAGAACGATCCTCCGCGCTCCGGACGCGATCCGCGGGAGCCGACGAGCACGGCGCCCGCCTCGGTCGAGGAGTCCGTCTACGACGAGGCCGAGCACGCCGGAGCCTCCGGGCCCGATGAGGCCGATCCGCCGAGAGCGGCCGGGAAGAGCGACGCCGCGGAGGATCCCGATGTCGGATCGGTCGCGGATCTCGACCCGGACGAGGCGGCCGACATCCTCGAGACCCGCGAGGAGGCGCGCAGAGTCAAGGACGGCAGGGAGGAGGATCGCAGGGACGAGGATCTCATCTCGCTCGACGGGACCGACTGAGGCCCGACGTCCGCTCGGCGCGACCCTCGGCTCGCCGTTGCGCGGACCCGACCCGCCACGGCAGCGACTCGACCATTAATACAGCAGGAACTGGGCGGTTCCATCGCCGTCCACGTCGCCGATCGCCACGCGCAGATGGTAGGAGGCGCCGTCCGCCGGGACGGGGTCGCGGTCGACGTCGCAGGTCTCGGAGCCGGACCGGGTACGATCCCAGGAGATCGGCTCGGTCGTCAGCTTCTGGCCCGCTTCCAGGATCACCATCCGCTGGTCGGGGTTCTTCTGGCAGTCGGTCGAACGCCAGACCTCGTCGGAGCCGCTGGTGATCTCGAACGTCATCGACGCGGTACCGAGATCCGCGGAGCACGCCCGTTCGCCCGTGTTCTCGACCGCCAGCGAGAGCTCGGGGAGCTCGCCCTCGGCGTAGCTCTCCCGATCCGTCGACGGCGTCACCCTGAGCTGACCGGAGATGCACGCGGCCGGCTCCTCGCCGCTCTTCTCCGCGTCCTCGGCCTGCTCGGAGGCGACGAGATCCTCCGGCACGGCGACGTCCTCGCCCGCCGCGGGAACACCGGTCGAGCCCGGCTTGACGATGATCAGGACGATCGCCGCGACGACCGCGAGCAGACCGAGCAGCACCAGGATCCGGCGCCTGATGTAGACGCCGCGGCTCTTCGGCCCCACTGGATCCTTCCAACCCGACATGCCCCCAGGGTAACCCCGGAAGGCATCGGATCCGCTTCAACATGCGCACCGAGCCGCACATACGTCTCGGCGCGCCGAAGCCGCCCGCGGCCTCGGCTCAGGGTCGCAGCCGCTTCAGCATTCGCGTGTTCCCGAGCGTATTGGGCTTCACCCTCGCGAGGTCGAGGAACTCTGCCACACCCTCGTCGTGGGAGCGCAGCAGCTCCGCGTACACGTCTGCGGCGACGAGCCGCTCGTCCTCCCCGACCGCTTCGAAGCCGTGCCGTTCGAAGAAGTCCACCTCGAAGGTCAGGCAGAAGAGCTGATCGAGTCCGAGCTCCCCGGCGCGGTGCTCGAGGGCTTCGAGCAGCCGATGGCCGACGCCGCGCCCGAGCCACCCCTCCGAGACGCCGAGCGTGCGCACCTCGCCCAGCTGTTCCCACATCACGTGCACCGCCCCGTAGCCGATCACCCGGTCCTCGCGGTCGACGGCCACCAGGAACTCCGGCACCGCGCCGTAGAGCTCCACCAGATCCATGCCGCGAAGGATCCGCCTCGCCACCAGGGGCTCCATCAGCTCCACCATCGCGGTCACATCGCGGGTGCGCGCCGCCCGCACGCGGACGGCCCCGACCTCGGTTTCAGTCATGGAGAGAGTCTAGTGGCGCGCCCGCTCGCAGCCGCGCGGTGCGCCGAACAGCGGCCGGGCCGAAGTCTCCCGTCCGTCAGCGGTCGCTGCGGGAGACTTCGGCCCGGCTGTGAGAGGCGCTACTCGGTGGTGCCGGTGGTCGGCGCGGTCGAGGCTACGGCCGCGGCGGCCGAGGCCGAACTCGCGGAGTGGTTCTTCGACCGGCCCGCCGTCTCGAAGGTGAACTCGCCGTCGACGAAGTCGACCGAGACCGTATCGCCGGCCAGCAGCTCCGCGCCGAGGATCCGCTCGGAGAGCCGATCCTCGAGTTCGTGCTGCACCGCGCGGCGCAGCGGGCGGGCGCCGAGCGACGGCTCGTAGCCGATCTCCGAGAGCCGCTCCCTGGCGGCCTGAGACACCTCGATGTGGATGTCGCGGTCGAGCAGCCGCTCGCGCAGCGCCTTGAGGAAGAGATCCACGATCTGCAGCAGCTCCGGCTTGCTGAGCTGCGGGAACACGATCGTGTCGTCGACGCGGTTGAGGAACTCGGGCTTGAAGTGCTTCTTCAGCTCCTCGTTGACCTTGCCCTTCATCAGCTCGTAGCCGACCTGCGTGTCGCCCTCCACCTGGAAGCCGACCGGACCGCCCGCGATGCCCTTCGAACCGAGGTTCGTGGTCATGATGATGACGGTGTTCTTGAAGTCGACCACGCGCCCCTGGCCGTCGGTCAGGCGACCCTCCTCGAGGATCTGCAGCAGCGAGTTGAAGATGTCGGGGTGGGCCTTCTCGATCTCGTCGAACAGCACGACCGAGAACGGCCGGCGGCGCACCTTCTCGGTGAGCTGACCGCCCTCCTCGAAGCCGACGAAGCCGGGGGGCGCGCCGAAGAGGCGCGACACCGTGTGCTTCTCGCCGTACTCGCTCATGTCGAGCGAGATCAGGGCGTCCTCGTCGTCGAACAGGAACTCGGCGAGCGCCTTCGCGAGCTCGGTCTTGCCGACGCCCGTGGGGCCGGCGAAGATGAACGACCCGGAGGGGCGCTTGGGATCCTTCAGGCCGGCGCGCTGGCGGCGGATCGTCTTGGCCAGGGCCGAGATCGCCTCGTTCTGGCCGATGACCCGCTGGTGCAGGGCCTCCTCCATGAAGCGCAGGCGCGAGGTCTCCTCCTCGGTCAGCTTGAAGACGGGGATGCCCGTGGCCTGTGCCAGCACCTCGGCGATCAGCCCCTCGTCGACCTCGGCGTTCGTCGCCACATCGCCCTTGCGCCACTGCTTCTCGAGCCGCAGCCGCTCGGCGATCAGCTTCTTCTCCTCGTCGCGCAGGCTCGCGGCCTTCTCGAAGTCCTGATCCTCGATCGCCTGCTCCTTGCTGGCACGGACCACGGCGATCTTCTCGTCGAACTCGCGCAGCTCGGGCGGGCTGGAGAGGATCGAGAGGCGCAGCCGGGCGCCGGCCTCGTCGATCAGATCGATGGCCTTGTCCGGCAGGAAGCGGTCCTGCACGTAGCGGTCGGCCAGGTTGACCGCCGCCACGATGGCGCCGTCGGTGATCGAGACCTTGTGGTGCGCCTCGTAGCGGTCGCGCAGGCCCTTGAGGATGTTGATGGCGTGCGGCAGCGAGGGCTCGTTCACCATCACCGACTGGAAGCGGCGCTCGAGCGCGGCGTCCTTCTCGAAGTGCTTGCGGAACTCGTCGAGCGTGGTCGCGCCGATCGTCTGCAGCTCGCCGCGGGCGAGCATCGGCTTGAGGATGTTCGCCGCGTCGATCGCGCCCTCGGCCGCGCCGGCGCCGACCAGCGTGTGGATCTCGTCGATGAAGATGATGATGTCGCCGCGGTTGCGGATCTCCTTGGTGACCTTCTTCAGCCGCTCCTCGAAGTCGCCGCGGTACCGGCTGCCCGCGATCAGCGACGAGAGGTCGAGGATGTAGACCTGCTTGTCCTTCAGCGTCTCGGGCACCTCGCCCTTGACGATCGCCTGGGCCAGGCCCTCGACGACCGCCGTCTTGCCGACGCCCGGCTCACCGATCAGCACGGGGTTGTTCTTCGAACGGCGGGAGAGGATCTGCATCACCCGCTCGACCTCTTTCTCACGGCCGATCACCGGGTCGAGCTTGCCCTCGCGGGCGGCCTGGGTGAGGTTGCGCCCGAACTGATCGAGCACCTGCGAGCCCTTGGCGTCGCCGCCCGCGGCCTCGCTGCCTCCGACCTTCACCGCTTCCTTGCCCGCCTGGTATCCACTGAGCAGCTGGATGACCGTCTGGCGGACGCGGTTCAGGTCGGCGCCGAGCTTGACGAGCACCTGCGCCGCGACGCCCTCGCCCTCGCGCAGCAGGCCGAGCAGGATGTGCTCGGTGCCGATGTAGTTGTGGCCGAGCTGCAGCGCCTCGCGGAGGCTCAGTTCGAGCACCTTCTTGGCGCGCGGGGTGAACGGGATGTGCCCGCTCGGCGGCTGCTGTCCCGTGCCGATGATGTCTGTGACCTGCTCGCGCACGGCGTCGAGCGAGATGTCGAGCTGCTCGAGCGCCTTCGCGGCCACGCCCTCGCCCTCGTGGATGAGGCCGAGCAGGATGTGCTCGGTGCCGATGTAGTTGTGGTTGAGCATCTTCGCCTCTTCCTGGGCGAGTACGACCACCCGGCGGGCGCGATCCGTGAATCTCTCGAACATCTTCTTCCTCCTGAGGCCGCTCGTGGGGGTATCGCGCGACCGATACCAACAGACTACGCACCGCGGGCGGTTTCCGGTCGCGTGTTCGTGCTCGGCGTAACGGCCTTCGGCGCATGGTCCGCTGAGAACGTGATCGGCGGGCGGACTGCGCCGAAACGCGACTACGGCATCTTCTCCGGCGGTTCCTCCTGCTTTCTTCAGCCTTTCGAGCGCCGCGTGCTTGACGGTCGTCGCCGGATCTCACATACTTATCGATAAACAATAATATCGATATTCGATAATCACTGCTCGACGTCCTCGGAGGTCCCCATGAACACGGAATCCGTCCGAGACCGACCGCGCGGCGGCCGGATTCTCGCCGCCGCCATCGTGCTCGCCGTCGGTTCGATGCTGCTGCTCGCCTCGCTGCTCGCAGCGATCCCGATGCTCCTGAACCACTTCGCAGACATGTGGAACGGATTCGGGGATATCTCCACCTTCCGTCTCCCCTTCGACCAGGACCCCGACACGCCCGACCCGGCATCGACGGCGACCTACTCGGGCGTGCTGCTCTCGAGCGCGCAGCCGCTGACGCTCCCGCGGATCCTGCAGCTCGGGCACACCGCCCTCACCCTGCTGGTGGTCATCGCCGGCAGTCTCGCCGCGATCCTGCTGGCGATACGCCTGCTCCAGCGGAGGCCCTTCGCCCGCCACCTGCGCTGGAGCCTCATCGTCTTCGGCCTGCTGGTCGTGGTGCTGGCCACCGTCGGCCCCCAGCTCGACGCCCTCGCGGTCGATGTCGCCGCGAAGGAGCTCGGCTACCCGATCTATCAGGACGTGAGCACGGGTGAGCTGACCGCCGCGACACCGGACTCGATCATGCTCAACCTCTGGGACCCGATCTGGGTCGTCGGCAGATTCGAGCTGATCCTGCTCCTCGTGGGGGGCACGGTCGCCCTCATCGGATTCCTCGTCTCCGACGGCGAACGGCTCCAGCGCGACAGCGAGGGGCTGGTGTGAGCCCCGCCGAGCCCGAGGACGGACACGCGGTCCGCTGCCGGCTGGACGAGATGCTCGCCGCGCGGGGGATGACGCTCACCCAGTTGAGCGAGCTCGTCGGCGTGAGCCTCGTCAACCTCTCCGTCCTCAAGAACGACCGCGCCAGGGCGATCCGCTTCTCGACGCTGACCGCGATCTGCCGAGCGCTCGACTGCTCGGTGGGCGAGTTGCTGGTGCTCCGGGACTGAGCGGCTCCCTCCGGGCACTCTTGCGGCTTCCCTGCGCTCTTGCGCCTCCCTGCGCTCTGCACTTCCCTGCGCTCTGCACTTCCCTGCGCTCTTGCACCTCCACGCACCCTGGCCCGTCAGCTCGGGCTGAGATTACAGCTCAGGCTGATGCTTCTGCGCAGAAGTCTCCTCCCGACCTGCGGGATCTTCCCGAAGTGCGGGGCCCTCCCGCCGACCGCGCCCGGCTCGGCCCTCACATCGCCCCAGAAACACCCGCATGACGACGAGTTGTCCACAGTTCTCCGCGTGGGATCCTCGAACCGGAACAGTTGAGGCAGGCTTCGTGCATGGATCTCTCGACGGCGCTGCACCGCTCGGGCGGAGTGGCTCGCTCCGCTGCACTCAGCGAAACGGGCGTGCGGAGAGCCGACATCGAGCGAGCGCTCCGCACCGGGGCGGTCATCCGCCCCAGGCGGGGCTGGCTGGCGCTGGCGGAGGCGGACCCCGAGCTCATCGGAGCCGCTCGGTACTCGGTCGTGCTCAGCTGCGTCACCCAGGCCAGGCGCCTCGGGCTCTGGGTCTTGGAAGAACCGCTTCGTCACGTCGCGGCACGCACGCCGACGTCCCGCGCTGAGGCAGAGGGGTGCGTGATCCACTGGGGTGCTCCCACCGTGCCGCGAGCCCCCTGGACGCTGGAGGATCCGCTCGAGAACCTACTCGGATACGCCGCCGCCTGCCTGAGCTACGAGGCCGCGCGAGCCGTCTGGGAGTCCGCGCTCAACAAGCGGCTGATCACGCTGGATCGGCTGCGCAGCCTGCCGTACCGGGGACGGGCGCGACGTCTCGCATTCGAGACGTCGCCATTCTCGGACTCCGGATTGGAAACGCTCGTGCTCTCCCGGCTGCGCTGGCTCAGGGTCAGGGTGATTCCACAGGCCTGGGTGCACGGCCACCGCGTCGACTTTCTCATCGGCGAACGCCTGATCCTCCAGATCGACGGACGCGATCACGTCGGCCGCAGGAGGACCAGCGACAACCGGCACGATTCGTCACTCGCACTGAACGGCTACTACGTGATCCGCGTCGGCTACGAACAAGTCGTCGATGATTGGCCCGCCGTGCAGCACGAGGTCATGACGGCCATCGCCCAGGGCCGCCACCTCGTGCGGCGCACGTGCGCTTCGGGAGGAGTTCGCAGTTCAGGCTGAGGTTCTGACGGAGAGAATCAGCCCGAGCTGCGGAATCAGCCCGACGAGAAGCCAGGCCCTAACCTAGAGGGGTGACGCTCTCCCAGCACCTCTCCGGCCGCCGGAGCATCGCCATCGTGCGGCACGGCGAGACCGACTGGAATCTCGCCCGGCGGATCCAGGGCCGCACGGAGGTGCCGCTCAACGCGACGGGACGCGAACAGGCCCGAACCGCGGCCCGGCTGCTCGCCGCCGGCCCGGGGTGGAGCGGACTGAGCTCGTCCCCCATGCTGCGCGCCATCGAGACGGCCGAGATCCTCTCCGGCGCCCTCGGCCTCGGCGATCCGTATATCGACCACGCCCTGTGGGAGCGGGACTTCGGCCCGGCGGAGGGCCTGCTCGTGGCGGAGGCCGAACGCCGCTGGCCGGGCCTCGACATCCCGGGCGCCGAGACCCTCGACGCGCTCGCCGAGCGCGCGGCGGCGGGCCTGCTGCGCACCCTCGAGGAGGCCCCGGGAACGGTGGTGGTCGCGCACGGCGCGCTGATCCGCTCCGGACTGACCAGGATCGGGGGCGCCCCGCTGCCGCGCATCCTGAACTGCGAGGTGTGGATCCTGAGCCGGGACGGCGGATCCGCGCCGCGGCTCGCTCGCCTCGAGCCCGCCGCCGTGTGACGGACCCGGGCTCCAGCGAGGCCGGGCTACTGCAGTGCCGAGGTCAGGCGCGCGAGACCGTCGAGCAGCTGCGAGCGGAGCGGCTGCTTGCGCCATTCGTCGTGGGTCAGCTCGCGGGAGTTGGCGTGGTAGTGCTCCACCACCCGGTCGAGATCGCTCACGAAGCTCTCGCCGTGCACGACCATCGACACCTCCATGTTCAGGCTGAAGGAGCGCTGATCCATGTTCGAGGAGCCGACCACCGCCACCCGGTCGTCGATCGTGAAGTGCTTGGAATGCAGGATGTAGGGCGGCCGGTACATGAAGATCCGCACCCCGGCGGTCAGCAACTCCTCGTAATAGGAGCGCTGCGCATGGTAGACGACGGCCTGGTCGCCTATCTCTGAGACGAACAGCTCCACGTAGACCCCGCGCGAGGTGGCGGCGCGGAGCGCGTGCATGATGGCGCCGTCCGGCACGAAGTACGGACTGGTGATGCTGATCCGGTGCTTCGCCGTGTAGAGCAGGGAGAGGAAGACCTGCAGGTTGTTCTCGGTGCCGAAGCCCGGGCCGCTCGGCAGCACCTGGCAGTCGAGATCGCCGGGAGTGGCGGCGCTGAGCCGGTCGTGCAGCAGATGCGTCAGCCCCTGACCGGTCTCGACGTACCAGTCGCTCAGGAACACCGCCTCGAGGCCGAGCGCCGCCGGACCCTCGACGCGGACCATCAGATCCCGCCAGTGCAGGCCGCGCCGCTGATTCGACGGCTTGTTGTAGCTGGAGTCGACGAGGTTCTGCGACCCCATGAACCCGATCTCGCCGTCGATCACCACGATCTTGCGGTGGTTGCGGAGGTCTGGTCGCTGCCACTGCCCGCGCCACGGGCGCACCGGCAGCATGTAGGCCCAGTGCACACCGATCTCGTCCAGCTTGCGCCGGGTGCGCTTCGTGCCCGGATTGCGGACGGCCGACACGTGGTCGAGCAGCACGCGGACCTCGATCCCCCGGGAGACCGCCTCGCCCATCGCCGCGAACACGTCCTCGGTGCTCGCGTCGAGGACGAGGATGTAGAACTCGACGTGCACGTAGCGCCGGGCGCCGCGGATCGCGGAGGCGATCTGCGCGAACGACTCCTCGTAGTCGATGCAGATGCCGGCCGCGTTTCCGCGCACCATGGGTTGAGCGCCGAGCGAGCGCCCGAGCACGACGGCGTTGCCGATGCCCGGGGGCAGCGACTCCAGGTAGGTGCCGAGCACCGCCTCCTCGCGGTCGGCGACATCGCCGATGATCCGGGTCGCCTCGGCCTGCTGCCGACGGCGCCTCTTCGGGAGGCGGTTGCCGCCGATCAGCAGGAAGAGCAGCAGGCCGGGTACCGGCAGCAGGAAGATCGCCATGAGCCAGGCCATGCCGGCGGTGGGGCGCCGGTTGCGCGGCACCACGAAGAGTGCGACGATGCGGATGACGTTGTCGACCACCCAGACGAGCGTGGTCCAGGCCCAAGGCCAGTTGATGCCGTCCCAGAACCCGGCGTCTTCCGACTGCGCGGCGAGCAGATCGCCCGCGGCGAGCAGGAAGGACGACATGGCCACGGCCTCGCTCACCGCTCACCCGCACCGAAGACGGCGCTCGAGGCGCTTGAGCCGTTCGGGCGCATGATATCGCGACGCACGCCTAGTAGCGTACACGTTTCGCGCGGACCGGGCCGCTCGGAGCGACGCGTCGCGTCACGGCAGTCGCCGAAGCCGCCCCGGCTCCGAGCCGAACGGAGCGAACGCGGTGCGGGATCCCGGAGCCCCGCGGAGCGTGACCGCGAGCGGGGTCAGGAGGCCGCGCCGTCCTCGCGGGCGGGAAGCCCCAATCGCTCGCGCTCCTCCGCCTCCATCTCGCGATAGATGCGGCGCTCATTGCGGTCGGCGCGCAGTATCGTGCGAATGACGAAGGCGAAGAAGATCCCGATGATCACGGTCGGCGTGATCGACCAGATCGCGTTCACCCACCAGTTGTCCATGCGACGAGTCTATCCCTCGGCGACGGTGACGAATGGGAGAACCCGGGAAGCCTGGATCACGTCCTGCGGAGCCGGGGCACCCGTACTTCCGATGCGCGCGTCATTCGACTGGCATCACTCGCCTGGTTTAGGCGAGCAAGCTCGCTCTCCGCCCGGTGGTGGAGCTGGCGCGACAGTGCTCGAACCTTGCCCCGTCGCTACAGCGAGTTGTCTTGATGCACCCGATGATCCGTCGTCGGCCCACGCCAACGACGACTTCTTCCGACTTTGCTCAGCACCTGCCGTCGCCTGTCCCTCGGTTGACGGAGGCAAGGCTGGACGAGGCGGAGCACCGCTACAAGACCAGAGAGACACTGAGCCGGATCGCGGATGACCTCGGCGTGAGCCGACAGCGGCTCGCAGATCGTCTGCGTGAACGCGGCGTCTCAATTCGCGGAAAGAGGCCGTCAGGGGCACAGGTGCTAGAGATGGTCCGGCGCTACGAGCAGGGCGAGTCCTTGGTGGCGGTCGGCGCGCGGGTAGGTTTCGATGCGAGCACCGTGCGCACGCACCTGCGACGGGCTGGCGTCCCCATGCGGGACACCCACAGTCGAGACCGGTAGGCGGTAGCCCTCGCCAACGCTTCGGGTCCCATCGCCGCTTCGCCCCGTCGGCGCCGCGACGGCTCTGGGTCTGCGACGTGACCTATGTCGCGACGTGGTGCCGGTTCGCTTACGTCGCGTTCGTCACCGACGTCTACTCGAGACGCATTGTCGGATGGAGCATCGCGGCGACGCTGCGATTCGAGATCCTCCCACTCCAAGCACTCGACATGGCCACGGGGGCGCCGGCGAACGCCTCGATGGGCTGATCCGTCAGCGCGATCCCTGGCGGACCGTCGAGCAGGTCGAGTTGGCAGCCCTCGAGCGGGCGTGGTGGTGGAACAGCTCCCACCTCCACGGCGACCTCGACGTGCGCACCCCTATCGAGATCGAAACCGCGTACTACGCTGACCTCGAATCAGCCCGTCCAGCACCTGCCGGACAAGGCTCCCGATAGCAACGAAAGCCAGGCCGATTCGATGAGCTCTCCAGTCACAGGATCGATCGTCTCGGTCGTGTCCATCACGGCCTGTTCCTTTCGATCAGGCCGACCCAGAAACACCGAAGATCAGTCCCGTTATCGGCGCTCAGTGTCGTCGTGTGCTGACCGGTCGGGACAGGTCGACGTGGATCGAGGATCTCCGGCTTGGACGGGTCGGGTCGTAGCGGAGCTCGTACCGATCCCCGACGCCGGGCTTCACTCGGTCCCACGTCGGTATCGAGGCCCGGTGCCATCGGTCCCGGCCATCCTGGTCCTCGAACTTCAGGGTAGCCCGCCAGCGGTCGATGCTGTTGATCGTCTCGATGTCAACCTTCGTCACTGTGGCGATCGCGACGACTCCGTTCGTGCGCGCCCAGGCCTGCCGGTCGCGGTGCCGGGCGAGCAGCCCGGCGGAGACCGGTTTGATCAGCAGTACCAGCGCGCCGGACACGGTCAGCAGGATCGGCGGGCCCGCGTCGACAGGTCCGGAGAACGTCGCCGCGAGAGCTCCCAGGCCGAGGCCCAGCAGCGTCCAGCCGAACGCGGGGACGACGGCCCAGGCCTCTCCACCACCGCTGCGATGCCGCGCATAGCCGTCGACCAGGCCCGCGATGAGCACGGGCCAGATGGCGACCGTCGTGGTGTTCTCGGCGAGCCGCACGATCGGCTCGGCGACGCCGTCGACGCCGATCAGCCATTCTGCTCCCGCCCAGGACGCCCATCGGGCGCCGGCGAAGTACAGCGCGTTCGACCATCCGGTCACCAGCGCGGTCAGGAACACCACGACCCACAGTGCGATCGAGATCACGCGCAGGGCGAGGGCATTGCGCCACCAGCGCAGATCCGGGTCTACCGTGCTCACGTTCAGCCTCCTCGATTGCATCCCAGGGGAAGCGTTCTCCACACTCGCGGGGCGGAGATGCTGTCTCCGCGCTCCATTCTCTCAAGAAGGGGACGAGGCTCCGAGGCGTCTCTCGTGCCGTGTCAGTCGATGAAGGAGCGCGACGCTCCCGTGCGTTCGAGCAGGCCCCGCACCCGCGTGTGAGGGTGCTCGCCACGCAGTGCCGTGCTGCCGCGCAGGGTCAGCACGATCCGGGTGTTGCCGTCGTCGCCGGACGAGCCGATCGGTGCGGCGATGCCGGCGGCGTGCCACGAGGAGGTCACGTCCAGCACGAGCCGAAGCACGATCGCCTCGGGATCACGTTGCGGAAGCCCGGCCAGGACGCGCCGGTGCTTTCCCGGCAGGCCGTGGCGGCGCGCGAACACATCGACGAGGTCCGTGAGCAGGATCGAGGGCAACTGCTGATCGCGAAGATCCGAGAACGCGTGCACGAGAAGATCCGCCGAGACCTCCAGACGGTCGCGCTGCAGGAGCGTCTGCACGCCGTCGGATGCCTCACGCATGGTGGATCCGCCTCCTGCTCCCGGTTGCTACGGTAACCATTACCGGTTCTTTCTCTCATGCCTCGGTGAACGCTTCGTGAATGCCGGAAGGGACGGGAGGACCGGATCGGCGGACGGTGGGACGATCGGGGCATGAGCACTCAGATCGGCCCGGAACTGCCCGACGACATCTACGACAGGATCATAGCGTTGTCCGAGCAGGGCAACGAACTCGCGGACGAGGACGAGTATGAAAGGGCCGAGGCGGTGTGGGCCGGGGCGCTCACTCTCCTGCCCGAGCCGGCAGTCGAGTGGGAGCCCTACACGTGGCTGTGGGCGTCGATCGGGGATGTCCGCTACCTGACCGACGACACGGCGGGGGCGACGGAAGCGTTTTTCAACGCCCTGAACGGCCCGGGAGGCGTCGAGAATCCGTGGATCCACTACATGCTCGGCAAGTCCCTCGTCAGCGCAGACCGCGCCGACCGTGCGGCCGACGAGCTCATGCGCGCCTACATGCTCGACGACGACCTCTTCCACAACGACGAAGACGAGGGCGAGCGGATGCTGAAGATCCTCCGCGACGCCGGAGCGCGACTGGACTGACCGGGACGCGGCCGTCGGACACGCGCGCCGCTCAGTGCGCCACTCTGGACGGTCCCAGCGCAACACGGATCCCCGCGACGTCGATCAGCTGCACCCCGATCGCCGCCAGGTCTGACAGGCGCTCAGGGGTGGTCTGTGAGACCGCGTCGGTCGCGAGCACGGTGCGGAAGTCGCGCTGCAGGTCGATCAGGAGCAGCGCTGCGGTGTCCCACCTGGGCGCGAGGTGATCGGGGCGTGTCGTCTCATCGTCGAGCGAGCTCATCGCGCGGGAGTCCTCTCTCGTCGTCATCCGGCCAGGACGATGTTCAGCAGTCCGGGGAAGCGCTTCTCGAGGTCAGCCGTCCGCAGCCGGCTGGGGCGGGTGGTGCCCGCGATCCGCGTGGTGACGATGCCCGCTTCGCGCAGCGCGTGCATGTGGTGCGACACGGTGGAGGCCTTCACCGGAACATCGAGCGCGGTACACGTGGATTCCCCGACCCGGTGCAGCTCCCGCACGATGCTCAGCCGCACCGGGTCTGCCAGCGCGGCCAGCACCGTCGCCACGTCCACCTCGGACAGCTCCGGCTGCGGGAGCGTCCCCATCGTCACGTCCATGCTGACCATCATACGATGCGGATCGACTATTACGATCATGGTCGTAGTATTGGCGTATGGCACCCGATCGCTGGTTCAGACCCGTGCTCGTCCTGGCGACGGGGACGTTCGTCGTCGGAACAGACGCGTATGTCATCGCAGGTCTGCTTCCCCCGTTGGCCGCAGATCTCGCGGTCACGGTCGCCGACGCCGGGCAGTCCGTGACGGTCTTCGCTCTCGCGTACGCCCTGGCCGCCCCGAGCCTGGCGATCCTGTCAGGCCGGATCGCGCCGCGGACCTGGCTCGCGCTCGGACTGGTCGTCTTCGCGGTCGGGAACGCGCTGACGGCTCTGGCCTGGGGACTGCCGGCGCTGCTGCTCAGCCGAGCCGTCGCCGGGGCGGGGGCTGCGATGTTCACCCCGATCGCGGCCGCCATGGCATCCGGCATCGCCCCGCCGCGACATCGCGGACAGGCCCTGGGCCTGGTCACGGCGGGAACGTCGACGGCGCTCGTGATCGGCTCCCCGCTCGGCGCGATCGTGGGCTCGGCTGCGAGCTGGAGGATCACGATGGCGATCGTCGCCGCGCTGGGCCTGGGCATGGCGTTGGCTCTCCGACTGCTCCCGCGCAGACCCGCAGCACCCGCCGCGTCGCTCTGGGAGAGGTTCGGCGCACTGCGTACTCGCGGTGTCCTGAGCACCCTGGGCGTGACGGTCATCGCGTTCGCAGGGATCTTCCTCCCGTACACCTACGTCACCCAGGCATACCGGCCCCTCATCGACGCCGTCCCGGGCGGGACCGGCACCGTGCTGCTCCTGTTCGGCGTGACCTCCGTCGCCGGCGCACTCACGTCCGGGATGCTCGCGGACCGCTTCTCGGCCCGGCGGGTAGTCGTGACCGCCACGGCAGCCCTGGCGGGCGTGAACGGGATCGTCGCCGTCGCTCAGGGCTCACCCAGCGTCCTCCTGGTCGCACTGCTGGCAGCCGGATGGCTGTCCTGGTCCGTGCTCGCCCCACAACAGCAGCAGCTGGTGAGCCTTGCACCGACGCAGGCACCCGTGCTGCTGTCGTTCAATGCTTCCGCCGTCTACACCGGGATCGCCCTGGGCTCGTGGGCCGGGGGTGCCGCGCTCGAGACGGAGGCTCTCAGCGATGCTCGATTCGTGCTCCTTGGCAGCGGGCTGCTCCTGGTCGCGAGCCTCTGGCGGGTCGTGATCGCGCGCGAGAAGGCAGCTCCGGTGCTCAGCTCACCACGTTCTGCTCGAACCACGTCGAGACGTACTCGATGCCGTCGTAGATCAGGAGGGCGAAGCCCGCGGCGAGACACAGGCCGGTGAGGATCACGAGCCGGAATGAGCGGACCTTGCGTCCGGTCGGCTCGACGGAGATGTCGCGCGGGTCCAGCTGCGAGACCCACACGGTGCCGTCGAACGGCTCGGTCCGGGCGATCACGGGCGCGTTATCGATCTTCACCTTGCCGATCAGCAGCTGGCCGGCAGCGCCCGGGTACTCGACCTCGAGCTCATAGTGGTAGCGCGGGGAGAAGTTCGCCTGGAAAACGCGATAAACCCGGGACGTGCTCGTGGATCGCGCGGGCGGGTAGCTGGGCGCGCGGCACGCGTCGCTCACGGGACCAGGCGTCCCAGGTAAACACTCCCAGCGCGGGGGTCACCACGAGCACCAGCACGGCTCCCACAGCAAGCAGAACGGCGGGCAGGGTCATCGATCGCTCGCTTCTTGGGATCCCCGTACCGGACACGCACCCTCCTGCTCACGCATCCGGCCCAGGCAGCTACGTGAGCGACATCCACTACGACGAATACGAAAACAACCACCACCCAGAACCCGTCTACACCGAAGCCTTCGCGTTCCTCGGCAACACCACCATCCGCACCACCGCAGCCACCCACGCAGCACACATCAAAAAATCCGCCACAACCGACGGATTCCTAGACAACCTTCTCGACGAGGCTCTTGCTCAGGTTATTGGTTCGAGTAAGAGCATGGTGGTGGGCCTCCGTAGAGAGTTTGAGAACATCGGCCAGGCCTTGAAGACCGTGGTTTCTCGCTGGTCACGGGGTGCTTACAAGAAGTCTAAGCGACCGGTCGAGCCGCCGGTGGTCGACTCCCGGGGCCGGTTGGTTCGCTCAGTTGGGATGGCTCAAACCTTTTTGAAGCCGGAGCAGGTTGATGAGCTGGTTGCGCTGTATCAGCAGGGTTGGACGTTGGTGAAGCTCGCTGAACGGTTCGGGATTCACAAGCGCACGGCGGCCGCTCATCTGGTGCGTCGCTCGGTTCCGCTTCGAGGTAAGGGGCTGGCTGAGGCGGATCGTGCCGAGGCCGTACAGCTCTACGAGGGTGGTGCCACCTTGCTGGAGGTCGGGTTGCGGTTCGGGGTGAGCGAGCAGACGGTCCGTCGTGTTCTGGTCGTGGAGGGCGTGACGATCCGGCAATCCGGGCGACGCCGCAAGGTGCCCGCGTGAACGACTGACAAGATGCGGAGCCTGCCTCGTTGTGAGGCAGGCTCCGTGACGTTCAGCGCTCTCGTTCTATGGGCGGCGGCGTGGGTTTCCGGTGTCGTCGGTGACCAGTTCTGCTTCGGCCAGTGCGAACTTGTACAGGAAGGAGCGAACGCAGTCATCGCCGATGGGGCCGGTGATGATGCCCTCGGCGGTGTGAATGGTGACGCCTGCTTGTTCGAGAGAGGTGAAGTTGTCGAGGTTCTCGGTGAAGCGGCGGCCGAGGCGATCCAGGCTGGTGATGGCGACGTCGGTGACCTCGCCCTTGGAAGCTGCGTCGAGCAGCTCCGCGAGCGCTGGACCTGGATGGCCGTCGTCGCGGAAGGTGTGGGTTGCGCTCAGCCCGCGCTCGCGGAGGTACGCGCGGCAGTCGGCTTCCTGCCGGTCCGACTGCTCCTGATTCCCGGTTGCGCTGCGGAGGTAGATGACGGCCTTGGTCATGATGCACCTCCTGCCATCACCGGGACTGGCGCAAAGACCTGCGCCTGCTCCTCCTTGGGCTGTCGGCGCGCGGCGCGACGCTCGGCGTGCTCGTGGATGCGGACGCGGGCGAGCAGGATCAGGCTGACGGGGCCGATCCAGAGCATCTTCAACGCCGACCACAGCGTGATGAGCACGAAGATGTTGAGCCAGCCGGGGCCGCCGTCCCGGACGATGACGGCGAGCAGGCTCGCGAGGTAGAGGTACGGGATCGCGAGCAGCATCGCGGGCACCCCGTATTTCAGTCCGCGACGGGTGCGGATCTTGTCGAGCAGGATGTTGCTGGGCATCCATCGGCGCATGAAGTAGCGGATGTGGATGCTGGCGATCCAGATGAGTCGGAACATGGCGGGCCTCCAAGACACGTAACCATCAGGTGAGGCAGTACGTGTGGTGAGTGCCCGAAAGGGCTGTCCCGAGGACCCGCAGTGTTGAGAACCTGCCTCTGTCCTTCCACGATACGCCGGACCTACGACAGACGGAACCCCTCCGCCCCGCGCTCGGAGCGCGCACCTTGCCGCTGACGGTTGGCCGAGCGGAGGGATCAGGATCATGGCGAGGCTCGTGGAGCAGGTGCCGGGTGAGCGGCAGGCGCGGATGGTGCTGTCGATGATCGCCGAACCCGACGACCCTGTGACCGGCCGGGTGTTGAAGCAGGTCGGCGGTGTGGAGACGCTTCGGCTGATCGAAGACGATCGGGCCACGGTGCCGGGGATGAATCGTGCGGACGGGATGGCTTGGCGCGAGCGGTTGACGGCCGCGATCACGCCCGACCTTCCGGGCCGGGTGGCGCAACTCCAGGGCGGACGGATTGGCACGCTGATTCCGGCGGATGCGCACTGGCCGACGGGTCTGAACGAGCTGCGTGATCGCACCCCGTACGTGCTGTGGACTCGCGGGGCGACCTCATTTCTCAGTGGTGCCGTTGAGGATCGAGTGTCCATCGTTGGCGCGAGGGCCGCATCGCCGTACGGCACGACGGTCGCCGGGGAGTTGGCGGCGGAGCTGGCGAACCAGGAACGGGTGATCGTCGCCGGCGGCTCGTACGGGATCGAAGGCGCCGCACATCGAGCGACTCTCGCCGCAGGGGGCAGCACGGTCGCGGTGCTCGCAAGCGGGGTGGATCGCCCGTACCCGTCCGGGCACGCCGAGCTACTGGATCGTGTCGGCGATCTCGGTCTGTTGGTCAGCGAGATTCCGCCGGGGGCGGCGCCGTCGCGCCACCGGTTCGTCGCCCGCACTCGGCTGCTGGCGGCGTTGTCGGGCACGACTGTGATTCCCGAGGCGGGGAGCCGATCGATGGCGCTGCGCGTGGCAACAGAGGCGCACCGCCTGAGTCGTCCGGTCGGTGCAGTGCCCGGGCCGATAACCAGCGCGACCAGTAACGGACCGAACGATCTCCTCAAACGAGGCATCGCTGAAGTAGTCACCAGCGCGCAGGACGTGGCCGCACTGCTCGACTTGCCGGACAACGCCCGTGGGACCTCTCGTCAGGCAGGGCTCGGCCAGCGTCGCGAACCGCCGTCGGTCCGGCCAGAACGATCAGGCCGGGACTTATAGGCCTGACCATCTCGTCGGTCGCCCCGCTTCGTCGAGCCGGAGCCGTGGCCGACGCTCAGATGTCGTGTCAGCGGCGCTGTCTACGCTTGAGCCATGAGTTTCACACCGCTGCACCGAGCACTCGGCTTGCCTCCCAGTCCGTTGACCGACGACGTTCTCAACTCTGCGGTGGAGGCGGGCGTGGTGGAGACCGACGACCTGGACTGGAAGTCGGAGCTCCCTCCTGCCAAGAGCCTCTCTCAAACTGACGTGCCCAAAGACATCGCGGCGATGGCGAACAGTGGCGGCGGGATGATTGTCTATGGCGTCGAGGAGAAGGGGAAGGCTGCGACAGGTCGGAGTGACACCGGGGAGTTCTCCGAGGGTCATGAGCGCGCCTATCGCAGCGTCGCGGTCACTGCGATCTCTCCGCCGGTATTCGGGCTGGAGGTTTATCGGCTCGGTGTGGAGTGCCAGGCCGTCGCCGTGATCATCCCGGCGAGCGTAGATGGGCCGCACCTGATCTACAAGAACGATTTCTTCGGCGCCCCCGTCCGCAACGATGCCGATACAGCCTGGATGAAGGAGCGCCAGATCGAGGCCATGTATCGGGCGCGGTTCGATGAGCGGCGTCGAGCAACGGAGGCCGTGGATTCGCTGTATGTCGAAGCGGCCGAGGGCTGCGATGCGGCAGACCGTGCATGGCTGGTCGCGGTGGCGCATCCACGTATCCCAGGAGCCTTGACCCGTCTGACCCGTGACGAGGCGCGCGCAGTGTTCGATGACGCTCGGGCGATCACTCTCTCGTTCTCGAAGAACGTCGGCGTGCATCCATTGGAGAACGTTGAGCATCTCAACCCACGGCCGGGATTGCGCCGCTGGGTAGCACCCAACACCGCGACCGGTGATCGATCAGTCTGGAAGTCGGCGTGGGCCAGCGTCCATCACGACGGGTCCGTCTCCTTGACAGCAGCCGTCGGCGGCCACCGCAAGAGTGCCGACGGGTACTTCGAGGGCTGGGAGATCGAAGGGCGCGGCATCGAATGCGCCGTCGCGGATTTCATGGCTCTTATCCAAGCGACGGCCCGGGCACTGCATCACGACGAATACGATGTACGGATCGGCATCGAATGGGGCGGCGAACGCCCTCTGACCGTCCTGACCGTCGACGGCTCCGGCTACACGTATGACGGAGTCTCGACTCCGCTCAGGACGTTCACATCGGTGCGTTCGACCGTGACAGCATCGGCCACTGGCTCCGACTTCCACCGCCAGCTCCACGAGCTGGCGGAAGACTGCGTGAACCAGGGCGGCGTCACATACCTCCACGCCATCAACCCCCTACCCGCGGACGATTAGAGCTTGGGCCCGCGCCTATCGACACCGACCGGCGAGCGTCGCGCTTCCTCCGGCCCCGGGGTCGGCCGTGGGTTGAGGCGGTGGAGGGCGGCGGTGGCGCGGGCGTGGTCGATCTTCTGGGCCGCGGATTCCGGCACCGCACCCAGCGCCGTGTCGTCGGTGACGCTGTAGCGGTCGCGGTAGGCGGCCACGGTGCGGGCATCGCGCCGCCACCGGGCCGCCCCACGCTGATCCACCGGCGGCGTACCGAGGTCGGTCGTCCAAGGTTCGATGTCGTGGAGGGCGGAGTCGAGGATCGCGTCGGCCCGGGCCTCGATCAGCTCCCGCCGCTCGGTGAGGGCTTGGCGCATCTCGCCGCTCATGGCCCCGGTGGCGTGCGGGATGAGCCCAACGATCAGCCGCGGGGCCTTGCGGGTACGGCCGGACCCGGCCGGCTGGGCGGTGGCGCGGGCGAGACGGTAGTGCAGGACCTTGGCGATGTCCTCGGCGTCTTCGAACCCGCGGGCAGCGGCCAGGCGAGGGAACAGGGCATCGAGGTCGTGGTGGTTGGCCTCGGCCCGCCGCAGTTCCGCCGTCAGCGCCCCAAACGCCTCCGAGGTGAGCGCGGCGTCGGCTTGGTCATCGGTGAGGCCGGATTCTCGGATGAGGGTGGCCCAGCGGTCGTGCTGGGCGGCTGCGGCGATGGTCTCGTACTCCGCGGCGAGCTGCGCGATCGACCCCCACTGCTCCTGCTCGATAGTGATGGTCTCGTGCGCGGAGACCTCGGCACCGGAGTGCTGCAACACCCCGAACAACACTGCCCGTCCGGTCGCCTCGTCGTTGTCTGAGGGGTGCGGGGCCTGGTGGGTCGGGTCGGGGCGGTCGAGGATCACGTACGCGCAGTTGGAGGTTCTGCCGCGGGTCATGCCGACGTAGAAGTTCTCCCGCGTCGTTGTCGGTTCGACCAGGACGTGGGCGGTGTCGACGGTGATGCCCTGCGCCCGGTGTGCGGTGACGGCGTAGCCGAGGTCGACGTGCTCGGCCACGTAGTCGGCCGGCAGCACGATCGCCCCGGACCGGCGCCCGGGCTTGCGGATCGTGATCGACCTGTCGTCTCGCACCTCGGTGATCTGCCAGGTGTCGCCGTTGCGCACCCAGTCCCGGCCGGTGCCGCTGCGTAGCCGGCGGTCGTTGCGGCGGGTGATGATCGTGTCCCCGACCCCGGCCCGGGTGCCCTCGGTCAACGCGACTTCCCGGTTCGGGGTGATCCGGCCTTCGAGGATCAGGTCGGCGCGGGCGCGGGCGTTGAGCGCGGTCACGTCCTCCCTTGTTTCGGCGATCAGCACCGACACCCGCCCGGCGTCCTGGTCGGCCCGCCACGCCGTGTACGCGGCGTCGATCATGTCCTCACCATCGCCGTCGGTGATGCGGTCGTGGGTGAGGTAGGTGTCGATGACGCGGGTGCGGCAGTGTCGCAGATCCAGGGAAGCGGTCTTCTCCCACTCGTGCTCGAACCGGTGCACCAAGCTCAGCTCCGGCGCGCCGTCGTCGCGGTCGGCAACGAGCATCCCGAACGCCCCACCGGCATCGACGGACTGCAACTGGCCGTAGTCGCCGACCAGCAGCACCTTCGCCTCCGCCTGAGCGGCCAGGGCGGTGATGCGGTCCAGCGACAGGGTGCCGGCCAGGGACGCTTCATCGATGATGACCAACTGGCCGGCCTGGAACGTGGTGCCGCGGGTGAGGTGGTTCTGCCACCACTTCGCCGTGTTCTCCGTGTCGATCCCGAGATCCTCGCCGAGCACTTGGGCGGCGACGGCGGACGGGGCCAGCCCGACCACGCTTCCGGAGCCGTGCTGCTGCTCCCACGCCCGCCGCAACGCAGACATGGCGGTGGTCTTCCCGGCACCGGCGGGGCCGACGAGCACGTCGAGCGCCCGCCCCGAGACCGCGATCCGTGTCAGCGCGTCGGACTGGTCCGGCCCGAGCACCCGCCCGTGCCGGTCCGGCTTCGAGACGACCCGCTCGACTGTCTCGATGTCCACGACGGGGGCGGTGCGGGTGCTGGCGAGGGTGAGGAGGCGGTCTTCGGCCTCCAGCAGCATGGTCGAGGAGAACACTGTCGAATGCCGCGGACGAAACACCGATGTCCCGTCGGGACGGCGGAACGCGACCGGGCTCGATGCCAGCTCCGGCGGCGTCAACCTGAGGGAGGCTTGTTCGGCGGCATCGGCGATCATCCCGACCACAGCCTCCCGATCCGGCACGCTGGCGAATCGCCAGCCCATCGACTGCCGGGAAGCTTCGGCGTGCAGGTTCCAGGGCCGCCACGTCGACCGCTTCTCACCGACCACCGCCACCACGGTCTGCCCGAGCTCGGCGATCACCTCCAACGGCACGTCATCGGCCCGCAAGGGCCGCGCCGTCTGGGGCTGGGTGATGCGGCGAGCCCACCCGGTCGCATCCTCACCCAACACTTTGGCGGCGCGGTCGCGCCAGCCGGCGGTGAGGTTGGCCAGCGACTGCACCTGCTTGTCCGGCCGGGTCGCCAGCGTCGCCTGAGCACGTAGCCGCACGATCGTCCGCGCCGAGGGGCGGCGGCCATGCTCGGCGACGTAGTCGGCGATGAGTCGGTCGGCTTCGGCGTCGATGTCGTGGGAGCGGGTGGAGAACTCCTCGATCAGTTCCTCGCCGACCCCGACGATCTCCCACGCCGGGTTCCGATCCCGGCCCCGCTCCCGTGCCTCCCACCCGAGGCCGAGCATCCCGGTGAGCCGGTCGGCCAAGACCGCGTTGTAATGCTCCGACAGGGCGACCACCGCGGCGTGCATCGGACGACCGTCCAGCGATCGCCACTTCCCGTCCAACGCGGTCTGCACCTTGTTGCTGACGATCACGTGCGTGTGCAGTTGAGGGTCGGAGGAACGGGAGTCGTAGTGATCGAACGCGGTCGCGATCAAGCCGGTGACATCGACCTGGGCGACCGCGCCATCGGCGGCCGTGTACCCGGTGCGGGTCGCGGCGACCTCCCGCTCCATGAAGTCCACCACCTCGGCCACCGCCTCGCGATGGGCCTGCGCGATCAGGGACTGCGTACCCGCATCAGCGACGCCCCACAGGACCGACACCGACTTCGGCACCGAGAACGTGTAATCGAAACCCGCGACCGCCCGCCGGTTCTCGCGCTCGGTCTCCTCGGCCTCGATCCGGGCGACTTGCTCGGCACGCTCACCCATCCCCAACCCCGGATCAAGACCCTTCACGCGCTTGCTGATGCGGTCTGTGGCCGAGACGTACCGCGGGAACGCTCGGCCCAGAGGTTCGCCCGTAATGGGGTCGCGGCCCATCCCGATCAGCAACTGCAACTGCGCCTCGGACACCTCATCCCCGGCACCGATCCGCCCGTCACCGAGGCCGGACAGGGCCGAGCCCATCCAGTTGCCCGGAGGTGTTCCCTCCTCGCTGTAGTACCTCGTCAACGGCGTCGAGAGCGACCGGTCACCGTCAGCAGCAGCGATCGTGCGCAGCAGGTACTTGTACCCATCGCCCGCGCTCATCACCCGCATCGAGACCGTCATGCTGTCCAGGTGAACAATGCGGCCACGGTGCAGAGCGGTACTGACACCAAGAGGGGGTCTATGTAGCGCCGCGAGATGCTGCGCCAACTGTTGAGCGAGCCCTCCGCTTAATCACTGTCTGCAAGGGGCGCAACCATGCCTCCTGGAAGGGGTTCTACACCAGACGCTCTGTCAAGCCATGCGGCCCGTCATGCAATCGAAATCAACGCAACGCAACCCCACACCCTACGGGCGATGAGCTATCACCGTTTGCGGGGCTCGTCGTAAGACTTGCCAGCGCCCGCATCATCTGCTTGATCGGTCATCTGCTGGTGGCCCTTGATCGTGGCGGCCAGGGCGCGTTCGTGGTCGCGGAGCCGCTTGATCCTCTGGCGCAGAGCCTCGTGATGTTCGGTCAGCAGGTGCACCCGCGCAGGAAGCGTCGAGTCTCCTTGGGTACGGAGTGCGGCGTAGTCGCGCGTCTGGGCGATCGGCATTCCGGTTTCCCGGAGGCGCACTAAGAAACGCATCCAGTCCACGTCGCCGGGCTGGTAGCGGCGTTGGTTCCCGACGGTCCGGGTGATGGGGTGGATCAGGCCGGCGCGTTCGTAGTAGCGCAGCGTATGCGCGGTGACGCCGGTGATCTCGGCCATCTCCGCGACCGACAGTCCATGCGGCTCCGCTCCGGGAGTCTCGGCGTTGTCGTCTACCATGGTGACTACCTTAACTTAGAGTTCGCTCTAATTATCTACCTCGATCTGCAAGAGGTGTGATCGCTCAGAAGGTGGCGAGATTCGGGCGCGCAGATGGAAGCATTGGCGCGAGACGGTCTCGGGGCTCTGGACGACGGCGAGTCCGGCTACCAAGCGAGATTCTGTGGCTGGTGAGTTCGCTGGTCGTCGGGCCGTGCACCTGACAGGTGTTCTCCCTGGCATAGGGCTCCACTCGGGGTCTGGTGCCGGGGTTCCACCGACCTGCCGGAGCCCTCATGCACGACATTGCGCTTTCCTCGGTTCGCCGTCCTCGGATCGGCTCGCTGTTCTCTGGATACGGGGGTCTCGATCTCGCCGTCGAGCACGCCACCGGCGGTGAGACGATCTGGTTCTCCGAGATCAACACCCCTGTTGCTCGCGTGTTCGCCCACCACTGGCCCGATGCCCCGAACCTCGGCGACATCTCCAACATCGACTGGACCACGGTGCCGCCGGTGGACATCCTTTGCGGCGGCTTCCCGTGCCAAGACGTTTCAACCGTAGGCAAGGGCGCTGGGCTCGCACCCGGCACCCGCTCGGGGCTCTGGTCGTACATGGCGACCGCAATCGAGGCGCTGCAACCCGAGCTCGTGCTGGTCGAGAACGTGCGCGGACTGCTGTCCGCAACCGCAGCCCGACCCGAGACGAAAGGCCTACCCGATGACGACCGCAACCCCGACGATGCAACCCCCGACACAGCGAGCGCCGTTCGCAAGCTGGAACCCGAACCTTGGATGCTGGGAGACGACGCAACCCGACCTCTTCGGGCACTCGGAGCGGTACTGGGCGATCTGGCCGACCTCGGGCGAAATGCGCACTGGATCGGCCTACTGGCATCACTGGTCGGTGCACCGCATCACCGGTTCCGCATCTTCATTACAGCCCACCCCGAAGGCACTCTTCCGGACGCCGCTGGCGTCGGACTCCTCACGTGGCGGCGAGACGCTGGATCAGGTGAGGGCGCGCCGGGGAACGATCGCCCTGAGTCATCAGATCATCGACTTCGCTCTGCACGGACCGGCTGGCTCGCCGGCCAGGTGGAACGAGCCGGAGACCCTGTTCGCCCTGGTCGAGGGCATCTTCATCGCTGGGGGCGATACTCCGACGCCATCGCCCGATGGGAGCACATCACCGGACGAGACGCGCCCGCCCCTGCGATTCTGAACGAAGACCGCGGGGCCGCGCCCTGCGCCGGAGTTCGTGGAATGGCTCATGGGCTTGCCCGCTGGCTGGGTTACCGATCCCACTCACGAGCTGACAGCGAATCAACAGAACACGGCCCTCGGCAACGGTGTCCTCCCGCTCCAAGCATTCCTCGCCATGGACGCAATGCCATGACGCCGGGCAGTCACGGTGATGAGCCGTACCGTCAGAATCACGAGCTCAGTGCTCGCGCGGCCGCCATCGCATCCCTGCGGATGCTAGGCGACCGCACCACGACCTCCACCCATCGAATCGGCGCACTCGCCAGGCATGTTGTCAGGTCAGTTGCAGGGTGGTGATGCAGGTCGGGTCGTCACTGTTCATCGTGGAGATGTCTGCCGTTCCCGCCTGGCCGTCGTATTCCACGGTGAGGGTCGCCGTTGTGCCGCGGGGTACCCAGATGCCGATGAAGCCGTTGTCGTAGGTCTGCCGCACGTCGTCGACGAGCACGTCACCGTCTTCGCCAGTGAGGGTGACCTGAACTTCGGTGTTTGCGAGCTCACCGAGGCAGGTGGTCAGACTGTGGAAGTAGCAGTCATGGGTTTGATCTCGGTAGGGGGCGATCGAGATGTATACCTCGTCATCGGGCATCGGCAGCTGTGTTTCGCGTTCTTGGTCATCGGTGAGGACGAGCGCATCCGGCTGCACGGACGCGATCAGATCGGCGGGTCGGTCGGCGACGGGCATCGTGTCGAGCCGTTCGATGACCTGCGCGGCGTCGAGGCCGTCCAGGTCGTGTGCCGCCAGGAAGTCAGTGTCGGACGCTTGACTGCTGGTCGAGGGCGACGGGGGTTCGGTCGAGGACGTGGTGGCGCATCCAGTGAGCACGAGGGCGGCGGCAAGCGTGATGGTGGCGGCGACGATCATATTCAGTCGTCGCGGCTTGGTGGTATGGGGCATGGAGTATTCCTTCGAAAGTGTTCGGCGGGGTCGGTGCCGGGCGCTCTCGCCACGGCACCGACCCTGACGGTCGATCAGAGGGTGGCCAGGAGGTCTTGCATCTCCTGGATCTCGGCGGTCTGCGCGTCGATGATGGTCTGCGCGAGCTCGACGGCATCGGGGTTGCTGCCGTCATCGACTTGCGTCTGGGCCATCTCGACCGCTCCCTCGTGATGGACGATCATCTGCTCCAGGAACAGTTGCGACGCCTCGGCTCCGTCGGCCGATTCGAGGGCGGCCAGGTCGTCCTCGGTCATCATCCCGTCGCCGTGGTCCATCCCGCCCATCTGCTGCTCCTCGGGATTGACGCCCCAGTCCCCCAGCCAGCCCTGGAGCTGTTCGATCTCGGGCCCCTGGGCAGCCTTGATCTGCTCGGCCAGCTCGACCACCTCGGGGGCGACGCCGTCCTTGGCGAGGACGATGTCGCTCATCTCGATGGCCTGCTCGTGGTGGACGATCATCATCGAGGCGAACATCACGTCCGCGTCGTTGACGTCCGCTGCCTGCTCGGACGAGCCGTGGTCCATGCCCGGCATCGAGTCATCGTCGTTCTCGGCCGAGCAGCCGGCAAAGACGAGAGCGGCGGTGAGGGCGAGTGCGGCGGTCGCCGCGGTACGAAACTTCATGAGTGTTCTCCAATATCAACAGTCGCTTCAGTGGCGCGGCCCCCGGGAGGGCGCCGCGTGTGTGGGAACCGTCGGCGCTGGTGCGCGCCGGGTTCACCGCCCCATCACGTGCGACTGATGCAGAGAACGTGCAACGACGGCGCCCTGGACAGCACCCTGTCGATGAAGCGGGCCACGAGGGAGGACCGAGGCAGGGTGCGCATCCATCCGCGCAGCAGCCGAGGCGGCACCAGGATCAACAGGATGAGCAGGAGCGCGAGCACGCACGCCATCGCCATGCCCAGATGGTCACCGCTCCCGCAATCCGTGCATGCACTACCGAGGTCACCTGCCGAGCCACCGGACTCGTGCACGCCGCCCGCGCTGTGATGAGCGCCCTCAGTGCCGGTGGCGGAGACCGTTATAGCGGGCGCGTGGGCGGCCGGGGTGCCGTGCAGGTTCAGCGTGTGCATGGCCAGCAGCCCGACGATGACCGCAGCGACCAGCAACCCTCCGAGCAGCACACACCGGAAGAAGGCCCGGAGGCTCTTCCCGGATCGCGTTGCTGTTGCGGACACCATGCACCTCAGTTTACGGGCTCACCGTGCCGCTGTCGGCGGCCGGAGTGGTTGGTGCGACCGAGGCTGGCCGCCTCTGTATGCGCGCTGAACGGACCCTGTTCCGCCAGGTTCCGTCCGAGAGGAATACCCCAGGGGGGTATGTTGTTGGAGGTGGGGAAGAGTTCACGAAGGTCAGGAGAATTCGATGCGCTTGTTCGCGATCCGCGACTTCCGCCACCTGTTCAGTGCGCAGATTATCGCTCTGTTCGGGACGGGGTTGGCGACCGTTGCCCTCGGCCTGCTGGCCTACGAGCTCGCCGGCCCCAGCGCGGGGGCCGTTCTCGCGACGGCGCTGACGATCAAGATGGTCATGTACGTCTTGATCGCTCCGCTGGCGGCGGCCTATGCTGACCGCCTCCCGAAACGGATGTTCCTGACCGTGCTCGACGTGGTGCGCGCGATGGTGGTGCTCGCGTTGCCGTTCGTCACGGAGATCTGGCAGATCTACGTCCTCATCGGTGTCTTGCAAGCAGCCTCCGCGGCGTTCACGCCGACGTTCCAGGCAGTGATCCCCGATATCGTGGCCGAGGAGTCCGACTACACCCGGGCGCTGTCCGCGTCGCAGGTGGCTTACACGATGGAGAGCCTGCTCAGCCCAGTTCTGGCGGCGGTGGCACTGACGTTCATGACGTTCAATTGGCTGTTCGTGGGCACCTCGGTGGGCTTCGTGCTCTCCGCCGTCCTGGTGCTCTCGACTCGCATCCCGAATGCGGCACCGAGTGGGCACGCGGGTGCGTGGAACCGGGTCACCTCGGGCGTGAAGGTCTTCTTCAGTGCTCCTCGTCTGCGTGGCGTCATGGCACTGAACGTGGTGGTCGCCGCAGCTGGATCGATCGTGGTGGTCAATACGGTCAACTACGTCCGAGATCAACTGGGCGGCACGCAGGCCGATGTCGCCTGGATGCTCGCAGCTTCCGGCGGCGGCACGCTGTTGGTCGCTCTGTTCCTCCCGCGCGTGCTCGATCGGATCGCCGAGCGGGTCGTGATGATGACCGGTGCCGCGGTCCTACTTGCCGGTGTGCTGGCGGCCGTCGCAATGACCGCCATCCAGGCGGCTTCCTGGATGATCACGGCACCGATCTGGGTCGTCATCGGCGGCGGAATGGCCTTGATCGTCACGCCCACCGGACGTGTCATTCGAGGTTCGGTCGCGAAGCGCGAGCTCCCGGCGGCCTTCGCGGCGCAGTTCTCGCTGTCGCACCTGGCTTGGCTCGTCACCTACCCGATTGCCGGATGGGTCGGCACAGCGTCCGGCTTCACTCTCGCCTGGTCGATCCTTGCGGCTCTCGCCATCACCGGCGCCATCACGGCGCAGATGCTCTGGCCCCGCGAGAAGAGAACGAAGGCCATCGTCGCCGGTAGTGACGCAGAAACGGCGACGGGCGACCTGGCGCTCCGTGATGAGACCGAAGCCGCCGAAGGCACCCTCGCGGCATCCCAGTGCTCCTGCGCACGCACCGCATAAGCGCGCAGGCGGCGGGCGGAACGAATGGTTCCGCCCGCCGGCGTGTCGTGCTCGCCGGGGCGCCGGCGATCCAGCCTGTCGATCAGGAGCGAATCGGCGCCCGCTGGTGCAGCCGAGGTATCCAGTCGCGGACGAGGCTGGCGGCGTCGATCCCGGTGAGTGCGACGGGGATATCTCCGAGGTAGTGAGCCGTGAGCAGCGGGTCGGTGGAGACGAGTCGCGTGCTCGTGCCCAGGGCGGGGTGGCCGACGCCGGTGAGGGTATGCCCATGGATGCGTGCAGAGAACGCTGAGGACGGTAGGTATATGCCGGGGTCGTCGGCCTGGCCGACGTCGTGCAATAGGGTTCTGGCGGCGTGGATGCCCTGGGCTACCGAGTCGTCCCAGTGATCAACTCGGTACGAGCCGTGGCGGGGATAGTGGTGCACGGCGACGCCGCCGGCGGCGTAGATGCGCTGACGCGGGGCGACCATGAGCCGCATGCGGCTGTCGACGGCGATGCCCTCGGGTCCGCTCCAGGGTGCCGGTGCGGTGGGAACGGTGCCGTGGGCGACGATCGCCAGGTCCCCTTCGGCTCGCGGGCCGTCGTCGAGGACGACGGTGATGCGGTCGGCGTGGGTGCGGATCGCGGTCGGCGTGCGTCCGAGGTAGGCGGCGTGCTGCGGCAGATGCAGGTTGAGGAGGCTTCTGGCGGTCTCCTCTCCGAGGGCGCGGGCACCAGGCAGCAGCGATCGGGTGATCAGGGCGACATCATGCCCGGCGTCGGTGAGGAGCGAGGCGGTCTCCGATGCGACGAGGCCTCCGCCGAGCATCAGCACACGGGCAGGGTGCGTGGTCGCGAGCAGGTCTCGGACCCGGATGGCATCCGCGATCGAGTGCAGGGCGGTGAGCCGCCCGGCACTGAGAGCTTGGTCTCGGCCGAGGATCGTCTCATCGAGGGTCCATGGCCGACTGCCGCTGGCAATAATGAGCGCGTCGTAGGTGCGTGACTGCCCGGAGTCAAGGTGTACGTCCCGACTCCGGGGGTCGATGCCGCGCACCGTATCAGCGATCGTCTCCACTCCGGCGGCTGGCAGGGCGGTCTGCACGGGTTCAAGCAGACCGATGGCCACGCCTTTGTTCACGAGCGTCCGGTTGTACGGCTGTTCACCACTGCGGGTGAACAGGTCGACTTCGATGTCGACCCGCGAGGCCTGCAAGGTCTTCGCAGCGGATGTTCCCGCCGCGCCAGCGCCGATGATCCCGACCTTCATCGCGTTCCTTCGTCGGGGCCGGTCTGGGTGAAGGCCGGCAGCAGGATCGCGTCGATAAACCAGGGCGCATCATCGGGGTCGATGCGGCCGGTGCGCACTTCCTCGGCGGCGCCGTTCATCACCACGTGCGTGGTGGTCAGCAGCCAGGACACCGGCAGGTCGGCGCGGAAGGCGCCTTCGCGCTGGCCCCGCAGCAGCAGACCGCGCATCCGGGCCTCGGCCTTCTCGTGCATCTCGCGGATGCGGGCGGCGGGGAGCTCTTTCTGCGCTGCGGCGAGCAATGCGCGGGATTGATCGACCAGGACCCAACTAGAGGCGACGAGCCGCCCGAACGCTTCGCGTGCATCGCCGTCGAGGGGCACTTCGCGCAGCACGTCTTCGCCGCGTTCCAGGCTGTCGACCAGCGCAGCCTCGATGAGTTCGGCGCGGGTCTGGAAGTGCCCGTAGAGCGTCACCCGGCCCACGCCCGCCTCGGCGGCGATATCGGCGACCGACGCGTCGGGGTTCTTGCGGATCGCCGTGACCGTCGCGGCCAGAATCTTCGCCCGGTTGCGCTGTGCATCGGCGCGTTGGTTGGCCGCCCGGTTCGCTGTCGCCGGGCTGCGCCGAGCGCTACCGGTCGCACTGGCCTTCTTCGTCGGCATGCTCCACCTCTCAACTCGTACGGGAATGTATGAGATAGTGTAGCTGTTACAACCTGTACACCGATGACCGAGTTACGTGTCGTCGCCCGACCGGCGGCGGGGCGAAGGAGAGGGGCGACACGGCCATGAACACGACACGCACGACCACGGGAGGTGCGACATGAGCAACACGAGCACTCCTGCGCCCAAGGCAGGGGCGAAGCAGTGGTGGGGTCTGGCGATCTTGGTGATCCCCTCGACGCTGCTCTTCATGATGCTGACGATCCTGTTCCTGGCCGCCCCGAACCTCGCCGCGGACTTGAACCCGACGAGCACGCAGCTGCTGTGGATTCTCGACATCTACGGCTTCGTCATGGCCGGGTTCCTGGTCGCGATGGGCGTGCTCGGTGACCGGGTGGGCAAGCGGCTGCTGATGGTCATCGGTGCGATTCTGTTCGCCGCGGTCTCCGTCGCCGCGTCGCTGACCACGATCCCCGAGCTGATGATCGTCTGGCGCGCCGTCCTCGGACTGGCAGCGGCGATGATGGTGCCCGCGACGATCGGTCTGATCTTCGTGCTCTTCGCCGACGCGAAGCAGCGCGGCGTCGCGATCGGCGTCTGGGCCGGTGGCATCTCAGCCGGCGTGGCCCTCGGCCCGCTGCTCAGTGGCCTGCTCTTGGAGACCTTCGGCTGGCAGGCAACCTTCCTGGTAGCGGTGCCGATCATGGCGATCGTCGCAATCGGTGCACCGCTGCTGGTTCCTGAGCACCGCGACCCGTCGGCGAAGATCGACCTGTTCAGCGCCTTGCTGCTGGTCGGCGGGCTGCTCGCAATCATCTACGGCATCAAGCGCTTCGCAGCCCAGGAACCCGCATTGCCCTCGATCGGCCTGCTCGCTGTGGGCGCGTTGATCGGACTGTGGTTCGTGATCCGGCAGTTGCGAGCCGAGAAGCCCCTGCTGGACGTGCGCCTGTTCGCCAACCGCACCGTCTCCGGGGCGTTGGCCGTGTTCCTGCTGTCGGCGGCGGCACTGGGTGGCGTGTACTCGCTTTTCACCCAGTACCTCCAGCATGTGCAGGGCCTCTCGCCGCTCCAGGCCGGGCTGGCGATCCTGCCCGCCGCGGCGGTACTGATCGTCGTCTCCACCCTCTCCCCGGTGCTCGCGCGGAAGTTCCGTCCGGGGAACGTGATCGCGATCGGCCTGCTCACCCAGGTCGTCGGCTACATCCTGTTCACCCAGCTCGACGCAGGCACCGGCCTCGCGCTGGTGATCGCGAGTTTCATCATCACCTACCCCGGCGTCGCGCCCTCGATGGCACTGACGACCGACCTCGTGGTGAGCTCGGTGCCACCGGAGAAGACGGGCGGCGCCTCGGGGCTCGCGACCACCGCAAATGACCTGGGCATCTCGCTCGGCATCGCGGTCATCGGTAGCGTCGGCATCGCCACCTACCGGGGCCGCATCGACGGAAACCTGCCCGAGGGCCTCTCCCCGGAGGCCACGGCAGCCGCCTCGGACAGCATCGACGGCGCGCTCGCGGCCGCGGCCAATCTTCCGGGTGCGCTGGGCGAGCAACTGGTGAGCGCCGCGCAGGCAGCCTTCGCGGGCGGGATGAACATGGCCGCCGTCGCCTCGGCCGTCATCGCCGGTGTGGCCGCGATCATCGCCGCGACCCGTCTGCGCCACATCCGCCCCACCGGCGAAGCGCAGCAGTCCACCGAAGAAGTTCACACCAACTAGGAATACCCCTAGGGGGTATCGTGTTGGAGAAGTCATACCCGAGTGAAGGAGTTGGAATCATGACCACGACGACCGAGTACCAGGTGACCGGGATGAGCTGCGGGCACTGCGAGACCGCGATCCGCAGCGAGGTCTCCGAGATCCCCGGTGTGACCGGCATCGATGTCAGCGCCCAGACGGGTCGCCTGGCCGTGACCGCCGAGCAGCCGGTGGACGACGCCGCGGTGATCGCGGCGGTTGATGAGGCTGGCTACGCAGCCGTCAGGAGCTGAGATGAAGGCACCTGTACGGCTGGGCCTGTACGGGCTGGTCCTCGTGGCCGTGTTCGCCGTGGCTGGATTCACGGCGAACGCGGTCGTCCCCGAGGAGACCGTGCAGAGCTGGGCAGAAGACACCGCAGACACCACGCACCACGAGGAAGGAGACGCCATGAACGGCGACGAGCATGAAGGACACAATGCCGGCGCATCGTCGCTGGGCCTGGGCCTCGCTCAGGACGGCTACCAGCTCACCACGGTGACCGCACCGACCGCCACCGGAACCGAGGGCGAGCTGGCGCTGACGGTCACCGGACCCGATGGCAACCCGGTTACCGATTTCGAGCTGGAGCATGAGAAGGAGCTGCACCTGATCGCCGTCCGCGCTGACGGGCAGCGCTTCCGACACGTCCACCCCGAGATGGACGACAACGGCAGGTGGACGATCCCCTGGCAGTGGGATGCCGCGGGCTCGTACCGAGTCTTTGCGGACTTCGTCCCGGCCGACACCGGGGAGGGCATCACGCTCTCGACCTCGGTGCAGGTGGCCGGCGACTACGAGCCTGCACCGGCGACCGGGCCGGTCACCGAGACCACCGTCGACGGCTTCGACGTTGCTGTGGAGGGTGATCTTGTCGCCGGCTCCGCGTCGGAGTTGACGATCACCGTCACCCGTGACGGCGAGCCGGTCACCGCACTGGAGCCGTACCTGGGCGCGTTCGGGCACCTTGTCGCCCTCCGCGATGGCGATCTCGCCTACCTGCACGTCCACCCGCACGGCGACGCGCCCGAGGCCGGCGAGACCTCGGGGCCGGAGATCGTGTTCGAGGCCACCGCGCCGACGCCCGGTCGGTACCTGCTGTTCCTGGACTTCCAGATCGACGGCGGAGTTCGCACCGCGCCGCTGGTGATCGACACGACCACCGGTGCGGCCGAGAACGGCGCCGGACATCCCGGAGGCGAGCACTCCGATACCGAGTCGGGCACCGGGGAAGAGCATGAGGAAGGGGCAGGCCATGGCCACTGACCAGACCACTGGCACCGGTGTCGCCCGTATCGAGTTGCAGATCGGTGGCATGACCTGCGCTTCGTGCGCGAACCGGATCGAGAAGAAGCTCAACAAGCTCGACGGCGTGACCGCGAGCGTCAATTACGCGACTGAGAAGGCCAGCGTTACCGGCACCGACCTCGACGCCGATGCCCTGATCGCCGAGGTCGAGAAGACCGGCTACACCGCCGCGCTCCCGAAGCCCGCGAAGGGCTCCGGCGAAGGCTCGGACGAGGAGGGCGAATCCGCCGAGGACGCCGAGCTGCGCACCCTGCGTCAGCGGCTGATCGGCTCCGCGGTGCTGGCGGTGCCCGTCATCGCGATGGCGATGATCCCGGCCTTGCAGTTCGACTACTGGGGCTTCGCGTCCCTGGCGCTGGCCGCCCCCGTGGTGGTGTGGGCGGGCTGGCCGTTCCACAAGGCGGCCTGGATGAACCTCCGTCACGGGGCGGCCACGATGGACACGCTCATCTCGGTCGGCACGACCGCCGCGATGATTTGGTCGATCGTCGCCCTGTTCTTCGGCACTGCCGGCGACCGCGGAGTCGTCCACCCGTTCGAGTTCACCATCTCCCGTTCCGACGGGCTCGGACACATCTATCTCGAAGTCGCCGCCGGGGTGATCACCTTCATCCTGCTCGGCCGCTACTTCGAGAAGCGCTCCAAGCGCCGCGCCGGGGCCGCCCTGCGCGCCCTGCTCGAACTCGGCGCGAAGGAAGTCTCCCTCCTGCGCGACGGGCAGGAGCAGCGGGTCTCCATCGACGAGCTGACGGTCGGCGATGAGTTCGTGGTCCGGCCGGGTGAGAAGATCGCCACGGACGGCACGATCACCTCGGGCAGTTCCGCGATCGACGCTTCCATGCTCACCGGCGAATCCGTGCCCGTGGAAGTCGGTGAGGGCGATGCCGTCACCGGCGCGACCGTCAACGCCGGCGGCCGCCTGGTCGTGAAGGCCACCCGCGTCGGTTCGGATACCCAGCTCGCACAGATGGCGAAGATGGTCGAGGACGCCCAGTCGGGCAAGGCAGAGATCCAGCGCCTCGCCGACCGCGTCTCCGGGGTGTTCGTGCCCATCGCCATTGCGGTTGCTGTTGCCGCCCTCGGCGCGTGGATCGGGGCCGGGTTCCCGCTCTCGGCCGGCTTCACGGCCGCCGTCGCGGTGCTGATCATCGCGTGCCCCTGCGCGCTCGGGCTCGCGACGCCGACGGCGCTGCTGGTGGGCACTGGACGGGGTGCGCAGATGGGCGTGCTCATCAAGGGCCCCGAGACCCTGGAATCGACCCGCAAGGTCGACACGATCGTGCTGGACAAGACCGGCACGGTCACCACCGGCAAGATGACGCTGACCGACGTGATCACCGCGGACGGCGTGGACCGGGCCGAGCTGCTGCGCCTCGCGGGCGGGCTGGAGGACTACTCCGAGCACCCCATCGCGCAGGCCATCGCCGCCGGCGCCACCAGCGAGGTCGGTGACCTGCCCGCCCCCGAGTCGTTCGAGAATATCGAGGGCAAGGGCGTGCAGGGCGTCATCGGCGGCCACGCCGTCGTTGCCGGGCGCGAGTCCCTGTTGGCGGACTGGTCGATCCACCTCGATGAGCGCCTCCGGGCCGCGAAGCAGGCGGCAGAGTCCGAGGGCAAGACTGCGATCGCGGTCGGCTGGGACGGACAGGCGCGTGGCGTGTTCGTGGTCTCCGATCAGGTCAAGCCCACCAGTGCGCAGGCGATCGCCCAGTTCAAGGAGCTCGGCCTGACCCCGGTGCTGCTGACCGGTGACAACCAGGCCGTGGCCGAGCAGGTGGCCGCCGAGGTCGGCATCGACCAGGTGATCGCCGAGGTGCTGCCCAAGGACAAGGTCGATGTCGTCGCACGCCTCCAGGGCGAGGGCAAGGTCGTGGCGATGGTCGGCGATGGCGTCAACGACGCTCCCGCGCTCGCGCAGGCCGATCTGGGGCTCGCGATGGGCACCGGCACTGATGTGGCGATCGAGGCCGCCGACATCACCCTGGTACGCGGCGACCTGCGCGCCGCGGCCGACGCGATCCGGCTCGCTCGGCGCACATTGCGAACGATCAAGACGAACCTGTTCTGGGCCTTCGCCTACAACACCGCCGCGATCCCGCTCGCCGCCTTCGGGCTGCTCAATCCCATGCTCGCGGGCGCGGCCATGGCCCTGTCGTCCGTGTTCGTCGTGAGCAACAGTCTGCGGCTGCGGACCTTCAAGGCCCGCGCGGACGACACCAGCGCTCCGGCACCCGCCGGATCGATGCCGGCTCGCGAGCCGGTGAATGCCTGATCCATCCGTCATCGACACAACACGAAAGGAAGCACGATGACTGCACACGAGAACCTGAACCTGACCGACACCTCCTCCGGCGGTGGGAGCTGCTGCGGACACACACCCAGTGAGGAGGCCATCGCTCAGACTCCGGCCGAGGAGATGACCGAATGCAAGGTGATGGCCGGCACCCCGGTCGTCAAGGCGCAAGCGGAGGAAGCCGGTCTCTACCGCGACTACCAGGGCCAGCGGTACTGGTTCTGCTGCGCCGCCTGTGGACCCCTGTTCGACGCTGATCCCGACCGCTACGCGAACGCCGCCTGACGGCATCTGGTTCCGCGCTCCCGTCGAGCAGACGTGCACGGGAGCGCGGAACCTTCGCCCCGGTCTCGCATCTGGGCTGGGGTGACGAACGAAGGAGACGAGACCATGAGCAACGATCCCTCGACACGATCGCACGCGCATCCTGAGCACGTGGACGTTCAGCACGCGCACCACGACGAGCCGAACACCCACGCGGGTCGCCACTCTCACGACCACCCCGAGGGTCACGGCGAGGCTTCCGGCCGCCACGACAGCCATGACGCCCATGCGCACCACGAGGGTCACGGCGGACATGATCACGGACATGCCGGTCACGGAGATCACGTCGGGCAGTTCCGGCGCTTGTTCTGGATCATGCTCGTTCTCGCCGTGCCGGTCGTGGGTTTCAACGACATGTTCGCCCATCTCATCGGCTACCACCTGCCCGAAGCCGCGTGGGTTTCGTGGGTGTCGCCGATCCTGGGCACCGTCGTCTACTTCTGGGGCGGCTGGCCCTTCCTGACGGGCGGGCTGAGGGAGATCCGCTCCCGCAAACCGGGGATGATGCTGCTGATCGCCCTGGCGATCACCGTCGCGTTCCTCGCGTCCTGGGGCGCGAGCCTGCGCATCCTGCACCACGAGTTGAACTTCTGGTGGGAACTGGCGCTGCTGGTGGTCATCATGCTGCTGGGCCACTGGATCGAGATGCGCTCGCTCGCCCAGACCACCTCCGCGCTGGACTCACTGGCCGCGCTGTTGCCCGACGAGGCAGAGAAGGTCGAGGGCGACGACGTGGTGAAAGTCGCTCCTGCTGATCTGGCCGTCGGCGACGTGGTGATCGTCCGTCCCGGTTCCTCGGTGCCCGCCGATGGAAAGATCGTCGACGGGTCGGCATCGATGGACGAGTCGATGGTCACCGGCGAATCCAAGACGGTGCGGCGGGCGACCGGCGATCAGGTGGTCGCCGGCACCGTGGCCACCGATTCCGGACTGCGCGTCGAGGTCACCGCCACCGGCGACGACACCGCTCTCGCCGGCATTCAGAAGCTCGTCTCCGACGCTCAGGCGTCCTCCTCCCGCGCGCAGCGGATCGCCGACACCGCGGCCGCGTGGCTGTTCTGGTTCGCCCTGGGCGCTGGCCTGATCACCGCCGCCATCTGGTCGCTCGTCGGCCTGCCCGATACCGCCGTGGTCCGCACGATCACCGTGCTGGTCATCGCCTGCCCGCACGCGCTCGGCCTGGCGATCCCGCTGGTGGTGTCCATCGCGACCGAACGCGCCGCCCGAGGCGGAGTGCTCATCAAGGACCGTCTCGCGCTGGAGTCCATGCGCACCGTGGACGCGGTGCTGTTCGACAAGACCGGCACCCTCACCAAGGGCGAGCCCACCGTCACGGCCATCGACCCCACCGACACCCGGACCGAGGACGAGGTGCTGGCGCTGGCCGCCGCCGCGGAGGCCGACAGCGAGCACCCGCTCGCCCGCGCCATCGTCGGCGCCGCTCGCACCCGGGAGCTCGACGTGCCCGCGGCCTCGGATTTCTCCTCTTCCCCGGCTGTCGGTGTCAAGGCGACCGTAGATGGAACCGTCATCGAGGTCGGCGGACCGTACCTGCTCGATCAGCACGAGGCGGACGAACTTCCCGTCGCCGACACCTGGCGCGAGGAAGGCGCGATCATCCTGCACGTACTCGCCGACGGCGAGGTCATCGGCGCCCTGCGACTGGCCGACGAGATCAGGCCCGAGTCCCGCGAAGCCGTCGACGCACTCCACGCCGCCGGGGTGCAGGTCGTGATGATCACCGGCGACGCCCAGGCCGTCGCCGACACGGCCGCGAAGGATCTCGGCATCGACCGTGTCTTCGCCGGGGTGCGGCCGGAGGACAAGGCCGCCAAGGTCGCCGAACTCCAGGGCGAGGGCCGCAAGGTCGCCATGGTCGGCGACGGCGTCAACGACGCCCCGGCGCTCGCCCAGGCCGACGTCGGCATCGCGATCGGAGCGGGCACCGACGTGGCGATCGGATCGGCCGGCGTCATCCTCGCATCCTCCGATCCCAGGTCGGTGCTCTCGGTCATCGAGCTCTCCCGGGCGACGTTCCGGAAGATGAAGCAGAACCTGTGGTGGGCCGCCGGCTACAACCTCCTCTCGGTCCCGCTGGCCGCTGGCGTCCTCGCACCGATCGGGTTCGTCCTGCCGATGAGCATCGGCGCGATCCTCATGTCCGTCTCCACCGTGGTCGTCGCCCTCAACGCCCAGCTGCTACGCAGGCTCGACCTCACTCCGCAGGCCAGCACGTCCAGAATCCTCGACCGCTCCGCGTGAGGGGTCATCTATCCGCAATTATCCGTTAGGAGGACACCTGACATGGACACCTTGACTGACACGGCCGCTCAGGTCGCTCACGGTTACATCACCGAGAAGGATCGCTACCTCGCGAGGCTCAAACGCATCGAGGGCCAGGCCCGCGGCATCCATCGAATGGTCAGCGAGGATGCGTACTGCATCGACATTCTCACCCAGATCAGCGCGATCACCTCAGCACTGGAGAACGTCGCTCTCGGCCTGCTCGATGACCACCTCAAACACTGCGTCGCCGGAGCCATCCAGCACGACGGCGCCGAGGTCGAGGTGAAACTCAAGGAAGCCTCCGACGCCATTGCCAGACTCGTCAAGTCCTGAGGAGGAACGTCATGAGCATCATCGGCCGCGCGCTGCGATCCACACTCGACACAGGAGAAATCAGCGTCTCGGTAAGTCGCTGCTGCGACGCCGTGAAATGGGTCATCACCGCATCGACGAAGACGCGTAGCAGTCGCCGATAACGTCGGCCTGATTCCGTTCCCGGCATCACTCCCGGCATCACGAAAAGCGCTGGGGGCCGACATGACGCCTTACGACCCCTTGCTCGCTCGGACACGTACGATCCATCGCCCGATGGGTCCCGTTGCCTACGACTGCGTGAAACTCATCGTGATCCGGTCGGGGTCGGCGATCCTGTTCAGCGAGTTCGGGGAACGACCAGTCAGACCCGGTGACGTGGTGCTGCTCGGGGCCAATGTGCTCTGCAGGTCGGAACCGGAAGGACACGTCACGGTCACCACGATCTACGCCGACACCGACTTCCTGCTAGATCAGCTGTTCTGGCAGCACGCCGACGTGCTCCGCGACCGCCTCGACGCGCAAGGCTTCGCTGACACGATCTACACCGAACCAGCGCAGATCCTCCACCTCGGGGAGGACCGCTCGGGAATGTTGATGCCCTGGTTGGATGAGCTCGTCGCGCTCAGTGTCGATGGTGCCTACCGGGAGCGGTTCCATCGGATGCAGGCGTTGTGGCACGCAGTCATCGACCAGGTCGCTCCATTCATTCGCATCACTCCGTACCGGACTTCGCCGCACCAGCGGGCACGGGTCCGACCTGCCTTGCCCCGGGATCGCCGGTTCACGCCGCTGCGGGCCGAAGCCAGGCAGGTTCGCGATGCTCTGCACAGTGACATCGCTCGGGGTTGGGAGCTATCGGAACTGGCAGGCATGGTGCATCTGTCCACGAAGCAACTCAGTCGCGTGTTCGTGGATGCCTACGGCAAGACCCCGTTGACGTATCTGACGATGCTGCGAGTCGAGGAGATGGCCCGCCTGCTGCGCGAGACCGACCTGACGATCGAGCAGGCCGGACGGCGGGTCGGGTGGCGGTCCCGGAACAGGGCGTCGGCGGCGTTCCACGAGTGCGTCGGGATCACGCCCAGCCGGTACCGGGCGATGCGCTCCACGAGCGGCGGGGTGCCCACGAACGGGACGTCGGTGCCCACCTAAACGACCCCATTCCAGGCCGTCGCGGCCACGGCGCTGGCGGTGCTGGTAGTCCGGACTGTCCAAACGTCAGGTGCCTCCGAGTTCCTGCCGGCCAACTTACCGTTCCACTGTTCGCTGACCGTCTCGACACTCTCCGGATACACCTGGCTCACCTCGCAGGTGCAAGACCAGCCGCCCACACCCCGGGTGGCTGGTCTACCGGGAGGAGGCCAGACCAATGGCGACGCGGGAGGAAGCCCGCCAGAAGCGGGAAGAGAAGCTCGACGAGCTCCACGAGAAGCTCACCGGTGCGGTCGAGCAGCTCGTCACGGGCGAGGACTGGACCGATGCGCTCCGCTTCGCCGCCCGGTTCCGGTCTCGCTCGTTCAACAACGTCCTGCTGATCTGGGAGCAGCATCAAGCGGCGTTCGAGCAGAGCCGGGTGCCCGAGCCGTTCCCCACCTATGTCGCCGGATACAAGCAGTGGCAGCAGCTCGGCCGGCAGGTCGAGAAGGGCCAGCCCGGGTATCAGATCCTCGCCCCGGTCACGGGCCGGTTCGCGTCCGCGAACCCCTCAGACCCGGCCTCCTGGTACCGCCTGAATCGCGGTGAGAAGCCGAAGCCGGGCGAGGTGGTGCGCTCGCGGATGGTCGGCGTGCGCCCCGCCTACGTCTGGGACGTCTCGCAGACCGCCGGCGAGCCGATCCCAGAACCGCCGTCGCCGACCTTGTTGGAGGGCGAAGCCCCCGACGGGCTCTGGGACGGGCTCGCGCAGCAGGTACAGGCGGCGGGGTTCGAGCTGATGCGGGTGCCGCATGAGGGGATGATCCATGGCTCGAATGGTCTGACGGATTTCGACGCGAAGACGGTCGCGGTGCGGGAGAACATGGACCCCACCGCCCAGGTCAAAACGTTGGCGCACGAGCTCGCGCATGTGCTGATGCACGACCCCGACCAGGAGGATGCCCGCCAGCATCGCGGGATCGGCGAGGTCGAAGCCGAGTCCGTCGCGCTGATGATCGGCGCCGCCCACGGAATGGACACCACCGGCTACACGATCCCGTACGTGGCCGGATGGGCGGCAAACGTGAACGGCAAAGAGCCGGTCGAGGTCGTGCAAGCCACCGGTGAGCGGGTACGGAAGACCGCGGCAGGGATTCTCGACCTGCTCGACACCGCTCAGGTGCCCGACGGCACCCCGCCGAGCCTGGTCCGCGACGGCCCCGCCCGAAAGACGGCGGAGCAGGATGCGCCGGCCCGTTCGCCGGAGCGCTCGCGGGGGCGGCGAGTCGAGCCGCTGCCGGAGCCCGCGCGTGGCCGTGAGCAGGTGGGGGCTGAGGGGCGGAGGCTGTGATGAGCAGCCCGAGCCGGTTCACCGAAGCGGTGCGGCGGATGGATGCCTTCTGGCCACTGCCAGATGCCGCCGCGGCGTTCGCGGCGGCTGGGGTCCCGGTGTTTCCGTGCGCGCCGGGCGGTAAGCAGCCGATCACCCGCCGCGGGTTCCACGACGCAACCACAGACCGGACACGGGTGCGGGCGTGGTGGTCGCGGTTCCCGGCCGCGAACATCGGAATGCCCACCGGCGCCGCCTCCGGCGTGGTGGTCGTGGACGTAGATGTGCATGGCGTCAACGGCTACGAGGCCTTCGGCCGAGCGCGCCGGGCGGGGCTGGTGAACGGGTGGGAGACGCTGGTGCGCTCACCGACCGGGGGCCTGCATATCTACTATCCGGCAGGGACCGGTGAGCAGCCGTCGTGGCAGGCCGGCAAAGCCGGGATCGACTTCCGCGGGGATCGCGGCTACATCATCGTGCCGCCGTCGCGCCGCCTCGTCGATGGCGACGGCGTGCTCTATCGCCCCACCAGGTTCGCTGCGGCGGACGGCCGGCTCCTGGACGCGGGCCGGCTGCGTGAGTTCCTCGATCCGAAGCCGCCGCCCCGCCCGCGCCCGAGCGCGGCGGCCGCGGACTCGGAGGCGATGGTGGGCCGGTTGGCGGCGTGGGTGGCGCGTCGGCAGGAGGGCGAGCGCAACGCCGGACTGTTCTGGGCCGCGTGCAAGCTCGCCGAGAACGGCATGCCCCGAGACGACGCGTTCGAGGTACTGGGCGCCGCAGCCTCGCAGGCCGGGCTGGCCGAACGAGAGATCACGACGACCGTCCGCTCCGCCTACCGCGCCGTGGGCACCACCACCTCTGCCACCTCTGCTGTCTCTGGAGCCGGCCGGGGTGCCGGGTCGCAGTTCAGGCTCTCACACCCGGTCGTGCGGGCGGCACCAGCCAGGGGGCTGTCATGACGGCCGTATCGGGCCGCCGGTGGGCGGTGGTCGCGGCGGCATCGGGCACGGTGCTGATCGGCGGCGGCGCGTTCTGGCTGAGCTTCACCGCGCTGGCCGATCTCGCGGTGCGCTCGGGCATCGCCGCGGGGCAGGCATGGATCTGGCCGCTGCTGGTGGACGGGCTGATCGTGGTCGCCACGGTCGCGGTCGTCGCCCTCGACGGGCACCGCTCGGCCTGGTATCCGTGGGCGCTGCTGATCGCCGGCGCGGGAATGTCGGTGACCGCGAACGCCGCCCACGCGATCGTCGCCGCGACCGCGTCGGTGCCGGCCCTGCTGGCCGCCATCGTCGCCGCGGTACCGCCATTGGTGCTGTTGGCGTCCACGCACCTGACCGTCGTCCTCACCCGCTCCACCAAGACCACGACCATCGAGTCTCCCGCCACTGAGCCGCCCGTCACTGGACCGGCTCTGATCGGCACCGTGAGCACGGGCCGGACGGGGCACGCCGATCCGGCTCAGCCGCCCGAGCTGTCCGAGCATGCTGAGCTGGTCGCCGCTGGCGAGCCAGAGACACGACCGCCAGCGCTGCCCGAGCCGCAGAACGAGCCCCAGGACGAGCCAACTCCGAAGCCGTCGTCCGGCCCCGATCCCACCGAGCCCGCACCGTCGGAGCCTGTGCGGCGTGAGCCCGAGTCGACTGGCGGCCCGAGGCGGCGTGAGCGTGCCGTGGCGCTGCGGGAGGCGGGGTGGTCGAACAAGGCGATCGCTCGCGAGCTCGGGGTGCACGCCTCGACGGTGGGCCGCTGGTTCCCCCGCACCAGCAGCGGCGAGTCAGAGACCGAGATGAAAGAAGAACACAAGGAGAAGGAGTCCGATCATGAACCCCAACGAGCATGAACACGAGCAGGAGCAGGCCGCCCGGCACGAGACACCGAACGCGGGGGCACGCCCTGACCCGGTGGAGGTGACGGGAGCGCCGGAAGCGATCCAGGCCGCCGACGTCGACCGCAGGAATCCGATCACCGAGGGCGCTGACCCGAAGCGGCGGGCCCGCGGGGTGGATTGGGTGCGCTCGTCGGACCTGTTGGCCCGCGGCAGCGGGGTCGCTTCCCGTCTGGCGATCGACTTCGAGGCCCACCTGGCCCAGAAGGCGCATGACCCGCTCGCCCGCGGGGCGCAGCGACTGGGTGAGCGGGTGCGGGAGCTGCCGCCGCTGTCGGCGTTCGGACGCGGCACGAGCCATGAGGGTGCCGGGCGTGGCCCGGTCGGGATGAGCTGAGGTGACCGGCCATGACCACCGTCAACGACGACACCGAACGCCGCGCTCCGGGCGCCGGAGCCACTGCGCGCACCTGCTTGCCAGGAGGTGCCAGAACCATGACCACAACCAACACCACGACGACCACTCCGCACGAGGAGTTCACGACCAGTGCCGGGCTGCGTGCCCTGCTGCGGCGGCTGCACGAGGCCGGCGAGCGGGCATGGGCAGCTGATCCGGTCGCCGCGGAGCTGATGCGCTTCGCGGCTGAGAAGTATGGCGCTCTGGCGCGCAAGCACGGGCTGGACCCGTGGGAGGCGGCCAGCGCGGCGTTCGATGTGATGCGCACCCGCTCCGCCCGTGACGCACACGATCCGTGGGGCGTGGTCACGCACGCGGTGCGGATCACCTGCATCGCCGAGGAACGCGCCCAAGGGCTACTGTGCTCGACTCACCAGGCCAGGCGCCCGCATATCTCCGCGTTCCACGACGCGGAGCGGATCTCCGACCGTGAGACGCCGCTGCCGGAGTATCACCCAGCGTTCCAGGTCACCGACCCCGAGCCCGACACCGACGCCGCAGGCGGCGACGCCGGCAACGGAAGCGGCGGCGGTGGTGGGGTGCAGGCGTCGATGTCGGCGTCCTCGGCGATGGAGGACGCGATCGCGCTGGTGACGATGCTCGGCTGGGAGCCGGCGACCGCGCGGGCGTCGGTGGAGCATATCTGCGGCGCTTTGGCCAAGGCCGGGGCGCGGCATACCGCCTACGAGAACCTGCGCCGTGACCAGTACGCCCGCGCGCTGCTCGATCTGCCGGCCCGCTCCTGGACGGGCCTGCTGAAAGCACTGCTCGGGAACCCGCACCCGGGCCTGGCGGCGACCAGCGCCGGGCGGGGCGTGCTGCTGCGGCTGCTGATCGGCGAGACCCTCCCGGTGCTGCTGCGCGATGACGACCTCGTGCTCACCGTATGCCTGGCCGCGCCCGACCGAGGCCGCAAATAGTCCAGGCACGCAACGTCGAGTGGACAGGTCGAGAGGGGGTGAGTGGTGATGGGGATCGAGTTGGAGCGCACGGTCGATTCGATCCAGGTCGGCACCCGCCACCGCACCGATCTGGGCGATATCGAGGCGCTGGCCGAGTCGATCCGCCAGCACGGCCTGTTGCAGCCGATCACCGTCACCACCGACGGGGTGCTGGTGTGCGGGCGGCGCCGACTCGCGGCGATCAGGCTGCTGCGCTGGCGCACGGTCAGCGTCTGGGTCCGCCGGGGTGTCTCGGATCGACTCGGGCATCTGCTGGCCGAGCAGGACGAGAACGTCCACCGCAAGCCGCTGACCCAGCTCGAAGCCGCCGCCCTCTACCGCGAACTCAAACAGCTCATGGCCGAGGACGCCGAACGACGCGATGCCGCCACCCGGTTCTCCAGCGAGAATCAACCCGGAAGCGACGGGGGTGCAAAATTTGCACCCCCGTCTCTCGGGCCGGTCGGCAAGACCCGCGAGCAAGCCGCAGCAATGATCCCCGGCGGCGCTTCGCACACGACGTTGGAGAAGATCAACCAGGTCCAGCGCGTCGCCGACGACCCCACCGTCGCGGAGTCGTTGCGTGAGCAGGCCGCAACGGAGCTGGCAGGGATCGAGGCGGGCGGGCCGGTCGACCCGGCCTACCAGCGCGTGCGCGCCGCCGTCGCCGAGGCCGAGCAGGCCCGGCAGTCCGAGCTGCACGCGCTGGCCGAGGAGGCCGTCGCCCGCGTCACCGAACCCAGCCGCAACAAGAAGCGCAAGGACAAAACCGCCGAGTCCGCGCCCGCGCAGGTGCCGGGACGGTGGCCGGTGACGGCATTCGTGCAGACCTGGACCTCGCTGACCGACTGGTGGACCCACTACGACCCCGCCGACCTCGCCGAGGAACTCACCGACGAACAGGTCACCATCTTCCTGAACGTCGCCGAGGGTACCGCCACGTTCGCCGACCTCCTGCGCCCCCTCCTCGGCATCGACCCCGACGAGACCGGCGATGATGCCGCCGTCGGCGAGATGACGGCACAGCCCGCGGCCGACGGCGACACGGGAACGGCGCGTCGGCACCTGCGCGCCCTGTAACCACGAATCGCGAGCCCGGCCCCGCCGTGTGCGTGTGGGGCCGGGCTCGTGCACCTGGGCGGCATGAAGACCTCTGCTGACACCCCTTCCCGCAAGCGCCTGATCGTCCTGCTCGCCGCGGGTCTGACCGTCCTGATCCTCGCCGGGGTCGGGATCTACGGGCTGATCCAAGGCCCCCGCACCGGCCCACCCTCCGACAACGACGACTCTCCGGCACCGACCGCTCCGTCGGAAGACGGCCCGGCGCTCCCGGACCGGATCGCGCCGGTGGTTCCCAGCAGCGACCCGGAGACCTTCGCTCGCAACGTCGCGACCGCGGTGTTCGCGTGGGATACCGGGGCCGGGTTCATGCCGCTGGACTACACGGCGGTGTTGATGGAGGTCGCCGACCCCACCGGCACCGAGCAGGCGGGCCTCGCATCGGATATCGCCGCCTACCTGCCCACCCGCGACGCGTGGCTCGAGTTGCGCCCGTACGCCACCACCCAGCACCTGGAGATCACCGACGCGTTCGTGCCGGACGACTGGGCGAGTGCGCAGGAGCAGGCGCGGCCGGGGCAACTCACGCCGGGGACGACGGCGATCACGATCGAGGGCATCCGCCACCGCGCAGGGGTCTGGAACGACGAGCCCGTCCAGGCCGCGCACGAGGTGGCGTTCACCGTGTTTGTGATCTGCGAGCCCGCCTACGACACCTGCCACCTGCTGCGCCTGTCCGAACTCGACAACCCCCTGCGCTGACCGGGCCACGAGAGAGAAACAGGAGGTGCTGTGGTGTTGAAGAAGCTCGCCATCGGCCTGCTCGCTCTGGTGCTGGCGGCGCCATTGCTGTCCATGGTGGGGATCGGGCTGCTGATGAACCCCGCCCTCAGCGGGGCCTGCACGGTCTCCGGCGGGAGCATCACCGTCGGCGAGGTCCCCGACGAGCTCGCCGTGCAGACCCGCGACGGCGAACAGTTCACGCTGAACAAGACACAGCTCACCCATGCGGCCACGATCATCGAGACCGGCTCCGGCATCGACGGCGTGAATCGCGACGGGCTCCAGATCGCGCTGATGGCGGCACTGACCGAATCGATGTTGCGTCAGCTCGCCAACACCAGCGCCTACCCGGAGTCCGCGGAGTACCCCAACGACGGCGACGGCTCCGACAACGACTCGCTGGGGCTGTTTCAGATGCGCCCGCAGTCCGGGTGGGGCACCGTCGCCGAGCTGATGGACACCACCTACCAGGCCGAGGCGTTCTTCGGCGGACCCGACGGACCCAACGGCGGCTCGCCGCGCGGACTGTTGGACATCCCCGGCTGGGAGGACATGGGCAAAGGCGAGGCCGCCCAAGCCGTCGAGGTCTCAGCCCATCCGGAGCGGTATGAGAACTACAGCCCGGTCGCCGTCGCGATCCTCGACGCCCTGATCGGCCCGACCACCGGCACTGCCACCGCAGGGACCCCAGACAGCAGCCCGGCGATCGTCCCGGCGCTGGCGGCGGAATCCTCGCGAGTGGTGTTCCCGCTGCCGGAGGGCACCTGGACGGCCACCAGCCCGTTCGGGCCGCGCGTCCACCCGATCACCGGGGAAGAGTCCTTCCACACCGGATCGGACTTCTCCGCCCCCGACGGCACGCCGATCCTCGCGGCCGCAGACGGCACAGTGATGGTGGCGGAGTTCTCCGGCGGGTACGGCGGCCTGGTCGTCATCGAACACACCATCGACGGGGCCACGGTGGCGACCGCGTACGCACACTCCTGGGAGGACGGTATCCACGTGACCGCCGGAGACCAGGTGACCGCGGGGCAGCACATCGCCGATGTCGGCAGCTCGGGGATGTCCACCGGCCCGCATCTGCACTTCGAGGTCCGCGACGGTAGCGCCGACGGGGAGTACATCGACCCCGCCGCCTGGCTGAACGACCAGAATGCCGCTGATCTGCCCGAGGCCGAGACCGAACCTCCCGGTGGCGACTGCGACCCCGAGACCGGCAGTACACCGGGTGGGGAGCCGGACCCGTTCACCGGCGACAATCCGGACGAGCTGGCGGACGACCCGACCACCGATGGACAGATCACCCGCCGCACCCTGCACCTGTATCAGCAGACCTCCGTGGCGTTCCCCGACACGACCTGGGCCTGCTACTCACCCCGCCCCGGCTCGGTCTCGGAACATCCACTCGGGCGGGCCTGCGACATCGCCTTCGGCAACGCGATTGGCCAGCGGCCCACCCCGGCTCAGCGTGAGCAGGGGTGGGAGGTCACGAACTGGCTGAAGACCCACGCCGAAGTCCTCGGGGTGGAGTACCTCATCTGGGACGGGAAGATCTGGTCGCTCGCCCGTGACGACGAGGGGTGGCGTGACTACAACGGCGGCGGCATGCACGACCCCGGCTCCATCACCGGAGGACATTTCGATCACTCTCATGTGACCGTCGCCAATTCGGTCGGGGGCGCGTGATGGAAGTGTTCCCGGATTTCGAGGGCCTGGGCGGGATCGGTGACCTAGAGAGCGTGATCGGCGCGCTGTTGATGTTCGTGCTGGTGATCGCCGTGCTGATGCTCATCGTCTCCGGCATCATCTGGGCGATCGCGTCCTCGACGGGCAACTACCACGCGGCAGGCAAGGCCCGCACCGGGGTGCTCGTCGCCCTCGGTGCGGCGATCCTCGCAGGCTCCGGGGTGGCCTGGATGAACTGGCTCATCGGCATCGGCCAACAACTCTGACCCCATCGCACCCTCTTTCTGCGCCCGTCCTGGCTGTTCACCCCGGGGCGGGCGCTTTCTCGTGCGCTGGCGGGTGGTGGTGCACCTGGTGGCAGAACCGTATCCATTCTCGTCCAGAGGAGTTCCGCCGTGATCGACATCGACCCCAACAGCTCCGGCCTTCCGGGCATCGAGCAGCTCCGCGACATCGTCGGTGCCGTGATGACCGTGGGCCTCATCCTGTCCGTGCTCGCCCTGATCGTCTCCGCGATCGTGTGGGGTTTCGGCTCCAACAGCTCCAACCCGCACCTCTCCGGCCGCGGCAAGATCGGCGTCCTCATCTCCTGCGGGGCCGCGGTGATCTGCGGCGCCAGCGTCACCTTGATCAATTTCTTCTGGGACGTCGGCCAGGCCGTCTGACCGCCATCCATCCCGTGACCCGTGAGGGAGGTGTGTGATGGCGCTGTGCGATCTGCCCGTCATCTCCAACGTCTGCGACTCCGCCGGTGAAGCGGCCGCGTCGCTGATCTCGGCCCCGTTCGACTGGTTCGCCCAAGCCGTCGGCGGCGCCGCCGGCTGGCTGCTGGAAGCGATGTGGGCCGTGTTCGACACCACGACGCTGGTCGATGTCACCCAAGACGGCTACGTGTCCGTCTACAACCTGCTGTTCGGGATCGGCGTGTTCATCGTGCTGATCTTCTTCTGCTTCCAGCTCATCCTCGGCCTGATCCGCCGAGACCCCACCGCCTTGTCCCGTGCCGCCCTCGGTGCCGGCAAAGCGGTACTCGGGTCGTTCGTGGTCATCACCCTGGCCGCGCTCGCGTTGGAGATCACCGACCAGCTCGCCATCGGGATCATCCAGGCCGCCGGCGAGACCACCGAGACGATGGGCGACAAGATCATCCTGCTCGCCGCCGGCCTGACCGGCATCAACGTCACCGCGCCCGGTGTCGGGGCGATCGTCACGATCTTCCTCGGCGGCCTCATGGTCGCCGCCGTCGCGATCGTCTGGTTCAGCCTGTTGATCCGCAAAGCGCTGCTGCTGATCGCGATCGTCCTGGCGCCGCTCGCGTTCGCCGGGGCCGCGTGGGATGCCAGCCGCTCCTGGATCGGGAAATGGGCGGCGTTCGTCCTCGCCCTCATCATCAGCAAGCTCGTGCTGGTCGTCGTGTTCCTGATCGCGATCACGCAGATGGCGACCCCGATCGAGGCCGATCTGACGGCGATCACCGAGCCGATCACCGGCATCGTCATGCTCGCCATCGCCGCGTTCGCCCCGTACATGGTCTACCGCGTCATCGCGTTCCTCGGCTTCGACCTCTACAACACCATGGGCGCCGAGCAAGAGGCCAAGAACGCGATGAACCGCCCCGTCCCCGTCCCGACCAAACCCTCCGGTGACAGCCCGAAGAAAGTCCTCGACGACAACGGAGGCGGCGGCGGGGACGGCAGCGGCGGTGGGAATCCGCCGCCACTCCCTGGCGGCGGAGGTGGCGGAGGTGGTGGGAATCCGCCTCCGCCCCCGCCCGGTGGAGGCGGAGGCGCTGGTGCCGGGGCTGGTGCGGGTGGTGGAGGTGCTGCGGGCGCGGGGGCTGCTGCGGGTCCGGCTGCGGCCGTGGTGATCGGCGCGCAGGTCGCGAAGAGGGCCGCCACCGCCGGCCCGGAGGCCGGCAAGGCCGCAGGCTCGCAGGCCGAGGCCGCCGCCGACGGCGCGAACCAGAACACCGCCAACACCAACAGCAATGGCAGCGGTGGGAGTGGGCCGGCGTCGCAGGCGCCTCCGCATCGCACCCCGCCGCCGAACGCCCCGTCCGGCCCGACGCCCCCGGCCCGCGACGGCGGCACGAAGCCGCCGGCAGACGGGAAGGAGTGAGACCCGTGAGCACGAAGCACAGCACCGAGGACACCGGCCCGGGGACCGAGCTGGTACCGGTGAAGTTCTCCCGGCTGACCCGCCGCGGCATCCTGCTCGGCCTGTCCGCCTCACAGCTCGTGACCCTCGGCATCGGGGTGCTCGCGCTGGTGGGCGCGTTCTACGCCGGCGGCGGGATGCTCATCGCCTACACCGCGCCCGTTTGGGTGCTCTCGGCGGTGCTGACCTGGATGCCCATCGCGGGCCGCCCGGTCGTGGAATGGATACCCGTGGCCGGCTGGTGGCTCTGGCGCACCACCGGCGGGCAACTGCTGTACCGGCGGCGGATCGTCGCACCCCGCCCGGCGGGCACGCTCGCCTTGCCCGGGGACATGGCGCGGCTGCGTGAGCACGTCGACCCTGAGACCGGGGCCGGGATGATCCACGATCCGCACCAGGGCACGCTCACCGTGGTGTGCGAGATCCGGCACCCGGCGTTCGTGCTCCTCGATCCGGCCGAGCAGCACCGCCGGGTCACTTCCTGGGGGCGGGTGCTGGCGACCGTGTGCCGGTCCGGGCGGATCGCGACCCTCCAGGTGCTGGAGCGCACCCTGCCGGACTCCGGCACCGGGCTCGCGGAGTGGTGGGCCGCCCACGGCACCCGGGACGACTCCTGGGCGTCGACCACCTACCAGGAGCTCATCGACCGCGCCGGTCCGGCCGGGGAACGCCACGCCACCACGATCAGTCTCAGCCTGGATATGAAGGGCGCAGCCCGGCAGATCCGGACCGCCGGCGGGGGTCTGCGCGGGGCGGCCGCGGTGCTGCGGCAGGAGATGAGCACGCTGACCGCGGCGCTGCGTGCCGCCGACCTCACCCCGACCGGGTGGCTGAGCCCGGGGCAGTTCGCGGTGATCCTCCGCAGCGCCTATGACCCCTCGGTCGCGGCGACCTTGGAGCGGCACGGGGAGCTTGGCCAGTCGCTGGCGACGGCGGGTCCGGTCGCGGTGACCGAGACCTGGGCGGGGCTGCGCACCGACTCCGCCCACCACGCGGTGCTGTGGATCAGTGAGTGGCCGCGGTCGATGGTGTATCCGGGGTTCCTCGCCCCGCTGGTGCTCTCCTCCGGGATCGGGCGGGCGTTGTCGCTGCTCTATACGCCGCTGCGCACCGACCAGGCCGCCCGCGACATCCGCAAGAAGAAGGTCGAGCACATTTCGGATGCGGCGCAGCGGCGGCGGATCGGGCAGATCGAGGACGCCGCCCAGACCGCCGAGTACGAGGACGTGCTCCAGCAGGAGGCCGACCTGACCGCCGGGCACGGGGTGCTGCGCGTGACCGGGCTGATCGCCGTTTCCGCACCCAGCAGCGAGGAGCTGGATGCGGCGGTCTCGGCGATCGAGCAGGCCGCGATCCAAGCCTCCTGCGAAACCCGCCGCCTGGTTGGGCAGCAAGCGCAGGCCTTCACTGCGGCCGCACTGCCCCTGGCCCGCCACATCTGACTCCGCTGTTCTCTGCGGGGTGGGGGTGCACCGGAGGAGCAACCGATCATCCATCCATCGTCTGGGAGGCTCCTCATGCCCACGTTCTACGATCCCGTCGCCGACGCCGAAGAGGCCTCGCAGGCGCTCCGTGGCCTGGCACATGCCAGCCGCAGCTTCGAGCATCCCGAAGACGCGTACGGGGTGATCGGCGACCTGCTCGCCGGGGTGCGCTCCATGCAGCAGTCCATCGAGCAGATCGCGCAGCGGCATCGCCGTCACGAGGGCCGCGCCTTCGATGACGCCGGTGACCAGGCCGCCGGTATCCGCGATGCCCAGGTGACGGCCGATCAGCTCGCCAGCGCGGCCGCCTCCCTCGATGCGGTCGAGGAACGGCTGAACGCCGCTATGCAGGCCGCCGGACGTATCGCCTGGCACCCCGCATCGACCACCAACGGCGTGGTCGCAGAGGCCGTCCAGTCAGACGCGGCTGGGGACGAGGCGGCGCGGGAGTCGCGGTGGGTCAACATCGTCTTCCTGCAAGGCGATGAGGCCGATGAGGTGCTGCGACTGATCGATCGCGACGGCCCTGACGCCGCGATCGAGCACCTGGCTCACTGGGATTACGGGGACGAGACCACCGCGGCGGCGATGGAGAACGGCTACGTCTACGACACCGTGCCCACCGGGATGCTGGACACCGAGACGGTCTCGGGTGACTACACGCTGACCTCCAACCCGGCGATGGGGCACGTCGGCCTCTACCGTCAGCACTCGATCCCACCCGAAGACAGCCTCGACGCCGCTACCCCCACGCCCGCCCCGGTCATCCCGACCACCCACGGCGCCGATGCGGCACGGTCGGCGCGTGCCTCCGGAAGCAGCGCAGCCCGCGGGCGGAAGGAGACCGGGAAGGTGTCCGAGCGCGGCTCGGCGGCCTCGGCGACGGACGGGTCCTGGTTCACCCATCCCGGTGTCGCGGCCGTCCGCCGTGACCGCGGACTCGGCCGCTGACCCCTGGGGGTCTCTGCATGGTGCCGCCGCCCCGGGGATCGGGCGGCACCACTGCGTGTCCGGGGCGGGGCGGGCGCACCTGAGCGACACCCCTGTTCGCTGCTGCTTCTTGGGAGGCTGCTCATGCCCACGATCTCCTACTATCCCGCCGCTTACGCCGCCGAGGCCGCCCGGAATCTGCGCGCACTCGCCGCATCCGGGAACCTGCCCGCCACCGGCGTGGGAACGTCCCCGGTCATCGCTGAGCTGCGTGATGCGGCGAGGGCGATGCGGCAGGTGCTCGACCAGCTCGCCACCGCACGGGCGGGACACGGCGATCCCGCGGCTCTCGCCGCCGCCGATGACCTCCACCAGGCCGGCACCGCCCTGGATGCGGTCGCCACCGGGCTGACCCGGGCGGCACAGGCCGCAAGGGTGGCCGCGGCCCCAGATCGGTCCGCGATGACGGCGCCGGCGCCTGCCGCGACCGAGGCGGCTGAGCCGACGCGGCACGAGTGGCCGACCCGCCGCTCCCGACGGGACCAAGCCCAGCGATCGACAGCATCCGAGCCGGATCGCTCGTGGTTCGCCCCTCGCACTCTCCGTTCCGGTGCCGATCGCGGGCGGGGGCGGGGACTGTGAGCGAGAAGGAACGCCTGCACACCGCGGTGCTCGTCGCCCCGGCGGCGGAGCGGCGCCGGCTGCGCAAACAGCGCCGCCAGGCTGCGGCCCGGCTGCAGGCCGAACAGCGCCGGCAGGAAGTCGCCGCCGCGAAGGCCAAGGCCGACGCGGAGCGTGCCGAGCGCAAGGCCACTCAGTACCTGCCCGCCGCCGGCGAGCCCGGGCCGGCGGCGCTGCGGTCGCCGGGCAGGTTCCGGCTGCCGCGCCACCAGGACACCTCGGCGACGCTGGCGGCGCAGTACCCGTTCCTCGCCGAAGGCGGCCTCGGCTCCCAAGGCGTGTTCGTCGGCCAAGACCTCTACTCCGGGGCGTCGTTCGTGTACGACCCGTGGGTGCTGTACCAGGCCGGGATCATCACCGCACCGAACGTCGTACTGGCGGGGATCGTCGGCAGCGGCAAGTCGTCGCTGGCGAAGTCGCTGTACACGCGGTCGCTGCCGTTCGGGCGCCGGGTCTACGTGCCCGGTGACCCGAAAGGGGAGCATACGGAGATCGCCCGCGCGGTCGGGGGCCGGGCGATCCAGCTCGGCCACGGCCTCCACACCCGCTTGAACCCGCTCGATGAGGGGTATCGGCCGTGCGGGCTCAGCGACGCCGAATGGGCGAGCACGGTCGCGTCGCGGCGTCGTGACCTGATCGGAGCGCTGACCGAGACGGTGCTGACCCGGCCGATGTCGCCGTTGGAGCACACCGCGATCGACGCGGCGCTGGCGCAGACGGTCCGGGAGAACGAGGTACCGATCCTGCCGATGATCGTCGACCACCTCCTCACCCCGTCAGATGATCCCGACGGCCGGCTCGCCGAGGACGGGCGGATGGTCGGGCACGCGCTGCGCCGCCTCGTCGCCGGTGACCTGTCCGGCCTGTTCGACGGCCCGTCCACCGAAGTGTTCGATCCGACGCTGCCGATGGTGTCGCTGGACCTGTCCCGGGTGACCGAGAACGCCACCCTGGTGTCGGTGCTGATGACCTGCTCGTCGGCATGGATGGAGTCGGCGCTGCTGGACCCCAACGGCGGACAGCGCTGGGTCATCTACGACGAGGCCTGGAGGCTGATGTCGGAGCCGGCGCTGCTGAAACGGATGGATGCGCACTGGCGGCTCGCCCGCGCCTACGGCATCAGCAACATGCTCATCTTCCACAAGCTGACCGACCTGGAGAACGTCGGCGACCAAGGGTCCGCGATGCGCTCGCTCGCGAACAGCCTGCTGGCGAACGCGGAATCGCGGATCATCTACCGGCAAGAATCCGACCAGCTCGGCAGCACCGCCAAGACGCTCGGGCTGACCGGCACCGAACGCGAACTCCTCCCGACGCTCGGCACCGGGCAGGGGCTGTGGCGCATCAAGGACCGCTCCTTCGTCGTCCAGCATCAGCTCCACCCGGACGAGTACGAGCTCTTCGACACCACCGCCCGCATGGGCCGAATTCCCCGCAAGTTCAAGATTTCTGAAGGCGCTTCAGCGTGAAGATGCGGGTTGAGGTATCGCTGGGCGGGGTGTGAGAGTGCATGTTCGTGGAAGATGCACCCTCACACTGCTCGTCGGCGTCGGC
>NZ_JAGDYM010000018.1 GCF_017565745.1 Leucobacter weissii
CAACGAGATCCGCCCGCACGAGGCGATCTCCTGGAACCGGCCAATGGAGGTGCACCTGGGCCTGGCCGACCCCACCATCCCCAACTTCGAACGAGAAGAAATCCTGCCAACTACTTGACGCGGGACAATAGAAGCCACCCAGTAGAGCGGCAGCGTCCACAACATCCCCCGCGGCATGGCCAAGAACCGACTCTGACGTCTGCTCAGCCGACAACGCTTCCCGCAACGCATCGCGAGTTCGAGACCAGTCAACTCCGACACTCAAATCTCTCCCGAAAAGTGCATCATCTGATGAAGTTGGCCGGGGGTCAATCAACGAGCCCAACGTGTCAGCTTCCCGGAACCTGCTGTGCAACCGCCCAAGGAGCGCACGAAGCTCCGTATCCGCGCCGGCAAGGGCCTCCCAGTCCTCGTACTTGCCCCGGACCGGTACGCCAGAGCAGGCGATCTGTGGAGCGGGCAACTCGCGGAACCCACCCTGCTTCCAGGCTTCGAGCGCGACGTTGAAGGCGGCGATCTGGGTACAGCGCGGGTCGAGTTCGAGGCCATGGAGGTTGTCGCGGAGGACTGCATCTTGTGCCTCAGTCGGCGTGAGTCCCTCCTCCTCGGCACGCATGCGCCAGAGCATGCCGAACATTGCGACGACGAAGTGACCGGAGCCGCAGCAGGGGTCCATCACCGTCACGTCGGCAGCGCGCTCGGGCCAGTCGCTGAACGAACCGGCGGCAGGGGTGCCGTCCTCGTTGCGGCGCAGGTACTCCCAGCCGTCAAGCAGAGCAGATTCGGGGTGACGTGCGGCCCACCATGCTCCGAGCGAGTTCTCGAGCAGGAATCGAACCATGTAGTTCTCGGTGAAGAGCTGTGTGACGGGCGAGAGGTCGGCCCCGCCGATCTTGACGCCTGACTCGTTGACGCGCTTCTTCTCGGCCGTCTGCCAGAACTGATACACCCATCCGAGGGCGTCCTCCGTCGTGAAGACATCGGTAGGAATGTCGAGGAGGAGACGCTCCAACGCGGCTCGGTGTTCGGCTGCGAACTGGACTTGTACCGCGGGGTCGGTGAGGCGGAACACGCCGGGCAGAATCTCCGAGGCGAACCGCGCGGCAACGGCCCAGGCATCCGGCTCGCCAAGGTCAGACGCGAGATCGCTGCAGTCTTCCAATGACAACGGGATATCGCGGTAATCCGGATGCCGGAGCAGGCCATTGACTTCCAGGAAGCGCGCGAACAGCAAGCGATGCCACTGCTCGTAGGCAACGTCGTGCACCAGGTTGGTGAGCGGTGCACCTGCGCATGCGGTGTCATCGCCGAGCTGCCGTGCTTTGTCGCGGAGCGCGAGCCGGAGCTTGTTCTGCTCGTCACTCAGGTAGCCCGGACGGCTCGGCTCGGCAACCGCGAGAGCGCGCAGAGCATCCTCGGCTGCGCGTTGTGCAGCCTCGCGGGCGCGCTGCGTCTGGGCATCTAGAAAGCGTCGTTGGTCGAAGTTGAGGACTTTCGTCGTTTCTGTCGTCATGTCAGCCCTTCACCACCACGGTGTCGCTACCGTTGTTCAGGGCGTCGAGAAGCTGCATCCGCAGGGAGGTGATGTAGCGCTCGACCTCGTCGGCGCTGCTCAGGCTCGCCGTCGAAACCCGCACTGTGGCCGTCTTGGCCGCAGGTGTCGTGAGGTGAATGGCCGCTTCCAGCGCCCGCGAAGCCCGTTGCGGGATGGCGTCGAGTTCAGCGGTCCACCCCTGGAGCGGGCGAGTCTGCGCCGCACTCAGGACGGCAGCAGCATCTGCAAGGTTGGGCTCCGCCTCGATGCCGAGATGATGTTCCGTGAGGAGCGCCTCGCGCTGCGCTTCGTCGAGAGCCGTCCATGCTGGCTGCTGTTCGAGGCTGGCGACAGCCGTCGCGCGGGCGTCGCGCAACGCAACTGCCGCTTCGTGGATGGCATCGCGGAGCGCCTCGGCGAGTTCCTTCACGATCGGGGCGACTGGATCGGCCTCGGTGAGGAGATCACGGCTCGCGGCCAGTGCGTCGAGCCGCTCACGGGCCGCCGCGGCGGGCTCCAGCTCCGTGGCCGAGGATGCAAGCGAACGCGCCAGTTCGAGCGAGGGTGTGCGACTCTTGAGCCTACGTTCCAGGTCTCCGAGTTGGTCGTTGAAACTCGTGAGGTCACTCTTCGCTGCCAGCAGGGCGTGCACGCGGTCGTTTCCCGACGAGTCCACGATCGCCTGGATGCTGCCTGGCACTGTGATGTCAGGCAGCGGAGCAGGCCCGCTAACGCCTTTCGCGCGGTCGACGAGCGACTGGACGGCCTGATCGACGGCCGAGACGAGTCCGTCGTTGTCGGTCAGGAAGCCGAGGTTGCTCAGCAACTGGCGGGCTTGGATCTTCTCGGCGGGCTTGAGCACCGTGACCTCGCGGCGGAGGTGGACGTTGCCGAGGCGGGTCTGCTTGAGTACATCGGCCGTGGTCGCGTCGCTCCCGTTGAGCGTCGCACGGATCACTCCTGTGTCTAGGAGCACGCCGAGGGAGGCCATGAGTGCGTCGCGCGGCCAGCCGAGCGGCTTCGATGTCACGGCCTTCTCGACCTCACTCGCGGACGTGCCTGCCGGGCCGACGTGGCCGAGAATCTCTTTGACGACGGGATGCTGCTCTGGGTCGGCATCGAACTGGAGCACCTTCAGCGCGTCAGCTGCCGACCCGTTCTTCACTCGGTCCCTAACCATCGACCACCGGTTGTCGTCAGCCTCGGAGAACCGCGGGAACAGGCGGGTCGCGGCAGACTGCGCGCCGGCTTCGATGCGTTCGCGCAGTGAGAGCCCGTTCGGGGCCGTGCCGCCCCCGAGGAGCACGTTCGCCTTGGAGATCACGTCACGAACATGGGCATTCACCCGGTCCGTCGCCCGGTTGAGGCGGGTTTGCATCGCGCTTCGGGCCTGCTTGCCCTCATCATCCTGCGGGATTCCCTGCTGGTCGATCACTCTCTGCGCGGCGAGCTTGTTACGGACTGCCGCTACGAACGCCGGAGCCTGGAGTCGGGGAAGGTGGACGAGCACGATCGGCGAGTCAACTCCGAGGCTGCGCGCGGCCTCGTCGAACTGCTTCGCGGTTATACCCTCGTCCCACTCGGAGCGCAGCCACACCGGGATCGCATCCGATTCCGGCGGAGGCGAGGCGTCGGCGTGCAGCGCGAGCTTGCGGGATTCCTTGGCACGACCCTGCTGGATCGAAGCGGGTATCGACCGTCCGACCTCAGTGAGCAACAGCGAATCACGATCTGTGCTTACCTCACTGTCCGTGACTTGAGCGTGGTGCCTGCGGAATGCCTCGTCCCACTCGCGGCCCGCCTTAGTTTGAAGGCGGAACTCCTCGCCGTCCTGCTGAATGACGCCCTCTTCGGCGAGCGCTTCGAGCACCGCAGGCACCTGCTGCCGGAGCCGGTCCCCGTCGTGGGCGAGGTCCTCGACGAGGAGGTCGACGAGATGGTCTGCCGTCGCGCGGACGCCGATGTCGCCGTGACCCGACGTAGGGAGCAGACCGATGAGGTGGATGAGGCCGAGGATGCGGCCGCGCAGGGGGTCCTTCTGCCCCTGCTCGTGGATGAGCGTCTGCGTCTCCTTAAGAAGAAGACCCGCGCCGTTAAGGTCTTCGTTCTTCTGCGAGTAGAGGAAATCGGCGCCGACCACGGTGCCCACCGACTGGGGAGCGACCTTGCGGTTCGCCTCATGCACGATGCGGAGCTGGGAGCGCAGCTGACCGGCGCGGCCAGCGTCGGCCTGGCGAAGCACGCTCTCCCAGAAACGACGACGCAACGGGAGCAACGGGTAGTCCTCGACGAGGTCCTTGTCATCCGCCGCGGTGTGCTGAATCCTGCTGCCGATGAGTTGGCGGGAAATCTGCCCGGAAACCGACGCCAACGTGGCGTCAAGAGCAGGCTTCTTGGCAGGTTCCTTGCTGAGGAGCACACGGCGGACAACGGCGTCGACGTCCTGGTTCTTGAGCACGACCTTGACGGTGAAACGGTCCTGAATCTTCTGAAGCGTCGAATCAGCCGTCAACTCTTGCTGGCCCGTAGCTACAAGCAGCACCCGACCGTTCAGTTCGCGCGATACAGACTCAACAAGGTTCTGCACCTCCATCGCTCGGCCGCCGTCACTGCTGATGTACTGCTGCACCTCGTCGAGGACGATCAGCGACGGCGGGATCTGGCCATCGCCGACGTACTCAAGAATCTTCTTGAGCAGCGCGATCGTCTCATCCGTGGAGAACGAGCGGGTATCCGGCGGGAACTGGCTGCGCAGCGCGGCACGCACGTCCTTGGCCGACGCGGCAAACTGCGGGTCGGCTGCAAGGATCGCGTTCGCGAGCAGCGTGCTGAGGTTGTACTCGCCCAGTTCCTCGACGAGGTCGCCGCCGTTGGTCGCGACGTGATCGCGAACAGCGTCGAGGTGCCCGTTCCCCGCGAGCCACAGCGCAACCTGCGCGGGAGCGACACGCGTCGGCAGTCCTGCCGCGCCGAGGACGATCGAGAGAAACACCGAGTTGAGGGTGTCGCCGCTGCGATCGAGTGCACCTGCTGCCGCCCACGGTGCGGCACCGTCGCGGCGGCCGAGAGCTGTCAGCTCCGTCAACTGGTCGTGGATGCCCTGGGGGATGTTCGTCAGACCGCGCGCGGTCGCACCGTTCGGAAACCTAGTATCGGCCCACAGGTGCTGGAGTACTCGAACGAGGTGGGACTTACCGCTGCCATAGAAGCCCGACACCCACACAGCGGGCTGCGTCGTTCGATTCCGATGTCCGGTGTAGGAATCGAGGATGCGCTGGAGGCCGTGCTCGTACTCGCCCTCGCAGACGAAGCTCTCCAGCTCGTACTTGAGGACGTCCCACTGGTTGGAGTCCTCGGGACGGTCCACATTGGTTACGCCGTCGTTCGGAATCTCGAAGCTGAGTGGAGGCCGGACGAAGAGGTCATTGTTGGTCGTCACGCGATGTCCTTCTGTGGATCGATGACACGGGCGCGGTAGTTGAACCCATCGCGCGCGTCGAGCAAGCGGAATGAATGAGTCTCCGGGTCGTGAAGCCCGGGGAAGAGAACGAGAAGGCGTCCGGTGACCGCGGAGTCAACGGACTTGATTACGCTCGATGCTCGCAGGAACGGGAAGATCGAGCCGATGCCAACGAGTGCCACGACAGCGTTTTCAGGTGCCGTTTCGAGAGCCTGGCGGATGCGCGCGACAAGCGCTGTCTCAAACTGATCCAGGATCGACTGAGTGAGGTCGCTCGGCTCCTCGTAGAACGCCTCAGCATGGCGGTGTGACGAAAGCCAGCGGCCGAAGTCATCGGTGACGTCGATGACCACCCAGCCGCGACCCGCTTGGGTTGTCGCCAACTCGATGCTCGGCAGAGCATGCCGCATCTGCCGTTCCAGGTCGGGCGGGTATACGAGCATCCACACGCGCTCGCCGCCCGATACGTTGTCCTTCCAGGTCAGGGACAACTCGGCTTTGTAGGCATCGACGAGATCGGAGACGCGGCTCATGCGACACCCCCGAGAGTCGGAAAGGACACGTCGACCACGTTGCCGGCAACGAGCAGGTCAAGGAGACCTTCGGTGTGCGCGTCACGCAGTGCCTCCAACGTGCGGCCGGGAGCCAGCCCCAGCATCTTCGACCACGGGTTGTCGAGTACGCCGATGCCGCGTCCGCCGGCGAGGTGACCGAGGTAGGCCGCATACGCGATGGCCGCCGGACGGGCCTCAACCTCGGTGCGCACCTTCTTGGCGCGGCCCGCAAGGTGCCCGGTCTGGGTCCAGCAGGCCCCGGTATTGCGGCCAGTCTTCCCAAGGGTTGACTCGGACATCTCGCTGCCGAACTGAGCGGCGACGGCAGCGGTGAGGTCTGCCGAGGTCACGCTCGAACCCACCGGGAGGTCCGCGATCGCGGCGAACGACGCTCGGAGGACCTCGTCACGGGTGAAGGCCAGCAGCCCCGCCAGGAGTTGGCGCGATGCAGGGTCAATGTCCCAGAAACGCCGCAAGGCCGTGAACTCAGCACGCCCCGGGTCTAGGAAGTACAGCTCGCGCAGGTGGCGGAATGAACGCTGCCGCCCGGCCAGAGTCGGCCGTCCGAGGACGTTGCCGTCGACTACTACTTGGCGGTACTGCTCGGCGGGCGCATCGGATGGCACTTCGCGGAGGAGCTCCACCAGGTGTGGAATGCCAATCGTGTGGCTGGCGGTCGTTCGCAACGTGCCGAGCATGAAGTCACTCTCAGCGGCATGAGAACTCATCATTTGCCGGAGTCCTTCCTTCCAAACACGCACATCGCATCACTCACCTGGACCGGGGCATTGCGACTCTGTTCCGCGGTGGACTTCATCGCGGGTCCTATCTCAGCAGGAGCTTCTGACATTTGAGCCTTCACGGGGTGTCGTCTCCGACCGCTCCGCCTCGTCGCACCCAGTCGTCGATCTCGCTGGCCTGGAACTTCCAGAGGCGTCCGACCTTGTGTGCGGGCATGGCCTTCTCGGCGATCCATGTGTAGACGGTGTCTTTGGTGACCCCGAGGTGGGCGGCGATGTCGTCTGCAGACAGCCACGGCTCAGCCACGTTGGTCCTCCCTCGCTCTATGGCCCAGGCAGGCCAACACTCACGATGATACCGGTGGAGGTCCGGCTTGAACTGGGTTTCTCCGGGCGTGGCCGAACGAGACGGGTGCCGAGGGTGGTCGGTGCGCTCTGCCGATCAGCGCGGGACACGGGCCTTGAGCCAGGCGGTCACTGTCGCGTACCACCGGTCGGGGTCGGCGTTCCAGCAGAGGGTGTGGCCGGCGTCGAAGGTCTCCAGCTCGACGAGGTCCGGGTGGGCGTCTCGGAGTCCTTGTGAGAGCCGGATCGGTGCGGAATCGTCTCGGGTGCCGTGGAGGATCAGGGTCGGCGTGGCGAGGTCTGCGGCTCGGGATGTCCAGTCGAAGGAGCGAAGTGGGATGCTGCCCGGCAACCCGACTGCACGCGCCAGCGGGGTGACGGTGAGCCACGGGATCGCGAGGTGTCCGGCTGCTGCGGGCAGTCCGCTGCGAACACAGTTGGACTTGATGACCTCGCGCCAGTTCAGGACTGGTGAGTCGAGCACAAGCGCGGCGATCAACCCCTCGTGTCGCGGCCGGTCGGCGAGCTGGAGGGCAATCGCGGCACCCATCGACCAGCCGAAGAGCACGATTCGTTGGGCTCCGCGTCGGACGGCGCACCCGATGGCTTCGTCAACGTCTCTCATCTCGGTGCGGCCGAGGGTCACTCGGCCGGTGCCAACGTGTGGCCCTTCTGCTGTGTTGCGGTAGCTGACGACCAGTGAGGTGTACCCGAGCTCGGTCGCGACGCGGACGCCTCGAAGCGTGCCGGCACGGGTGCTGCCGAGGCCGTGGATGTGTATCGCCCAGGTCGAAGGGTCGCCGTCGATGCGCCAGGCCGGGCACGATCCTGCGGGAGCGGCGATGGCGATTTCGCGGGCATGAAGTCCGGCCTCGGCTGGGGTGGCGTAGTAGATGCCGCTCCACGAGGCGCGGTCGCCGACCTTCGGAGTGAAGCCCGATGTGGTGCCCGTGATCCTGCGGGCGACGCGAGTAGGTCCGCGATCGGTGATCTCTGCGGAGAGCTGTGCCCAGCGGTCGTGCTCGAACCAGAGGTTGTAGATGCCGTGCGCGGTGGTCTGGTCGGTGCGGTCGAGCACGATCAGGTCACCGTCGTCGTCGTGCTCGACTCCTCGGACGGGGAGGTCAAACGTGCGCGGGCCGACGGGTGCGGTGAGCCGCCTTGCGATTGCCCACCCGAGCCCGCCGACTGCTGCTGCCGCGATCCCGCCGCCGAGGGCGATGCGCCCGATCACGATTCACGCTCCTCGACGTTTGGAACGGGCAGCGTCGTTGCGACGGTGGTGTCGTTTCCGACGAGGTGGCTCTCGGCTCGTTCGAGCAGGGCGCGGTCTTCGGCGCTGATGTCGAAGGTGATGCGGGGGTCGATCATTGCGTCGCGGATTTCCACGATCACTCGGTGCAGGTGTCCCTCCGGGTCGTCGCTGTTGGCGGCGAGGGGGTCGGCTTGGCTCAGCCCGGGTCGCGCGCGTGTCGCTCGGAGCCAGAGCGGCTCCAGCTGCGCCGTGAACGAGATCGTGTTCCGTCGTCGGGCGTGGTGCTGGGCGCGGCGGACGGCGGGCTGGACCGCGAACCCGGCGCAGAGGAACACGAAGGTGAGGACGGAGAGCGGATCGTAGGCGGCCTGGATGGCGTGCATGAGGTCGAGTTGACCGGCTGCATGGGCGATGTCCATGACGATCACGGCGAGGCAGAGGGCGACGCCGAAGGTTGATCCGAGGCTGAGCAGCGCGGTGGGGAGGCGCTGGATGCCTGTGCTGTGTCGATACTGCCGTGCGGCGAGGACGAGCATCGTTGCGATGACGAGTGCTCCGTAGCTGAAGTTGATGATTGAGTAGACCGCTGTTGCTGGCTGTGCGCCGAGGTCGCTCATGAATCGTGTGGTGTTGGTGCCGCGGTCGATGAACAGGAACGATGCGGTGATTGCGAGTAGCGCGATGAGCAGGACGGGTGCGCTCACGGCGGCACGGACAAACCGGGGCCGGTACTCGCCGGACTTCATGACGCCGCGCCCGAGGAAGAACAGCCCGGTCATCAGCAGGGCGTCCGCGATCAGCGTCGCGATGTTCGTGCCGCCGAGGAGCGGATCGACGACCGTGTAGATGTCATCGACGTTCAGCGTCATCGCGATGGCAATGGTGATCGCGGCGTAGGTGATGCTTCTGTCGGTGCGCTTCCGGCGGAAAATGAGCAGGCTCGCCACGAGCGCCCACATGAGCGTCGCGACGAGCGTCTGGATCATCCGAAGACCTCCGAGTAGGCCGATTCGGCGAACACCGCCCCTCGGATGCCTGCGGCGAGCCGGTCGGCGAGGGACTCGGCGGCGATCTCGGTTTCGCTGTCGAGGTCTTGCCGAGTGAGCAGGCGTGCGCGGGTGTGCGGCGGGATGTTGGGCAGTAGTGCCTCGTCGACGGTGCAGTCGTCGCCGTCGCAGTGCCCGAGGATCATGTGGGCAAGCTCGTGGAGCACGAACTGCTGACGGTGCAGTGCGGAGTCGCTGCGGGCGTGGAGCACGAAGTCTTCGGCGGCGGTGGAGAGCAATGCCGCGCAGAGGCCGTCGTGGGCGTCGAGGTCTGCGAGTTCGACGATGCGGAGCCGCCGGTGCCGGCGGTCTTGGACGGTGTGGCGGAGGTTGTCGAAGGTAAAGGTGTTGCCGAGCTGAAGGCCCGCGACGGCCGCCGATACGGTCTGTTCGATATTCACGGTTCGCCCCTTGTCTGTGGGGAGCAGGACCGGTGGCGGCTCCGTGTCGTGCGGTACCGGTCAGTGCTCGGGCATGTGTGTCATTTCCTCGTCCAGGAACTTGGTGATGGCGTGGAGGGCTTTCGGCGAGATGTCGCCGAGGGTGCGCGCTGCGTAGGACTTCACCTTCGCTGCCCGCATGGACCGAACCAGATCGAGCTGCGCTGAGACCTTCTCGGGGGTAGCGGCACCGTCCTCGCCGAGCAGGAACGCGGCGTCCACGTCGAAGAACGCAGCGAGCCCCTCGAACACAGCGGGGTCTTGGACGTAGCGGTGGCCGTTGACCATGTACGTCCAGCGCGACCGTGACAGGTTGGTGCCTCGTTCGTGGAGGTAATCGGCGATCTGCGAGTAGGTCGGCTCAGTGCCGGACTCGGCAACGGCGACATCCATCAGGAGCCGTAGACGCTTGGCGAGGTCTTCGGCCGCAGCCTGGCTCTCGTCTTCGGTCATGGTGGCTGACCCCCTTCCCTTCGCGACGGGCAAGGCATCGATGTAGTCCACCCGGAGGGTGGTTGTGCATGCTCAACCGTACTCGTTGAGCATGCACAAATCAAGGCTTGCGCATGCTCAACGGTCGGTGTTAGAACAGGACTCCGGGACGCTTTGAGCATGCTCAATGCCGTGTCCCGGTCTCGGCTCGGGCTGCCTCAAGGAGGTGAACGATGTCCAGCTCACGGACTGGACGCGGGTGTTCGCGCCTACCTGCCAGGTGTACCGCCGCGCGCAACCTTGGCGCGGCCCGCCGAAGAGGAGGCCGGAGCATGGCATCGAACGAGGACGCCCGCGCGGCGCGAGAGGCGAAGCTCGACGAGCTGCACGAGAAACTGACCGACGCGGTCGAGTCGCTGGTCTCGGGTGACGACTGGCGGCAGGCGCTCGCCTTCGCCGCACGGTTCAGGTCGCGGTCATTCAACAACACGATGCTGATCTGGGTGCAGCACGAGGCCGCGTTCGAGGCGGGCCGCGTGCCCGAGCCCTTCCCCACCCTGGTCGCCGGGTACCGGCAGTGGCAGGGGCTCGGGCGGCAGGTGATGAAAGGGCAGACCGGGTACATGATCTTCGCGCCGGTGACGGGCCGGTTCGCGTCGTCCAATCCTGCCGATCCGAACTCCTGGCGTCGCTTGGGGCCGCGAGAGAAGCACAAGGTCAACGAGGTGGTGCGCTCGCGGATGGTCGGAGCGCGCCCGGCCTACGTGTGGGACGCCTCGCAGACCGACGGCGAACCGCTGCCGGTGCCGCCCGCTCCGACGCTGCTGGAAGGCGAAGCACCGTCAGGGTTGTGGGAGGGGCTGGCCGGGCAGATTCGCGTCGCGGGGTTTGAGGTGCGGCGGGTGCCGCACGAGGGGATGATCTCCGGCGCGAACGGCATGACCGACTACGAGGCGCGCACGGTCGCGGTGCGGGAGAACATGGACCCTGCCGCGCAGGTCAAGACCCTCGCGCACGAGTTGGCGCATGTGCTGATGCACGATCCCGACGACGAGGAGGCGCGGCAGCATCGCGGCATCCGCGAGGTCGAAGCCGAGTCCGTCGCGCTGATGATCGGTGCCGCGCACGGCATGGACACCGCCGGGTACACGATCCCGTACGTCTCGAGCTGGGCCGCCCGAGTGGACGGCCACGAGCCCGTCCAGGTGGTGCAGGCCACCGGCGAGAGGGTGCGGAAGACCGCGCTGGCGATCCTCGACCAGCTCGACACGCTCCAGGTCGGCGACGGCACCCCGCCCGGCCTCGACCGTGACACCCCCAGTCCGCGCACTTCCCGCACGGCTGCGCCTGCGGTAGAGACCGATCGTCCGCGTGCTGCGTCGGCGCTGGCGGGGCGGGGGCTGTGATGCCCGATCCATTCGATGTCCTTGCGGCGCTCATTCGCGTGGATCGCTCACCAAACCTGGCCTTGGCTGCGCAGAGTCTCGCGGCGGCGGGGGTGCCCGTGTTCCCGTGCCTCGTGGAGGGGAAGCGTCCGCTGACCCGCCGTGGGTTCCTCGACGCGAGCAGCGACCCGGAACAGGTTGCCGCGTGGTGGTCGCGCACACCGAATGCGAACATCGGCATCCCGACGGGAGCGGCATCGGGCGTTGTCGTCGTGGATGTCGATGTCCACGGCCCCCACGATGGCCGCGCGGCGTACCAGCGCGCCACCGAAGCGGGGCTCGTCGATGGAGCGGGTCTGCTGGTGCGCACACCCACCGGTGGCGCGCACGTGTACTTCCCGGCGACACCAGGCAGCGAGCAGCGTTCGTGGCAGGCAGCCGCTGCGGGTGTCGATTTCCGGGGCGACGGCGGCTACATCATCGCCCCTCCTTCCCGGCGAATCATCGACGGCAATGTGAAGCTCTACGAGGTCGCGGACATCGCCGCGCACTCGGTCGGCGCGGTGGATGCGGCACGTCTGCGGGACTTTCTCGACCCGCGCCCCGTCGCCCCACCACGTCCCAGCAGCGGCTCGATGGATATGGAATCTAAGCGGTTGGCGGCGTGGGTCGCCGGGCGGGGTGAGGGCGAGCGGAACCGTGGCCTGTTCTGGGCTGCCTGTCGCCTCGCCGAGAACGGCGTCTCGGCCGCCGATGCGCTCGATGCGCTGGGTGCTGCGGCACAGTCGGCGGGTCTGGGTGATCGCGAGATCGCCACGACCGTGCGCTCTGCCTACCGAGCCATTCAGCCCGCATCCGAGACCGCGTCAGACGGCCGGAGCCGGAACGTGGGTCGCTGGTTCGGTCGTTCGGCGAGCCCACCGTCCGCAGCCTTCGGGAGGGCGGGGCTGTGAGGCGAGAATCGGACGGGCGGCGCTGGGCAGCGATGACAGCGGCCGCGGGGACGGTGTTCATCGCCGCCGGAGCGTTCTGGCTATCGTTCACGTCGTTGGCCGATCTGGCCGCTCGCTCCGGGATCGGGGCTGGGCAGGCGTGGGCGTGGCCGCTGATCGTGGACGGCATCATCGTCGTCGCCACGGTCGCCGTCGTCGCCCTCGCCGGGCAACGCTCGGCCTGGTACCCGTGGGCGCTGCTGGTCGGCGGCGCACTCGTCTCGGTCACGGCAAATGCCATTCACGCCGTCGTCGCCGCAGACGCCGACGTGCCAAGGATGCTCGCGGCCTCGGTCGCCGCAGTGCCGCCCGTCGTTCTGCTGGCCATCACGCACCTGACCGTGATCCTCACCCGCACCACCGACGTCGAATCTGCCGCCGCCGCAAGCGGGGCCGTCACCGTCGAGTCCATGCCAGAGCTGCCCGCTGGCGAGCCGGAGACCACCGGTCGCGATGACGGTGTGGCGGATCGGCGCGCGATGGGGTGGGAGCTGCGAGAGGCGGGCTGGTCGAACAAGCGGATCGCCCGCGAGCTCGGGGTGCATCCCTCGACCGTGGGCCGCTGGTTCGCCGTCGCGCACCTCACTGACACCACCGACACCGCCGCCGAGCGGGAGGAGACCACCCCATGAACACCACCGACAACCCACAGCACATCGATCCCGCGAGGCCCGATCCGGCACGGCTGCTGTCCGAGGAGACGCGGGAGCGCCCCGAGCCCGCCGAGGTGACGAGTACGCCGGAAGCGGTGCGGGCCGCGCAGGTCGCCCGCGACGACAAGCAGCACGCGATCGTTCGCGGGCGGGGCGTGGAGTGGGTGCGCCCCACCGACCTGATCGCCCGGCACTCGGCGCACGCGGCCGGTCGTGGCCTCGACTTTCAGGCCGAGCTAGCACGCCGCACGCGCACCCCGATTGGGGCAGGCTTTCGTCGTCTCGGGGATCGTGCCCGGCGGTTGCCGCCGATCTCGGCGTTCGGACGCAGCACCGCACCGGCGTCGCAGATGTCCCGCCCTGGGGTCTCGATGAGTTGACGGTGGTGACAGGTCATGGCTGCGAAGGCATCGGCATGCGAGACGCGCTCGTGGGAGCGAGTGCGCACCTGCCTGCCAGGAGGTGCCGACACCATGACCACACCAACCCGCACCAGCACGAACACCGCTCCGATGGCCGACGGGGCTGAGGACTTCACCACCGGCGAGGGCCTACGCGCCCTGCTCAACCGCCTCGCCGAGGGCGGCGAGGATGCCTGGGTTCACGACCCGGTAGCCCGCGACCTGATGGAGTTCGCCGCCGACAAGTACCGCGCTCTGGCGAGGAAGCACAAGCTCGACACCTGGGAAGCAGTGACGGCGGCGTTCGACGCGATGCAGAACCGCTCGACCCGCGAGGCCAACGACCCGTGGGCGATCATCACCCACGCCGTGCGGATCACCTGCGTCTACGAGGAACGCGCCCAAGGGCTGCTCTGCTCGGTGCACCAGGCCCGCCGCGCGCACGTCTCGGCGTTCCACGACCCCGAACGATTCTCCGAACGCGATACCGCACTGGCCGACTACCACCCCGCGTTCCACACCACCGACCTGCGTCCCAGTGACCTCGAACCGGAGCCGCGCGACAGTCTCGGGTCGGCGCAGGCGTGCATGTCCGCCGGGTCGGCGGCCGAGGACGCAATCGCGATGCTGTGCCTGCTCGACTGGCCGACCGACACCGCACGGGCCGCGGTCGAGCACATCTGTGGAGCGTTGATGAAGGCCGGCACCCGCCAGTCCGCCTACGAGACGCTTCGCCGCGACCGGCACGCGCGGGCACTGCTCGACCTCCCGCGCCGCTCCTGGGCCGCCCTGCTGAGAGCGCTACTCGGGAACCCGCACCCGGCCTACGTCGCAACCAGCAGCGGTCGCGGCATCCTGCTCCGGCTCCTGCTGGGCGAGACCCTCGACCTGCTGCTCCGCGACGACGATCTGATCCTCGCGCTCGCTCTGGCCGCTCCGAGTAGTGGAGGCGGTGAATCGTCGTGACCGAGCCCCAGATCGGCAGCATCCAGCTCGACCGCACCGTCGAGTCGATCCTCGTCGGCACCCGGCACCGCGCCGACCTGGGCGACATCGACGCCCTTGCCGCGTCCATCGAACGCGACGGCCTCCTGCAACCGCTGACCATCACCATCGACGGTGTACTCGTCTGCGGCGCACGCCGCCTCGCCGCAATCAAACGGCTCGGCTGGCGCACCGTCAACGTGTGGGTGCGAAGCGGCCTCTCGGACCGGCTCGGGCAGCTCCTCGCCGAGCAGGACGACAACATGCTCCACAAGCCCTACACCCAGCTCGAAGCCGCCGGTCTCTACCGCGAGATCAAGCAGGTCATGGCCGAAGACGCCGCCCGCCGCAAAGCCGCAACCCAGTTCAGCAGCGAGAACCAGCCAGGAAACGACGGTGCGGGAAAGTTTCCCGCACCGTCAGACACCCCGCGCGGGCGAGCCGACGAGCAAGCCGCAGCGATGATTCCCGGTGGCGCGTCGTACAAGACACTCGACAAGATCGGCTACCTCGAAGACATCGCCAACAACCCCACTCAGCCCGAGACGTTGCGTGCGGAGGCCGCTGCAGGGCTGGAGCGGATCGAGGCCGGCGATCCGGTGCACCCGATCTATCAAGCGATCCGCGATGCCGACACCACCGCACGGGAGCGGCGCGAGGCCGAGATGCACGCCCGCGCCGAAGCCGCCGTGGCCCACGCGAAGTCGATCAAGAAGGGCAAGCGCACCCCACCCAAGCCGTTGCCGCTCGTCAGCGGTGACGGGCAACCCGTCCGCTACCCCCTGCGCGCGTTCGTCCAGACCTGGGGCGAACTGACGAACTGGTGGACCCACTATGACGCCAACACACTCGCGCGTGAGCTGACCGACGAGCAGTTCGAGAACTTCCTCGCCACCACCGACGGCACCCTCCGATTCGCCGACGCACTCCGAGCCGCCCGCGAAGGCATGACGGAGCGGCCACGCCTCCGCGCACTCTGACGACAACACCCGGTGCATGGTGCGCACCTGCTCGGCATGAGCCCTGCACCCACCGATCCCCGCCACCGCCGCCGACTCGTCGCCCTCATCGCTGTCGGCATCGTCCTGCTACTCCTCGCCAGCGTCGGCGTCTACGGACTCCTCACCGGCCCCCGAAGAAAGACCAGCCCCGATCCCGACCCGGAGCCCGGCCCAGTCACCACAGCACCGCCGACCGTGGCACCGAGCACGCCCACGCCGCCGCGGGTTCCAACAGTTCCGCGTTCGGCCGATCCTGCGACTTTCGCTCAGGGCGTCGCGTCCACGCTGTTTGCGTGGGACACGGCGTCGGGGCTGTGGCCGCTGGACTACACCTCGGCGATCCTCGCAGTCGGTGACCCCAGCGGGGACGAGCAAGCCGGGCTGGCCTCCGACGTGGCCGTCTACCTGCCGACCCGCGACGCCTGGATCGAGCTGCGGCAGTACGCCACCCGCCAGTACCTCACCATCGACAGCGCGTACGTCCCCGACGCCTGGGCCGACGCCGTCGCGCAGGCTCAGCCGGGGCAGCTCGCGGCAGGAACGACGGCCGTCACGATCGAGGGCACCCGCCGCCGAGCCGGGGTCTGGAATGGCCAGCCGGTCATCAGTGAGCATCCGGTCGCGTTCACCGTGTTCGTCGTCTGCGCCCCGACCTATCCGACGTGCCACCTGTTGCGGCTGTCGCAGCTCGACAACCCGCTGCGCTGAAGGGGTTGACGTCGTGTTCCGCAAAGCCGCCATCGCAGCCCTGGCGCTGCTGTTCTTCGCCCCTGCCGCAGCGCTCCTCGGGGTCGGGGTGCTGATGAACCCCGCTGCCGCCTACTGCGCCATCCCCGCCGGGACCGTGAATCTTGGCCCGATCCCGGACGCGCTCACCGTGACCACCGCGAACGGCGAGACCTTCACCCTGAATCGTCAGCAGCTCACGCACGCGGCAACGATCATCACGGTCGGCAACGGCATCACCGACGTGGGCCGGCCGGGAATCAAGATCGCGCTGATGGCAGCGCTCACCGAGTCCACGCTGCGGATGCTCACCAACACCGGCACCTACCCCGAGTCGGCCAACTACCCGAACGACGGCAACGGCGGCGACCACGACTCACTCGGCCTGTTCCAGATGCGCCCGCAATCCGGGTGGGGCACGGTCGCCGAGTTGATGGACCCGCAGTATCAGGCGCGCGCGTTCTTCGGCGGGCCGACCGGACCGAACTACCCCTCACCGCGCGGCCTGCTCGACATCCCCGGCTGGCAACAGATGGACCCCGGCGAAGCCGCCCAAGCCGTCGAGGTGTCCGCCTACCCTGACCGATACCGCAACTACGCGCCCATCGCTGACAGCATCCTGGCCGCCCTCACCAACGTCGGCAGTGCCGCTGGTGGCGTGGGTGGCCCGGCGGTCTCGTCGTCGCGGGTGGTGTTCCCGCTGCCCGAGGGCACCTGGGTGCTGACCTCGCCGTTCGGGATGCGCGTGCACCCGATCACTGGCGAACGGAAGATGCACACCGGCACCGACTTCGCAGCGCCCGACGGCACCCCGATCCTCGCCGCCGCTGACGGCGCCGTCAGCGTCGCGGAGTTCTCCGGCGGGTACGGCGGCCTCATCGTCATCGAGCACTCCATCGACGGCAAGACCGTCGCGACCGCGTACGCGCACATGTGGCAGAGCGGCATCCACGTCCGCGCCGGCGACCGTGTGAGCGCCGGGCAGCACATCGGAGATGTCGGCTCCTCGGGCATGTCCACCGGCGCACATCTGCACTTCGAGGTCCGGCCCGGCGGCACGAACGGTGAGGCCATCGACGCCGCAGCCTGGCTCAACGAGCACGGTGCCGCGAACCTGCCGACGGCGACCAGCGGATCACCCGCCGCCTGCAACAACACTGCTGGTGCGCCGACCGGTGTCGATGGAGACCCCGACCGGCTCGTCGACGATCCCACCAGCTCGGGCAAGATCACCGCTCGCATGCTCCACCTCTACCAGCAGACCCTCGCCGCGTTCCCCGACACCGGCTGGGGCTGCTACTCGCCCCGCCCCGGCACGAAGTCCGAGCATCCCCTCGGCAGGGCGTGCGACATCACCTTCGGCAACCGCATCGGCCAGCGCCCCACCCCGGCCCAGCTCGACGCCGGCTGGAAGGTCACCAACTGGATGGAGGACAACGCCGACGTGCTCGGCGTCGAGTACCTGATCTGGCAAGGCCAAATCTGGTCCCTCGCCCGAAACGCCGACGGCTGGCGACCCTACAACGGTGGCGGCATGCACGACCCCGCCTCCATCACCGGAGGCCACTACGACCACCTCCATGTCACCGTCAAGGTGTAAGGTCCGATGTTACATCTAATGTACGATTCGTACCTTAGATGTAAGCCGAATTCTCGGAGTTCTGCGGGATCGCGGTCGTCTCCAACCTAGTAGGGACACCCCACCTGACCAGGCGTTTCGCTGATGATCTTACATTTGATGCATGATTCTTACATTTAATGTAAGGTCGTGACATGGTGTTCTCAGACGATCAGGTGCCCGGTGCAGGGGCGTCGGCGTCTGACAATGTGTCGCTGCTGCGGCCGGCGGAGCAGTTCTTCGATGAGATGGTGACCGGCTGGTCGGCGCAGCAAACCTCGCGGATGCTCGCGGTGCAGACGATCCAGACCAGGGCATCGCAGGTGCGACGGTTCGCCGACTTCTGCGGGACTCCGCCCTGGCAGTGGTCGCCGGCAGACGTGGAGGAATGGACGACTCAACTCGTCTCGGGGTCGCGGCCCCTGTCGGTGTCCACCGCTCGGGCGTATCAGAACTCGATCGCGCTGTTCTGCGACTACCTGATCGACCACCGCTACGGTTGGGTTGATCGCTGCCTGGAACTGTTTGACTCGCACCCGGTGCAGGTCTGTCACGAGTGGAACACCGTGATTCATGTCAGCGATCACGAGGCACGACCAGGCGTGCGACCGCTGTCGCGCCTAGAGCTGCAGACGTTCTTCGACTATGCCGACGATCTGGTGGACCAGGCTCGCTCCTCCAAGCGGAAAGGCTGGCTGACGCTGTTCCGCGACGCCACGTTGTTCAAGATGATCTATGCGTTCGGGCTGCGTCGCCGCGAGGCCGCGATGCTTGACCTGCCCGACTTCACTCGCAACCCGCAGGGCTGGGAGTTCGGCCGGTTCGGGGTCTGCAACGTCCGCTGGGGCAAGGCGATGCGCGGCTCGCAGCCCAGACGCCGGGCGGTGCTGGCGGTGTTCGACTGGACGCGCCCGGTGATCGAGGAGTACGTGACCGAGGTACGGCCCCGCTTCGATCTTGCCGACAAGACGATCCTGTGGCCGACCGAGCGCCAGGGCCGCATCCGGCTCAAGCACATCGACGATCGCTTCGCCGACTGGCGCGATGACCTCGGCCTGGACCGGTCGCTGCACCCGCATTGCCTGCGGCACTCGTATGTGACGCATCTGATCGAGGACGGTTTCGACCCGCTGTTCGTCCAGCAGCAGGTCGGGCATCGCTGGGGCTCGACCACCGCCCTCTACACCGGCGTGTCCGGGGACTACCGCAACCGAACCCTGCGCCGCGCTCTGGACGCGGCGTTCATCTCACCAACAGCAGTTCAAGGAGGCTGATTGCCATGACGAAGACCGTTGCCTATCACTGGCACCTGCGCAAGGTGATGAACGAGCACGGCATGCAGTCCACGACTGATCTGGTGCCGCTGCTGGCCGACCGGGGCGTGGTGATGACCTCCACCCAGGTATATCGGATCGTGGTCGGCCAGCCTGAGCGGTTGAACATGGCGTTCCTGGCTGCGCTCTGCGATATCTTCGGCTGCACCCCGAGCGATCTGATCGAGCCCTACGTCGCCTCGGCCTCGCAGCGCGGCCGCAGGACGGGCACCACCGGCAAGGCCACCCCGCCGAAGAGCGGGAGCAAGAACCGCCCGACCCGCGCCACGATCCGCGGCGCCGACGAGTCCTGACCGCTTCGCGCAGGTCGTGCCTGGACTGCGATCTGCCGATCCAGCGCTCCAACGTCAGCGGGCCGCGTTGTCGTTGCGGTGACAAGCGTCTCGCCGCGACCCGCCAAGCCATGAAACGTGAAAGCCAGCAAGCGACGATCCTTGCCCTGCTGCGCACTGTTGATCCCAGCGTCACCGACGGCCTGGTCGAGGAACTGCTGGCCGAAGTCGCATCCGCGCCAAGTTCCCGGTCGCAATTGACCAAGCACCTCAGCGCTGATCCGGGCGTGCTCACCGCTGGCGGGTCGCGGATGCGCAAGGTCGTCGGCGAGTTCCTCTACGCCGCGATCACCGCCGGTGTGACCGGGCTCGTCTCACCCTCGTGCGCCCTGTGTTCACGGCCTCGCACACTGTTCCACTCCCACGGTGACGGCGAACGCATCTGCACGAGTTGCTACAGCCGACTGCGGGTCGCGACCTGCAGCGAATGCGGACGCGAAGGCCAGCGCATCAATGTCACTATCGGGCACAGCCCAGTCTGCGAATGCTGCCATCAGCGCCATCGTCCCCAGGAAGTCTGCGCTGGTTGCGGACGGATGCGCGTACTCACACGTTCCCGTGACGACGGCCTGGGCTACTGCCGCGGATGCCGAGCCGAACGAGGAAGGTGTGAGGTCTGCTCCGGTTGTGGCAAGACGCGCCGGGTCAACGCTCGGACCGAAGCTGGCGACGCGCTCTGCGGCACCTGTTACACCCGGACCCGCACCGCCGAGGACGCGTGCGACGAGTGCCGAGCCATCGGACCATTGGCGGCCAGAGCTGGCGGCAGACGTGATGGCTCACAGAACCTCTGCGCACGCTGCTACCGGCATCCCAAGAGGCCCTGCGGCCTTTGCGGACGGCTCAAACGAGTCGCGCTGCGGGCCACCGACACGACGCCGGACGTCTGCCCGACCTGCTACCAAGCACCTGTGATCGACTGCTCGATCTGCGGTCAGCAGGCCCTCGGTCGTCGCGCCACGAACCACGGTTCACCGCGCTGCTTCGCTTGCCAAGCCGCCGGGCTGATCGACACCGCGCTCACCGGCCCCGACGGGAGCATCCGCCCCGAGCTCATTCCCGTCCGTGATGCGCTGACCGAACTCGAGCGTCCTCGGTCACTGCTGAACAACTGGCACAGCCTCGCCAGCATGCGGCTGCTGACCGACATCGCCCAGGGGAGGATCGAACTCAGACACGAGGCCCTCGACGCGCAACCGCAGGTGTTCTCGGTCAACTACCTTCGCGCCATGCTCGTCGCCGCCGGGGCGCTGCCTCCACGCGATGAGAATGCCGCCCGGTTGTACCGCTACGCCGCCACAGCCGCAGACGAAGTGACTGACCCCGAGCTGCGCAGCGTGCTCACTCGCTATGCCCGCTGGCATGTCTGCGGCCGCGTCAAAACCGACCGACACCAGCGGATCGCCCCCAACGTCGCGGCACGCTGCCGAGCCGACATCGACACCGCCCACGCGTTCGTCGATCACCTCACCGCAAGCGGGCACGACCTGGACGACTGCCCGCAAGCCTGCCTCGATGCCTGGATCACCACTGATCGCAGCCGACGCCTCGGCTTCATCCGCTGGCTCAAACGAGGCGGCTACCTTGCCCTGACCCGGTTACCTGAGCCTGTTCCTCGCAAGGACCCCGATCACGAGGTCGACCCCGACGACCAGATCGCCCTGGCCCGCCGCCTCCTGCATGAACCCGACAGTGGCAGCATCGAGGATCGTGCCGCAGCCTGCCTGATCTTGCTCTATGCCCAACCTGCCGCGAAGCTCGCCACCCTCACCATCAACGATATTGAGATTCGCGGCGGAGACACCTACCTCGCCCTCGGCCCCGAACCTCTGCTGCTCATCCCGCCCTTGGACGCACTCGTCACCGCGCTACCAGTCGCCAAGCCATTCGGCCCCGCAAGTACGCTTGCCAGCCCCCGATGGCTGTTCACCGGGAAAATCGCCGGCAGCCATCTGCACCCAGCATCCCTGATGCGCCGCATGCACCGGCTCGGAATCACCACCAGGGCCAGCCGAAACACGGCGATGCTGTACTTGGCCTCGACCACCCCACCGGCCGTGTTCGCATCCCTAATCGGCGTTAGCATTGGCGCCGCGACCCGCTGGGCCACCCTCGCCGGTGCTTCCTGGAACACCTACGCCGCTGCCCGCCGATAGGCACGCCGGCGCGAAAGGTCCAGATCCGCCGCGACGGATGGCCCGACTACTCCCACCTCCTTGCGGTGCTGGTTCGAGCTCCTTGTCTGCCCCCGCCCTCCGACGGAGATATCCGCACTGCCCGCGGCACTGTTCACGCGCAGCACGACAGGAGCGACGGGTCGGTGGTGAAGGCCTTGGCGGCGATCCGGATGCCCTCGGCCATGGTCAGGTAGGGGGCCCAGGCGTCAGCGACCTCGGCGACCGTCTTGCCGAGCACGTGGACTCCGGCGGCGGCGAGCTCGCCGGCCTCCTTGGCGACGGCGGTGATGCCGAGGATCTTCCCGGTGTCGGCGTCCACGACGATCTTGATGAAGCCGCGGGTGTCGCGGTTGACCAGTGCGCGGGGCACGTGGTGCAGCGGCAGGACGCGGCAGTCGCAGCGGATCCCGGCGGCGACGACGTCCTTCTCGGTCATCCCGACCGCGCCAATCGCCGGGCCGGTGAACGTGACCCTCGGCAGTCGGGCGTAGTCCACGGCCCGGTCGGCGTCGGCGAACGCGTTCTCGGCGACGAGGGTGCCGTGGTGGGCGGCGACGTAGACGAACTCGGGGTGGCCGGTCACGTCGCCCGCCGCCCAGATCCGCGGGTGGGAGGACTGCATCCGGTCGGAGACGACCACCTCGCCGAGGTCCCCGGTCTCGACCCCGACCCTGTCGAGGCCGAGCCCGTCGGTGACTGGTCGTCGTCCGAGGGCGACGAGCACCTGGTCGGCGCGGAACTCCTCCCGCCCCCCGGCCACATCCGCGGTGACGACGGCCTGCCCGGTCGCGGCGTCGCGGGACACCCGCGTCGGCAGCGCGCGGCGGACCACCCGGATGCCCTCGTCGGCGAACACCTCCTGCAGCGTCCTGGACACCTCCGGCTCCTCCTTCGACGCGAGCCGGGACCGGACCAGCACGGTGACCTGGGAGCCGAGCCGGGCGAACAGCTGCGCCTGCTCCAGGGCGACGTAGCCGCCGCCGAGCACGAGCAGGGACTCAGGGAGTTCGGTCAGCTCCATCGCCGTGGTCGAGGTCAGGTACCCGGTCTGGTCCAGGCCGTCGATCGGCGGGGCCCACGGCCGAGAGCCGGTCGCGACCAGGTAGTGCCCGGCCTCGATCGTCTCGGTGCTCCCGTCGTCCCCGGCGACCTGGAGGACCGGAGCGTCAGGGGTGCCGGCGAACGCGGCGTCGCCGCGGCGGACGGCCCACCCGTAGGAGTCGGCGACGTCGGCGTACTTCTCGCCCCGCAGCGACTCGACCAGCGCCTGCTTCCCGGCGATCAGGGCGGGCATGTCCACTGGCCCCGCCGTCGTCGCGATCCCCGGGAACCGGTCGGCGGCGTCGGCCGCGGAGTGCCGTGCGTCGGCCGCGGCGATCAGGGCCTTCGACGGCACGCAGCCGGTGTTCACGCAGGTGCCGCCGAGCGTCCCGTGCTCGATCATCACCACCGACTTGCCGAGCGTGGTCGCGCGGATCGCGGCGGCGAACGCACCACCGCCCGATCCGATGATGGCGAGGTCGTACTTCGTGGGCATCGCAGCTCCCGTCACTTGGGTTTCTCTTCTTTCTCGGCCATACTGGACCTTCCAGTGCAGGGGAAGGTCAAGAGGGATTCTGCCGAAAGAAAAGGGGGCCTGCGATGCGCATCGGGGAACTCGCCGAGCGGGCGGGAACGACGGCGAAGACGCTGCGGTTCTACGAGGAGCAGGGCCTGCTGCCCCCGGCCGAGCGCACGCCGTCCGGATACCGCGACTACGCGCCCGAGACGGCCGCCCGGATCGACTTCGTCCACCGCGGCCAGGCCGCGGGCCTCACCCTCGCCCAGATCCGCCAGATCCTCGACATCCGCGACGACGGCGCTGCTCCCTGCGAGCACGTGCGCGACCTCCTCGACGCGCGCCTCGCCGAGATCGAGCAGCAGATCGCCCAGCTCGCCGCGCTGCGCGACACCATCACCGAGCTCAGACGCGACGCCGCGCACCCGGAACCGGCGACGTGTAGCCCGGACCAGGTCTGCCGCTACCTATAGCTCTCCGGAACTAGGAGACAGTTCGCGGCAGGTCACTCGGTCGCTATACCAGCACGCCCCCCAGGTGATGCGTACACACCTGAGTCGTATGAGCATGCAATCAAGGGCACTACTCCGTCATTTTGATCATCTGACCCTGCCGGTCGGGTGATCGACGATGGGTGTCTTCCCCGACTTCGACGGGCTCGGCGGCATCGGCGACCTCCGCGCCGTCGTCGGCGCGCTCCTGACATTCGTCCTGATCGTCGCAGTCCTCATGCTCATCGTCTCCGCGATCGTCTGGGCCATCGCGACAGCCCACGGCAACTACGCCACAGCTAGCAAGGGCCGCATCGGTGTCCTCGTCTCCGTCGGCGCGGCAGTCCTCGCCGGAGGTGGCGTGACCTGGATGAACTGGCTACTCACAGTCGGTTCAAGTTTGTAGCTGCGGCGTCGCGGTCATCGGTCCGATTCCTCCGCGTCGGCGCTCGCTGTCTCGCACTGGTCGAGCAGGCGCGCGAGGTAACTGTATGCCGCGAGGCGCTCCATCGCTTCCTGCTCGGACAGTTCGGTGCGCGTGTGCGTCGTCACGTTGCGGACCGTGAGGTTCAGACCAGTGGCCAGCGCGTTGAGGGCCTTAGCGAGCGGTTCAAGACCACCGCGCATGCTCTTCACCGTCGTGTCATCCGACCTTCCCGGCCAGGTGAGCTTCGGCTTGCCCGGTTCAGGAGCGCCCGGCGATAACGTCTGCTGCCAGAAGACCGTGTCATCGACATCGTTCCGGCCGAGACGTTCCTTCCAGTGGACCGTGAGGCCTTCGGCCGCTTCACGAACTGCAACTCGGTACTGATGCGTCGTCCAATGGGCGGAAGCACCAGCCCAGACCACGGGGTGAAACTGTGCGGGAGCGAAGGTCGGAATGTCAGAGTCCGTACGTGACTCGGCGTCGACGATCATCGCGTCGAGCCTGCCCTTGACGTTGGCGGTCGTAGTCCGAATATCCCGAGGCGCGATGGGGGCCTTGGGCGCAGACATAAATGACCAGTTGGAGATCGGGTCGATCGCTCCGAGACCAGCGATCCCAATGTAGGCGCCGGTCACTGACACAGCGCTCGCCGCCAGGCCAGCAGCCTCCGCGACACCGAGTTCGAGCCGTTGAACATCGCTCTGATCCTGGCCTTCCTTTGTCCACACAGTGGGAAAGAGTCCGCGCGCCGACATGTGATCCGACTCAACCTGAGTGCTCATCCAGGCGTCGAACGCTTCCTCGAACTTCTCAACAGCGGCACGCAATCGCTGGAGGTAATCCACCCCGTACTGACTCATGTTCCTTGCACCTCTCGTCCGGCGGTCCCGTGCGGGCGAGCGACGCACAGATACTCCAAGGCTACGGGCGGCCACCGCGGGGACGGGACGGCGACGAGCGCGCACCTGTCGCGTGTACCCCGTCTGCGAGTTCGTGGGCGGGCCGCCCGTCGCCAAGGAGACCTACCGTGTTCGATCTGCTCACTACCGTCATGTCCGCGCCGTTGCTGGTGCCGATGGACATCAACATCGACCCCAATACCAATGGCCTGCCGGGCATCAACCAGCTGCGCACCATCGTCGGCGCGGTGATGACCATCGGCCTGATCCTCAGCGTGCTCGCGCTGATCGTGTCCGCGATCGTGTGGGGCTTCGGCGCGAACTCCTCCAACCCGCACCTCGCCTCGCGCGGGAAGATCGGCGTCCTCGTTTCCTGCGGCGCGGCGGTGATCTGCGGCGCGAGCGTGACGCTCATCAACTTCTTCTGGAACGTCGGCCAGTCCGTCTGACCCCGCCTGTCGTCGAGAGCTGGTGTCCGTGATGGGCGTGTGCGACGTTCCCGTGATCTCCTCGGTCTGCGATGCCGTCGGCGAAGGAGCCGCCTCTCTGGTCGCGGCCCCATTCGACTGGCTCGCCCAAGCGATGGGTGCCGCCGCCGGGTGGCTGTTCGAGGCCGTCTGGTCGGTCTTCGACACCACGACCCTCGTGGATGTCACCAAGCCCGGCTACATCGCCGTCTACAACCTGCTGTTCGGCATCGCGGTCTTCGTGATGCTGATCTTCTTCTGCCTCCAACTCATCACCGGATTGATCCGCCGCGACCCCACCGCACTCACCCGCGCCGCCCTTGGCCTGGCGAAGTCCGTCCTCGGATCGTTCGTGGTCATCACGCTGACCGCGCTGCTGCTCGAAGTCGTGGATCAGCTGTGCATCGGGATTGTGCAGGCCGCAGGAGAGACCACCGAGTCGATGGGCGACAAGATCGCCCTCCTCGCCGCAGGACTGGTCGGTATCAACATCGCCGCCCCCGGTGTCGGTGCCATCATCACGATCTTCATGGCCGGCCTCGCGATCACCGCCGCCGCGATCGTGTGGCTGTCCCTCCTCGTCAGGAAAGCGCTCCTGCTGGTGGCGGTCGTGTTCGCGCCGCTCGCGTTCTCGGGTGCCTCGTGGGATGCGTCGCGGGGGTGGATCGGGAAGTGGGCGATGTTCGTCGTCGCGCTGATCTGCTCCAAGCTCGTGCTCGTCGTGATGTTCCTCGTCGCGATCACCCAGGTCTCCGCACCGATCGACGCCGACCTCGCCTCGGTCAGTGATCCCATCGCGGGAATCGTGCTAATGGCGATGGCCGCGTTCGCCCCGTACCTCACCTACAAGTTCATCGCGTTCGTCGGGTTCGACATGTACCACGCGATCGGTTCCGAGCAGGACGCCAAGAGCGCCCTCAACCGCCCGATCCCCGTCCCGACCAAGCCGCAGGGCGGCGGCGACCCGAAGAAGGTGCTCGACGGAACCGGCGGCGGGAGCGCGGGCGGAGGCTCCGGCGGAGGAAGCAGCGCACCGCCACCGCCGAAGACCCCGGCACCGGCACCCGCCGCGAGCGGCGGAGGCGCGGCTGGTGGAGGTGCCGCAGCGAGCGGCGGCGCAGCCGCAGCCGGTCCCGTAGCCGCAGGGGTGGTAGTCGGGGCGAGCATCGCAAAGGGTGCCGCGACCGCCGGGCCGAAGGCCGGAACCGCGCTGGGAGCCCAGGGTGAGCACGCCGCCGACGCAGCCGCGCAGACACCGCCACCGCCCGCAGCCGCACCTGCGGCACCTCCGTCGAGCCCGGCACCACGACCGCCGAGCACCGACCCGTCACCGCCACCGAAGCAGCCCCCGCCGCCCGCGCCACGCCCACCGAAGGAGTAGACGATGAGCAGCACGAACCACGACCGGCCCACCGCGGGCGAACTCGTGCCGGTGAAGTTCTCCCGCCTCACCCGCCGCGGCGTCCTCCTCGGCCTGTCGCTGACCCAGCTCATCACGCTCGCCATCGGCGGAGCCACGCTCATCGGCGCGTTCTACACCGGTGGCGGGATGCTGCTCGCCTACACCGCCCCCATCTGGGTACTCGCCGCCGCGCTGACCTGGATACCCATCGCAGGCCGGCCCATCGTGGAATGGCTGCCCATCGCCTGCTGGTGGCTGTGGCGCACCACCGGCGGACAACTGCTGTACCGACGCAGGATCGTCATCCCGCGTCCCGTCGGAACCCTCGCACTGCCCGGCGACATGGCACGGCTGCGCGAGTACACCGACCCCGAGACCGGAGTCGGGATGATCCACGACCCCCACGCCGCCACGTTGACGGTGGTGTGCGAGGTCACCCATCCCGCGTTCGTGCTCCTCGATCCCGGCGAGCAGGAACGCCGCGTCAGCTCCTGGGGCCGGGTGCTGGCCACCGTCTGCCGCTCCGGGCGGATCGCGACTCTTCAGGTCTTGGAGCGGACTCTGCCGGACTCCGGCACCGGACTGGCCGAATGGTGGGCCACCCACGGCACCCCGGACGGATCATGGGCGGCCGACACCTACGCAGAACTCATCGACCGCGCTGGACCCGCCGGCGAACGCCACGCCACCACACTCTCGCTGTCACTGGACATGAAGACGAGCGCTCGGCAGATCAGGACTGCGGGAGGCGGGATACGCGGTGCTGCCGCCGTGCTGCGCCAAGAGATGAACACTCTCATCGCGGCGCTTCGCTCCGCCGACCTCTCGCCGTCGGGATGGCTGACACCAGGGCACATCGCGGTGATGCTGCGTTCCGCCTACGACCCAGCGATCGCCGCCACGCTGGAACGGCACGGCAGGCTCGGCCAGTCCCTCGCGACCGCAGGGCCGGTTGCGGTCACCGAGACCTGGGGCAAGCTGCGCACCGACTCCGCCCACCACGCGGTGCTCTGGGTCAGCGAGTGGCCCAGGTCGCTCGTCTATCCGGGATTCCTGTCGCCCGTGCTGCTGTCCACCGGCATCCAGCGGTCGTTCTCGCTGATCTGCACCCCGATGCGCTCCGATGCCGCTGCTCGCGACATCCGCAAGAAGAAGGTCGAGCACATCTCCGACCAGGCCCAGCGCGCGAAGATCGGCCAGATCGAGGACGCCTCGCAGACCGCCGAGTATCACGACGTGCTCCAGCAAGAAGCCGACCTCACCGCCGGCCACGGCATCCTCCGCTACACCGGCCTCATCGCCGTCTCTGCGCCCACCGGCGAAGAGCTCGATGCCGCCGTCGCCGCGATCGAGCAGGCCGCGATCCAAGCCTCCTGTGAGACGCGGCTGCTCGTCGGCCAGCAAGCCGCCGCCTTCACCGCCGCCGCGCTCCCGCTCTGCCGGCGGGTCTGAGTTCAGCCTTCAGGGCTGACGAGGATCGTGGCTGATGGATCGACATCGGGTGCCCAAGCAAGGGTCGGCAGGTCAGCGCTTTCCAGTCCCGCGAGTTCGAGCGCAGCCTGTCCCGACAGATGCGAAGAGTTGATGGACTGCCCGTTTGCGACTGCCGCGTAGAACTGTGCGGCGTAGTTGATCGCATCGGCGTCTTCGATGCTGTCGGCCATCCCGATCGCGAACGGCACGACTTGAGCCACCAGGTCGTCGATCTGGGCTGCGGAGCGACACGAGTTCAGCAGGACGAGGAGCGGAGGATCGTCGGTTGCGCTGATCGCGCGTGCGAAGGCTCGCGCCGTCACGATCACTCCCTCGTGGGGTTCGTCTGCTTCATCCTCAAAGACGATCAGGTCGTCGTTGCTGTGGCCCGAGAAGTGGACCACGTGAGGGCGGAACTTCGTGATGCCGTCCAGCAAGTCAGCCGTGGTTGCTGCTGGCCGCACATCGAGTTCGATCTGGTCACGATGCAAAGCCGACTCGACCGCTGCCCGGATGCGCTTCTGCTCCCTTCCAACGCGGAGGTCACCTTCGGCCGAAGCACCCAGCATGAGCACTCTGAGCTTCTCCGGCTTGGGCGCTGGGAGCTGACGCAGCGCGTGGCTGACGGCTACCTCGGCACCGCTGATCCGCGACTCAAGCTGGGCACGTTCAGCCGCCGCCCGCCGGTCGGCACGCTGCTGCTCGCTCTTTCGGCGTCTCTCGGCGGCATCGGCCTCCGACTGTTCGGCGCGGGAGAGCTTGGTCTGTAGCGCGGCCTCGTCCTTCGCGTAGCCGGCTGCCCGTGTCTGCCAGCGGCTGGCCTCCTTGCCCGCAGTCTCCGCTTCCTTCTCTCGGCGCTCGGCGTCCCGCAACTTGCTGCTGCGGGTGGAACTGCTCGTCGTCTTTGCGGCAGCCTGCCGCGCCTTGGCGGCATCGGCTCGCTTCGAGGACTCCTTCGACCGGTACTCACCCGCCTTCTTGTCCGCGTCGATCCGCTGTTTGCGCTTGCGGTCAAGCTGTCCTCGGTACTGACTTGCGCTCACTCTGTCGTGCTCCTGCCTCGTTTGCCCTCGTGTCATCTACAACGCTAGGCCGCACCACCGACATTTTCCGTTCGCTGGTGCGCACCTCCCCGTCATACGGCACCAGGAGGTCACCATGCCTACGTTCTTCGATTCGACTGCCGACGCCGCCGAGGCGTCCGAAGCCTTGCGCGGCCTCGCGCACGCGAGCCGGGGCTTCGATCAGCCCGCCGAGATGTACGGGGTGATCGGTGATCTGTCCTCGGGCATGCGCTCGCTGCGGCAGGCGCTCGACCGGATCGCCGATGTTCACGAGCGCAAGGCCGCGCACGCGTTCAACGACGCCGGAAGCCACGAGGCAGGCGTGCGGGAGGCGCTCGCTGCTGCGGAAGAGTTGCGTCAGGCCGCGAACCTCGTCGACCGGGCCCACGACCGGCTCGCGGAAGGCTTCATCGCCGCGGGGCGGATCGCCTGGCACCCCGAGCCCGCCGTCGAGGAGGTCATGCCGTCGCGGTGGGTCAGCGTGGTGTTCCTCCAGGGCGAGGAGGCCGACCGGCCGTTGCACATCCTGGGCGAGCTGGGACACGTGGATGCGGTGGACTTCCTCGCGCAGTGGGACTACGGCGACGAGACCACCCATGCCGCGCTGGAGAACGGCTACGTCTACAACGAGCCCGGCGAGGGCACCAATGACCGGGTGGCGCTCTCGGGCGACTACGCGCTGGTCGTGAACCCGCACGTCGGCTACGTCTCGCTGCTGCGCCGCTACACCGAACCGGAGGCAGCGCCCCAGGACGCCGAACAGATCGAGTCCCCACCGGCACAGGCCGAGCCGGAACTGCTGGTGTCATACTCGTCGCCCGGTGCCCCGGAGCGAGCCGACGTGCCGACGGCGAAGCGGGATGGGTCGTGGTTCGAGCCGGCCAAGATCACGGCGGTCAAGCAGGCGCGGGGGCTGGTGCGGTGACCGAGGATCGCGCGCGGCTGCACACCGCTGTCCTGGTGGCACCGTCGAAGGAACGGCGCAAGCTCCGCAAGCAGCGCCGCAAGGCCGAGGGGAGGCTCCACGCCGAGCAGCGGAAGACTGCGCTCGCCGCTGCGAAGGCGAAGGCCGAGGAGGAGCGTGCCGAGCGCCGCGCGACGGTCTACCTGCCGAAGGCCGGTGAGCCGGGTGCTGCGCGGCTGCGCACTCCGGGCCGGTTCCATCTGACGCGGCATCAGGACACGTCGGCGACGCTGGCGGGCGCGTACCCGTTCGTCGCCGAGGGCGGTCTCGGCGCCGACGGCGTGTTCGTCGGCCAAGACCTCTACTCGGGCGGCAGTTTCGTCTACGACCCGTGGGTGCTCTACGCACGCGGCATCATCACCGCACCCAACGTGGTGCTGGCCGGGATCGTCGGCTCCGGCAAGTCATCGCTGGCCAAGTCCCTCTACACGCGCTCGCTACCGTTCGGACGGCGCGTATACGTGCCCGGCGACCCGAAGGGCGAACACACCGCCGTCGCCAACGCCGTCGGCGGACGCGCCATCGTCCTCGGCCACGGCCTCAACACGCGCCTGAATCCGCTCGACGAAGGCCACCGGCCCAGCGGTCTCTCGGATGAGCAATGGGCGTCCACTGTCGCAGCCCGACGGCGTGACCTAATCGGCGCACTCGCGGAGACCGTGCTCGCGCGCGGCTTGTCGCCGTTGGAGCACACCGCGATCGACATCGCCCTGACCCAGACCATGCGGGAGAACGACGTGCCGATCCTGCCGATGATCGTTGACCGCATCCTCGCCCCGAGCGCGGATGCCGACGGCCGGTTGGCCGAGGACGGCAGGCTCGTCGGCCACGCGCTGCGCCGTCTCGTGGCCGGCGACCTGGCCGGACTGTTCGACGGGCCTTCGACGGTCGCGTTCGACCCGTCGCTGCCGATGATCTCGCTCGACCTCTCGCGCGTCACCGAGAACTCGACGCTCATTTCGGTGTTGATGACGTGCTCGTCGGCGTGGATGGAGTCCGCGCTGCTCGACCCGAACGGTGGACAGCGGTGGGTGATCTACGACGAGGCCTGGCGGCTCATGTCCCATCCCGCGCTGCTGCGGCGGATGGATGCGCACTGGCGACTCGCGCGGCACTACGGGATCGCGAACATGCTGATCTTCCACAAGCTCACCGACCTCGACAACGTGGGCGACCAAGGCTCAGCCATGCGCTCCCTGGCGAACTCACTACTCGCGAACGCGGAAACGCGGATCGTGTACCGGCAGGAGTCCGACCAGCTCGGACCGACCGCGACCGCCCTCGGTCTGACCGGCACGGAGCAGCAGCTCTTGCCGAACCTCGGCGTCGGCCAAGGGCTGTGGCGGATCAAGGCCAGGAGCTTCGTCTGCCAGCACCAACTCCACCCCGACGAACTCGCCCTGTTCGACACCAGCAGCCGCGCCGCAGGAATTCCCCGCAAGTTCAAGATTTCTGAAGGCGCTTCAGCGTGAAGATGCGGGTTGAGGTATCGCTGGGCGGGGTGTGAGAGTGCATGTTCGTGGAAGATGCACCCTCACACTGCTCGTCGGCGTCGGC
>NZ_JAGDYM010000019.1 GCF_017565745.1 Leucobacter weissii
CAACGAGATCCGCCCGCACGAGGCGATCTCCTGGAACCGGCCAATGGAGGTGCACCTGGGCCTGGCCGACCCCACCATCCCCAACTTCGAACGAGAAGAAATCCTGCCAACTACTTGACGCGGGACATCATCTCTCCACGACACCAGATAGGTGAACTTCCGTTTTGCGGTCATGGCGCTACGCCCCTACTCCATCGGGCGGCCGGGTGAGAGCGTGTGTGCGGGCGCGCCCTCAAACGGGCGGCCGCCGTTCAGCTCGGCTTCGACTTCCGCCACCTGGGCAAGCACAGCGTCAAGCTGGAAGTCGCTCAGCGTGCGCCAGCGCTTGCCTGCGTTCCGCGCAGCGATGAATGCTGCGCGGATACGCGCGTCGTCGTCCTGCGTGCCGTAATAGCCGATCTTCTTGCGGGTGCCGGTCTTCGCGGCGGCCGCCACCTTGGGCGGCGCTGCCGGGGTCGTAGCCGGCTTCTCGGCCGCCGGCTGTTCAGGGGCCGGCTGCTCGACCTCGGCGCGCCCGCTCGTCGGCGCGACGGGCGACAGCGAGCCGAGCTGCGAGCGGCGGCGTTCGGGCTTCTTAGACATGGGTGCTTCCCTTCATGAGCTGGTCAACGTGTGCGGCGTAGATCGCGGCGAGGTCGCGCGCCTGCGCATCCCCTTCATCGAGGGCGCTCGACGTTTCCGTGGCGTCCGCGATTGCCTGCCGCTTCGGCACTGCCGGGGTGAGAATCGGGAGCTGTGCGGCCTCGGCGGCCGCCGTGAGCTCGTCGGCCCAGTACCCTCCCCCGAGCGTGTGCGCCTCGTGCGCGTTGAGCACGATTCCCGCGACTTTGAGACTGGGGTTGTAGTGCTCGCGCACCAGGCTCACGGTGGTCATGAGCTTCGCCAGTCCGTTGACGCTCCACAGCTTCGACTGAGAGACGATGACAACGGCGTCGGCGGCCGTGAGCGCGCTGATGGTCAGCGGGTCGATTGCGGGGCCGCAGTCGATGAGCACGAGGTCATAGTCGCCCTTGATTGCGTCGAGCTGCTTGCGCAGCCGAGCTTCTTTGCCGGGTTCGGCCGAGATAACCAGCTCGTTCCGAACGTCGGCCAGATTGTCGCCTGCGGTCGGTACGAGGGTGAGGCCTTCCCAGATACCGGGCACGAGCACGTCAGCGAGCGTGTCCGTGCTCTGCTTGCTCAGGGCGTCGGCCAGCCCTGCGTCGCCCTCCTGCACGTCTTCGGCCAGCACGCTCGTGCTGTTGCCCTGGGGGTCGGCGTCGATCACGAGCACGCGCTTTCCGGCGAGGATCGCCGCGCGCGCGTGGTGGTAGACGGTCGTGGACTTCCCCACTCCGCCCTTCTGGTTGCAGTACGCGAGAATCATGGTGCCCTTCTTTCAGGTCTAATGGTACTTATACCCCTATTGGGGGCAGATAGTGGGCTGCCGGTCGGCAGCCCACTATCTCGGCCGGTCTGGTGTCAGCTGCGCTTCTCGACGGTAACGGTCTGGCCGCGCAGGCTCACCGACACGTCGGCGTCGAGCACCTTGCGCACGATGCGCGGCTCTCCACCCTCGGGCGTGTAGACCTCCAGCAGCTCTTCACCCGATACCGTCACGCGGATGTTGCCGCAGCGCTCGGCCAGCTCGCACAGCGCCTCGGCATCGGCTCCCCACACGGCCACGTCGTAACCCTCGGTGCCACCGTCCTCGAACTCGCCGCTGCTGTTGCGCACGCGATCCGTGCGGATCACGCGGGCGAAGGTGTACGGGCGATTGTTCTTGTCGGTGCGCAGCTCGGGCGTCTTTGCCAGATTCCCGGTGAAGGTAATGAAGCTCATGATCTTTCCTCTCGATTCGATCTCGGTGTTATGGGGTTTATAGGTCTATTGTACCTAATAGGTCTAAAGGTGTCTAGTGCTGGTTGCTATCCGGTGCAGCTCCCCCACAATCCCAGCGCGGCCGCGCGCGCTGTTTCCTCGGCTGCTCGGTGCTCGGCCTGGCCGATGTACGGCGCATCGTAGGTGTACTCGTGTGCGGCTCCCGCTTCGAGCAGCGCCGCTGCGGCGCTCTGGCCGTCGATGTAGACGTGGCGCAGCAGACGGCCGTAGCGGTCGGCGTCGTCCTGGGTGGGGTCGGCGCGCAGCTCGACGGCCTGCCCGTAGATCAGCTCGTTCAGCTCGTCGCGGGCTTCCTGGGCGTAGCACTCATCCGCCCCGCCCTCGCGGTCAATTTCGGGGGTATCGAGGCCGATGAGTCGCACGCGGGCTTCTCCCCCGGCCGTCTGCACGTCGATGGTGTCGCCGTCCACTACGGCGATGACCTCGGCAGCCTCGGCGGGCAGCAGCTCGGCCCCTGCCGCCTGGCCCCCGGTGCAGCTCGGCACGCCTGTTGCCGTGGCGGCCGCCAGCATGACGGCGAGCACGGGGCGCAGCGTCGCGGGCCTCATCGCGCCTGCTCCTGCCTGCGCTCACGGCGAGCGATAGCGCGCAGCGCGCCTTCTTCCCAGAGGTCTTTCTCGCTCGATCCCATCTCATCCCAGTTGATCGGGCGCTTGATCCCGGCTGCGGCGATCCGGTCGCGGATCGCCTGGGCCTGCGCATCCCGCTCGGCGTAGAACCGCAGTCGCTCTTCGATGCTCAACATGGTCTTTACCTCCTATAGGTCTTATGGGTCTACTCGGCGGATGCGAGCCGCTGCGAGAGTGCCGCGATCTTGTCGGGGCGGAAACCTGACCAGTGCTCATCGTCGGTGACGACGACGGGAGCCTGCATGTAGCCCAGCCCCTTGACGAACTCGGCCGCCTCGGCGTCGGCGCTCACGTCGATCACCTGGTAGTTGATGCCCTTGCTGTCGAGCGCGCGATAGGTCGCGTTGCACTGTACGCAGCTCGGCTTGCTATAGACGGTGACTGTGAAACTCATGGCCGGTTCCTCTCCTGCTCAGTGTCTCGATTTCCTCCGACACTCCCCCCACGTTTTTTGCCGTGAAGGCACGATGTGCCTTCGTAGCGAGCGCAGCCGGAGGGCAAGTGACCGTGGAATACCGGAGCGGCCGAGCGCCAGCGAGAGACGCGAGGATATGCCGCGAAAGCACTTGCGTGTAGGTGGAGCGAACGTAGAATGCCGCAGGCTTCACGGCAAAATGCGTTTTGAAGGATGGGCGGCCGCGCAGCGGCCGACGAATGGCCGCCCTCTGTCGGCGGCCCCGGTCGCGGATGCGGCCGGTGCAGCGCCGTGGCGCTGCCGCCTGGTGCCCGCGGCCGAACGGCCGCGGGCGGCGGGCACTCACTCTCCCTGCGCCGCCGCGCGGTTGAGTGCTTCGAGCGCGTGGGCAATCTCGATGCTCTGCTTCGCGGGGCTGAGGGTCTGCCACTCGTCGCCGTGCTCCGCTTCCGCCCACTTGTGCGCCAGCTCGACGGACGTGCGAGCCGTCAGCTCGCGCCCGTCTTCGAGGGTGATGCTCAGCTCTGCTGCGGTGATGGTCATGGGGTGCCCCTTTCCGGGTTTGGGTGTTATGGGGTTTATAGGTCTATTGTACCTTATGGGCCTATTTACGTCTAGACCTGTCGCGGCGCGCCCTTCTCCGCCCACCAGGCTCGGGCATCTTCGACGGCCTCGGCGAAGTTCTCGCGGACGGGGTAGCGCCCGAAGCGCGCCTGCCAGCCGCCGCCGCGAACCGGGTGGACGTCTGCGCCGCTTACGCGATGATCCGTGACCAGCTCCCAGTAATCCGGGTAGGTGTTCATCCGGTAGCTGTCCAGCTCTCCGCCGTCGTGCTCGACCTCGATAGCGACGACGGTTCGCGATCCTTCCTCGCGGCGGTGGCCGGTGACGGTCGCGAAGCTGAGGCAGGTGCCTCGGCCGCCCAGGTTGAGCAGCCCCATAACGCGGGTGCCAATCTCGGGAACCTTGGTGCTCATTTCTTTACCTCCTATAGGTCTTATGGGTCTATTAGTTGAGCGTTTCGGGATCGCGGGTCAGCGTATCCACGAACGTCACGAACTCGGGGCCGGTGATCGCGACGGTATTTGCGAGCCGGTAGCCGCTGCGCGCGTGGTTGCGCAGGTCTTCGTCTCGCTCAGCGAGCTTGCGGAGCTGACGCGGAATCTCGGTGTCGTCCACGATGGGAACGATGGTCGTGATGGTGGTGATGCTCTGCATGATTTCCCTTCCTCTCGTTTTTTTGCCGTGAAGGCGTTTACGCCTTCGTAGAGAGCGCAGCCGGAGTGCAACCCACCGTGGAATACCGGAGCGAGCGCAGCGAGTGAGGATATGCCGCGAAAGGGGTTGCGCGCAGGTGGAGCGAACGTAGACTGCCGCAGGCTTCACGGCAAAAGAACGCGCAGCGTTCAGATGGAGTCGGCCGCTTGCGGCCGTCGATGTAGTTGGGGGAGCGCGAGGGGCGGACGCCCCTCGCCCGCCGCCGCGCGGCGGCGGGCTGCCGGTGTCTTTGGGCCTTATGGGCCTATTAGGGCCAATAGCTGGGGTTCAGCGGCTCGGGGCCGTCGTAGTCGAGCGCGAGCACGGCGCGGGCGAGCTGGTCGATGTAGACGCCTTCGATCTTCGCGTGCTCGATGCCGCGGGCGTACTCGCGTACCTCCACGTCGATTTCATCGAGCGGGGTCGTGCTGATGAGCACGGCCATGTTGCGCGCTGCGGCGTAACGGTCGCCGGTCTGAGCGAACGGCAGGATGCGCGCGGTGAACAGCAGGCCGCCGCGGTCGAACCGGCCGGGGACGGCTGCAAGCTGGGTCGCGCCGAGCGACATGAGCACGCCAGCGCCGAGCGCCTGGCGGAACTGCTCGGCGGTCGCGCGGTGGAACTCATCGGCTCCGGCGATGTGCGCGGTGTCGAACGGGATAGCTCGGGTGGTGGTCATGGTCTGCCCTTTCGGTTTGGGGATTATAGGGTTTATAGGTCTATTTAGGCGGCGATGAGTCGGTCACGCTCGGCGTCGCTGAGCCGGTAGGCGAAGCTGCACGAGCCGAACCATTCGGCGGCGGCCGTCGCCGCTTCCTCGGTCGAGTACAGGCCGAGAATCTGGGTGCATGGGCAGTTGAGCACGGCCCAGGCGTTCGCGGTTCGGCTCTGTCCGCAGTCGCACGCGATCCGCTCGGCGCACTGCTTCGCCTCGGCGTCGGTGCCCTCGGCCGCGTAGCCGATCCCGACCGGCGCGAGGCCCGAACAGGTCTTGCAGATGTTGATGGTCGCCATGGCTCTCTCCCTCTCGTTTTTTGCCTTGAAGGCGTTTACGCCTTTCGCAGAGAGGGGGGCCGGAGTGCAGGTGACCGTGGAATACCGGAGCGAGCGCAGCGAGTGAGGATATGCCGCGAAAGCACTTGCGCGCAGGTTCACCGAACGTAGAATGCCGCCAGGCTTCAAGGTAAAAAACGCGAAGCGTTCAAGCACTGCGGCCGCGCAGCGGCCGACGAACGGTGCAGCTCGAAGAGCTGCACGGCTTGGCTGGGTCGCCGTGCGACCCCTGTGTTACTGCTCGGCTGTCCACACTGTGTGCAGGCCAGCCCTGCGATAGCTGGGCTGTGCACATTGTGGGCAGGCGTGGCTTTGCGTCGGTGTCCACATGCGCCCGCCTGCTCCGTCAGGCGGGGGCTTGTGCGTCATCCGACAAAGCGAACCCTCGGCGTGCGATCGGTGCGCTCACGATAGGGCTGCCGCGCTCCGCTGCGCTCCGCTGCGCTGCGCTTTGCCTTCAAGAGAATCGGGTTGCGGTTCGTCGTGGGGATCGGGGAACGGGATCGTGGCAATAGGCGTCGCGCCGAGTATGTCGATGATGAGGCGTTCGGCGTCGGACACGGGCACGGGGCGAGGCCGAGCTGGGGGAGTGGTGCCGGTGAGGATGCAGCGGGCGGCGCGATAGTCGGCGCGGCCGTAGGGTGTGCGCGGGTGGATCGGGCGGGGCGTTGGGCCAACGTCGGGCACGAGCACGAGTTGACCGGGGGCGGGGCGCTTCGGGCGTTCAGCCGGGGCCGTGTTCATCCAGTCGAGTTCGTCTTGCCACCAGGCCCATAGCTCGCGCTCGACGGCGTAGCGCTCGGCGCGAGCTGCGAGGCGGCCGGTGACGCCTCGGGCGTCGGCGGCCGCGTCGCGGCGGTCGGCGGCGGGCTTGTGCCAGCCGTCGCGGCTGAGCAGCAGCACGTCGGCCTCGATGAGCTGCGTGAGGGTCTGCACGGTGTGTGCCGCATCCGAGCCGGTGAGGCGAGCGAGCTGCGCGAGAGGGAGAGGATCGTGAGTGCAGCGTGCATAGACGTTTCCGGCGTGCAGTCCAAGCGCTCCGAGTGTGAAGAGGTCGTGAGCGGCCGAGTCCAAGCGGTTCGTAAGTTCGAGCAGCAGTGCGTTTCGGGCGGCGGAGCCGGAGCCAGGGGGGCGGTGGGCGACTTGTGACCGGCCTTCATCCGGGTTGCTGTGAATAACCACCTGGGGGCCGATTTTCCAGTGCGCAGCGCCCCGTCCTTCGGCTTCGCGCGTGCGAACGATCCAGCCGTCCTCGGAGAGGCGCAGCAGCGCTGTGCGCGCGGTTTCACGGCCGATGCCTGCCATGAGTGCCAGGCGGCGCGTATCGGCCTCCACGTCGGCGCTGACGGCTTGCAGGGTGAGGATGCTGAGGGCGTCGAGCACGCGGCGGTCGGCGGGGCCGCCGCCGCGGTTCCATCGGCCGGGGGCGGCGTCGGCGCGGCCCTGGACAGCGAGCACGAGCGTGGCGATAGCGTCAGCGCGGGCGTCGAACGTCTCATCGCGGCCGACGACGCGGCGGCCGCTGGCGATGTAGGCAACGGCACGATCCCACTGGCGGCGCAGCACACGCGCGCGCTCGTCGGGGCGGCGTGCGATGCGGCGGCCGTGCTCTCTGCGGGTGCGCGCGTGCTCAAGGCCTGGGGCGGTGTCGAGCAGGCGCGCGAGGTCGCTGTACTGCCAGTGCGCGGCCGCTGCGCCCGTGAGCACGCGCCAGAGCACGGCGCTTGCGTCTCCTGCGGCTGCGTCAGCGCGCAGCGCTGCGGCCGCTGCGGGAGCTAGGGGGCGCTTGGTGCCGGGAATGTGGGGGTGCTTGCGGTCGTCTTGCTCGGTTTCGGCCGAGAACGTGTCTGTGCGCTCCGTAGCGGCCCGATCATTGACGAGCTGGGCCAGGCGCTCAACGGCGGCCGCTACGGCGGCCTCGGTGCCGCTGGGGCGCGTGAGTGAGTGCAGCTTGCCGTCGATCACGGTTGAGCTGCCGCCGTGGCGGTGCGGCGCACCTGGTGGGCGCACGCATCCGGCCGCGGGGTTCATGATGGGGGAGAGATCGAGCGTTGTGTGCAGCGTCTTCGCGAGCCGTGCGAGCCTGTGCACCAGCTCGGCCGAGACTCCCTCGCGTAGCGCGATCCAGATGTGACGGCCGCCCTGCGGGCCAGACTGGCAAACGACGGGTGCTAGGCCCGCGTCGGTGAGGAGCCGCGCGAGTGCGGCCGCGTCTTGCTCGGCGGCCTCGGCCGCCTCGGGCGTCTTGCCGTCGAGGTCGAAGCAGAGCAGCCGGTAGGCGTGCTCGCGGTCGGTGAGATAGATCGCCCAGGGCCGCTCGGGCGCGGTTTCTGTGACCGGCGTGATGTGCTGGGGCGGGTAGCTGTTGAGCGTGCTGCCGTCGTCGCTGACGGCTGCGACGCGCACGGTTGGCCGGGGGCTGATTGCTGCGGTGATCGCCCATGCTTCGGCAACTGAAAGTTGGTGCGCGAAAACATCGCTGTGTGTTGCTATGATGGTGTCACCTCCTAGGTCACCTCCTGGGCAGGCAGAAGCCCTCGGGCCTCTGTTCCACCTGATCCGATTCGGTCGCCAAACTTCATACGGCTCAGGTACTGACTTCTCCGATACCCCAGCTCCCCGAGCTGGGGTATCGCTCATTTATGCGGTGTCGATGGGTAGCTCCCCTTCGTCTGGTTCGGGCTGAGGCAACCATGCGGGCACGCCTCGGTCGGTCAGTTCGTCCTCGATGTGGTCGATGACCAGTTCGAGGAAGACGCTTGCAGAGACGCCCGCCTGGCGCGCGAGCAGTTCGAACCGCTCCTTGCGCGTGCGCTCGATTTCCCACGCGACGCGCACGGGCGCGATGCGTGTTCCTCGGGGGCGGCGCTTTACCTGCATGCCGCCAGCATAGCTGTACGCATACATGACTGTCCATCTTGACGCCGGGTGTGTTGTCGATGCGGCGGCCGTTTGTAGGTTCCCCTACGTGAGCTCGGCCGCCGGCTCTTGGGGTTCCTACAAACGATGAGGGCCGGTGACGCCTCTGCGTCACCGGCCCTCACGGCTGTCGAGCTACAGGCCTCGGGCGACCGCGGCGGCCGCGCCGAGCCAGGCGCGCTGCGTCGCGGGGCGCAGCGCTGCGACGTTGAGCCAGCCTTCGACCATCTGCGGATCGTGCGGGATCGTGGCGACTTCTCGCGCGAGGCTGGTGAACCCGTCCACGACGGTCTTGATGTTGGCGGCGGTCGCGCGTGGGTCAGCCTGCGAGACGACGACGACGGCGCGCTCTGCGAGCTTTGCCGAGCGTTCGCTGCGGTCTGCGAGGGCTTCGAGCAGCAGCGCCCCGGCCTCGGCGTGATCGTCGCGCGTGGTGGTAGCGACTACGATCTGGTCGGCGTGATCCACGAGGCGGCCCCACATGGCATCGCTCTCGTCGTTGCCGGTGTCGATGAACACGAGCCGGTAATACTTGCGCGCGACGTTCCAAATCGCATCAACGTCTTCGGCGCTGAGGCGCTGTTCCGACGCGAGCGCGAGCGGCTGGGAGCGCAGCACGTCGAAGCGGTCGGCCGTCTGGTGGTGAACGTATCGCGCGAGGTCGGCCGATTGGGCGCTCGTGCCCAGCAGCTCGGAGGCGGAGGGCAGGAGGTCGAGCACGGTGGACTCGTGCGGCCCCTGCTCCGTGCGCCAGCCGAGCGTTCCGCGCGTCTGGTTCGCGTCCCATGCGAGGACGCCTGCGCCGCCGAAGCGAGCAAAGATCGCGCTGAGCAGCACAGTCGTGGGCGTCTTTGACGCCCCGCCCTTGCCGTTGACGACGGCGATAGTGCGGGGGCCGGGCCAGTGCTGCGAGACGGCGAACGTGTCATCGCGTTCGGCCTTCTCGGCCGCGCCGGGGGAGAGTCGCAGCCCGAGCCGGGTTGCGGTGCCGCGCCAGCCCTTCGTAGCGGGTTCCTCGATGCGGTTGCTCTTCAAGAACGACTCGCGCATAGCGCGCCTGGTGGCTGCGGGTTCCTCCGCGGCCGCCTCGGCCGTCGCCGCGTGCGCGGCTGGCTCGCTGGGGGCCGTTTGGGCGCTCGTGCGAAGGTACGGCGACGTGACCGGCTCGGGCTTCTCGTGAATAGTGCCGTCAGGATGCACAACCATCTCCCACGTACCATTCGGCTCGGTGGTGACGAACTCGACTACCTCGCCGGTCGCGGCCGCGTGCTCGACCACGAGGTTCGCAACCTTGCGGCGGGCGTCTTCGAGGTCGGCGCCGATGATCTTCTGCGGCTGCCCGTCAAGCGTGACGATTGCCGAGCCGTCCTTCTCGGTGGTGGCATGAGCGGTCATGATGCTTCCTCCTTGTGTGGTGCGATAACTGCTCTGGGGGCGCTGCTTACGGGTGACTGACCGGGCGGGAATGCCTCGATCCGCACCGCGACGTCTCCGAGCTGTAGGCGGACTCCGTTGGGCACGACGGTCGGCGTGTGGGGTGCAAGTGGCGTAGCATCCGCCGTGGTGCCGTTTGCGGCGTCCTGGTCGGTGACGATCAGGCGGCACGCATCATCGACGTCGACCACGGCGTGAGTGCGTGAGCATTCGCGGCCGGGGCTAACGAGCGTGATGCTCGTATGCCCCTCGATTTCGGCGGGGCGGCGGCCGAGCACGATGGGAGGCTGCGCGCGCAGTGCTTCGCCGCCTTCGACGTGCACAATCAGCGTCGGCCGTGCGGCCTTGCGCGGAACGACAACGGTATGGTCAATGACCTCGGCCTGCGGAGCGTAATACTCAGCCGGGAGCTGCGGCCGAGCCTGCGGCTCGGGCTGCTGCTGCGCCTGCGGCGCGGGCGGCGCTGGCTCTGGCTCGACCGTGGGCGCGCTGAGCGGCCGCGGGGCGATGACGGGCGTTGGCAGAACGGTCATGGTGCCGTCTGGCGCGATGTAGAAATGCCAGTTAGCGTCTGGATCGTAGGCGATGAAATGCTGCGCGGTGCGCGTCTCCACGGCGTGCGCTATCGCCATATCGCGCACCTTGTCGCGGGCCTCATCGAGCGAGGGAGCGCGGAACTTCGTTTCGCGCCCGTTGATGACGATGCGTGCGGTGCCGTCTCGGCCGACGAACGATTCAATGGGCATGGGGGTCACTCTTCGGTAGACGGTGTGGGCGGTGCGGGCAGGTCGAGGTCGGCAAGCATCGGCTGTTCGATGTCTACGACGCGGCCGCTGCGCTCATCGAGGATGAAGTACCAGATTGCGCTGTTGTTGCCGATGGGAACGGTGGTCGAGCCGTTGTGGTAGGTGCCTTCGTAGGTGACCTCGATGCCGACGCGGAACTTACCGGTTCCCGGTTCGGTGTGCTCGTTCCCTTCGCCGTATTCAATGGACGCCGGGGCGCTGCCAACGTCCTTGACGCGAATCTGAGCGGTCGGGCTTGCACCAAAGTAGCCTGACCAGATCGGCAGATAGTCGCGCGCCAGGCTTTCACTCATGCCCGCCTCGATGTAGCGCTGTCTGGTCGTCTCGGGGTTTTCCGCAGCACGCCAGGCGGCCGCGAGGCGCGCCACGTCGAACACGGTCTGCTGCTGTTCCTCGGTGAAGGTGACCGTGGGCGTCTCTTCGACCTGGCTCGACGTGTTGGGCTGCGCCTCGTCCTCGGCCTGGGTCTGGTTCGCGAGCACGAGCCAGACCGTGAGGCCTGCAAGGATCGCGACGGCGGCAACGATGCCGATGATGATGAGCGTGAGGCGCTTGCGGTCGATCATGGTGAGTGCTCCTTAGTAAGTGAGGCCTGCGGCGGTGAGGATCGGGAGAGGGTCAATGGCCGTTCCGTTCAAGTGAACCTCGAAGTGAAGGTGACAGCCGGTGCTATATCCCGAGCTGCCCGTGAGCGCGATCTGCTGACCGGCTTTTACCTTCTGGCCTGCCGTCACCGAGATTTCGTTGGCGTAGCTGTGGACGTACCACGTCATGAGGCCTTTGCCGTGGTCAATCTCGATGATCATTCCGCCGCCGCCGCCGTCGAATACGCGGGTGACCTCGCCGTCGCGGGCGGCCCAGACGGGGCCGCCGCATCCTCCGGCTTCGAGGTCTAGGCCGTAGTGGAACGGCTGGGTCGGGCCTTGCGGGGTCTGGATGACTTCGCGCGGCCCGAAGCCGCCGTTGATGGGGCCGCTTCCGGGCCTTGCCCATCCGTCGAGGCCGATTTCGCCGGGGATACCTGGGACGTTGTTGCAGCTCCCGCCGCCGCTGATGAGGTCGGAGTCAAGGCCGGATAGGGCTGCAACGACGGCCGTTGCAGGCGTCCAAAACCGCTCGTAGTGGTACGGGTCGGCGTTAATCTGCGTGCGGTGGGCTACGAGGGTCGGGGCGAGCGTCTGGCGCTCGGGGTCGGGCACGTTGCGCACCATGGCGTCGAAGAACTTGCCCGCCGAGATGTAGGGGTCCATGCGCTCTGAGAGCGGCCCCCAGTTGTCGCGCTGCTGGAACAGTCCGCGGCTGTCCGGGCCTACGGCGTCGCCGTAGTCGAGCACGCGCAGCGACGATTCGCCCATGGCGGTCATGACGCCGATGGTCTGATCGCGAACGTTCAGGCCTTTGTCCTGGGCTGCCTGGATGATGTAGGCGGCGTTCACAAGCTGCTCGTGCCCGTACCCGGAAATGCTCGTGGTTGGCACCTTCGTAGGGTCGATCCGGCCGCCAGAGGTCGCGCTGCAAGCGGCCGCGCTGGCCGGTGCGAAGAACGCGAGCAGGGCGATGATGAGCAGCACCACGGCGAGCACGGCACTCACAATCGTGACGATGGGTGTTGAGGTCACGACGGCCGTGACGGCGGCCACGATGGTACGGATGGCGTTGGCGGCGGCGGCCTGTACGCGGGCCTGTACTGCGGCGGCTCTGGTGATCGAGGTTCCCGTGCTCGCGGCGCTCTTGGCGGCCTTTGCCGCGGCCGCGCGCTTCTGGGCCGCCATGATGCCACCCTTGACGGCTTTCCCGGCGAGCTGGCTGCTTGAGCGGACGCCGCGAGCGGCGTTCTTCCCTGCCGCGGCTCCGCCCCGCTGTGCGGCCGCCAGAGCAGCGTTCTCGGCCTCGCGACTGGTGAGGTCTACGGCGTCTTCGTCGTCGTCTACCTGCTTCGCAGTGGCAGCAGTGACGGCCGTGCCCTTCACGACGCTGTCGCCCGCCGCCTTCCCTGCCTTACCGGTGGCCTTCGCAGTTCCGCGCATCCCTCGGCCGAGCGCGCCGCCGCCCGTGCTCGCCGGGGCGGCGGCGTCCTCATCGTTGCCGATGAGCTGCGCCGACCGCTTGTTGAGCGACAGCCGCGCGAGGTTGTCGGATGCCTCACCCTTGGGGTTGGAGCTGCGAAGGCCTTTCATGTTCTACTTCTCTCCGAACGATGTTGAGAACAGCTTGTAGAGGGCGGAATCGGTCGGGATACGACCGTCCATCGGGATCACTGCGTTACCCGAGCGCATGAGGCCGTGACCGGGCTGCACGTTGGTGAAGAACCGACGCTGCTCGTCTGAGAAATGCAGCAGCTCGCACAGGCTGTCGGCGTCGGTCGCGTTCTGGCCGAGCAGCAGCAGGAAGTCGCAGTTGGCGAGCATCAGGCGTGCGTCCTGGTTCGCCAGCAGCTCTTCGATGTTCTGCGTGATACCGGTTGGGATCAGACCCCACTTGCGCGCGCGCTTGTAAAGGCCGCGGAAGTAGTCGGCGCTGTACTTGTTCGAGAACAGCAGATGGAACTCGTCAATGTAAAGCCAGGTGCGGCGACCTTCGGCCCGGTTACGGGCTACGCGGTTCCAAATCTGGTCGAGAATGACCATCATGCCGAACGTGCGCAGCTCGTTCCCGAGCTTGGAAATGTCCCACGACACGAGGCGGTTGCGAGGGTTGACGTTCGTGCGGTTGGAGAAGCCGCCGAGCGACCCAATCGTGTAGATTTCGAGCATCCGGGCCAGCTCGCGCCCCGCGTCTTCGCCGCTCTGTGCGAGTGCTTCGCGCAGCTCTACGAGAGTAGGCATCGCCCCGCCTTCGGCGGCGTACTTCCGGTACAGCGTGAGGGTGCTGCGGTCGGCTACGGAGCGCTGCTCGGGGGTGAGGCCTGCCTTGCCACCCACGAGGGCTTCGAGCATGGTGAGCACGAACTCGCACTTGGCGTTGATCGGGTCATCCTCGCTGGTGGTGACGTTCAGCTCAATATCCATCGGGTTGACGCGCTGCTCACTGCCCGCGTGGATACGGATGACCTCGCCGCCGAACGCCTCGATGAGGGGTTCGTACTCGTGCTCGGGGTCGATAACGATAATGTCGTCGTCCGGGCGGCTCAGCAGGACATTCGTAATCTCCATCTTGCCGCTCTGGGACTTTCCCGAGCCACTGGTGCCGAGGATGAAGCCGTTGCCGTTGGTCGTGCTCGTGCGGTCGGCCACGAGAGCGTTGCTGCTCTGCGCGTTGACGCCGTACCAGTTGCCGCCTGGCACGAACAGCTCCTGCGTGGTGAAGGGCACGATGATCGCGGCCCCGGCCGTGGTCAGCGTGCGCCGCATGGGGATGCGGCGGCGGCCGATAGGCAGCTCGGTCGTGAGTCCGTCGAGCTGCATGTAGGTCGCAACCTCAGCGGTGCAGCTCTGCTTGCGAATCACGGTCATCACGCGCTTCACGTTCTGTTCCAGCTTCTCGCGTGACGTGGCGCTGACGCCGAGCACCATGACCGTTGAGAACAACTTCTGGTTCGAGCTGCGCAGCTCGTCGCGGAGGTCTTGTGCCTCCTTGAGGTTGTCCTTCACCGCGGCGGGGATCATTTCGGGGTCGATGCCCTGCTTCGTGGCTCGCTTCTGCTCGGTGATCTTCTGCATTTCAAGCTCTGCGATCTGGCGCTGCACAAGCGTCATGCCCTCGACCTGTTCGAGAGGTTCGAGATGCAGCGAGATAGTCAGGTCGCACTTGATTTCGGTCAGCTCGGAGATGAGCCGATCAGAAAGCCACACGGGGTAATCGCGCATCCAAAGCACGGTGTGGTAGGTGTCGCCCGAGCCGTTGCGGAAGATGAGCGGGCCGTTCTTGTCCTTGGCGTCAATCTCCCACGGCGCGACGAAATCGGCCGTCGAGAGCTTGCGGTTCGGCTCGAACTCGTCTTCATTGAAGACGAACAGCTCGTGGGGCCGCAGGATGTGGCTGAACCCTTCGAGGCGCTCAGCTCGGTTGAGCCGTCGCACCTTGCAGCCGTCCATCGCCTGCAACCCGGCCTCGGCCTCGTGGAAGATGCGAGTGAGCGTCGCTTCGGCCTTTTCGAGGTCGGGTTCCTGCACGGTCACGGTGAGGTACTTCTCGGTGACCGTGTTGCCGCTAGCGGCTGCGAGCTTGTCGCGCACGATGCGGTTGAAGTCGCTGCGGTAGAAGTCGAACTGGTCGCCGCGCAGCGGCTTCTGCACGAGCTGGCTCACGTCGGCGTCATCGAGCACGCGGTTCATGATGGTTTCCTGCAAGCGGGTGCCCGCGCCGTAGGAGTTGATGAAGCGTGCCCATCGGTCAACGATGCTGGTCTGCTGATCCTCGGCGGCCGCGACATAGTTGATGTCGCTGATAGCGAGGGTCATCGACCACTCATCCTCACCGAGCCAGGCGATGCCGCTGGGCATCATGGCCTCGTAGCCGAGCACGTCGCGAGTCGTCTTCGCGGCGGCCTTGTAGCCGGTGGGGCCAGCGTTATCGCTCCCAGACTTCCGGGCCTTGCGGTTGCGGCGCTCTCCGGGCTTTGCGACCGCGGCGCGCTGCTTCTGCTTGCGGGTGTTCCGTGATCGTTTTGCGGAGCTTCCGTGCTGCGGCTCGGCGCTGCTTTCGCTCTCGGCTGCTCTGCTCGGCAGGTTCGCCGGACGCGACAGATACGGGTTCTCCTGCGGAGTCGAAACCGGGCTGGGGCTGGAAGGTGTCTGCATAGCTAATCGTCTTTCTCATCAGATGGTGGCGGAGGAAGAGTCCGAGATACTGCTCGGGTTTGAGTCCCATGGGTCTCCACCAGCCCCATATCGCGGCCGGAATGAGCACTGGGAACATGACGTACATGCCGACGGTGGTTGCTTGCTCCATCGTCTGGCCGACGCCCATGAGTCCTACGGTGACTCCGGCGAACAGGCCGCCGCCGATGAACACCATGACCGCGAGGGCGGCGATCTGTCGCCAGGTGCGCCCGAACATCGGCTTGGGTTCGTAGGCGGCGATCTCCTTGTAGACCTTCATTTCAAGCGCCATGGTTCAACCCTCTCCGATGACCTTCTTGGCGAGGCCGTTGGCCCCGAACATGAGGAAGATGAGCACGATGGGCGCGACGAAGAACTGGCCGAAGTTGCCAAAGATGAAGCCGACCATATCGCCGTCGTAGTCTCCGATGTTGCCGAGCCAGCCGCCCAGCAGCGCTTGGTACATCTTCACAGCGACGACGATGATGACGCCGGTGAACGCGACGCCCGCGAAACCTTTGAGGTAGCCGATGCCGATTCCCTTAGTGTCATCGTGGCCGAGGAACGCGAGCGGCAGGCTAGCGAACGCGGTGAGCAAGTACATCTGCAAGAACCGGATGAACACGAGCACAATTGCGATCACGGCAGCGAGCTTCTGCACCACCCAAGGCAAGAACAGAATGACGATCATTCCGAACTTCTCCATATCGCCCATCTCATCGAGGTCGTCGCGCATCGCGTCGCCCATGAGTGGCGCGTCACCGCCTCCGGTGCCAACGTCCACGTTGTTCGCGGTGCCCATGATCGAGGTAGCGATAGACGAAATCGCTTCGAGCAGCAGCACCGCGTTCTGAGCGACCACGAACACGAGTGCGATCTTGAACATGGTGGCGGCGATGATCCGCACCCCCAGCTCGCGGTCGCCCTCAGCCCTTGTGCTCGTGGTCGCAAGCATCAGAACGAACATGATGCTGAGCACGATGGACGTGACGGGCTTGACTGCTGTGCTGTGGATGGTGAGCGCCGCCGCGTAGAGGTCTGCGTTATAGGCCTCCGGCGACAACAGCAGGTCATCAGTAGCCATGCCCGCACCCTGACTCAGGTGGTTGAGCATGGCTACTAGCCAGTCAGTGATATCCATTGCGGAACCTGATTAGGCGGTGATGACCTTGAACAGCGCAGCGGCGGCGATGATGAGGCCGCCACCGATGATCTGCCAGACGCCCGTCTGAATCTGCGGACCGTTCTGATCCTTGAGCGCGCCGCCCGTGACGATCGCTCCCCAGACCAGCCACAGGCCGCCGCCGATGATAGCGAACGTCGTGAACAGGTCGAGAATCTGGTTGAGCAGGTCCATAGTGTCTCCTTTAGGTTTCCGACTTCTCGTAATATACTTTACGAGAAGTTGGGCGTTTTGTCGATATGGTAGAAATGGTGGCTATGCGGGGTGAACTTTCGGAGGCGGAGGCGCTGGCGCTTTCGCATCTGAACTCCCGTCGTTTCGAGCTGCTGCTACATGCAGCACGGTTCGGCGGCCCGTTCACTGCGTCCCAACTCAGGGAGATCGCGCCCGAGCATTCATCGTCGCTGACGCGCGATCTGAACGCGCTCGAAGCGGGCGGGCTGCTCGTGGCGACGCCGAGTGCGTCTGAACAGCGGCAGGGGCGGCCGGTGCAGTTCCGGCTCGCCCCCGAGACGCCCGAGCTATTCGCTCGGCTCTCCGCTCTAATCTCGGAGGCATCTACACTCCCGCCGTCGTCTTAATCGCGGCCTTGCGCGATTTGAACGGCTTGAGGCCTCGGATCAGCAGGATAGCTTCGTCGTTGGACATGCGCCCAATCTCGTCGGCCGTGAGCAGTGCCCGCTTCAAGGTGCGCTGCGCCTTCGTTCGCGAGCCGGTAACGCCGTAGGTCTGCGAGAACTCGTCCATGGTGATCGTTTCATCACCGAGCTGCTTGGACAGCCACTCGTTCGTCTCCTGGTCGCGGCCGCCGAGGAACAGGAGCGAGTCGCAGTTGCCGACAATCGCGTTCCAGTCGTCGCGCCAGATCGCCTTGCCCTGAGAGAAGGCCTGCACGATGATGCTCGCGCTGATCCCGCGGGAACGGATCGTAGCCATGAGCACTTCAAAGCTCGGAATCTTGCCGATGTTCGCGAACTCATCGAGGAAGCAGTGCAGCGGCACGTCGAGCGTGCCGCTCTCGTTGTGGTCAGCGATGTAGACGTTCTCCGCGAAGAGAGACTGCCAGAACATCGCCGCGAGGAATCGGAACGTGACGTGAGTATCGGGGAGCTGCAAGAACAGTGCCGTAGGCTCGCGGCCGACGCGATCCAGGCCAATGTCGTCGCTGGACAGAATCTCGCGCACGTCGTGCATGTCGAGCGGTGCGAGGCGCACGCCGAGCGAGATAACGACGCTCAGGCGCGTCTCTGCGGGGCCTTGCTGGTAGACCCGGTACTGCCGCGTGGCGAAGTCAAGCATCTTCATCACGGCGTCATCCTCCGCTCCGAAGCTCGCAGGGTCAGCCTTCCAGCTCTCGACTACCTCGCGTGCGGCCTCCATCTTGAGGTCGGTTTCGCTGGTGAACTCGTCCGGGTTGCTCTCGCTGCCCTCCATCGCCTTGTGCAGGTCAACGACTGACGGCAGGTTCCTCTTGCCGCTCTCCTGCGTGACCGTCGCCCAGACATAGGCGATGAGCGCGGTGAGTAGCGCCCGCTCGGCACGCTCCCAGAACCCATCGCCGCGGCTCTCCTTACCGCTCGTGTTCGCCATGATGGTTTCGGTGAGCTGGGCGACGCCGGTTTCTGGCTCGGCGTCGCTGATGTAGTCGAGCGGGTTGAACCGGTTGGACTGCCGCAGATCAACCAGGTTGAACGTGCGAACGCGCAGCCCCTTCGCTTCGAGGGGCTGGCGCATCATGCGGTAAATCTCGCCCTTGGGGTCGGTGACAGCGAAGCTCCAACCCTCGATGGTCGCGAGATTCGGGAGCACGTAGCCGCGCGTCTTGCCCGTACCCGATGCGCCGAGAACACACACGTTCAAGTTGCGGCGGGTCTTGTACGGGTCGAGCGCGAGGCCTTCCGTTGCAGTGAGCTGCAAGCGCTCCGCGGGGTTCTTCGACGTCAGCGGCTTCATGTCGCGCGGCGTCGCCCACGCGGCCGATCCCTGCTCTTCCCCCTGGCGAGTGTTCTTCTTCCCGCTCATGCCGTAGAGCACGATGAGCAAGAACAGCACCGCGGCGACAGCGCCGCCGATGAGTGAGGGCTGATCGAAGTCGAGCTGGAACCACGTTGCTCCGAGCGCAGCGGGGAACTCCTTGGGAATCTCGTTGATCGGCGTGCCCGCAGCGTACTCAGCAACGGCGAAGTGCGTTGCGCGGTTCGCGAGGTAGAACACGACGCCGCCGCCAATGAGCGAGGCGATGACCTTGCCCTTGGTGAATCCAGTGCTCATCGTTCTACCTCCGGTTCGCCTTCGGTGCCTGCTGCGCATCATCAGCCGAGCTGCGAACCTGGCTGCGCTTCTTCGAGCGCGTCTTGCTCTGTTCCAGCTCCGCCTTGCGCTGATCTACCTTCTTATCTATCTTCTCCACGACATGCGCGCGGGTGCGATCCCCTGGCGTCTTCTCCGGCCGCTGCTCACTGCGGGTGAGCGCCGGTTCGCGCTCGATGCTGTGTCCGCCGCGATCCGTCACAGCCTCGTCGGGCTGCGTGGTTACCCGCTCCGGCGCTGCGTCGTCCTCGCGCGTTTGCGTCTCGCTCAGCTCAGCAGACTCGATGCGCGGCGCATCCTCGCGCAGCTCGTCGGTGCCATGCACCGGCACCTGCTCCTGGTGCTGCTCGTCGTGCGTCTGTTCCGGGGCCGGGGTTTGCAGCTCGGGAGCGTTGCGGGCCAGCTTCTCATCGACGCGCTCGGCGGCGACCGCAAGCGCGTGCTGGATCAGCTCGGCGTCCTTGCCCTGAATGTGAAAGGTGCGCGAGCCGTCGCGGTGCGTCTCGACGCTCCACAGCACGCCGTGACGGCGCAGCTCGCGCTCAAGTTCCTTCGACACCGCAGCGTCGTCGATGTTCACAAGCTCTCGCTTGCCTTCCGCGATCCGGGTGAACTCCTTGAGCGCAACTTGCCCGCTCTCGCGCTGTGCGTTCACGCTCTGCTGGATCGAACGGTACACCGCGGCCGCCACCTTGAACGGTGCCGCAGTGAGCTTCTGCCCGACCCACAGCGACGCCTTCACGCTCGTGCTCGATGCGGTCATCGTCACCTTCTGCGTGAGCTGTTGCAGCTCGGCTTCGCCCTTGTCTACGAGGTCAACCATTATCGTGTCCTTCCGTCGTTGCGAGTCGTCCCCTCGGGGCGTGCGCGATCTTCGTTGCGTGCTCGCAGCTTGTTCGCTTCCATCTCAAGCCGGTCTTGCAGGGTCATCGAGCGCGTGCCGCCGTCGCGATCCTGCTCGGCGTCATCGAGCGTGACGGCATCGGCGGTGCGCTCGTGTGCGCGCGCCTCCCGAATGCCGTTCGACTCGGCATCGCCCGCGGCCACGTCGCGGCTGAGGCGCTGCGCGGCCTGCTCTCGTTGCCGCTGCTGTTGTGTGCGTTCGGTGCTCTCGCGTGCGGCGTTCGACTGCGCGTGAATGCGATCAGATACAGCCATTACGGTTTCCTCCTTCGTTAGCTGCGTGAGTGCATGAATGTCGCTCTTCGCTCCGTCAATCTCGCGTTCGATGATGCGGAGCTGTGCTTGCAGACCGGCGAGCTGCGCGGGGTCACCCGTTGGTGACACCATAAGCTCAGTCGTTGCAACAAGCATGGTCTGATACGCGAAGTGACGTTCGGCAACGAACGCTCGTGCGCGCTCGATTGCTGCGTCAGGGCCGACTCGGCCGCCGTCGCCCATCCATCGTGCTTTCGCGTTCACGCGAGCTTCGAGGGCACGCAGCTCACTCAAACTGGTCTGCCACTGGCCGACGTTCCCGCCGAACTGAGCGCTCTTCGCGTGATGAACCGCGCCGACAAGATCGGGTTCAGAGAACCACTTGTAGAGGCCCATCGTCGGTACGGTCTTGGCGAGGTTTCCGCGCGCATCCGAGAGTCGGTGCTCATCGTTTGCCGGTACATAGATGCGCAGCGCGCGGCCGTGCCGCACAACTTGAGTCTTGGCAACAGTAAGGTGCAGCTCGCGTTTCGTACCGGGAACAATGACGGTCATCGTGTCGCGAGTCTCGCGCGTGACCATCGACACATCGACACCGATCTGATTGACAACCTGGCGCGTGAGTCGAGCCATGATCGACGCTTCGGTGTATGCCGCTCCCAGTCGGTAGTCGCGTACCGCTCGCGGCATCGAGATTTCGCGGAACGAGAGCGTGCCAGCTCGTCCACCGCGTGCCGATACCTCGACACCAGCGCGGCCAAGGATCGCCTGGAACTCGGCCCAACTCGTCGCCTGCATGGCCGCCTTGTCGATCTCGGTACGGATGAACTGCTTACCGCTCTCGCCCTTGAGCACGCGGTACACGTCAGCCATTGTGCGGCCGGTTGCTCGCTCCGGCTTCGGCAAAACGCTCAACCCATGCGCGCGGCACAGCTCATCGCTCAGCTCGCGAATGTTCCCAATGGTGCTCTTCTGAACGCGGAACTTTCGCCCCGTCTCGCGATTCACGGCGTTCAGAATGATGTGGTTGTGCAGGTGCCCCTTATCGAGGTGGGTCGCGATCATGTACTCATGCGAACCGCCCGTGATCTGCTCCGCGAGCTGCACGCCGATCTTGTGCGCTGTTGCAACGTCGATACCGTCCTTCGGGTCGAACGACTGGATGACGTGATGAGCGAGCACGGCACCTTCGCGAGGCTTCGAGACACCGACTCGCTCGGCCGTCTGCCCGAACTGCCGAGCGACCGCCCTGAAGTCGGAAGGGTCGATGATCGTATCGGCGTTAGTCGATACCCAAACTCCATCTGCCGTCGCATCAGGGCGCGAGATGTACGCCAGCGCCTTAGCTGGCGTGCTCTTGATCTGCCCCATCTTCACGACGGCCATGATGCTACTCGGCCTCCTTCGCAGCCCGCTCGATGAGAACTTGAATCTCCCGCACGAGCGCGCGAGTTGCTTTCATCTCTTCGAGCGTCGTGACACTCTCCGTGTTCACAAGTCGAGCGATCTGGTTGATGTTGTTACCGATCCGCGCAAGCTCGGCCCCGAGCGGTGCTGGATCGAACGCGATCTGACGCACACGAATCTCAGTGTCGAGGATCGCGGAACGAACAAACCGCGAGAAGTTCGTCTCGCCACTGAGCTGAAAGCGACGCTCAATCGCGGGCCACTGCTCCGCGGGAAACGAGACAGTCTTGATGATGCTGCGGGGCATCTCGTCAGCTTCGCTCATCATCTCTCCTACTACCGGGATTGGGCTGGAAGCCCATAGTGCAAGCTCGTCTTGCACATTGCGCCGTGAGGCCAAGCGCAACGTTTATTAACGTTGCTATGCTTGCTACCCTCCGTGAGTCCATCCTACCCCCGCAGCTGCACAGTCGCTAGACTGTGCTGTGTAGGGGGCATCGGCGTAGCCGATCCTCTGCGCAAGCAGATGAGAGTCAGCCGTGCTCCGCACGGTCGGCTCTCTGATCGACAGCCCTCCGGGCTGCGTTACTACAGGGAGGCATCATGACCACGGAACGCAACATTGACGACCTGCTCAAAGAGGATGAGGCTCGGCTAAAGGCGAAGCGTAAGCGCCTCAGCGCGTTCGGCAAGGCGCTCGATGAAGTGCGCTCCGCGAGCGCGCGAGCATCGAAGACGGCCGCCGAGCTGCTGGATGCAGGCGACCTCACGCGCGCCGATCTGGCGAAGGTCTTTGACCTCAGCAAGGGCGAGCGCGCGACGCTCATTCCGGCAGCACCGAAGCGCGCCGGGGCCGCCTCAGCGGCGCAGTCGCCAGTACAGTCGGCGCACGCCGAATACGAGCCAAACCACGGCTCGACCCACGCCGATTAGTAGCCACTGAACGAGCCAGAAGAGGCCGCGGATGATCGCGCCCGCGCCGAAGAACACGAGCTTGATAACTAGCGCGATCACCAGAACCGCGACGACGATGAGGACAACGGCCATGATCTGCATGGCGGCTCCTTTCGCTCGCGGTTTTGTGTGTGAGGGCTTACCCCGATGATATGACGTTAGCTCCGGCCTGGCGAGCGTCAAGGGCGCTTCGCGTCGCTACGCGATGCGGCTGCGCCGCACCCTTGACACTCGCCAGGCCTACGCTGTGGGCTTCATATCGGGGTAAGCATCACTGCGAGTAGCGGCGCTACTCGGACTTCGATAGAGCGCGGCTAACCGAGCTACGGCCGACGCCGAGCGCGAGCGCGATTTGCGCGTAGCTCATCGGCGGGTCGGCCTCTCGCATGGTCTTCGCCATGGCGATCCGCTCGGGTGTCATCACGGTAGGGCGGCCACCTATACGGCCTTGGGATCGGGCGTGCTCGACGCCTCGGCGGGTGTTCTCGCGGATCATATCGACGCGGAGCTGCGCGAGCGTCGCCATGATCTTGAGCATGGCTTCACCCATCGCTGTTGAGGGGTCTATGTCCATCCATGGTTCATCGAGGCTGCGCAGCTTCACGCCGCGGGCGGCGTGGTCGCGGATGATCGAAATAGCGATGCTGTCGGTGCCTGCTACGCGGTCGAGCGAGGGAATCACCAGCTCGTCACCGGGGCGCTGTATCTTCTTGCACTCGATCCAGTCGGGGCGATCTTCCACGCGGCTTGAGTAGCCCACGTCAACAAAGATTCGTTCGCATCCTGCCTGTTCGAGGCGGGCTATTTGCGAGTCTGCGTTCTGCTCGCGGGTGCTGACGCGGGTGTATCCGATCCGCACGGCTACCGCCCGCCTCGGGTCGGCGGCTTGGGTTGCGTGCCGTCGCCCAGCTCGGGGGTCTTTCCTCGCTCCGCTGCGTGCTTCGGCTGCGTCGTCCGCGTCTCGCGCAGCTCGCTCATCTTCCGCTCGATGCGCTCTCCGAGCGTCATCGGTTTCTCGGGCGCTGTGGCCTCGGTGACGCGGCCGCCCTCGTGAATGAGCACGTTCGAGCGCGGCACGGCCGCGTGCTCGAACACGGGCACCATAGGTCGATGATTCGGCGTGTACTCCCCCATCGGCGGCCGCGTTGCCGCCGATGCCAGGTTCCACACTTCCTCGGGCACCCGCTCGAACTCAAGCGTGTACGGCGACCGCTCCGCGATGTGCTCCATAAACACCTTGGTCGTGCGTCCGTTGCCCTCGCGGAACGGGTGCGCCTGGTTGACGTGGGCGAAGACTTCCGCCGTGCGTTCAGCGAATACAGCATGGTCGAGCTGCGCCCAGTCGGTGCGCTCGACCATGGCGCGCACGTCGGTCAGATAGGCGTCTATCGCGCCATTGTGAGCGTCAGCGAAGGGCGCTCCGCCGCCCTTCGCCATGTTCACAGTCCGGTACTGCCCAGCCCATTCGTAAACGTCTTGGAAGAGCTGGCCGTGCAAGGCCTTCATGTGTTCGCCGTCGAACGTCCGAGCGACTAGCTCGGGGCGCAGCTCAAGCTCGGTGCGCCGAGCGAACGACATGCGATAGTCGTAGCTGCGCAGCGCGTCGAAGTCTCGGATGCCGGGGACATTCCGCATGACGCCGAACCCGGTCTGCTCGTTGTACGTCTCCGGGTAGAAATACGACGCCCACGAATCGAACTGCTGCGGCATCAGAGCGTGGTGGCCGCTCCGGCGATGCGTTCGGCCTTCGCGGCCGAACGCGCCTGGTACTCATCGAACGTGAGCGCGCCCCGCGTGTAGTCGATGAGGTCGGCCACGTCCTCGCGGTTCGGCTCCCATCCCTCATGCCAGCCCGCAGCGAGCGACCGGACAACGGCTCGCCGCTGCTCGGGGTCGAGCTGCGCGAACAGCTCGGGCCAGCGCGTCTCTACGTCAAAGGTTGGTTGCGACATGATGTGCTGCACCTCCTGGGGTACTCCCGATTTTCCTACCTGCTCGTAAACGGTACAGGTCGGGTTTCGGGTCGGTTTGGGTTTCGATCATAGGTTTCGGTCGGTCATCTTCCGGCGTGTCGCGGCTCATTCGAGGCGGCGCGAGCCGGTGCCCGAAAACGACCGTTTGCGGGCCGCTAGGCGACCTGCTCGACGGTGGCCGCTGCGCGCTCGGCATCCCACACGAGCCAGGTGTGCTCGTTGTACTGGTTGCGATAGGTGATGCCTCGGGGCGTCAGCTCGAACGCGAGCGCTCCCGGCTGGTAGGTCGTGATCCACTCGGCCAGCCGCTGGTCGGCGGCCGCGCGATCCTCGGCGCTGCCGGATGCGTTGGCGCGCTCGTGGAGCGCCCACACTTCTCGGCCTTCCTCACCCGCGTGAACGGTCTTCCAGTGCTCGTCAATCAGCGCGGGCAAGCAGCCGCACGGCTCGCCCTCGTCGTGGTGGTGGCCGATGCAGCGATCATCGGTGCAGCCGCAAGCGTCGCCGCGCCATTCCTCCCCCGGCCCGTACCCGTTGAGCTGCGGCCACTCGGCCGGGTCGATGTTCGAGGCGCGCAGCTCGGCGCGCGCCGAGTCGTTGAGCTTCACGAGGCGGCCCGTACCTCGACATAGGCGGCGAGAGCGTCGCGCACAACGTCCGATTCCTTGCGATGCTCGCGCTCGGCCAGTGCGGCCACGCGATCCTTGAGCGCCTGGGGCACGCGAGCGCGCACCACGGGCGACGCTCCGGCCTTCGCGCCGACGCTCGGCCGCCCGAGCACGATGCGGGTCAGCTCGTCCGCGTTCGTCGCGCCCGCGGCCTCCATGAGGCTGCGCTGCGCGTCGTCGGCCGCCGCTGCGCCGCGGCGCACGGTGCCAGGCTTCACGCTGAGTTCGCCGCGCTCGGCGCGCGCCGCCAGCTCGTCGTAGTTGGTGCTCATGAGTGCTTCCCTTCGGTGAGTAGGTGTCGGAACAGGTCACTAAGCGGCATCGCGTGAAAGATCACGACGGTACGCGGCGGCCGGTGTGCCGCGATCACTTCGATGTAGCGATCGGTCTGGCCGTGCGGGTGCCCGACGTAGACCATCGTGACTTCGCCCGGCTGCCCATCGACCTCGGCCGATGCCTCCGCGTGCATGATCGCGTACAGCGAGTCTTCGCGCGAAATGCCGTGCTTGTCGGCGCTACTCGTGAACTGAACTCCCATCCCCAAAGTGTAGCACAAAAGGCGGCTACAGAATGGTAGCCGCCTTGTGGTTCTGCGCTCCGGTCATAGCGTGGCGAAGCCGAGCAGCGCGAAGACGAATGTGATGCCCGCGCCTGCGAGCAGCAGCGGCTTCTCAGCGCGCGCGAGCGGGCCTTCGGTGACCTGCTTGCGACGGATCAGCCATGAGGCAACGAACATGATGATTCCAACGCCGATCCCGACGTAGTACACGATCTGCAATGCGCTCACTGGTCGGTCACTCCATGTTCTCAATTCGGGAGGGCGCAGAGGGCACGGTGATCTTCCCTGCGAACTCTCGCCCACGGGCATCCCATCCGCCCATTGACTCTTTCAGAGTGGCCACGGCGGCTGCTCGGCCGTCCTCGTTCGTTGCAGCGATCACCGTGACTTCTGCCCTGCAAGTCGCCAGGTTCTCATTGTCGCGCGTCAGACTATGTGGCAGGGCTGTTAGTTGAGTCCTGAACGGAGAGTCCGACATGGGAAGACCACCCCAGATTCCGGTGGAGAAGAAGACAAGGATCGTGCTGAGCGTCCTTGCCGGTGA
>NZ_JAGDYM010000020.1 GCF_017565745.1 Leucobacter weissii
TCACCGGCAAGGACGCTCAGCACGATCCTTGTCTTCTTCTCCACCGGAATCTGGGGTGGTCTTCCCATGTCGGACTCTCCGTTCAGGACTCAACTAACAGCCCTGCCACATAGTCTGACGCGCGACAACCCTCCACACCGAAGGACCGAGCGCTACACCACTACCAGGGACTTGACCCCGCGGCAACGAGTCGGTCAGCGGCGATGCGGTGTTCCTGCTCGACCTCAGCGCGCCGGATGCGCAATAGTGCGGAGATGCGATTTGCATCGACTCCGCGGTCGAGAATCGACGAGATATCGTCGAGACCAAATTTCAATCACAATTCGACCCCCAAACGCATGAAAAATGCAAGCACAATTCACCCACCCTCGTCCCCACACCCCCCAATCACTGACGTGGGAAGGTTCGTGATGGCGGCCTGGAAATACCTCAGTGCTCCGAGCCCCGGCCAGCTCATTCACACCTGCACGTTCGCTACCACCGGTCTGGGGAGGAGTCGATGCAGCAGGCACTCAGTCGGCTACCCAGACGGGATACTCGTGGACATTCGCACGGACCCAGCGATTGACTACGGCGACTGGTAGCCGCTGCCCGGCTTCGGGCGAACTGCGCGAAGGCCGGGTTGCGCGGACACGAGTCCCCTCAGCGCCTCCACCATCGCCTGAATCCGGCCAAGCTGTGTGATCTGTTTTGGGATGACGAGCGAATACGTCCGCTCTACGCTGAACTCTGACGGCAGCAACCGCAAGAGCGAGGGGTTATCTTCTCCAATGTACGTAGGGAGGGGGGCAATGCCAACTCCGCAAAGTGCGGCGGTGAGATGCCCGAAGATGTTGTTCGTCTGCACTTTCGCGCGGGCTCCGGGAAACACTTGGTCAAGGATGCGCAACGGTTGAACATCCAAAACAGAGTCGACATACCAGATGATTGTGTGCTCGGAACGGACCGCGTTCAAGTCGCTCGGTACGCCGTGGCGTGCGACGTAGTCAACTGACGCGTATAGTCCCAGTTCGTACTCGGCGAGTCTTTCCGTTCGCGTACTTTGTCGAGCTGGCCGCCCCAGGGTCACAGCAAGGTCGAAGTCGCGCGCAACGAGGAAGTCGTGTGAAGTTGCCGTCAACACTTCGAGGTACACCTCGGGATTCGACTCATGGAACGAAGCAAGCCCAGGAACGAGGACATAGGCTCCGAACCCGTCGGGCGCCAGCATGCGGATAGTCCCCGACAACGATCCGGACGTTGAACTCAATGTCTCTGCTGCCGCTGCGAGCGTAGTGTCGATTGTCTCCGCGAAAGGGAGGAGCCGGCGGCCGACTTCTGTCAGTTGCCAACCCCCGCGCCCCCTGTCGAAGAGCCGGTGACCGACCGCGATCTCCAGACGCCCTATGCGACGCGACAGCGTCGTCTCATCCACTTGCAACCTGCTGGCAGCGTCGGACAGGCGCCCGGTGCGCGATAACTCGAGCATGAGCCTGAGGTTATCCGTACTAATGTCCATACCGGCATTATTGCAGATTCAACTGCGTTTCCGTGCGTTGATTTAGGCAATTATGCGGGCAAAGCTGGAAGCACACATTCACACTACGGAAGGCGCATACATGACATATGAGGTGAGCTTTCCGCGGCTCGTTCTGGTCGGGGGCGGTGCGGTAGCGGAGCTGGCAGACATCGTCAGCAGACTCGGCATCACTCGCCCGTTCGTTGTCACGGATGCCTTTCTGAAAGACTCGGGGGGGCTCGATCGGATCGTCGATCTCCTGACGGCTGCGGGGTTCGCTGTAGGTTCGTTCGCGGAGACGGTGGCTGATCCGACGACGGTGTCGGTCGCTACCGCCGTTCAGGCCGCGTCCGAACACGATGCCGATGGTGTCATCGCGTTGGGTGGAGGAAGCCCCATCGACACGGCGAAGGCTATGGCGGTGCTCGCGAAGTACTCCGGTGAGATGCACGAGCTGAAGGCCCCAGCGTCTTACGACGGACCGGCGCTTCCTGTCATCGCCATTCCTACGACTGCGGGCACCGGCTCGGAGGCGACAAGGTTCACGGTCATCACCGATAGCCGCACGGGTGAGAAGATGCTGTGTGCTGGCGGGTCGTACATGCCAGCTGCGGCGATCGTCGACTATGAGCTCACGACGACGATGCCGCCACGGTTGACGGCGGACACCGGGATCGACGCGCTCACTCACGCAGTCGAAGCGTACGTCAGCACGAAAGCCAATCCAATCTCAGACGCACTCGCACTCACCGCCGTCCGGCTCATTGGACGAAACCTTCGTCGCGCGTACACGGGCGCGGATCTCGTCGCTCGCGACGAGATGATGGCAGCCGCCACCATGGCGGGCATGGCCTTCTCTAACTCCAGCGTCGCACTCGTGCATGGCATGAGCCGTCCCCTCGGAGCGCACTTCCACATCGCTCACGGATTGGCGAACGCGATGCTGTTCGCTGAGGTGACGTCTTTCTCAGTCGATGCAGCTCCTGAGCGGTATGCGGCGTGCGCCAGGGAGTTGGGCCTCGGAACTCCGGACAGCACGACCGGCGAGCTCGGTGCCGAGCTGGTGACGGAGCTTCGGGCCCTGGCCAACGATCTTGAGGTGCCGACCCCCGCGCAACTCGGAATCGAGCGTGAGGATTGGGCCGAACTGGTTCCTGTGATGGTCGCCCAGGCCATCGCTTCTGGATCTCCGGCGAATAATCCCCGGGTTCCGACAGAAGAGCAGATCGCCGAGATCTTCCACACCATTTTTGACCTCCAGAAGGAGCAAGCATGACGAACATGACCGACGCTCGCGACGCCACGGGCGCCTCGGCGGCTATCCCGACGATCTGCCACTGGATCGGAGGCGAGCGACGCAGCTCCACAAGTGGTCGCTCGGCCGCGGTTTTCAACCCGGCAACCGGTGCAGTCTCCGCTCACGTCGCCCTGGCGGATCAGAGTGACGTTGACGACGCCATCACGTCAGCTGAGCGTGGTTACCAGGTTTGGAAGACCTATTCCATTGCCAAGCGTCAAGCGGTGATCTTCACCTTCCGGGAACTGCTGAACGCACGCAAACGTGAGCTGGCGGAGATCATAACGGCCGAGCATGGCAAGGTCGTTTCTGACGCGCTCGGCGAGATCCTACGCGGCCAGGAAGTGGTCGAACTCGCTACCGGTTTCCCGAACCTGATCAAGGGAGGATTTAGTGAGAACGTCTCGACGGGGATTGACGTCTACTCTCTCAAGCAGCCTCTCGGCGTCGTCGGCATCATCAGCCCCTTTAACTTCCCGGCCATGGTCCCGATGTGGTTCTTCCCTATCGCCATCGCGGCCGGCAATTCAGTGGTGCTCAAACCAAGTGAAAAGGACCCCTCCGCGGCAATCTGGTTGGCAGAGCTGTGGAAGGAAGCCGGGCTTCCGGACGGCGTCTTCACGGTGCTGCAAGGCGATAAGCTCGCCGTCGATGGGCTGCTGAACAGCCCCGTCGTGCAGTCGATCTCTTTCGTTGGCTCCACACCCATCGCCCAGTACATCTACGAGACCGCTTCCAAGAACGGCAAGCGCGTCCAGGCCTTGGGCGGGGCGAAGAACCATATGCTCGTTCTTCCGGACGCCGACCTCGACCTCGTCGCCGATCAGGCCGTCAACGCTGGGTATGGCGCAGCAGGTGAGCGCTGTATGGCGATCTCCGTCGTGCTCGCCGTTGAGCCCGTCGCGAACGAACTCATCGCAAAGGTGACCGATCGCATCGCGAAGCTCCGCATCGGCAACGGCGCGGGAGCGGATGGTGTCGAGCCGGACATGGGGCCGCTCATCACCGACGTGCACCGCGATAAGGTCTCCTCGTATGTCGACATCGCCGAGGCGGACGGCGCCACCATCGTCGTCGATGGTCGCGGCTTCACCGTTGACGGACACGAGGACGGCTTCTTCTTCGGGCCGACGCTCATTGACGCGCTGCCCACCACCTCACGCGCGTACACGGAGGAGATCTTCGGCCCGGTGCTCTCCGTCATCCGCGTGAAGACCTTCGAAGAGGGGCTCAACCTCATCAACTCCGGTCAGTTCGGCAACGGCACTGCGGTCTATACGAACGACGGAGGTGCGGCTCGTCGCTTCCAGAACGAGGTCGAGGTCGGCATGATTGGCATCAACGTGCCGATCCCCGTGCCTGTCGCATATCACTCCTTCGGCGGGTGGAAGGACTCCCTGTTCGGTGACGCGAAGGCGTACGGCGTCCATGGATTCGATTTCTTCACCAGAGAGAAGGCCATCACCAGTCGTTGGCTTGACCCGGCCACCCACGGCGGGATCAACCTGGGCTTCCCCCAAAACAACTGAGAGAGGTGTGACGCGCTCCGCCCACAGCCCGCTCCTAGGCCATCCGGCGCAGGAGCGGGCTCGTCGTGTCAACCGACGAAGTCACCAAGGAGATTCTCGGTGTCGCTCGCGGTAAAGAAGGTGACGGGTGGTTCGCTGCCCTGGGCGGGCGAAGCCTCGCGACGCGGGCATCACCGAGGGAACGGTACACGGACTGGCCCGCCGCTGGCCAGCGCGTCCGCCCCCAACCCGATCGGCAGGCGGGGACGGTGGAGGGTCGTGGTGCAAGCGCGCGCCCGCTCGGGCCCTCGGTCCTGCCGGGGCGGGTATCGCACCGTGGGCGACGCCTCGTCAGGAGATGCTCAGAAGCTCCCGCGCCTGCGCGGGAGTCGCGATCGGGCGGCCGACGATGCGCGCCAGTTCCACGACTTCTGCGACGAGTTCGCCGTTCGACGGGGCACCGAGTCGGGGATAGTCATAATCGCCCAAGCCGATGCCGACGTGACCGCCCATCGCAATGGCGTGAGCCGCGAGGGGAAGCACATCGCCGCCCTGACACCACACCATCCACGGCTCGCCGGCGGGGATCTCCGCCCGCATCGCGATCAGTGTCTCGACGGTCGGGCTCCCACTGGCGAACAGGGTTCCGCCCGTCAGCGCGAACTGCCACAGACGGTGCTGACGGTACGCACCGGCATTCCGGTAAGCCATCGCCGTCCGCACATGCGAGAGCTCCCAGCACACGCTGATCATCGGCAGGTCGATCTCGGAGAACGCTCCGATCGTGTGCTCCAGAGCCTGCCGGGTGTTCCGGTAGACCAGGTCACCGGGCTCGAATCGCGCGCTCGAATCGTCCCACCTGTCGAGGTTCGTGACCCCGAATGCGAGAGCCGCCATATCCGCGCTGACCGCCGCGTCGACGCTCATCTCGACGATCGGCCGTACGCGGCTGTCGAGGTTGGTCGCGTCCGTGTATCCGGTGGTGGGATGCACGATCAGATCGGTGTGCGCCTTGAGGAGTCGCATCGTCTCGCGATACGCCTCGGTCGAATGCAGCGGATCGCCGCTCCGCGAGTCGCGGGCGTGGAAGTGGAAGATCGTCGCGCCGCGCTCCTCGGCATCGAGCGCCGCGTCCACGATCTCTTCGGGCGAGTACGGCACCGGCTCGGTCGAGGTGCGTCTCCGGTTCTCGTTGCAACGGTTCTCGATCAGGAGCGGGGTGTTGAGTATCTCGGTCGACAAGGCTCGCTCCTCACTCGCTCATGAACTCGATCAGATTGCGCGCCAGCCGGTCAGGCTGCTCGAGGGCAAGGCTGTGACCGCAGTCATCCCAGAGATGCTCGGTGACATCTGTCGCCACGCGCCGCATCAGCTCGCCGACGTACGGTCCATAGAACTCCCTCGCTCCGGTCGCCATGACCGGGATGGAGAGGGGATCCTCGGCGAGCCTTCGATTGGTCGCCCCGTTCGCGAACGGGCTTCGATAGGTATCGAGGAGTGCACGCAGCCCGCCGGGCGAGGCGATGTGGAAAGTCCACTCCTCGACAGCCTCGTCGGGCAGCGCGGTCGGATCCCACATCTCTGCCCGCATCCACCAGGTGAAGAAGTCGCGCTCGCGCCCGGTGATCAGGAACTCGGGAAGATCCGGGATGAAGAAGAACGGGTTGTGCCACTTCCAGGTCCCCCGCCGCTCCATGCGCGCCCGGAGGTTCTCCTCGTTGAGGTACGACATCTCCTCCAGTCCCAGGCCGGAGAGCATCATCTCGCCGAAAGACAGTCGCGTCACCCGGTCACGGAACCGCCCCGCGAGCACATACGCGTACTCTGCGCCGCGATCCTCACCGTGCACGCCATATGTCTCGTGACCGAGGCCATCCATGAGCTCGGCCAGGTCGGTCGTGATGGTCTCGGAGTCGTACCCGGCCGAGGTGAGCGGCCGATCGCTGTCGCCGAAGCCGCGCACGTCGGGGGCGACGACCGTGAAGCGCTCGGTGAGCATCGGAATGATCCGAGACCAGTAGGAGTGCGTCTTCGGGGTCCCGTGCACCAAGAGCAGCGCCGGTCCCTGCCCGGCCGTCACATAGTGCAGGCGGATCCCGTTCACCCTTGCACGGCCGTGCCTGACCGGGTCTCCGCGGTGGTCGACGATTCGCATCTGCTCTCCTTCGAGTCGGTGTCCGCGCACGGCGGACTGTCATGCACCAGGCAGCGGCGTGCCGGCTGGGTCGGTCAGGCGTGAGCCGGGGCGACGACGAGTTCGACCGAGGCGCGGCGCAGCGCGTCGCGAAGGTCATCGGGCGGCTCAGCGCTGGTCACCAGCACGTCGAGGATGTCGAGCGCGGCCAGCACGATCGGCTTGCGGCGTCCGAGCTTGGAGTGGTCGGCGGCGAGGATCACCGTGTCACTCGCGTCGACGAGCCGCCGACGGACGTCTGTCTCGGCGAGGTCGAAATAACTGATCCCGTCGGCCACCGACACGCCGCCGCAGCCGAGCACGAGCTTGTCGAGGTGAACGATCTGCGTCGGAGCCGACACATTCGAGATGAGTGACGCCTCGGACGTGATGATGCCGCCGAGCACCATCGCGGCACTCCGCGAGTGCTGGAACTCCAACGCCGACTGGATCGAATTCGTGACCGCGAAGATGTCGTCACGATGCGCCAGCTCCCGTGCCACAGCGCGACAGGTGGTTCCCGCATCGATGCCGACGGTGTCACCGCGATCGATGAGACCGACGACGGCGCGCGCGATGCGCGCCTTCTCATCCGGCATCACGCCCGCACGGTTGGAGAAGTCGGGGCGCCGGTTCGTCGCGCCGCCGTGCACGCGGCGGGCGAGACCCTCGGAGTCGAGGCGGGCCAGGTCGCGGCGCACGGTCATCTCGGAGACCGCGAGCGCCTGCGCGACAGCACCGACGTCGACCTGACCGCCTTCGCGCAGCAGACGAAGAATGTACTCGCGTCGCTCGCCGTAAGGCGAACCCCGACCGAGAGAGGTCGCACCTCCTGTACTCATCGCGTCAGCTGCCCTTCCCCGGTGCGCACCAGTTCGAAGAAGTCCTCGCCGCCGACCTGGCCGCCCTTCAGCACCGCCTCGAGCCCATCGACCGCCGGATCATCCGACATCAGTTCGAAGAGCAGCGTGTATTCGCCGACCACTCCCCGGCTGACGATCGCGTGCGCCCCGAGCTCGGTGACGACGTGCCCGGAGGTGTCTCCGCCGACGATGAGTACCCGATCCAGGGCCCTCTCCTCTCGCGCGAAGCGGACGACACGGGCCAGAGCTGCCGCGACTTTCGTGACGCTCACCGGCCGGGCCTCACGTGTGCGACCCTCACCGCAGGTATACACGATCGCGCTTCGTCCGCTGAGCAGGGCCTCGAGCGCGTGGCGTTTAGCGTGCTCCAGCTCCGATTCCCACAGCGTGGCATCGACAGTCGAGTCGAGCGGCACGCCCACCCAGCCGTCGCGGACCGCTCGGTCGATCTGGTCGCTCGTCAACGGCGAGCAGCTCCCCGACACGGCGAGCATCGGTGATTTCGCCGGAGGGATCGTCTGGATCGTCGTCGACGGCGTCGCGCCGAGGGCGGCGGCGATGCCGGTGCTGAGTCCGCCCGAACCGATCGCGAAGGCGGTCCCGCCTGCCGCAGAGGAGAGGACCAGTTCGCCTGCCCGGCGCAGATCTTCGGTGGTCATGCCGTCGATCACGACCGCCGGGAGTCCTTCGCTCGCTGCAGTGTCGTACCGGCTCATTCCGCGGTCAGGCCCGCGCAGGTCCTCGAGTGTCACCGCCCCCAACGGGGCCTCGACCTGCTCGCCGATGTGTACGCGGAGGTCGGCCTCCCGCATCGGGGTCGTCGGATGGTTCGACATGACCGGCTGTCGGTCAAGTCGGTAGACGACACCCCGGTCGACGGCGAAGTGGTTGCTGAAGGCCGTGTACCTGCCCAGCGCCGGCTGGGCGACGAGCACAGGCACCGGACGCGCACCCCACAGTTCCCGGCCGAGCCGGACCGCCGGCTCGAAGCTGCCGATCGTCGGCGACGAGTCGGCGGTGGAGCACACTTTGTACTGGACGAAGTCCGGGTCGAGGTCATGGAACGCTCGAAGCGCCGGCGCGATGGTGCGCTCGATCTGTTCGGGCGGCATAGCCCTCGTCACGCCCGCGATCCCGACGACCGGATACCGTTCGGCGGCATCGCGGAGCTTGTCGACGTCGGGCTCTCCGAGGAAGATGAGACCCGCGAAGCCGTAGCGCTGATATTGCATGACGAGGTCGGCAGAACCGGTGAAGTCATCACCGTAGAACATTAGCCTTGGCGTTTGATGACGGCCGATCTCAGCTCCCGAATGCGTCCAGTGCTACGTCGAGCGCCGAGCCAGGCGTCGCGATCATCCGCGGGTCGTGGCCGCTCGCCACAGCATGCCATGCTTCGCGCATGCTCTGCACCCCAGCCGCGACGCCGCCGGGATGAGCGTGGATGCCGCCGCCGGCGAGCACCAGAAGGTCGGGCGTCGGCAGAAGCTCGTACGTCGATGCGGCCGTCGCCGCCGTCTGGGCCGAGGAGAGAACCGGGAGCATGGGAGCGCCGACAGAGCGGTCCTCCTGGATGGCCCGGACCCCGTCGACGATCGCATCATTCGGCTCCCAGAACTTGCTGTTGATCCCGCCGACGTGCAGGTGATCGGCGCCGGCGACACGCGCCAGTCGCTGGAACGCTCGGAAGCCGATCCCGAGCGACGGGGAGCGGTCGAAGGCGCCGAACCCCGCCCGGTGGCCATGAAGGGCGAGGTCGGTGTGCCTTCGCAATTCGGCGAATGCCGAGAAGCCCACGGACGGGATGGCCGCCATGACGCAGGTGCCACCCTCGACGGCGATGAGGTCGGCAGCGCGTTTCATGTCGTCCATGTCGCCGGTGACGTTGAAGGCGTACATCGTCTGCTTGCCCGTGCGGTCCGCGACATCACGGATGGTGCGCATGACGACCCGGATCCGATCCGTCAGGGGTGCGTGCGGTGGATCGCTGTTGAGCTCGTCGTCCTTGATGAAGTCGATCTGCGCTTCCGCCAGCTCGCGCACGAGCGCCTCGAGTTGATCGAGTGTCAGCCCGATCGACGGCTTCACGATCGTGCCGATCATGGTCTGCGAAGGATTGCCGATCAGTCGTCGGGTGCCTCCGACTCCGTGGAGAGGTCCTGTGTAGCGGGCTGCGAGCGCATCGGGGATCTCGACGTCGAGCAGCTTGACCGCCGCGAGCTCCCGGAGTTCGTACAGGTTGCCCGCCACTGTCGCGAGCAGCGCAGCGATGGACGGGCCGAGGTTGACGACCGGGAACGACACCGCCACCGTCGCAACGCTCGGCGGGGCCCCGGCCCCGGCCGAAACGGCGCCCGGCAGTGGGTCGATCGGCGTTTCGTTCTTCTCGATCGACTCGACGCGAGCCCCGTGGACTCGCATCAGGTCGTCGGACTCGAGTGCGACCTTCGTGAACGTGCCCGACGACTGCTCGCCCGCGAGGACCGCGGCCGCGTGGTCGAGCGGGAGATAGCTCGCGACCCGGTAAGTCGCGAGAATCCGACCGTCATCCACGGGCGGGCACACCGTTCGGGAACAGCACCACCTTGTTGGCGTCGCCGGTGAGCAGCTCGATCGCGTGCTCGAACTTGTCGAGTTCGAGGCGGTGGGTGATGAGCCAGCTGAGGTCGAGGCGGCCCGACTCGAGCATCTGGCTGAGACCCTCCCAGGTCGACCACAGCCTGCGCCCGAAGACTCCGCGCAGGGTGATTCCCTTCTTGTTGATGTGTGCGGCGATGTCGATGGGCACTGCGCTGCTCGGATGCCCGATCGTGACGACATCTCCTTCGCGTCGCACTGATTCGAGCAGGGTGGGCAGCGCGCTCGGCGCAGCCGACACCTCGAAGGCGACATCGACACCGCCCCTCCAGGGGTTCAGGTTGCGGCAGTGCGCCACGACGTCGTCAGAGAAGGGGTCGAGCACCGTCGCTCCGAGCGACTCGGCGATGCGCCGGCGGTAAGGGTTCGGCTCGATGGCCACGACGCTCGCAGCGCCGAGGAGGATGCTGAGCTGGATGACGACGAGCCCGACGGGACCGCATCCGCTCACCAGCACGTTCGCACCGTTCACCGCGAAGCCACTGCGGGCGATCGCCGTCCAGGCCACGCCCGCAGACTCCATGAGCGAGCCGACCTCGAGCGAGACAGAGTCGGGCAGTTTGACGCCGACCGACTCGGGGACCGCGGTCCGTTCGGCGAAGCCACCGTCGATATGCATGCCGAGGAGCAGCATGTTGGTGCAGTTGTGAGCATCGCCCACGGAACAGGGATAGCACCGGTAGCACGGCACGTGACTCTCGAGTGCGAGCCGGTCGCCGACCTCGAATCGGGTGACGTCCTTGCCGACTTCGATGACGGTTCCGGAGATCTCGTGGCCGAGCACGTTGGGCAGTCGCAGGTTGAACGCTTGTGCTGACGGCGTCCACTCGTAGAGTTCGCGGTCGGTGCCGCAGACGGACGCCGCGGCAACCTCGAGGAGCACGTCGGTGGCGCCGACTTCGGGCTCGGGAAGATCGGTGACGAAGTCGGCTCCGTGCTCCGCTCGACTCTTTACGACTGCTTTCATCGGCTGACACTCCCTTGGGTTACCGCATGTGCGAACAATCACGAATGCTACGACGTTTCGTGGCTCCGTGTCAACTGAACCCCGTATTCAGGGCATTCCTAGCGATTCCGTCAGATGATTGACCGAACATCCCCCGCCCTGCTAGCCTACCCGAGTGCGTTCGTTCGCACAATTGCACCAGTCCCCAAGGGCAGAGACGCCAGGGTCTCGGCAACCAATTTCAATGGCGAAAGGAAACACACCGTGCACAGTAGAGGTCTAGCCGCTGCAGGAATGATCACCGTGGCCGCACTCGCTCTCGCCGGATGCGCCGGCCGTGGCGCCGGCACCGAGGGCGGCGGAGATGCCGCAGCCGAAGGCGACGAGTTCACCATCACGATCGGCCACTCCGTCGCGGCGAGCGCTCCCGTAAACCTCGGTTCCCTGCGTTTCAAGGAGATCGTCGAAGAGGGGTCCGACGGTCGAATCACCGTCGAGGTCTTCCCCGCGGAAGAGATCGGCTCCGAGCCCGAGCTCGTCGAGGGACTCACGCTCGGAAACGTCCAGATCGCGCTCGTCGCGACCGCGCTCGCAGCCGACAGTTGCCCCTCGCTGGGGGTCTATGCGCTGCCTTACATCATCCAGGGCGACACCGACCGCGACCAGTATGAGAACCTCCGCAAGATCACGGAGTCCGACTTCAACCAGGACCTGATCGACCAGTGCGAGCAGGACACCGGGCTTCGCGTGCTCGACAACTCGTGGTGGTACGGCAACCGCAACCTCACCACCGGGGACCGCGAGGTGAATGTGCCCGGCGACATGGCTGGTCTCATCATCCGCACACCTCCGGCCGACCTGCACACGCTCGCCATCCAGGCGTTCGGTGCTGAGACTCTGCCCATGGCGTTCAGCGAGGTGTACACCGCCCTCGACACGGGCGTCATCGACGGCCAGGAGAACCCGATCAGCACGATCTACCAGAACGCGCTCTTCGAGGTGCAGGACAACATGTCCCTGACGAAGCACATGACCCAGAATCAGACGCTCCTCATGGACGCGGCCTGGTTCGACGGGTTGAGCGAAGACGACCAGGAACTCATCCAGAGCGCCATCGACGAGGCCGGCCAGTATCAGTCCGACCTGCAGCTCACCACCAATGAGGAGGAGCTCGAAGAGCTCCGTGCGAGTGGCATGACGATCACCGAGCCCGACCTCGCCCCCTTCCGGGCCGCGGTCGAGGCACGTGTCGCCGAAGTCCTCTCGGATCTCGGCATCGACGCGCAGACGATCGCTGACCTGCAGCGCTGACGTACCCCTGGTGTCGGCCCGACCGTCAGGTCGGGCCGA
>NZ_JAGDYM010000021.1 GCF_017565745.1 Leucobacter weissii
GCCCGCCCGCCCCGCGCGCCCCCCGGCCGGGGGGGGGCCCCCCCCCCCCCCGCCCCCCCCGACACCCTCCGTTCTCGTTCCGGCACCACCACCCCGAAGGTCGCAATGGCTTCTCAACGCCTCTTACAGATCCCCCTCACCGCGATCCGTGCGCTCGCCGTCGCACTCGTCGCCAGCCTTGTCCTCGTCGTCGGCGGCAGCGTCATCCTGCGCGCGTTCGGCGTGGTCCTTTCCGGCTCTACGGAGCTGGCGACCCTGCTCTTCATCTGGGCGATCTACATCGGCGCCTTCCTCGCGTTCCTCGAGGGCGGCCATCTTGCGATCACGGCCGTGACCAACCGCCTGAAAGGGCGCGTGCTCGTCGCCGTGCTCATCGTCTCCGACATTCTGCTGCTGGTCTTCACGTTCACCGTGCTCGTAGAGAGCTACAAATACGTCCTCCTCGCGCTCGACTCGCCCCGGCTGACGCCCAGCCTTCACATCTCGCCTGCGTGGGGGTACAGCGCGCTGCTCGTCGGCATGCTGCTGTCTTCCATCTACGTCGTGGTGAACATCGGCACGAACGTCGTCCGCCTCATCAAAGGGCAGGAGCCGCCCCGCACCCCTGAAGAAGAAGAACTCGAAGGCTTGGGGATCTGATCACCATGGGAATCACGTTCCTCATCGCGTCCTTCGTCCTGCTGATGGCACTTCGGGTGCCTATCGCCTTCGCACTCGGGCTCTCGTCACTCGGCTACATCTACTGGTTCATGCCGGCGAGCGTGCCGCTCACGATCATCCCGCAGATCATGAGTTCGAAGCCCTCCTCATTTCCCCTCCTGGCGATCCCGTTCTTCATCCTCGTCGGCGAGCTGATGAATGCCAGCGGCATCTCCCAAAGGCTCGTCGACCTCGCCAAAGCGGCGGTCGGGCATCTGCGCGGCGGCATGGGCGTCGTCGCCCTCGTCTCGAGCGCGATGATGTCCTCCTTCTCCGGCTCCTCTGTCGCCAACGCCGTGGGCACGGGCGCGATCACGATTCCGGCGATGAAGAAGCAGGGATACCCGCGGGCCACCGCTGCCGCCGTCGAGAGCGCCTCGAGCAGCCTCGGGACCGTCATCCCGCCGAGCATCTCGATGGTCGTCTACGGGTCCCTCACCGGAGTCTCGATCGGCGGGCTCTTCGTCGCGGGCTATGTTCCCGGCATCCTGCTTATCATCGCCCTCGGCGTCGTCATCCGGTTCCTCGCCAAGAAGAACAACGTCCCGATCACGGCACGGCCCCCTGTGTCGGCGCTCGGCACGACCTTCATGCGTGCCCTCGGGGCGCTGGCCATCCCGGTCATCATCATCGGCGGAATCCTGCTCGGCATCATGACCCCCACCGAAGCCGGCGCGATCGGTGCGCTGTACACCCTCGTCGTCGGGCTCGTCTTCTACCGCAGCCTTAACTTCAAGACGCTGTGGGGTGTGCTCCTGCGCACGGCTATCACGACCGGCGTCATCCTCACCGTGATCGCGACCGCTTCGACCCTGGGCTACATCCTCACCTACGAGCGCATCCCTGGCCAGGCCGCGGATGCACTGCTCTCCGGGCTGAGCGAACCGTGGGCGATCATGCTGGTGCTCGTCGGACTGCTCGTTGTCATCGGCAGCTTCATGGAGACCAATGCCGCGATCGCGATCATCGCGCCGATCGTGATCGGCATCAGCGAAGGGTCGGGACTCGACCCGCTGTTCGTCGGGGTGATCGTCGTGATGGCGCTCGCGATCGGTGTGGCCACGCCACCTGTTGGCGTCTGCCTCTTCGTCACGGCGAAGCTCGCAGGCACGTCGATCGAGCGGACCTCGATCGCCGTCCTTCCGTTGGTCGGGGTGGTCGTGCTGATCACCGCGGTGCTGGCTCTGCTCCCCGATGTCGTGCTGTGGCTGCCACGCCTCGCCGGCTTCTGAACGACGTAAAGGATCACCATGCCCATCGGCATCAGCACCTACGCTTTCTTCTGGCATCTGTCAGAGAGCGTTGAGAAGCCCTACTCCCTCGATGACGTGCTGCAGCGATCTGCGGAATTGGGTGTCGACCTCGTGCAGATCTGCGACTATGCGCCGCTTGCCGAGATGGATGGCGCGCAGCTCGCGGCCATTCGCCGGCGAGCCGATGCACTCGGGGTCCGGCTCGAAGTCGGCACCAAAGGCGTCCGTCCCGAGCACCTGCAGAACCACCTCCGGATCTGCGAGGCGCTCGACTCGCGCATCCTTCGCACCATGCTCAAGGTCCCCGACCACCAGCCGAGCATTGAGGAAGCGACGCAGATCCTCACCGATCTGCTTCCCGCATTCGAACGCTCCGATGTGACGGTCGCGATCGAGACCTACGAGCAGGTGCCCACGCCCGACATCGTGCGACTGGTCGAGACGATCGATCATCCGCGCATCGGCATCTGCTCCGACCCGTCGAACACGATCGCCATCCTCGAGACACCGAAGCAGGTGATCGACCTGGTGGCGCCGCGCGTGACGAACATGCACATCAAGGACTTCGAGTTCACCCGCCGCACGGGAAGCATCGGGTTCCAGTTGACCGGCGCGCCCCTCGGCACGGGCCTGCTCGACTACGACTACATGGTCGACGCGATCCGGCCTGCTGACAAGAACCTCAGCCAGGTGCTGGAGCACTGGCTGCCCTGGCAGGCCGACGAGGCCACCACCCTCGCCGCCGAAGACGACTGGAACAGCATCGGCATCGCATTCCTGAAGCAGCGTACGGCGGCAGGACGGGTTGCGCGGTGATCCTCGAGCAGATCGTCGCGCGCAACCAGTCGGATCGGCGCCGCATCGCAGTGCTCGACGACGACCCGACGGGGTCGCAGTGCGTGCACGACGTGTCGGTCGTCACCACTGTCGACGCCGATGCGATCGCGGCTGGGCTCAGCGCGCCTGCATCGACGTGTTTCGTGCTCACGAATACGCGGGCGCTCGATGAGGCGGAGGCGGTCGCCCGCACTCGGGATGCCGCGCGAGCCGTCCTCACCCTCGGGCTCGACGGTCCGGTGGATCTCGTCTCGCGCAGCGACTCGACGCTGCGTGGTCATGTCCTCGCCGAGGCCGACGCGATCGCCGACGTCTACGAGCAGGAGACCGGTCATGCGGTCGATGGCATCGTGTTCTGCCCGGCGATGATGGAGGCCGGACGCACCACCAGGAACGACATCCACTATGCGCGGGTCGCAGGCGAGGACATCCCGGTCGGTGACACCGAGTTCGCCGGAGACACGACCTTCGGCTACCGGTCGTCCAATCTTCGCGACTTCCTGCGTGAGAAGAGCGGGGACGAGTCGATCCCTGTCAGTTCGATCGCTCTCGACACCATCCGCACGGGCGGTGTGGATGCGGTGGCCGCGCTCCTTCGCGAGGCGAGCGGTCGTCAGTGGATCGTGGTGAACGCCACCGAGTACGCAGATCTCGAGACCGTGGTGCTCGCCATCCGAACCGTGCAGAGCGAGGGCCGCCACTTCGTGTTCCGCAGCGGCCCGTCGCTCGTGCGCCCCCTTGCCGGACTCTCCGGCACCCAGCCGCTGATCGGCCCCGAGATCCCTGCCCGGACGGGCCTCGGGCTGCACGGCCTCATAGCTGTCGGCTCGCACGTCGGCCTCACCAGCCGGCAGGTCGCCCGCGCTGCCGAGCTCGGCGGGATCAGCACCGTCGAGATCGACGTGCCGACCGTTCTCGGCGATGGGCGCGACGAGCACCTCGCCGACGTGGTGCGGCGCATCCGCGAGGGGCTCGCCGCCGCCGACATGCTTGTCTACACCAGCCGCACGCTCGTCACCGCCGAGGATCCTTCGGCGTCGCTCGCGCTCTCGGTGCGCGTGTCGAACGCCCTCGTCTCGGTCGTGAAGGCGGTGCGCGACGCGCCGGCATGGGTCGTTGCGAAGGGCGGCATCACCTCGCACGAGGTCGCCGTCGATGCACTCGGCATCCGTCGCGCGCGCGTCGTGGGCCAGTTCCTTCCCGGGCAGATCTCGCTGCTCGAGCCGGTCGAAGCACCCGGCGACGTGATGGGCACGCCGTACGTCGTCTTCCCCGGCAACGTCGGGGGCGACGACGCGCTCGCCATTGTCATCACCGTCATGAGGGACGCGACACGTCCCGATCCCCACGAGCTCGAGGGAGACACCGCATGAGCACGACCACGAAGCCTGCCCCCCGCTGGGTGGCCAACCTCAGCCTGCTCTTCACCGAGCTTCCGCTGCTCGATCGTCCCGCAGCCGCCGCTGCGGAAGGGTTCGACGCGATCGAGTACTGGTGGCCGTTCGGCACCAGCGGCCGTCCGTCGTCGGACGAGGTCGACGCTTTCATCGCCGCCGTCGACGACGCGGGTGTTTCGCTCGTGGCCATGAACCTGTTCGCCGGTGACATGCCCGCCGGTGAGCGGGGAGTCCTCTCCTACCCGGAGCGCACCCAGGAGTTCCGCGACAGCGTCGCGGTGGCCGTCGAGGTCGGTCGGCGGCTCGGCACCCGGATGTTCAACGCGCCCTACGGCCACCGCCGCGAGGGCCTCGACCCTGAAGTGCAGAACCGCGTCGGCGACGACAACCTCGCTTTCGCGGCCACGGAGCTCGGCGCGGTGGGCGGCGTCGTCCTGCTCGAACCGGTATCGCGGATGCCGCTTTACAGCATGAAGAGCGCGGCCGACGCATTCGCGATCCGCGATCGCCTGCATGCCCGCGGCATCACCAACGTCGAGTTCCTGCTCGACCAGTACCACCTGGCGATGAACGGCGAGGATGTGCTCGCCCTCATCGCGGAGCACACCGGCGACATCGCGCACGTCCAGCTGGCAGACATCCCGAACCGTGGAGAGCCGGGCAGCGGCGAAGGTGCCGTCGGGCCGGCCGTCGAGGCGCTGCTCGCCGCGGGCTACGACGGACTGATGGCTCTGGAGTACATTCCCACCACCAACACGGCGGACTCGCTCGCGGCGTGGCGTCGGGATGCCACGACTTGGTCGGCGCCGGCGGGGCTGTAGCCGATGTCCAGCGACGCAGCGGTGCCCAGCGACGCAGGGGTCGGCGCGATCCCGCCGGTGATCCTCGGCACGATGACCTTCGCCGACACCGTCGACGAAGGGGATGCGGACGCCATCCTCGGCGCGGCGCTGGACGCCGGGGTCACCTGGATCGACACGGCCAACGTCTATGCCGGCGGGAAGACCGAAGAGATGCTCGCCCGTCTTCTCCCCCGGGACGGCATCGTGCTCGCCACGAAGGTCGGCATGGACACCCCCGAGCTCGAGGGTCGAAGCCCACTGTCGGGTGACGGCATCGAGGTCGCCCTCACCGCCAGCCTCAGGCGCCTGCGACGCGACAGCGTCGACCTCCTCTACCTGCACAAGCCCGACTACGACACCGACATCCGCGAGACGCTCACCACGATCGCCGCCCTCATTGACCGCGGCCTCATCTCGGCCTACGGTGTCTCGAACTACGCGGCATGGCAGATCGCCGTCATCATGGCCGAAGCCGACAAGGCGGGGATGCCGCGTCCGGTCATCGCTCAACAGCTCTACAACCCGATCGCACGTGCACTCGAAAGCGAATACACCTCCTTCGCGCAATGGGCGTCGCTCCCCACCGCCGTCTACAACCCCCTCGCCGGGGGTCTTCTCGCACGCCGTCACGCCCGCGGCTCTGCCGAAGAGACCGGACGGTTCGGGCGTGCCCGCATCGCATCGGTCTACCGCGAGCGGTACTGGAACGACAAGTTGCTCGACGCTTCCGACTCCTTCGCCGACCTCGCCGACAGGGCCGGCATCGCTCCCGCCGAAGCCGCGCTGCGGTGGGTGGCAGCCCGTCCGACCACCGACTCGGTGGTCGTCGGGGCTTCGAGTTCGGCGCAGCTCGGCGCGAACCTGAGAGCGCTCGCGGCCGGTCCGCTCGACCCCTCGGTCATCGCGAAGATCGATGCCGTGGGTGACGCTCTGCACGGACCGGTTCCGCCCTACAACCGCTGAATCCTCGCACACCAAGGACGCACGATGACCCGCCTCTTCAACGACCCGGCCGACTTCACCGATCAGATGATCGACGGGCTCGTCGCCGCCCATCCCGAGCGTCTCGTTCGGGTCTCCGGAGGCGTGGCACGCCGGTCACTCGACGAGGAGGCGCACGTCTCGGTCGTCATCGGCGGTGGCTCGGGCCACTACCCGGCGTTCGCGGGGCTCGTCGGTCCCGGGCTCGCCGACGCGGCGGTGATGGGGAACATCTTCGCGTCGCCCTCCATCAACCAGGTGTTCTCGGTCGCGAAGTCCGTCGACCAGGGCCGCGGCATCCTGCTCAGCTACGGCAACTACGCGGGCGATGTCCTCAACTTCTCCGAAGCGCAGGAGCGGCTTCGAGCCGAAGGCATCGACTGCCGCACGGTCGCTGTGGCCGATGACATCTTCAGCGCGCCCGCCGATGCTCTCGATCAGCGTCGAGGCATCGCCGGCGACCTGACCGTCTTCAAGGTCGCCGGAGCCGCGGCCGCCGCCGGGTCCGACCTCGACGAGGTCGAGAGGCTCGCCGTGAAGACCAATGCGCGCACCCGGTCGATGGGTGTCGCCTTCTCGGGATGCACGCTGCCCGGGGCCGACGCACCGCTGTTCAGCGTGCCGGAGGGGATGATGGCGATCGGTCTCGGCATCCACGGCGAACCCGGCCTCGACACAGTTCCGATGCCGACCGCCGATGCCCTGGCCGAGCTCTTCGTGGAGCGCCTGCTTGCCGAGGTTCCCGACGGCCTCGACCCACGTGGCGTTCGAGTCGTGCCGATCCTCAACGGCCTCGGAAGCGTCAAGTACGAGGAGCTGTTCGTGGTGTTCGGCAGAGTTTCGGCTCTGCTCACCGAGGCCGGTCTCGAACTCGTCGACCCACAGGTCGGCGAGTTCTGCACCAGCTTCGACATGGCAGGCGCATCGCTGACGCTGCTCTGGCTCGACGACGAACTCGAACGCCATTGGCTCGCCCCAGCCGACTCGCCCGCTTTCCGCCGCGGAGCTGTCTCGCCGTCGGCCACGCGGGTGCGTCAGGCGGTCGAGGCAGACAGCGCATCGGTCCAGATCCCCGAGGCGTCTTCGGCGTCGAGGGTGAACGCGACGCGCGTCATCGCGGCGCTGGATGCCGTTGCCGACGCCCTTGCGGAGAATGCCGAGTCGCTCGGCGCGCTCGACTCCGTCGCCGGTGACGGCGACCACGGGATCGGGATGAAACGCGGATCGGCCGCCGCGGCTCGCGCCGCGCGAGGCGCGCAGGAGGGGGGCGCGGGCGCGGGCACGACCCTCACCACCGCGGCGGAGGCATGGTCTGACGCCGCCGGCGGAACGTCCGGGGCGCTGTGGAGGGTGATCCTGGCCTCGCTCGGTGAAGCCGTCGGCGACTTCGACCCGGTCGGCCCTCGCGTGCTCGCGGACGGGTTCCTCGCCGCTCGTCAAGCGGTGGCCGCCGCAGGCGGCGCCGAGATCGGTGACAAGACACTGGTCGACGCTCTCGTGCCATTCGTGGAGACCTTCGACCGCGAAGTGAGGACTGGGGCCTCGAGCGCGGCGGCCTGGCGCGCCGCCGCCGAGGCCGCATCCGCAGCAGCCGACGCGACCGCTGACCTCCTACCGCGAAAGGGCCGCGCGCGGTCGCACGGCGAGCACGCCATGGGCAGCCCGGACCCTGGTGCGATCTCGCTCGCGATGATCGCCGAGGTGACCCGCCCACCGGTTCGCATCGCGGGATGACACGGCCTGATTTCAACTCCTAACTAAAGGAACTCTCATGGATGCCTTGAAAATCGTGATCGGCAGCGATGATGCCGGGTTCGAGTACAAGGAACGCCTCAAGCAGGATCTCGAGGCGAGCGACGCGGTCTCGACCGTCGTCGATGTCGGCGTCGACGCGGACTCGCACACGAACTACCCGACGGTCGCGGTCGCGGCGGCCGAGATGGTCGCCCGCGGCGAGGCCGACCGCGCCCTGCTGATCTGCGGCACTGGGCTCGGTGTCGCGATCGCCGCGAACAAAATAAGGGGTGTTCGCGCCGTCACCGCGCACGACGGATTCTCGGTCGAACGCGCGGTCCTCTCGAACGATGCCCAGGTGCTCTGCATGGGTCAGCGTGTCGTGGGGATCGAGCTCGCCCGCCGTCTCGTCCGTGAATGGCTCGACTACCGGTTCGACCCGTCGAGCGCCTCCAACGAGAAGGTGCAGGAGATCTGCGCCTATGAAGGGGACTGACGGCCGCGTGAGCTTCACCATCGGCGTGAGCCACAAGATGTACTTCTCGCATGCGCGGACCCTCGAGTGGTGCTCCTCGGTCGCCGACCTCTGCCGCGAGCATCCCACCACGCGGGACGGACTGGTCGACTTCTTCGTGCTGCCGACGTTCCTCTCTCTTCCGGCGGTGCTCGCATCGGAGCCGCCCTACCGGGTCGGCGCACAGGATGTCGCGACCGTCGACAGTGGTCCCTACACGGGCGAGGTGAGCGGGGCCGAGATTGCAGACCTCGGCGGCAGCCTCGCCGAAGTGGGGCACGCCGAGCGTCGCAGGCTGTTCGGTGAGACGAGCGAGATGGTCGCCGCGAAGATGGCGGCGGCGTTGCGGAACGGGCTCGACGTCGTGCTGTGTCTCGGTGAGCCAGTACGCACCGACTCGACAGCCGCCGCAGCCCTGTGCGTCGCGCAGATCGAGTCAGCCCTGAGCCAGGCCCGTTCAGAAGGCCTCTCGGGGCGCGTCATCGCAGCTTACGAGCCCGAGTGGGCGATCGGCGCCGCCGAGCCGGCCCCCATCGAACACATCATTGACGTCTGCGCCGACCTCAAGGCGTCAACGGACGATGACGACCGGTTCCAGGTCGACGTCATCTACGGCGGCAGCGCGGGTCCGGGTCTTCTTACTGAGATCTACCCCGCGGCGGACGGGCTCTTCCTCGGTCGCTTCGCGCATGACCCGCGCGCCGTGCGCTCGATCCTCGACGAGGCACTCGCGCTCACCACCAGCTGATCCGGGCCAGCGGTCACGGCCTCGCCTCGTTGACCAGAGTCAACTCGCGACCGTTGAGCGGCTGCTCGGGTCGGTGGTTGGCAACCTTGGCTGGAGGAGCTTTTTTCGCTTCTGACCTCGGAAAAACGACGTTTTCGATTGGAACGGCATCCAGAACACGCCGAACGACGTACGCCTGCTGACGAGCCACTTGCTGCGGGTAGTCCGGACCTCGGAAGCACTCGCAACCCAGCGATAGTGAGATTCCTTCGGTTCAAACAGTGAGTTCGTCGATGCCCGCAAGCACCGCTCGCAACATCGAAGCCGATCCGGCACCGTCGGGGTACCGAACCAACGCCGATCCGGCGTTGTCTGCGATGCAACCGGTCGCCGCATGGGCTGCGCGGCGCGTAGCGACCACGACCAGATCTGCGTTTCTCGCGTACTGCTTCAGCATCGGGCTGCCGTCCTTCTCGGAGGAGGTACGAACCGTCACCGCCGGCCATCGTTGCCCGATCGCCTTCTGAACCCGCGCGAGCGTTCCCCCGTCGAGGCTGTAAAGCAGAATGCGGAGTGCGATAGCCGACTCGGGGTCTCCGCTGGTGCGCTCAAGCGGGGCAGGAACTGACCAATCGAAGTCCAACCCGACATCCGCTGTTACGAGCGCAGCGAGGTCGCGGAGAGCGTCGTCGAGTCGGCGTTTCTGCTGATTGAGTATTCGGACCGTTGAGCACCACTGAATATTGCGATTGAGCACCACCGGATATTGCGGTTCGGCACCAGCCGATATTGCCGGTGAGCACCGCCCCTCGCGGAGCAGCGCCCACCGGCCCGGTTCAGCTGTTCGTGGCGGTGTGTTCGCGCATGTTGACGTCGCCGGTTTCGATCCAGACGGTGTTGTGGACGATGCGGTCCATGATCGCGTCGGCGTGGACGCCGGAGCCGAGGCGTTGGTGCCAGTGTCCCGCGTCAAGTAGTTGGCAGGATTTCTTCTCGTTCGAAGTTGGGGATGGTGGGGTCGGCCAGGCCCAGGTGCACCTCCATTGGCCGGTTCCAGGAGATCGCCTCGTGCGGGCGGATCTCGTTG
>NZ_JAGDYM010000022.1 GCF_017565745.1 Leucobacter weissii
TCACCGGCAAGGACGCTCAGCACGATCCTTGTCTTCTTCTCCACCGGAATCTGGGGTGGTCTTCCCATGTCGGACTCTCCGTTCAGGACTCAACTAACAGCCCTGCCACATAGTCTGACGCGCGACAATCCGCATCATCCACGCCGGCGACGCCCTCCTCTCCCCAGCCGCCACTCGCGCTCTCATCGCCCGCTACATCGCCACACCCCACGCACACCCCCACACCGCCACCCGCGCCACGGCATCACTGGAGACCCTCACGCCCCGCGAACAGGAGATCCTGCGCCTTGTCGGCCGCGGACACACCAATGACGACATCGCCGCCGAACTCGTCATCTCACCACACACCGCTAAGACCCACGTCAGCCGCGTCATGACCAAGCTCTCCGCCCATGACCGGGCCCAACTCGTCATCCACGCGTACGAGACCGGCCTGATCACCCCGGGCCAGAACGTGTGATCACTCGGACACCCCGCCCGGACACAGCCCCGTCGACCCATGAACCCGCCGCTCGTCGCCTACGGCCAGATGGCCTTCGCCGCGACTGCCGTGGGCTTTCTCAAGAGGTCCAGCCCCGCACTCCCACCGTCTGCTAGAAGGGTCTCGCCTATTAAGTCCAGGCATGCATCGGTGGAGCGGGAACCCGCCGTCCTTGCGCTACCGTTCGTCGCTGTCGAGGCGATACGCACTCTACCGACGAAGAAGGCGTTGTTTCGGCAGGCGAAGATTGTGTATGTGATGGACGGCGCTGTTCTCCTCACGACGCAGGAGGGCACCCACAGCCTGACTGCCGGGGATGCCGTCGCGATCGGCGCTCACCGGTGGTGCTCGCTCACCCCGCAGAGCGCGGTACGCACGTGGACGGTATACTGCGACGAACAGATTCTGCGGCAGCAGATGTCGCTGGTCCTTAACGATCGCACCCGGGTCCGTCCCGGGGCGCACCCGGATGAGTGGGACGGGACCGCGTTGGTGCTCCGTCCGGGCCTGCCGGCGCTGACCGCGATGGAACCACTGTGGAGGCAGCTCAGCCTCACCGACGGAGCGATCCTCGACCCGGAGCGCGCCCTGCTCCGGTCTCACATCCTGTTCTCTCGCACGATCGAGCATGCCTTGCCATCGTTGATGCTGCCTGCGCTGGATGATTCCTCGCACTTCCGCGCACCCTTCCCTGTGCAAGGTCGCCTCGTATCGGCCGATGCGGTCGGGCATATCGGCATTGCCGCGAAGGTCCTGCGGTCTCGAATGTCCGAGCGCTGGACGGTGCAGCTGCTCGCCGATGAGGTCGCGTTGTCCCGCAGCCATCTCACCAGGTTGTTTGTCCGTCACCTCGGTGTGGCACCGATGAGGTTCCTTGTCGAGATTCGGTTGACGGAGTTCACGAGATTCATCGACGAGTCTGACCTTCCGGTTGCCACAGCCGCCCGTCGGGTGGGCTGGGACGACGCACGGGTGGCGGCGTACTGGTTCAAACGACGCTACGGCGTCGGACCCACGCAGTTTCGGCGGCGACCGCACCCCTCGCACACCGGTCGTGAGGCGACAGACCTCAACTCGACAGCAACGCGACAACGTCAGAGCGGACGGTCGGTGCTGGAGTCGAACTCGTCGTAAATCGCGTGTTTCTCGCGAGAGCGACCGTGCACGGTCGCTCAGGGTTGGCTGTGCGCCTCACGGGGCGTAGACCGGGTAGGACTCGTCGGGTTCATCGTGGAGCCTGACGGTCGGGCCTCGCGCCCATCGTCCGTCACGCTCTCCGATTCTCCCGGCGTACCTCGCAGTCGCAGGGATCGATGACAACAGCCGTCGATCCCGCCGGGAGGAGGTCAACGATGGCGACGACGGAGGCGGCGCGAGCTGCGCGTGATGCGAAGCTAGACGAGCTGCACGAGCGTTTGACGCAGGCGGTCGAACGGCTGGTGTCCGGGGACGACTGGCGGCGCGCACTCGAGTTCGCGGCCCGGTTCCGGTCGCGCAGCTTCGGGAACACGCTGCTGATCTTCGCGCAGCATCTCGATGCGTACGAGGCAGGGCGGGTACCGGACCCGGAGCCGTCCTACGTTGCTGGGTACAAGCAGTGGCAGAGCCTCGGGCGTCAGGTCAGCAAAGGACAGCCGGGCTACATGATCTTCGCCCCGGTGACGGGCAGATTCGCATCCTCGACACCGCAGGATGCACAGTCCTGGAGGCGACTCGGACGATTCGAGAAGCCGAAACCCGGGGAGGTCGTACGTTCCCGCATGGTCGGCACGAAACCTACTTACGTCTGGGATCTCTCGCAAACCACGGGCGACCCGATTCCGCAGCGGCCGACACCGCGGGTGCTGGAAGGGAAAGCCCCTGCGGGGCTGTGGGAGGGGCTCGCGACGCTGGTGGCGGCCGAGGGCTACCGGGTGCTGCGCGTGGAGAGCGAGGGCGCGATCGGTGGTGCGAACGGCGTGACCGACTTCTCGGCGCGGACCGTGGCGGTGCGCAGCAACATGGATGAGGCCGCGCAGGTGAAGACGCTGGCGCACGAGCTGGCGCATGTGAAGCTGCACGGCCCGGACAACCCGGACGCGTTCGGCCACCGCGGGATCGGTGAGGTCGAAGCCGAGTCGGTGGCGCTGATGATCGGGGCCGCGCACGGCATGGACACCAGCGCCTACTCCGTCTCCTACGTCTCCGGGTGGGCTCAGACGGTGACGGACAAGGACGCCGCCCAGGTGGTGCAGGCCACCGGAGAGCGAGTGCGGAAGGCGGCCAGCGCGATTCTCGATGCCATTGACACCGAGCAGATCGACGGGGGTGATCCGCCGGGCTTGACGCGTCAGACACCGCCGGCGCTACCGACTCGCACCCCACCGGCGCCTCCACACCTGCAGCGGACCTCGCCCGAAGTTGATGCCGTGGTGAGGAGCCTGTGATGGGCGTCGGCGAGGTACTCGCCTCACTGACCGGTCGGCCGCTTCCGGAGGCTGCCTCCAGGCTCGCCGCAGCGGGAGCGCCGGTGTTCCCGTGCGTGCCGGGCGGCAAACGACCCTTGGTTGAGCACGGGTTCCATGAAGCCACGACAGATGCCGGGCAGGTCGTGGCCTGGTGGAGGCGCTGGCCGACGGCGAACATCGGCGTGCCCACCGGCACCGTGTCGAGTGTGGATGTCGTGGATGTTGATCAGAAACCTGCCGGGTCGGGGTTCCCTGCGTTCGACCGTGCCCGCGGGGCGTCGCTGATCCCGGGCTGGTTGGCGCTGGTGCGCACGCCGTCCGGCGGGATGCACGCATACTTTCCCGCTGATCCGCAGCAGCCGCAACCATCGTGGCAGGCGTCACGCGCCCGCGTGGACTTCCGGGGAGAGGGCGGCTACGTGATCGTGCCACCCTCCCGTGTCGCGGTGCCTGATGGGGAGCCCGGACGGTATGAGCTGGTGGGTGCGGCGTGCCCTGATGTCGCCCCGGTCGACGCGGCCGCGCTGCGCGCATTCCTCGACCCGAGACCACAGCCGGCACTCTCGCGAGGTGTCCGGGCGACGCGCGTGCAGGATGCTGAACGTCTGGCGGGGTGGGTCGCGGCGCTGGGCGAGGGTGAACGCAACCGTGGACTGTTCTGGGCGGCATGCCGGCTTGCCGAGTCCGGCGCCTCGCCCGGTTCCGTGGAGGATGCCCTCGGTGCTGCGGCCGAGCATGCCGGACTGCCTCCCCGCGAAGTCGCCGCCACGATCCGCTCCGCTTTCCGCACCGCAGGGGCAGCCGCACCCCGAGCGGGCCTGAATATGGCCAGGCACGACGGATCGCAGCGCAGATCCTCACAGGTCCCAGGCCCGGTGCTCTCGTGATGGCTCTCGCGCTGAGGAGAACGGGCAGCCTGGCGGTGGTGACCGCGGTGGCGGGGACAGTCCTGATCGCCGCCGGCGCATTCTGGCTGAGTTTCACGGCTCTGGCGGATCTGGCACGCCGCTCCGGGGTGGATGCGGGCCAGGCGTGGGCGTGGCCGATCATCGTCGATGGGCTGATCGTGGTGGCCACCGTCGCGGTCGTCGCTCTGGCCGGACACCGCGGCGCGTGGTACCCGTGGGCACTGTTGGCGGTCGGAGCGCTGATCTCGGTCACCGCGAATGCTCTGCACGCCGTGGTCGCCGCGGAGCCGGACGTGCCCGGCGTGCTGGCCGCCAGCGTGGCCGCGGTACCCCCGCTCATCCTGCTCGCTTCCACCCACCTGACTGTCGTGCTCGTGCGTGCCCGCCCTGCCGTCGCGGTGGCGGGGATCACCGAACAGCATCCTCAGGCGCCCGATGCGACAGCGACGGGGCCGCTTCTCGCGCCTGATCTGCCCACCTCCGAGAGCACGGTGCCCACGGGGGCCGGCCGCCGGGTGATCGCGGCACGGTTGCGTGAGGAGGGGTGGTCGAACAAGGCGATTGCGCGTGAGCTCGGTGTAGTGCCGTCGACTGTTGGCCGATGGTTCGCCCGGCCTACTGCGGCGAGCGGTGGCGCACCTGACGGGCAGGAGACCCCGAAGGAGCTGACCCCATGAACGAGCAGAGCAGTGAGCACCGTCCGGGAGCGCACGAGGCGGTCGAGGCCGAACGGCCGCGCTCCCTGGCGGGTGAGGTGTCGGTGCTCGCCCGCACGAAAGACCCTTCCCTCTCGCGCGCGAAAGCGCGGCCCTCCCCGGAGACAGAGATGCGGCGGCCCGGGGTCGAATGGGTCCGGTCCGGCGACTTGATGGCCCGCGGCGGAAGTCGGATCGCCGGACGCGGCATCGATCTCCAAGCCGAGCTCGCACGCCGCTCCCGGTACGGGCTCGTGCGTGCGGGGCGTTCGGTCGGGCGCGGGATGCGCACGACCGGCCACGCGGCCGGGGAGCGTGCCCGGCGGCTGCCCCCGGCATCGGCGTTCGGACGAGGGAGCGGGGAGCGGTTCTCGTGGGTCTCGCGCTCAGGGATCGGGCTGGGGTGATGTAGCCATGCACACTCCTGGCCCTCCCGCACGTGCGATGGCTGGGGACCGTGTGCGCACCTGCCGCGCAGGAGGTGCCCGAATGGAGATGATGAGCGCCCGCGATCGGCGGGCTCGTTTCGAGGACTCGGAGGCGCTGCGCGCGCTGCTGACCCGCCTGCACGATGCCGGCCGCGGCGCATGGCGGGACGACCCGGAGGCGGCCGCGCTGATGCGGCACGCAGCCGACAAGTACGCCGCTCTGGCCAGAAAGCATGGGCTGGACCCGTGGGAGGCCGCGTCGGCTGCGTTCGAAGCGATGCGCGGTGCGGCCACGAGGAGAGCCGACGACCCGTGGGCGGTGGTGACGCGGGCGGTGCAGGTGACCTGCATCGGTGAGGAGCGCGGCAACGGGCTGCTGTGCTCGGTCCACCAAGCCCGCCGGCCCCGCTACAGCGTGTTCCATGACGCGGAGCGATTCAGCGACCGCGACAACCCGCTGATCGACTACCACCCGGCTTTCCACGTCGAGCCCGACACCGCACTCGACGAACAGGAACCGCGGCCGGAGAGAGTGGTCAGCGCCGCGGCGGCTGTCGAGGACACGATCGCGTTCCTGACCTGGGTGGGGTGGGACCCGGCGACCGGGCGCGCCGTGGTCGAGTACATCGTTGCCCGGCTGGCCGAAGCATCCTCGCGGGCGTCGGCGTTTGAGTCGTTGCGCCGCGACCGGCAAGCCCGCGCCCTGCTCGATCTGCCCCGCGCATCGTGGACTGCACTGTTGCGGATCGTCCTCGGTAACCCCGACCCGCACCTGACTCACACGCGAGCAGGCCGTGGAATGCTGCTGCGTCTGCTGATCGGCGAACCGCTGGACTCGTTCTTCACGGACGAGGACCTGGTGCTCACCGCAGGGCTTGCCGCGCCCGACACCGGGGGTGGACGGCCGTGAGCACGTCGGACCACCGCGTGGAACTGGAACGCGCCGTCGAGGCCATCGTCGTCGGCAACCGGCACCGCAAGGACTACGGCGACATCGCCCCACTGGTCGAGTCAATCCGCCGCAACGGACTGCTGCAGCCGATCACGATCACCCTCGACGGGTATCTGATCTGTGGTGCGCGCCGGCTGGCGGCTATCAGGCAGCTTGGCTGGAAAACCGTGAACGTGTGGGTGCGTTCGGGGATCTCCGACCGGCTCGGCCAACTCCTCGCCGAGCAGGACGACAACCTCCTGCACAAGCCGCTCAACCAGATCGAGGCGGCAGCCCTCTACCGCGAGCTCAAGACTCTTCTCGGTGAGGACGCCGCGCACCGGCAGGAGGCGACCCGTTTCCGCTCAACGGCAGGGACCCCACCAGACGGTGGTGACAAGTTGACACCACCGCAGTACCCGCACGGCAAGACCCGCTCGCAGGCCGCAATCATGGTCACCGGCCGGGACGCGCACACATCCCTGGAACGCATCGGCCGCCTCGAAGCGCTCGCCGCGGACGATGCACAACCGGACAGGGTCCGAGAGCGCGCCGCCGAAGAAGTCGAGCGCATCCGCGCTGGCGCGAAGGTCTATCCCTCGCACCTGCGTGTCAACACCGAACTCACCCTCGCCGAACTCGATCAGCTCGCCGCGGACGAGACACAACCGACCCCGGTGCGCGCGCAGGCGCGCCATGAAGCCGACGCGGTACGCGAAGCGGAGCAGCACGCACGCGCCGCCGAACTGGAGAAGTTGGCACAGCAAGCACTCGCCCGGGTCAAGGCAGCGAAAGCCGCCGGTCGCACCGCGCAGAAGCACCCCACGCTGACCCCAGCCGGCTCCAGTGAACCGGTCGCGTTCCCGGTCACCGTGTTCACCGCGACCTGGGACGACCTGGCCGGGTGGTGGCTGCACTACGACCCGCAGGTCATCGGGTCAACGCTCACCGACACGCAGTGGGCGGCGTTTGAGGAGACACTCGCCGGCACCGTCGCCTTCGCCGCCGCCGCACGCGCCGCGCGAGATACGGCAGCTGTCCACAGTGCCTGAGAGGTCACGGCGCTGCCGACGCACCTTCCTGATGTACCCGCATCCTCATACCCGGGAAGGCCCCTTCGTCATGGACCCTGCTGCCGACCGCCGCCGCCGCTTCCTCATCGCCGCCGTCGCCGGCGGCCTCGCCCTCCTGCTCCTGGTCGGGGTCGGGATCTATGGGCTGCTGCGCGGCCCCGCCCCCTCGAGCACCCCCGGACCACAGGACCGGCCCAGCACCACGGCGCCTGCGCATCCGGACCGGGCGCCCGCCGCGCCCGAGGCCATCCCACAGAATCTCACCCCGGAAGCGTTCGCCCGCTCCATCGCTGCGGCGCTGTTCACCTGGGACACCACCTCCGGGAACGCCCCCTCCGACTACGCCCAGGTGCTCGCCGACGTCGCCCATGTCAGCGAAGCGGATGCGTTCGTGGGCGACGTGCGCGCCTACCTGCCGACCAACGACGCGTGGGCGCAACTGCGCAGCTACGCGACCACGCAGTGGCTGTCCATCGATCGCGTGTGCGTCCCCGACGCATGGGAGACCGCCCTCGCACAGGCCGCTCCAAACCAGATGCCCCACGGCGCCACCGCGTACACCATCGAAGGCACCCGACACCGCGAAGGCACCTGGCACACCGAACCCGTCGAGGCGTCCCGGCCGGTCGCGTTCACCATCTTCCTGGTCTGCTCCTCCGACGCGCCCGGCGCGGGGGCCCGAACCGGGTGGTGCGAGGTGCTGCGCCTGTCACAACTCGACGCGCCGCTGCGGTGAGAGCGAGAACCTCGTGAAGAAGCTCGCCCTGTTCGCGCTCGTCCTGCTGACTCTGGCGCCCTCGACCGCGCTGCTCGGCGTCGCCACGCTCGGGGCCACGTCGGTGACGGCGTCGGTCTGCACACCCGGGTCGTTGCATGTCGGCCCGATTCCAGACTCCCTGACCGCGACGACGCGCGACGGGACCACCATCACCCTGCATCGCACGCAGCTGACCCACGCCGCGACGATCATCACTATCGGCGGACAGACCGCCGGGGTCGGCGTTCCCGGCGTGCGCATCGCGCTCATGGCGGCGCTGACCGAGTCCAGCCTGCGGATGCTCGCCAACACGAGCGCCTACCCCGAGTCGGGCGAGTACCCGAACGATGGGAACGGCTCTGACCACGACAGCCTCGGCCTGTTTCAGATGCGCCCGCAGTCCGGCTGGGGCACGGTCGCTGAGCTGATGGACTCCACCTATCAGGCGCGGGCGTTCTACGGCGGCGAAACCGGTCCGAACTACCCGTCGCCACGCGGCCTGCTCGACATCCCGGGCTGGCAGCGGCTCGACCCCGGCGAAGCCGCGCAAGCCGTCGAAGTGTCGGCCTACCCCGACCGGTACCAGAACTATCAGCCCGTCGCCGACGCAATCCTGACCGCGCTGACCCGGCCGGCCGCCCCCGGTACCGGGGGCGGGAATGAACTGCCGGTGGTACCCGAAACCACCCGGATCGTGTTCCCGCTTCCCGACGGCAGCTGGGTGCGCACCAGCCCGTTCGGGTGGCGGTCAGACCCTTTCACCGGGGAGCGACGCTTCCACTACGGCTCCGACTTCGCCGCCGCGGATGGAACAGCGATCTACACCGTCGCCGACGGTGTCGTCATCCGCGCGGACTACACAGACGGCGGGGGCGGCGTCATCATCATCGAGCACACGGTCGGTGGCGAGCGTGTCGCGTCACGGTACGTCCACATGTGGCAGCACGGCATTCACGTGGCGGCAGGCGACACCGTCACCGCGGGGCAGCACATCGGCGATGTCGGCTCCTCCGGCTACTCCACCGGCCCGCATCTTCACCTCCAGATCCACCCCGGAGGTGCAGACGCCGACGCGGTGGACTCCGACGCCTGGCTCACCGAACACGGTGCCGAAGGCATCACCGGCGCAGAGGCGGCACCCGCCAGCTGCACAGCAGTGGGAGGTGGCGCGTGATGGGAGTCTTCCCGGACTTTGGTAGCGTCGGCGGCAGCGGCGAGCTGCGAGCCATCGTCGGCGCGCTGCTCATGTTCGTCCTGGTCACCGCCGTACTGATGCTCATCATCTGCGCCATCGTCTGGGCGGTCGCCGCCTCCACCGGCAACTACCAGGCCGCTACCAAGGCCCGCACCGGACTGCTGGTCGCGGTGGGCGCCGCCGCTCTCGCCGGAGCCGGCGTCGCGTGGTTGAACTTCCTCCTCGACGTGGGCACCCAGCTCTGACGATGACTGCGGCTCACCCGCCCACACGGAAAAGGAACTGGTTGAGACGGGCGGAGAACACTTCAGGCATCTGCGTGTTCCACTCATGCCGCGCACCGGGAACGATCTGAAGCTTCGCATCGGGGATCGCCGCAGCGAGTTCGCGCGCCGCCGGCAGGTTGGGGTGATCCCTGCTGCCGCACATCACCAGGGTGGGCGCGGTGATGAGGGGCAGTTCCGCCCTCAGATCCACCGCGCCGACGGCGCGCAGCACGGCGCGCAAGCCACGCTTGCTCATCCCTGGTGGAGTAGCCAGCCGTGCGGGAAGAACGCGCAGGACCGCGGTCTGTATGCCCAGGAGGATGCGAGGGGGACGCGCCTGCGCGCCGGACAGTGTCAGCGACGCGGTCCGCTCGGGGTAGTCGATCGCGAAGCGGGTCGCGACCATCGCGCCCAGTGAGAGGCCGCACAAGTGCGCCTTCGCGACGCCGCGGAGCTCGAGGTTCTCCCACACCTCTCGCGCGGCGGCCTCCAACGAGAAGGACGCCGCATCCGTGTCGGTCATGCCTGTAACCGCAGGGGCGATGCCCTCGAATCCCCGCGGTAATGCGGCGATCTGACCGTCCCAGGACTCGGGCCCCACCCCGACACCGTGCAGGAACACCACCGTCCCTGCCCTTGCGTCGCTCACGACAGCATCCTATGAGCCGCGCTGCGCACCTGACATGCGAGAACCCGTCCCAAGACCTGTCAGGAGCATCCTCGTGATCGATATCGACCCCAACAGTTCCGGTCTTCCCGGCATCGAGCAGCTGCGCATCATCGTCGGCGCGGTGATGACCGTCGGGCTCATCCTGTCCGTCCTGGCACTCATCATCAGCGCGATCGTGTGGGGCTTCGGCGCGAACTCCTCCAACCCCCACCTGGCCAGCCGCGGCAAGGTGGGTGTGCTCGTCTCCTGTGGTGCCGCGATCATCTGCGGTGCGGCGGTGACGCTCATCAACTTCTTCTGGGGCGTCGGGCAGGCCGTGTAATGACTGCCAGCCATGACTCCCACCCGCGGGGATGGCGGCCATGAGCGTCTGCGATGTCCCCGTCATCTCCTCCGTCTGCGATGCCGTCGGCGAAGGCACTGCCTCGCTGATCGCCGCACCGTTCGACTGGCTCGCCCAGGCGATGGCCGGCGCTGCGGCGTGGCTGTTCGAGGCCGTCTGGTGGGTGTTCGACACCACCACTCTCGTGGACGTCACCAACGCTGAGTACGTCGGCGTGTACAACGTCCTGTTCGGCGTCGCGGTGTTCATCATGCTGATCTTCTTCTGCCTGCAACTCATCACCGGCCTCCTCCACCGCGACCCCACCGCGCTGTCTCGTGCCGCGCTCGGGCTGGCGAAGTCCGTGCTCGGTTCGTTCCTGGTCATCACGCTGACCGCGACGCTGCTGGAAGTGACCGACCAGCTCGCGATCGGGATCGTGCAGGCGACCGGGAACACGATGGAAGGGATGGGCACCCAGATCGGCCTGCTCGCCGCGGGCCTGGCCACCATCAACATCGCCGCGCCCGGCGTCGGCGCGATCTTGACGATCTTCCTGGCCGGCCTTGCCATCACAGCGGCCGCGATCGTGTGGTTCTCGCTGCTCATCCGCAAAGCCCTGCTGCTGGTCGCGATCGTCTTCGGCCCCGTCGCGCTGGCCGGGGCGACATGGGATGCGACCAAGGGCTGGTTCGGGAAGTGGGCGGCGTTCGTCGTCGCCCTGATCTTCTCCAAGCTCGTCCTGGTCGTGATCTTCCTTGTGGCCATCGGGCAGGTGTCCACGCCGATCGAGGCTGACCTGGCATCCATCTCCGACCCCATTGCCGGGGTCGTGCTGATGTTCATCGCGGCATTCGCGCCCTACATCACCTACAAGTTCATCTCGTTCGTCGGGTTCGACATGTACCACGCGATGAGCAGCGAGCAAGAAGCCAAGCAGGCACTCAACCGGCCCGTCCCGGTACCCGCTGCCCCCTCGGCTGACTCCGCGAAGAAGGTGCTCGACGGCGGAAAGGCACCGAGCGAAGGCGGCGCGGATCGAGCGGCGCCCCCGCCCGTATCCCCAGGCTCCGGCGGCGGGGCTGCGAGCGGCGGCACGGCTGCCACATCGGGTGGCGCGGGTGCGGGTGCGGGTGCAGGTGCAGGTGCAGGCGCGGGAACTGCTGGCGCCGGCGCTGGGGCTGGCACCGCGGGTGCAGGTACGGCCGGAGCGGGTGCGGCGGGTGCTGGTGCTGCTGCTGGTCCGGTCGGGCTCGCCGTCGTCGGCGGGGCCGCGGTCATCAAGGGCGCGGCAACGGCAGGTCCGAAACTCGGCGGTGCCATCGGCGGGGCCGCAGAAGGACACGCGGGCGCCGCCTCCGAGCAGGAGCCCCCTGCACCGTCACCGACGCCTCCTCCGGCATCGGCCACGCCACCGGCCCCGAGCCCGGCTCCTTCCGCACCCCCAGGGAGCACCCCTGGTGCGTCGGGGCCGCGACGGGCTGACCCGCCACCGCCCCCATCGTCCAAGCCGTCCTCGGGCAAGGAGTGAGCCGATGTCTTCGCACACGCACGGTGACTACCCGCTTGCGCCGGTGCAGTTCTCCCGGCTGACCAAGCGCGGGATCATGCTCAGGCTGTCGTTGCCGCAGCTCATCGTGCTCGGCATCGCCGTGCTCACCCTGGTCGCCTCCCTCTACACGGCAGGCGGCATGGGCCTGGCCTGGACCTCACCGGTGTGGGGTGGTGCCACGCTGGTCGCGGTGATCCCCGCGGGCGGACGAAAGGTCATCGAGTGGGTGCCGATCTTGTTCGGCTGGATCGCCCGCACCTATCTCGGGCAGCTCATCTACCGGCGCCGGATCATCAAGCCCCGCCCGGCCGGTACCCTCGCGCTGCCTGGTGATGCGGCGCCGCTGCGCGAATGGGAAGACCCCGAGACCGGGGCGGCGATGATCCACGACCCGCACGCGCAGACCCTCACCGCGATCCTCGGGATCTCCCATCCGGCGTTCGTGCTCCTGGACCCGGGTGAGCAGCAGCGCCGCGTCTCGGGGTGGGGGCGCGTGCTCGCCTCTGCCTGCCGGTCGGGGCGGATCGCCCGCATCCAGGTCAGCGAGCGGACACTGCCGGACTCCGGGACCGGGCTGGCGCAGTGGTGGCGCACCCACGGCACGAACGATGGGTCCTGGGCGGCGACCACCTATGCCGAGCTCATCGACCGGGCGGGACCTGCCGGGGAACGGCACGTGACCACGATCTCACTCGCCCTGGACATGAAGGCCGCGGCCCGGCAGATCAGAACCTCCGGCGGCGGGATGCGCGGGGCGGCCGCGGTGCTGCGCCAGGAGATGACGACCCTGACAGCCGCGTTGCGGGCCGCCGACCTCACCAGCACGGGGTGGCTGACACCGGGCGAGGTCGCGGTCATCCTGCGCGGCGCCTACGACCCGGCTGCGGCCCCGGCGCTGGAACGGCACGGCGATCTGGGACGTGACTTGGCGACCGCCGGCCCTGTCGCGGTTACCGAGACCTGGGATCGGCTGCGCTCGGACAGCGCGCACCACGCGGTGCTGTGGATCAGCGAATGGCCACGCTCACAGGTGTATCCGGGGTTCCTCTCGCCCCTGGTACTGACCGGCGGCATCCTGCGCACCCTCGCCCTGCACTACACCCCGGTGCGCGCCGACCAAGCCGCCCGGGATCTGCGCAAGAAGAAGACCGAACTGATCTCCGATGCCGCCCAGCGGCGCAAGATCGGTCAGATCGAAGACGCCGCCTCCTCGGCAGAGCTCAATGACGTGCTGCAGCAGGAAGCCGACCTGACCGCCGGGCACGGCGTGCTGCGCGTCTCCGGCCTCATCAGCATCTCCGCCCCGACCGCGGACGAGCTCGACAGCGCGGTCGCGGCCGTCGAGCAGGCCGCGATCCAGGCCAGTTGTGAGACTCGCCGGCTCGTCGGACAGCAGGCCACCGCCTTCACCGCAGCCGCCTTGCCCCTGTGCCGCCTCGTATGAGCCCGCCCGGCCGGGCCGATCTGGCGCACCTGCCCGGTGAGACCCGTCCGGCCCCGACACCAAGGAAGTGCGATCATGCCCGTCTACGACAACCCCCGCCAGGGCGCCACCGAGGCGTTCGACGCGCTGCGCAGGCTCGCCCACGCGACCCGCTCCCCGCAGGACCCCGCAGAGCTGTACGAGGTGCTCGGCGGCGTGCTGGGTAGCGTCCGGTCGCTCCGACAAGTTCTCGACCAGCTCGCCGACGCGCACATCACCCACCGCGCCCGCGCACACGACGATGCCGGCAACCAGGCCTCGGGTGCGAGCGCGGCACTGGCCGCGGCAGACGAGCTGCACCAGGCCGGCACCTACCTCGACCAGGTCGAATCCCGCCTGAACGCCGCATCCACGCAGGCCGGGCGCATCGCCTGGCACCCGAACGCCCCCGAGACCTCGACGCGGTGGATCAGCGTGGTCTTCCTCGACGGCGGCGAGGCCGACAAGGTACTCGACATCATCAGCCGCGACGGCACCCAGACCGCCATCGACCACCTCGCCGGGTACGACTACGGCGAGGAGACCACGCAGGTGGCCCTCGCGAACGGGTACGTGTACGACGCCCCGCCGCGCGGCGCACTCGACCGAGTGGCCGCACACGGTGAGCACGTCCTGACTTACAGTCCGCTCCTCGGGCACGTGAATCTGTTGCGCGAGTACACCGTCGCCCCCGACCCCGCTCTCGCCGAACCGGCCCAACGCACCGCCGCGCAGAACCCGGTCCGCGCGCACGCCACAGGGACGGGGCCGACCTCGCGGCGGGTGGATGCCACTGACTGGTTCGCCCGCAACCCGTCCACCACCGCGCAGCCGCGGGGGCTGGCGCTGTGAGCGGGAGTGAGCCGGAGCGTCTGCACACGTCCGTGCTCGTCGGCCCCCACGGCGAGCGGCGCCACAACCGCAAGGCTCGGAGGAAGGCCGCCGCGCTGATCGAGACCGAGGCGCGACTGGCGAAGAAGAGTGATGCCAAAGCACGCTGGGAGGCCGAGCAGGCCGAGCAGCGTGCCACTATCTACCTGCCCGCCGCCGGGGAGCCGGGGCCGGCGGCGTTGCGCACGCCGGGCAGGTTCCGGCTCCCCAAGCACCAGGACACCTCCGCGACCCTCGCTGGGCAGTACCCGTTCCTCGCTGAGGGAGGCTTGGGCAGCGAGGGCATCTTCGTGGGCCAGGACCTCTACAGCGGCGGCAGCTTCGTGTACGACCCGTGGGTGCTCTACCAGCACGGCATCATCACCGCCCCCAACATCGTGCTCGCCGGGATCGTCGGCTCGGGCAAATCCAGCCTGGCGAAATCGCTCTACACACGCTCCTTGCCGTTCGGGCGCCGCGTCTACGTGCCCGGCGACCCCAAAGGTGAGCACACCCCGGTCGCGGAGGCCGTCGGAGGCCGAGCCATCGTCCTGGGGCACGGGCTGCGCAACAGGCTCAACCCGCTTGACGAAGGCCACCGCCCCTCGACCGTCTCAGACATCGAGTGGACAACCCAGGTGGCCTCGCGTCGCCGCGACCTCATCGGTGCCCTGGCCGAAACCGTGCTGGACCGGGCCTTGTCCCCGCTGGAGCACACCACGATCGACCTCGCCCTGCGCGACGCGGTGCGCAGCGCAGACGTCCCGATCCTGCCGATGGTCGTCGACCGCATCCTGACCCCGAACCGTGACGACGACGAGGACGGTCGGCTCGCAGAAGACGGACGGCTCGTCGGTCACGCCCTGCGTCGCCTGGTCGCCGGCGATCTCCAAGGACTGTTCGACGGGCCTTCCACGGTGCGGTTCGACCCGTCGCTACCGATGGTGTCCCTCGACCTGTCCCGCGTGGCCGAGAACGCGACCCTCATCTCGGTGCTGATGACCTGCTCATCGGCCTGGATGGAATCAGCCCTATCCGACCCTGCGGGCGGGCAGCGTTGGGTGATCTACGACGAGGCCTGGCGACTCATGGCCTACCCATCTCTCCTGCGACGCATGGACGCCCAATGGCGCCTCGCAAGGCACTTCGGCATCGCCAACATGCTGATCTTCCACAAGCTCTCCGACCTCGACAACGTCGGAGACCAAGGCTCCGCGATGCGCGCCCTGGCCTCGAGCCTGCTGGCCAACGCCGAAACCAGAGTGGTCTACCGGCAAGAACCCGACCAGCTCGGTTCCACCGCGACCGCCCTCAGCCTCACAGGCACCGAGCAGAAGCTCCTCCCCGGGCTCGGCACCGGGCAAGGACTCTGGCGGATCAAGGAACGATCCTTCGTCGTCCAGCACCAGCTCCACCCCGCCGAGCTCGCCGCATTCGACACCACCGGACGCATGCAGGGCATTCCCCGCAAGTTCAAGATTTCTGAAGGCGCTTCAGCGTGAAGATGCGGGTTGAGGTATCGCTGGGCGGGGTGTGAGAGTGCATGTTCGTGGAAGATGCACCCTCACACTGCTCGTCGGCGTCGGC
>NZ_JAGDYM010000023.1 GCF_017565745.1 Leucobacter weissii
CGTCTCTAGACCCGCATCTTCCAGACTGATCTTCATGCCGCTTAGGTGCGTCTCCCCAGCCTCCAAGCTGGCCTCGACCACGTTCAGGAATCCTGATGGATAATCATGATTCCTGAGGGTTCTGCGGTATTCTTGATGTATGGTCACGATTCGTGAAGCTGCGGGGCGATGAAGCTCGCCGTGGTGCGAAGTATCGGGACTGCCAGGGGCTGGCGGTCCGAGGAAGATGCTGCGGACTTCGAGCAGGAGATCATCGACCAGTACGCCCTCGCGATGGCCGCAGCGGGACTCAGCGACGGCTACATCGCGCAGTCCAGAACGGTCGTCTTCGAGTTCCGCCGCCATCTCGATGCTCCGCTCTGGCAGGCGAAGCACTCCGACGCGGACGCTTTCCTGGCCGGGCTGCGCCGGGCAGGGCTTGCCGTCACGACCCGAGCGGGCAAAGCCGGAGCAATTGCGCTGTTCTACGACTTCGCCATCGCCCGCTACCAGGGCGACATCAACGCGCTGACCGAGTGGGTGATCGAGCAGCCCGTCGACGAGTACAACCGGCAGTCCGGCGCCTCGCTGGGCAAGGTGAGAGTGCCGCCATCGGATGCGGAGATCGATCGACTCTTCGGCGGGTGGGCCGCCTCTCTCCAAGACGAGCGGCGCTATCTGCCCGCCGCGAGGAACTACTTCGCCGCGTCGCTGTGGCGACGCATCGGGGTGCGCATCACCGAGAGCACGAAGCTCGACCTCCGAGATTGGCGACCTGATCTTGGGGCGCTGGGCAAAGTGCATGTCCGGTTCGGGAAAGGCTCTCGCGGACGCGGGTCGAAGCAACGGCTGGTGCCCGCGATCAACGGCGCGGACAAGCTCATCGACTGGTGGCTCGGCGATGTGCGACACCGCTTCGGCCCTGATTGGGACAACCCGGACGCCCCGATGATCCCGTCCGAACGGTTCGACCACGAGCTCGGCCGTTCCTGGCGTGCCAGCGACGACGTGCTCCGACGAGGTCTGCGGCAAGCGACCGAACGGTTCCTGCCGGCCTGGGCCGATGGTCGGATGACGCCGCATGTGCTCCGGCACTATTGCGCGTCGTCGCTGTATCTGGCGGGCATGGATTTGAAGGCCCTGCAGGAACTGCTGGGCCACCAGTGGCTGTCGACCACGACGCAGTACATCCACGTCTCCGGCGAGCACGTCGAGGATTCGTGGATGCAGGCGAACCAGCGGCTGGAACACCGATTCGAAAGGATGCAGTGACGCAATGAAATGGAATCTGCGAGTCCAGGCCGCCGAGCGCGGCATCTGGAAGTCGGCGGAGCTGCGGCGGATGCTCTCCGACGCCGGGCTGGAGATCAGCGTCGGCAAGATGTCCGGGCTGTGGACGGGGACCCCGACCACGATCCGCCTGGACGACCTCGACGTCATCTGCCATGTCCTCGACTGCTCACCGACCGATCTCCTCGTGCCTGAGCCCGAGAAAGTCCAAGCACGCAAACCCGGCGCCCGGCGGTCGGAAGAAGCCAACGGGAGCACGAATCTCATCGCGCCCCGGTTCGGCCCGAAGAATGATCGTCCGGCCCCGCCGTTATGAGCCCGGCACGCGGCCCCAGCGGACCTCTGAGTCCGCCGCTGCCCTGCACGGGATGCGGGATCAAGCCGGCCGCGCGGCTCACACCTCGGATCGACTTCTGCTACGACTGCATCCCCGGCGGCCCGTTCACCCCGCCGGCCTGCAACAAGTGCGGTTCGACCGAGTATTACAGCCAGGGGCTCTGCGGCCATTGTCACCCGGGCAGCCCCGGCTACGTCGGCTCCTGCCGCGACTGCCTGGCCTGGGGCGTCTACCGGCAACACAATTGGCGGTGCTGGAAGTGCCGCTGGTGGTTCACCCACTACCCGCAGGGCGAGTGCGTCTCCTGCCACCGCGAGGTCACCATCGGCGAACAGGGGTACTGCCGGCTCTGCCTCGAAACCGCCCGCTACCACCAGACGCCCGGCGAACCCCTCGACCTCGACGCGGCCCGCACGTACGGTCAGCAGCTCTTCCTCGCCTCGATGAACGACCCGCGTCGTCCCCGGGAGAAACACCTCCCGATGGTGATGAGTTACAGCGAGGCGATCCGGGTCATCAACACGCCGCCGCCGGTGCCTGCCAGCTACCAGCCTGTGCTGTTCCACATCGATCCCGACCCCGAACTGCTCCGGCAGCGCTCCAACGAGATCCGGTTGCGCGACATCACCTCGCGCACCGATCACTTCCTCTACGCCCGAGCCAGCGAGTACGCATGGAGCAAGCGACAGACCAACCAGGTCAGGCGCACCCTGAAAGTCCTGCAGCTCGTGTTCCCCGGCGCGAATCTGCGCTTCCGCGCCTCCGACATCCTCGCAATGCGCTCCTACGACGACGACAGCAACATCCGCTCCACCATCGAAGTCCTCGAAGACGCAGCTCTCCTCATCGACGACCGGGTGCCGTCCTTCACCAAGCTCTTCGAACGCAAGACCCACGCCCTGCCCGAGCCAATGCGAGCCCAACTCGAACTCTGGCGCGACATCATGGTCGACGGCTCCAAGACCCCGCCACGCCGCCAGCCCCGCGACACGATGACCGTCAAGGGCCAGATGTATGGCCTCCTTCCCGCGATCACCCGCTGGGTCGAAGGCGGGCGCACGAGCCTGGTCGGCATCAGCACCGAAGACATCCTCGCCGCGCTTCCCGACGATCCGTCGCCCCGTCACACGATGATGCTCGGCTTCCGCAGTCTGTTCACGATCTTGCGCGGCCGCAAGCAGGTCTTCATCGACCCGACGAAAGCGATCCCGCTGCGCGGCCCCAGACGCAACATGCCGCTGCCGATGGAGCCGACCGCGATCCGCGACGCCCTGGTCAATCCCGATCCCGCGGTCGCGCTGGCCGTCTCACTCGTCGCCTTCCACGCCCTGATGACTTCGCAGGTGCAACACATCCGGCTCACCGACATCATCGACGGACGCTTGCGAATGCCCGACGGCCGTTCCATCCCGCTCGCGAAACCTGTCCGCGTCCGCCTGAGCGCGTGGCTCGACCACCGCGCCAAACGCTGGCCGGAAACGAAGAACCCGTACCTGCTCGTCACCATCCAGACCGCGCCCCGACTCTCACCGCCCAGCCGGAGCTTCCCCTGGAAGAAAGCCGGAGTGACCGCGCAGGCGCTGCGCACCGACCGGATCCTCTACGAAGTCGAACAGACCGGCGGCGACGTCAGGCGCATCTGCGACCTCTTCGGCATCGGCATCGAGACCGCGCTGCGCTACTCGGCCACGATCCTCGAACCGCCCGCCGCCCATCAAGCACCCGACGCAGACGCGGCGATTATTTCGCGATCTGAGCGCTGAGCAGCCCGATGAACTCGTCCGCTGCATCAAGCTGCTGGGCAAGCTTCACCCGACGCTCTTGTGCGTCATCCAGGAACTGCACCAACGCGAGTTCTCCGTCCGCTCCCGACGCATCCCCCCTGCGCGCACTGTCCAGCGCCCGAAGCAGGTCGCCCATCTGCTCCAGCGAGTACCCCAGCGGCTTCATCCGCCGGATGAGCAAGAGCCGGTCGTGGTCGTCATCGGTATACAGGCGGAACCCGCCCTCCGACCGCCCCGATGGAACGAGCAGGCCGATCTGGTCGTAGTGACGGATCGTGCGCAGCGACAGCCCCGTCCGCTCAGCGAGCTCCCCGATGTGCATCATCCCGGTCTCGGGCATAGCGCGGCTCCCTTCCTGACTCGCCTCAACTCTCACGTTACGTTAGAGTCGACTTTCGTGCCTGTAGATTCTCGCGGGCATCTTCCCGACTGCCGGACCCCGAGCGGGGCGCTGTCGGGCTGCGCGCAGACGCGCGCTCCCATTCCTCGATGGTGTCACACCTGACCCGCCCCTGACCTTGGAGACCTGCCTCATGACGACAGCGACCACGACCGCCGACGACCGGAACCGGTACCGGCCTGACCCCTCGGTGCTCACCGCGCTGAAGACCCCGCGCATCCTCACCCGCGAAGTCCTCGCCGGCCTCGTCGTCGCTCTCGCGTTGATCCCGGAGGCAATCTCGTTCTCGATCATCGCCGGCGTCGACCCGAAGGTCGGCCTGTTCTCCTCGTTCGTCATGGCCGTGACCATCGCGTTCGTCGGCGGACGCCCGGCGATGATCACCGCCGCGACCGGCGCGATCGCACTGGTCATCGCCCCAGTGGCCCGCGAATACGGCATGGACTACTTCATCGCGACCGTGCTGCTGGCCGGCGTCCTCCAGATCGTGCTCGCGGTGCTCGGGGTGGCGAAGCTCATGCGCTTCATCCCGCGCAGCGTCATGGTCGGCTTCGTCAACGCCCTCGCGATCCTGATCTTCATGGCGCAGCTCCCCGAGCTGATCGGCGTGCCCTGGATGGTCTACCCGCTCGTCGCGGTCGGGCTGGCCATCATGGTCTTCATGCCGAAGATCACCAAGGTCATCCCCGCACCCCTGGTGTCGATCGCGCTCGTCACCGCCGCAGTCGTGATCTTCGCGATCAACGTGCCCGCTGTCGGCGACAAGGGCGAACTGCCCCGCAGTCTGCCCGAGTTGTTCATCCCGAGCGTGCCGCTCACCTGGGAGACGCTGACGATCATCGCCCCGTACGCCCTCGCGATGGCGCTCGTCGGCCTCATGGAGTCGCTGATGACGGCGAAGCTCGTCGACGACGTCACCGACACGCACTCGAACAAGACCCGCGAATCCTGGGGACAGGGTGTGGCGAACCTGGTCTCTGGGTTCTTCGGTGGCATGGGTGGTTGCGCGATGATCGGGCAGACCATGATCAACGTCAAGGCCTCCGGCGCCCGCACCCGCATCTCGACCTTCCTGGCGGGCATGTTCCTGCTGATCCTCATCGTCGTCCTCGGCGACATCGTCGCGATCATCCCCATGGCCGCCCTGGTCGCGGTCATGATCATGGTCTCCGTCGGCACCTTCGACTGGCACTCCATCAAACCCTCCACGTTGAAGCGGATGCCCAAGAGCGAGACGACCGTCATGGTCATCACCGTCGCCGTCGTCGTCGCCACCCATAACCTCGCCGTCGGCGTCGTCGTCGGCGTATTCGTCGCCTCGGTCATGTTCGTCCGCCGCGTCGCCCACCTCATCGACGTGCGCCGCGAGGTCACCGAGCATCTCGGCGAGGCCCGCGCCTACTACACAGTCGAGGGACAGCTGCTGTTCGCCTCCAGCAACGACCTGACGACGATGTTCGAATACGCCGACGATCCCGAGCGCGTGGTCATCGACCTCACGAAGTCGCACATCTGGGACGCCTCCACCGTCGCCGCGCTCGACGCGATCGAGACCAAGTACGAACAGCACGGCAAAACCGTCGAGTTCATCGGCATGAACGACTACACGACCGCGTTCCACGCCCGCCTCACCGGCGGCCTCGGCAACGGCCACTAAGCGGACCTGCACCTGCGGTACGGTGCAGTGCGGCGCCAGGTGCTTCCTGCGCGGGAGGAGCGACACGTTCCGAGAATCATTCTGCCCGCCGGCAACTCCCACCTCTCGTCGGCTCCATCCGGAGCCGCTGGTTCGACGCGGCGATCCTGCCACTGGATGAACAGGACGTGAACTCTCTCAGGGGTGACGGGGAGCACCTTGCTCACTGATTTGATGTCTGTCAATATAGAAGCATGTCGATTCAAGAGGTAGTGATCGTCGGGTCTGGTCCGGCGGGATACACGGCGGCGATCTATGCCGCCCGTGCGGGGCTTGCCCCGGTCGTGGTGGCGGGGTCGGTGACCGCTGGCGGGGCGTTGATGACGACGACGGAGGTGGAGAACTTCCCCGGCTTCATCGACGGCGCGCAGGGGCCGGAGCTGATGGAATCGATGCGGGCGCAGGCGGAACGGTTCGGCGCCGAGATCGTCTTCGACGACGCGACCCGTCTCGACGTCGCCGGCGACGTGAAGGTCATCGAGACCGGTTCCGGTGTCACGTATCGGGCTCGGGCGGTGATCCTGACGATGGGCTCCGCGTACCGCAAGCTCGGCCTCCCGGAAGAGGAGCGCCTGTCCGGCCATGGGGTCTCGTGGTGCGCGACCTGCGACGGATTCTTCTTCCGCGAGCAGCACATCGCCGTGGTCGGCGGTGGGGATTCCGCGATGGAGGAGGCCCTGTTCTTGACGCGGTTCGCGTCGAAGGTCACGCTCGTGCACCGTCGCGATGAGTTCCGGGCCTCTCGGATCATGGCCGAACGGGTGCTGGCCGATCCGAAGATCGAGATCGCCTGGAACAGCGAGGTCGCCCAGATCCTCGGCGACGACCGGGTGGCCGGGCTGCGGCTGCGCGACACGGTCACCGGTGCCGAACGGGTGCTGGAGGTGACCGGGGTGTTCGTCGCGATCGGGCATGACCCGCGCTCCGAGCTCATCACCGGGCAGGTCGACACCGATCCGGACGGGTATGTGCGGGTCGCACACCCGTCGACGGCCACGAACCTGCCGGGCGTGTTCGCGGCCGGTGATCTTGTCGATCACACGTACCGGCAGGCGATCACGGCCGCGGGCACGGGGTGCGCCGCAGCGCAGGACGCCCAGCACTATCTCTCTCATCTCACCCCCGCCGCCCAGTCGGCTCCCGTTCTGGAGGTCTCCGCATGAACACTGTCACCCCCGTCACCGACGCGACGTTCCAGAGCGAGGTGATCGAGTCCGAGCTGCCGGTCGTGGTGGATATCTGGGCGGCCTGGTGCGGGCCGTGCAAGGCGATCGCCCCGATCCTCGACCAACTCAGTGAGGAGTACGCGGGCCGGGTGAAGATCGTGAAGATCGACGCCGATCAGAACCCGGAGGCTGTGACCGCGGCCGGGGTCACCTCGATCCCGACGCTCGGGTTCTACCGGGCCGGGGAACGGGTGGACGTGCTGATCGGCGCGCATCCGAAGCCCGTCTACGCGGCGAAGATCGAGGAGCTGCTCGCATGACCCAGACGAACACCGCCCCTACCACGGCGACCCCGAAGCGGCTGTCCACGCTGGACAAGTGGCTGCCGGCGTGGATCGGCCTCGCGATGGTCGCGGGCCTCCTGCTGGGACGCTTCGTTCCCGCGCTCTCCGACGCACTGTCCGCGATGGAGGTCGGCGGGATCTCCGTGCCGATCGGACTGGGCCTTTTGGTGATGATGTACCCGGTGCTCGCGAAGGTCCGCTACGACAAGGTCGCGGCTGTCACCGGCGACAAGCGCCTGCTCGTCTCCTCGTTGCTGCTGAACTGGATCGCGGGCCCCGCGGTCATGTTCGCCCTCGCCTGGATCTTCCTGCCCGACCTCCCCGAGTACCGCACCGGCCTCATCATCGTCGGCCTCGCCCGGTGCATCGCGATGGTCGTGATCTGGAACGACCTCGCCTGCGGCGACCGCGAAGCGACAGCCGTGCTCGTCGCGGTCAACTCCGTATTCCAGGTCGTGATGTTCTCCGTGCTGGGCTGGTTCTACCTCACCGTGCTGCCCGGCTGGCTCGGCCTCGACACCCAGGGCCTGGAGATCTCGGTGTGGCAGATCGCGCTCAACGTGCTCGTGTTCCTCGGCGTCCCGCTCATCGCCGGGTTCGCGTCCCGCTGGATCGGTGAGAAGCGCCGAGGCCGGGAATGGTACGAGGAGACGTTCCTGCCCCGGGTCGGGCCGTGGGCGCTGTACGGGCTGCTGTTCACCATCGTGCTGCTGTTCGCCCTCCAGGGCGACGCGATCACCCAGAACCCCCTCGACGTCGCCCGGATCGCGCTGCCGCTGCTGGTCTACTTCGCCCTCATGTGGTTCGCCGGGCTCCTGCTCGGCAAGGCGCTCGGCCTTGGGTATGCGCGGTCGACGACGCTGGCGTTCACGGCGGCGGGCAACAACTTCGAGCTCGCGATCGCGGTCGCGATCGGCACCTTCGGCGCCACCTCCGGGCAGGCCCTCGCCGGCGTGGTCGGCCCGCTCATCGAGGTGCCCGTGCTCGTCGGCCTCGTCTACGTCTCCCTCTGGGCGGCGAAAGCCTGGTTCCACACCGACCCCTACGCGCCGACTGCTGTACCGACCGGATCGAGGACATCATGACCGACACCCTGCTGCTGTCTGATGCGGAGGCGTGCGCGCCGTCGGTGACGCACGCGATCGGGACCGAAGCAGCCGCCGCGGTGGCGGGAGCGTTGAAGGCGCTGGCCGATCCGCTGCGGCTGCGGATGCTCTCCGCGATCGCGTCCGACCCGCGTGGCGAGTCGTGCGTGTGCGACCTCGCCGAACTCGCCGACGTGTCCCAGCCCACCGTCTCCCACCATCTCAAAGTCCTCAAAGACACCGGGCTGCTCACCGCCGACAGGCGCGGCACCTGGGTCTGGTACCGCATCGTCCCCGGCCGCCGTGCCGCCGTCACCGCGCTGCTCGACGCCTTCGCCCCCGCCACCGTCCTCGGCACCCCCGATCACGAGGACGCCGGGCGGGCAGAGACGCTGCGCGACATGGACGCCCGCGTCACCCGCCTCGCCGAGGAACTCGCGGACGAGCTCACCGGACTGAACCGGGACCTGGTGGTCGCGATCGTCCGCGAGTCCTACGCCGGTCTCGTCCGGTCCGCGAAAGTGACCCGGCACATGATTCCGCTTACCGAGCGGTTCGCGAGGCAGCGGCTGGCCGATCTCACCCGGGACCGGGAGACCGGGGCGCCGCAGGTGCTGTTCGTGTGCGTGCAGAACGCCGGCCGCTCCCAACTCGCCGCCGCCCTTCTCAACCAGCTCTCAGGCGGCACCGTGATCGCACGCTCGGCCGGGTCGACCCCCGCGGCCGACGTGCACCCGCATGTGCGGTCTCAGCTGACCGAGATCGAGGGCGAACCGGAGGCGGGGTCGGCGTTCCCGAAGCCGCTCACCGACGACGCCGTGCGTGCCGCCGATGTGGTGATCACGATGGGGTGCGGGGACGTGTGCCCGATCATCCCGGGCGTCCGCTACGAGGACTGGGCCGTGGGCGACCCTGCCCTCGCCTCCCCGGAAGGGGTCGCGGCGATCCGCGACGACATCGAAACCCGCGTCCGCGCACTCCTCACCACCCTCACCACCTGAACGAAAGAAGCGAACCGAACATGACTGACCAGAAGCCTTCCGTGCTGTTCGTCTGCGTCCACAACGCCGGCCGCTCCCAGATGGCCGCGGGCTACCTCCGCCACCTCGCCGCAGGCCGGGTCGAGGTGCGCTCGGCCGGTTCCATGCCCGCCGAGCAGATCAACCCGGTCGCCGTCGAGGCCATGCGCGAGGAAGGCATCGACATCACCGCCGAGCAGCCCAAGGTGCTCACGACCGAGGCCGTGCAGGCCTCGGATGTGGTGATCACGATGGGCTGCGGCGACGCGTGCCCGTTCTTCCCCGGCAAGCGGTACGAGGACTGGAAGCTCGACGACCCCGCCGGCCAGGGCATCGACGCGGTCCGCCCGATCCGAGACGACATCAAGCAGCGCATCGAGACGCTGCTCGCCGAACTCCTCGACTGAACGGAGCACCGAACGAGTGAGGGGCAGGAACCAGACGGTTCCTGCCCCTCGTGCTGCCGACGGCTCAGCGAACCGCGGGTGCCGCCCCGAGCTGGATGAGCTGCGGCGCAGGCGCACAGCACGACCCCGCACCGGCGGCCTCGTCCGGGGCGTCGAACAGGCCCGCCCCACCGCACACGCCGGTGTCCGGGAGGACCAGGTCGACCCGCTCGGCAGCCTCACGGTCGCCGGCGATCGCGGCGACGACGCTGCGGACCTGTTCGAACCCGGTCAGAGCCAGGAACGTCGGCGCACGCCCGTAGGACTTCGCCCCGACGATGTAGAACCCCGGCTCGGGATGCTCCAGGTCCGCGGCCCCGGTCGCCCGGACCGAGCCGCAGGAGTGCAGGTTCGGATCCACCTCGACGGCGACCTTTACCGGCGCCTGCAGCCGCAGGTCGAGACCGAGACGGATCTCGGAGAGGAACGACAGGTCGGGCCGGAACCCGGTCGAAACGAACACCCTCGCCGCCGGGTCCAGCCTGCGACCGTCTTCGGCGACGAGCACCGCCTGCCCGTTCTCGAGGACGACCTGATCGGTGCGGAACCCGGTGACGAGGTCCACGAGCCCGCCCTCGACAGCCTGCTTCGCCCGCTGACCCAACGCACCGCGCTCCGGCAGCTCGTCCGCCACACCACCGCCGAACGTGTTGCCGACCGTGCCGCGGCGCAGCACCCACGTGATCCGCGTCCCCGGCTCCCGCTTCGCGACCCGCGACAAGATCCCGATCGTGGTCGCAGCAGAGTGCCCGTTGCCGACCACGACAACATGCCGGCCGGCCAGACCCGCCGCGTCCTCGATCGCGGGCATGCGATGATCCAGGAGTCCCGCATCGGCTGCGGCCCGCTCGCCCAGCGCGGGAAGACCGTCAGCACCGGCAGGGCTCGGGGTGCCCCAGGTGCCCGACGCATCGATCACCGCGCCCGCCTCGATGCGTTCCTCCGTGCCGTCCGTACGGCGAACGTGCACGACGAACGGCTGCTCGGCACGTCCGGCATCGACCGAGAGATCCCGCCCCTTCCGGCCCACGCCGACCACGCGCGCCCCGTACCGCACCCGGTCGCCGAGCACAGCTGCGAGAGGCGCGAGGTAGCCGTCGATCCACTGCGCCCCGGTCGGATACCCCTTCTCCGGCACCACCCACCCAGACGGCTCCAGCAGACGACGAGACGCGGCGTCGGTGAGCTCCGACCACGGCGAGAACAAACGCACATGCCCCCACTCAGCCACCGCCGCCCCGGGACCATCGCCGGCTTCCAGGACGAGCGGATCGAGCCCGCGCTCACGCAGATGAGCCGCAGCGGCCAGCCCCTGAGGACCGGCTCCGATCACGACGACGAGTTCCATACCAACCTCCACACATTGACAGCCTTCGATACATCAAGCCTGCCCAACCCATCGACAACTGTCAATACGTAATGCAGAATAGGAGCATGACCACTCTCCCCGTGACGATCGACGCGACATCCCCGCAGGCATCATGCTGCCCGCCCGCGGCCGACGCCATGGTCGACGACGCGACCGCGCAGGACCTCGCGAAAGTGTTCAAAGCGCTCGGGGACCCCAACCGCGTCAAGCTGTTCTCGCTGATCACCGCGAGTGCAAGCGGGGAGATGTGCGTGTGCGACCTCACCGGACCGGTCGGCCTCTCCCAACCGACCGTGTCCCACCACATGAAGCTCCTCGTCGAAGCCGGGCTCGTCACCCGTGAGCAGCGCGGCAAGTGGGCGTACTACCAGCCGGCGATCGGCACCCTCGCCAACGCCGCACAGGCATTCACCGCCTGATGCAGCCGCTCCGGTTCCGGCCGATGGTCGAGTCCGACTGGCCCGACATCGCGAAGATCTACCAGGCAGGAATCGCCACCGGGCACGCGACCTTCGAAACAGCCCCACCCGCAGACTGGGCGGCCTTCGCCGCAGGCAAGCACCCGAATCTCAGCGTCGTCGCCGCCGCTTCCACCGACCGCATCCTCGGCTGGGCCGCCGCGTCTCCCGTGTCCGCACGGACGGTGTACGCGGGCGTCGTCGAACACTCCATCTACATTCACCCCGAAGCCGCAGGGCACCGCGTCGGCACCCAGCTCCTGAGCACGTTCCTCGATCTCGCCGATCACGCCGGCATCTGGACCATCCAGTCATCAATCTTCCCCGAGAACACCCCGAGCCTGCGCCTCCACGAACGCGCCGGATTCCGCGTCGTCGGTCAACGAGAACGCATCGCCCGCATGACGCACGGACCCCACGCCGGCCGCTGGCGCGACACCATCCTCGTGGAACGCCGCACCCCCGACCACGACGCGGACGCCGACGCCGACGCCGACGAGCAGTGTGAGGGTGCATCTTCCACGAACATGCACTCTCACACCCCGCCCAGCGATACCTCAACCCGCATCTTCACGCTGAAGCGCCTTCAGAAATCTTGAACTTGCGGGGAAT
>NZ_JAGDYM010000024.1 GCF_017565745.1 Leucobacter weissii
CCTTTTCTGTGAAGGGGGTTCGGCGGTGTCCTACTCTCCCACACCCTCCCGAGTGCAGTACCATCGGCGCTGTCAGCCTTAGCTTCCGGGTTCGGAATGTGACCGGGCGTTTCCCTGACGCTATAACCACCGTAACACTATTGACCTACCCGCACCCCTTGCGCTCACGCAGGGGACAGGGTTCGTACGTCAAGAACCACAAAGCAGACGCGAGCACCACTCACACCATCCAGCGTGAGGGCCGTTTATCGTTGAATCACTTTCACATGTGTCCCGCTTGAAGAAACCAGGAACACCACACGCACGCAAACAGCGTGGGGTGGGTATGTTAAGTCATCGGCTTATTAGTACCAGTCAGCTCCACACATTGCTGTGCTTCCACATCTGGCCTATCAACCCGGTAATCTCCCGGGAGCCTCACCACCACAAGGGTGACGGAGATCTCATCTCAAGGCCGGCTTCCCGCTTAGATGCTTTCAGCGGTTATCCATCCCGAACGTAGCCAACCAGCCATGCCCTTGGCAGAACAACTGGCACACCAGAGGTCCGTCCAACCCGGTCCTCTCGTACTAGGGTCAGATCCTTTCAAATCTCCAACGCGCGCAGAGGATAGGGACCGAACTGTCTCACGACGTTCTAAACCCAGCTCGCGTACCGCTTTAATGGGCGAACAGCCCAACCCTTGGGACCAACTCCAGCCCCAGGATGCGACGAGCCGACATCGAGGTGCCAAACCATGCCGTCGATATGGACTCTTGGGCAAGATCAGCCTGTTATCCCCGAGGTACCTTTTATCCGTTGAGCGACAGCGCTTCCACAAGCCACTGCCGGATCACTAGTCCCGACTTTCGTCCCTGCTCGACCTGTCAGTCTCACAGTCAAGCTCCCTTGTGCACTTACACTCGCCACCTGATTGCCAACCAGGTTGAGGGAACCTTTGGGCGCCTCCGTTACTTTTTGGGAGGCAACCGCCCCAGTTAAACTACCCACCAGGCACTGTCCCAGAACCCGATCAGGGTCCGTGGTTAGACATCCAATATGACCAGAGTGGTATTTCAACAACGACTCCACCCAAACTAGCGTCTGAGCTTCACAGTCTCCCACCTATCCTACACAAGCCACACCGAACACCAATACCAAGCTGTAGTAAAGGTCACGGGGTCTTTCCGTCCTTCTGCGCGTAACGAGCATCTTTACTCGTACTGCAATTTCGCCGAGTTCATGGTGGAGACAGCTGGGAAGTCGTTACGCCATTCGTGCAGGTCGGAACTTACCCGACAAGGAATTTCGCTACCTTAGGATGGTTATAGTTACCACCGCCGTTTACTGGGGCTTAAATTCACAGCTTCACCCCGAAGGGTTGACCGCTCCTCTTAACCTTCCAGCACCGGGCAGGCGTCAGTCCGTATACGTCCACTTGCGTGTTGGCACGGACCTGTGTTTTTAGTAAACAGTCGCTTCCCACTGGTCTCTGCGGCCACCACACCCTTTCGGAGTAAATCCTAATAAGCGGGTGGCCCCCCTTCTCCCGAAGTTACGGGGGCATTTTGCCGAGTTCCTTCACCACGATTCTCTCGATCTCCTTAGTATTCTCTACCTGACCACCTGAGTCGGTTTGGGGTACGGGCAGCTCGAACCTCGCGTCGATGCTTTTCTTGGCAGCATAGGATCACTGGCTTCCCCATACGGGTCCCCATCACCTCTCACCCACAGCCCCCGAATATTACTCGGAGACGGGCTACCGGCTTAGCCCGGGACAACCATCGCCCGGGACCAGCTACCTTCCTGCGTCACACCTGTTAATACGCTCACTCCACCGCATCGGGTTCACACTCTCCACACCGCGACCACCCGAAGGCAGAAGCAGTGCTTCGCTTGTTTAGCACTCACGGCATCATGTTTGACGGTTCTTCGCCGGTACGGGAATATCAACCCGTTGTCCATCGACTACGCCTGTCGGCCTCGCCTTAGGTCCCGACTTACCCAGGGCAGATTAGCTTGACCCTGGAACCCTTGGTCTTCCGGAGGACGGGTTTCTCACCCGTCTTTCGCTACTCATGCCTGCATTCTCACTCGTGCCACATCCACCCCTGGGTCACCCCGGAGCTTCACTCGTGGCACGACGCTCTCCTACCCAACCAGCGGGCTGAACCACGAAGGCTTGCCTATACGCTGATTGCCACAACTTCGGTGGTGTGCTTGAGCCCCGTTACATTGTCGGCGCGGAATCACTTGACCAGTGAGCTATTACGCACTCTTTCAAGGGTGGCTGCTTCTAAGCCAACCTCCTGGTTGTCACAGCAACTCCACATCCTTTACCACTTAGCACACGCTTAGGGACCTTAGTTGGTGATCTGGGTTGTTTCCCTCTCGACTATGAAGCTTATCCCCCACAGTCTCACTGCCATGCTCTCACTTACCGGCATTCGGAGTTTAGCTGACGTCAGTAACCTTGTAGGGCCCATCGGCCATCCAGTAGCTCTACCTCCGGCAAGAAACACATGACGCTGCACCTAAATGCATTTCGGAGAGAACCAGCTATCACGAAGTTTGATTGGCCTTTCACCCCTATCCACAGCTCATCCCCTCAGTTTTCAACCTAAGTGGGTTCGGCCCTCCACGACGTCTTACCGTCGCTTCAGCCTGGCCATGGATAGATCACTTCGCTTCGGGTCTAGGACACGCGACTGAACCGCCCTATTCAGACTCGCTTTCGCTACGGCTTCCCCACACGGGTTAACCTCGCCACATGCCGCTAACTCGCAGGCTCATTCTTCAAAAGGCACGCCATCACACAAACAAGTGCGCTCTGACGGTTTGTAAGCAAACGGTTTCAGGTACTCTTTCACTCCCCTCCCGGGGTACTTTTCACCTTTCCCTCACGGTACTTGTCCGCTATCGGTCATCTGGGAGTATTTAGGCTTATCAGGTGGTCCTGACAGATTCACACGGGATTTCTCGGGCCCCGTGCTACTTGGGATACTCTTCACGCGGCGCACGCATTTCGGATACGGGATTCTCACCCTCTACGATCAGCCATTCCAGACTGTTCTCCTATACGCCCGCTCTCACGCCGACCAGCCGGCAGACCAGTCAGAAAAGTCCCACAACCCCGCACCTGCAACCCCTGCCGGGTATCACACAGATACGGTTTAGCCTGATCCGGTTTCGCTCGCCACTACTCCCGGAATCACTATTGTTTTCTCTTCCTGTGGGTACTGAGATGTTTCACTTCCCCACGTTCCCTCACCCCGCCCTATACATTCAGGCGGGAGTCACCAGGCACGCACGCGCCCTGGCGGGGTTTCCCCATTCGGAGATCCTCGGATCACAGCTCGTTTATCAACTCCCCGAGGCTTATCGCAGATTACTACGTCCTTCTTCGGCTCCAGATGCCCAGGCATCCACCGTTTGCTCTTAGCAACTTAACAAAATCACATAAGTAAATTTAAGAAAACACGCACGAACCCGCACCCGCCACACATACATGCGACAGACCGGCCCACGCGTGTAGACCACAAACACCCCGCACACACCAACCCCGCACCACCCAACAGGGCAGCCACGGCCGGCATCCACGAGTGTTTGAAGATGCTCGCGTCCACTGTGTAGTTCTCAACGTACGAACAGTCCCAGACCCACAGGCAACACGTCCCATGAACCCGGGCCAGAAGAACCATCACCCACCAGCACCACGGCCAGCAGGGTCTGGGCCTCCAGGACCCAACAGCATGCACCCGAAAGCAAACCCGACAACCGCCTACCCGTTCCAACAACACTGCTTACGAAAAACAACATTGCGTACTAGCACAGGCGAGCCATCACAGCTTGCTGCGTTGTTTTGTGTTCCACCCATGAGCGGCCGCCACCACACGTTCGGTGGTGCTTACGACCATTCTGCGGAACCACAGGGTTCCGAGTGCTCCTTAGAAAGGAGGTGATCCAGCCGCACCTTCCGGTACGGCTACCTTGTTACGACTTAGTCCTAATCACCAGTCCCACCTTCGACGACTCCCTCCTTACGGTTAGGCCATCGGCTTCGGGTGTTACCGACTTTCATGACTTGACGGGCGGTGTGTACAAGGCCCGGGAACGTATTCACCGCAGCGTTGCTGATCTGCGATTACTAGCGACTCCGACTTCATGGGGTCGAGTTGCAGACCCCAATCCGAACTGAGACCGACTTTTTGAGATTCGCTCCACCTTGCAGTATCGCTGCTCTTTGTATCGGCCATTGTAGCATGCGTGAAGCCCAAGACATAAGGGGCATGATGATTTGACGTCATCCCCACCTTCCTCCGTGTTGACCACGGCAGTATCCCATGAGTCCCCGGCATAACCCGCTGGCAACATAGGACGAGGGTTGCGCTCGTTGCCGGACTTAACCGAACATCTCACGACACGAGCTGACGACAACCATGCACCACCTGTATAGAAGTGTCCAAAGAGTGCTACATCTCTGCAGCGTTCTTCTATATGTCAAGCCTTGGTAAGGTTCTTCGCGTTGCATCGAATTAATCCGCATGCTCCGCCGCTTGTGCGGGCCCCCGTCAATTCCTTTGAGTTTTAGCCTTGCGGCCGTACTCCCCAGGCGGGGAACTTAATGCGTTAGCTACGACACAGAACCCGTGGAACAGGCCCTACATCTAGTTCCCAACGTTTACGGCATGGACTACCAGGGTATCTAATCCTGTTCGCTCCCCATGCTTTCGCTCCTCAGCGTCAGTTACGGCCCAGAGATCTGCCTTCGCCATCGGTGTTCCTCCTGATATCTGCGCATTCCACCGCTACACCAGGAATTCCAATCTCCCCTACCGCACTCTAGCCTGCCCGTACCCACCGCAAGCCTCAGGTTGAGCCTGAGGATTTCACGGCAGACGCGACAAGCCGCCTACGAGCTCTTTACGCCCAATAATTCCGGACAACGCTTGCACCCTACGTATTACCGCGGCTGCTGGCACGTAGTTAGCCGGTGCTTTTTCTGCAGGTACCGTCACTTTCGCTTCTTCCCTACTAAAAGAGGTTTACAACCCGAAGGCCGTCATCCCTCACGCGGCGTTGCTGCATCAGGCTTGCGCCCATTGTGCAATATTCCCCACTGCTGCCTCCCGTAGGAGTCTGGGCCGTGTCTCAGTCCCAGTGTGGCCGGTCACCCTCTCAGGCCGGCTACCCGTCGTCGCCATGGTGAGCCATTACCTCACCATCAAGCTGATAGGCCGCGAGTCCATCCCCCACCGAAAAATCTTTCCAAACACTCACCATGCGGCGGTGTCTCGTATCCAGTATTAGACGCCGTTTCCAGCGCTTATCCCAGAGTGAAGGGCAGGTTACTCACGTGTTACTCACCCGTTCGCCACTCATCCACCCCAGCAAGCTGGAGCTTCAGCGTTCGACTTGCATGTGTTAAGCACGCCGCCAGCGTTCGTCCTGAGCCAGGATCAAACTCTCCGTAAAAAACGAAAACACCCCACCAACCCCACAGGGCCAGCAGAATGCGAATTCAACCCTGACAACAAAACCACCAAAACTGGCAATTCCATCATCCAAAAAAACAGGCCCCCAGCCACCACAACATGGCAACCAGAAACCAAACTTGGCACAAAACAATCAAGTGCACACTATTGAGTTCTCAAAGACCAGACACCCCCCGTAACAACCCACAACAGGCCCTCCGAAGA
>NZ_JAGDYM010000025.1 GCF_017565745.1 Leucobacter weissii
TCACCGGCAAGGACGCTCAGCACGATCCTTGTCTTCTTCTCCACCGGAATCTGGGGTGGTCTTCCCATGTCGGACTCTCCGTTCAGGACTCAACTAACAGCCCTGCCACATAGTCTGACGCGCGACATCAGGAGACGCGCCAACCGCGATAAGCACAAGCCACAGCAGCAGACCCATGCTCAGGGCCGCCGGCACGAAAGCACTCGCCAACCGTGCCCAGAACCGTTCACGCTCCGACGACACCGGCGAATACACGACCAGGCGGGACGTCCCCACACCGTGACGCGCGACAGTGTGACAAACGGATCCCCAGCGCACGGGTCGCGGCAACCGGGAACCGCTGGGCTGTCGCGACCGGCCAGCTGTGGGACTTACACGAGACATGCACTGATGCTCACCCGCTCACGGGACCACCGCGAGAGCGCCATACGGAGCCCATGCAGCAAACCGGCAGATCACCGCGGTTCGCTAACGCATTCCCAACACTAACGCCCCCGTTTACCGGGCACATCCGACCCATCAAACGCCCGAGCACCGCGCCGCAGGGGGCAGCCGGAGCCGCTGATCGTTCCCAATCCGTACGGATCGAGCGCGATATCGGCAGCAGCTTCGCCATGCTCCGCGTCGGTGAGCATGCTGGCAACAAGCAGGTCCTCACAGTGCTGGTGTATCTCAGAAGTTGAGCATCTTCCGGGCCGTTCCCAAAGCCGCGACAGCTTGCCTCGGGAGAACACCGTTCCCGAGCGACGCAAGTTGTTGGTTGGCGGTCAGCCCATGACACGCATCGGTCACCCATCCGGCCGGTAGCCCCATAAGCCATTCGACGAACGGGGGCGCCGGACGCGGACCGGTCTTGTCGCTCAGAAGCGCCGGTGACGGAGCGGAGCGGCCAGTGATTCGCTCCCATCTGGTCACGGCTTCGGCGTATCGTCCCCAGCGTCGAAGAGCTGCCCGATCAACGACCACAGGCTCTCGGGCTCCTGGGTGCGCGGGTATCCGTGTGGTCCGTGGAGGGCGAGGTCGATAATCTGATGGCTCAGAGCGATCGTGCCCCGCCGTGCTTTCACCTGTTGCAGGGTCTCCCCGCCCCGAGACGCGTCCGACGCGAGTGGGGTCCGGAACAGCGCGGTGGGCGAGGATGAAGACCCGGTATCGGGGATGAGGTGCGCCGATAGCGGAAGCGGGTAAACCGATCCATTGCGCGTCATACCGGAGGTCGGCCAGGTCTCCCAAAACTGCTCCCGCTGCCCGAAGAGGTCGAGTTGCGGTTTCTCCCAAATGCCACGAATCGGATTCCACACTGCGAGAGGCTGCGTCGCTGGGGGTTGCGTCTTTGGGGTTGCGCTGCTCATCGTTGTCTCCTTCGGGAATCGCGCGGATCGCGGGTGCAGATAGCAGCCCGCGCACGTTCTCGATCACCACCCGTTCCGGTTGCAGAACGTCGATCGCTGCTGCCATGTGCGCCCAGAGTCCGGATCGAGTGCCGAGTTTCAGGCCGGCCATCTTCCCGACCGTGGATACGTCTTGGCAGGGGAACCCGCCGCAGAGGATGTCCACCGGCGGGACAGTGTTCCAGTTGATGGTGGTGATGTCGCCGAGGTTGGGGGCGTCGGGCCAGTGGTGGGAGAAGACGCGGGCAATGGGTTCGTTGATCTCAGAGAACCAGATCGTTTTCGCCCCGAAGACTTCCTCGACGGCGAGATCGAGTCCGCCGTAGCCGGAGAACAGCGACCCGACGCGTAGCGGCGCGGCCGGGTCGCTTGGAACCCTATTTGCCATCGGCGAGCCTCCTGGGTCGGTGATCCCCGGAGCCGTGATGCTGCTCCGAGCTGGTCACCAACGAGGTGCACGGTCGGCCCCACCGGCCTACGCCCAGGCCGCTCGCCACGACCCCGCGTGCCGCGCCCAGAAGTTCGCTCGTCTGACCCCTTCGCGGTTCGCTCGAACGGGTTGTCACGCGTCTTGCAAGCGAGGTTCGCGCCGTCGCGAAAGTCAACTCAGAGTTGACCGCGCTGTCGGGTGAAGGCGCTCACCTCCTCACCAAGACAGGACGGTGGGCGATGACGGTTTCGATGCGGGTGATGTCCGCCGGCGGCGGCTACAAGTACCTCCTGCGCACCGTCGCCACCGGTGACGGCGACCGGGTGCTCTCCACCCCGCTCACGAGGTACTACACGCAGGAAGGAACCCCGCCCGGGCGGTGGATCGGCTCAGCGGTTACCGCACTCGGCGGCGGTTCGATCACCGTTGGCGATGAGGTCACTGAGGTTCAGCTTCAACGGCTGATCGGGCAAGGCCGAGACCCGGTCACTGATCAGGCGCTTGGGAGTCCGTATCGGAAGTACCCGACCATGACCGAGCGGATCGAGCACCGCACCGCACGGCTCGACGCTGCCCTCCCCGTGACCGAGCGCGCCGAAGCCGTCGCCGCAATCGAGGCCGAGGAGAGCACGCGTGGGGTGCGGAAGGCGGTTGCTGGGTTCGACTTCACCTTCTCGATTCCGAAGTCCGCATCAGTGCTCTGGGCGGTGTCCGACGCGGGGACGCAATCGTTGATTGCGGAGGCGCATCATGCGGCGGTTGCGGAGATGGTTGCGTTCATCGAGCGAGAGGTTGCGGCAACCCGTGTCGGCGCGGCAGGACGCAATGGGGCGGTTGCGCAAGCCGATGTCTCCGGGGTGATCGCGACCGCGTTCGATCACTACGACTCTCGGGCGGGTGATCCGCATCTGCACACGCATGTGGTGATCTCGAACAAGGTGCAGACCGTCCACGACGGCAAATGGCGATCCCTCGACGGTCGCCCCCTGCACGCCGCCACCGTCGCGCTCTCCGAACTCCACGAAGCCGTGTTCGCTGACCACCTCACCCGCGCCTTCGGCGTGGAGTGGGAAGCCCGAGACATGGGACGCGACCGCAACCCCGCCTGGACGATCACGAAGGTGCCGGAGAGATTGGTGACCGAGTTCTCGTCCAGGTCCCGGCAGATCGATCAGGAGAAGAACCGGCTCATCGCCGAGTACGTCGCCCGCCACGGCAGACAACCATCGCTTGCGACGGTGATCAAGCTGCGCGCTCAGGCGACGTTGGCTACGCGGCCAGAGAAGCAGGTGCGGTCCCTCGCGGACCTCACGGGCGAGTGGCGGGAGCGAGCGTCGCACCTTCTCGGCGAGGACGCCACCCGCTGGGCTCGCACCGTCACCGCGAACGACGCCCCGCTGTTGCTGCGCGCGGATGACGTGCCGTTGGACGTGATCGACTCCCTCGGGCACAGCGTGGTTGAGGCAGTTGGTGAGAAGCGGTCGACCTGGCGGAAGTGGAACCTCACCGCCGAGGTCGCACGCCAGACCATGCCCTACCGATTCGCGACCACGCAGGATCGTGAAGCGATCGTCGGAATGGTCGTCGATGCCGCCGAACGAGCCTCGATTCGGCTGACCCCGCCGGAACTGGCCTCGAGCCCTGCCGTGTTCCGCAGGTCTGACGACACCAGCAGGTTCCGGCCAGTGGGATCAACGGTCTACTCGTCGCCGGGCATCCTCGCCGCTGAAGACCGGCTCCTCAACCGCGCCCGCAACGTCACTGCTCCCGTCGTGCCGGTCGAGTCCATCGAGAAGGTCACCCGACGCCCGGACCGTGAGGGGCGATTCCTCAGTGACGATCAGGCCACGGCTCTCGCCGGTGTCGCAATCTCGGGGCGGGCGGTCGATGTGTTGGTCGGCCCGGCCGGCGCCGGGAAGACGACGGCGATGCGCGCGTTACGCACCGCGTGGGAGCGTGAGCATGGGCGCGGCTCTGTGGTCGGGCTCGCACCCTCCGCGGTCGCCGCGCAAGTCCTCGCCGATGATCTCGGCATTCCGGCGGAGAACACCGCGAAATGGTGGCAAGACCACCAGAACACAGGCGCATCGTTCCGGAAGGGTCAGCTCGTGATCGTGGACGAAGCCTCCCTCGCTGGCACCCTCTCCCTCGACCGGATCACAGAGCACGCGGTGGAGGTCAGTGCGAAGGTGCTGCTGGTGGGTGACTGGGCGCAACTGCAATCCGTCACTGCCGGCGGCGCGTTCTCCCTCCTCGTCCACGACCGCAACGATGCCCCCGAGCTGGTCGACGTGCACCGCTTCGTCAACGCTTGGGAGAAGACCGCCTCCCTCGACCTCCGCCACGGCCGCCCCGAAGCCATCGACGCCTACGCCGAGCACGACCGCATCACCGGGGGCGATACCGAGGCGATGATCGACGCCGCCTACACCGCGTGGCGCACCGACACTCTGGCGGAGGTCTCGACGGTGCTGATCGCAGACTCGAACGACTCCGTCTACGCCCTGAACCAGCGTGCTCGCGCCGACCTGATCCTCGACGGCACCGTGGACGCCCGACGCGAAGTCCCCCTCCAAGGAGAGAGCCGTGCAGGTGTCGGCGACACGATCATCACCCGCAAGAACGACCGCCGCCTCCACACCCCGCGCGGATGGGTACGCAACGGCGACCGCTGGACCGTGATCGACATCCGAGACGACGGATCACTCACCGCCCGCCGCGCCGACAGCCGCGGCACCGTGACCCTCCCGGCCCACTACGTCTCGGATCATGTTGATCTGGGTTACGCCGTGACGGCGCATAGGGCGCAAGGCATCACGACCGACACCTCCCATGTGCTTGTTGATCCGTCTACGACGAGGGAGAACCTATATGTCGCCATGACCCGCGGCAGATACGCGAACCTCGTCTACGTCGCCACCGACCGCCCTGACGACAACTGTCCCGCGTCAAGTAGTTGGCAGGATTTCTTCTCGTTCGAAGTTGGGGATGGTGGGGTCGGCCAGGCCCAGGTGCACCTCCATTGGCCGGTTCCAGGAGATCGCCTCGTGCGGGCGGATCTCGTTG
>NZ_JAGDYM010000001.1 GCF_017565745.1 Leucobacter weissii
CCGCAGAACCCTCAGGAATCATGATTATCCATCAGGATTCCTGAACGTGGTCGAGGCCAGCTTGGAGGCTGGGGAGACGCACCTAAGCGGCATGAAGATCAGTCTGGAAGATGCGGGTCTAGAGACGCGCGCCGTCGACGTGCCGGGCGGACCGCGGCTCGGTCGGTCACCCCTCCGGGACGAGCAGCTGGTGCTGCGCCAGCTCGCGGTAGAGCGGCACCGAGGCGACGAGCTCGTCATGCCTGCCCTCGCCGACCACGCGGCCCTCGTCCAGCACGATGATCCGGTCGCTGTCGACCACGGTCGAGAGCCGGTGCGCGATGACCAGCAGGGTGCGCCCGGTCGCGACCGAGTCGAGCGCGTCGCGCATGAGCCGCTCGTTCACCCCGTCGAGGCTCGCCGTCGACTCGTCGAGCAGCAGGATCGGCGGCGCCGTCAGCAGCGCCCGGGCGATCGCCAGGCGCTGCTTCTCGCCGCCCGAGAGCAGGATGCCGCGCTCGCCGACCTGGGCGTCGAGCCCGCTGTCGAGGCTCGCGGAGGAGGCGGCGCGTTCCACGAGCGAGGCGAGGTTCACCGCGCGCAGCACGCGCTCGCACTCGGCATCGCTCGCCTCGGGAGCGCCGAGCCGCAGGTTCTCGCGCACGGTGCCGGCGAGGACCGGCGCATCCTGCTCCACATACCCGAGCTGCGCCCGCAGCTCGCGCCGATCGAGGGATCGCAGGTCCGCCCCGTGCAGCGAGACGACGCCGTCATCCGGGTCGTAGAAGCGCTCGATCAGACCGAGGATCGTCGACTTGCCGGCGCCGGAGGGGCCGACGAGGGCCACGCGGGTGCCGCGCGCCACGTCGAAGCCGACCTCGTGCAGCACCGGCGTCTCGATGATGCGGCGCGGCGCGGCCTCGGCGTCGCGCGCGGAACCGCGACCACCGCTGCGCACGAGCTCGCGGGCGTCGAGCCGTTCCGGGGCCGCCGATCGGTAGGCGAACGACACGCCGGAGAAGCGGATCGCCGGGGCATCGGGGATCCGGGCCTCGGCCAGGGGAACCAGCCGGCCGCCGGGTGCGAGCTCCGGATCCCGCTCCGTCTCGGTGGGGATCGCGGCGAGCTCCTGGATCCGTCCGAGCGCCCCCAGCGCCTGATTGACGGCGGCGATCGCTCCGAAGGCCTGGCCGAGGGGCGCCACCATCAGGAACAGGAAGACGATGAACATGACGAGCTGCGAGATGCCGATCGCACCGGTCGCGACGCGGTAGCCGCCGAGACCCAGCACCACCAGGAACGAGAGCTGCAGGGCGAGGAACGAGACCGGCACGATGAGCGCCGAGATCCTCGCCACCTTCAGTCCGAGCCGGTAGGCCTCCTCCGCCTCCGCCTCCGTCGCGCGCTGCTCGCGCTCGGCGGCCCCGGCCGCGCGAATCGTGCGGATCGAGGAGATCGAGCGCTCGACCTGGGCGGCCAGATCGCCGACCTTCTCCTGCGCGCGCGTCACGGCGGGCCGGATCCGCGCGGAGACCACCACCACCACGACCAGGGCGATCGCGACCACGCCGAAGGTGATCCCGAACAGCACCGGATCGATCACCAGCATCCCGACGAGGGCGCCGACGAAGACGAGCAGACCGCTGATCGCCTCCACCATGCCCTGAGTCAGCACCGCGCGCAGCAGCGTGGTGTCGCTGCCGACGCGTGACACCAGATCTCCGGTGCGCCGCCGGTCGAACTCGCCGATGGGCAGGTGCAGGATCCGGCCGATCAGGCTGCGGCGGCTCGAGAGCACCACGCCCTCGCCCATCCGCTGCAGCACGTAGTGCTGGAAGCCCGAGAGCAGGGCGTCGGCGATCACGAGCGCGCTGAGGATCCAGAGCAGGGCTCCGAGCGGCTCGCTCACCTGCACCCGGTCGATCACCTGCCCGAGCAGCAGGGGCTGCACGAGCGAGGTTCCCGCCCCGACGATGCCGAGGGCGAGCGCCAGCACCAGCGGGCCGCGCTGTTCGAAGAGATAGGGCACGAGCTGCCGGAGCGATGCCCGGGGCCCGTGCGATGCGGCCGATCCCGCGGAATCGGACCGCGGCGCGTCGTCTCGCTCGGTGTCTCCCACGCCCGACACTCTATCGGCCGGGCCTGCGCCGAAGCTCAGGGCTCGAGTCGTCGAGCGTCGGACCGTGGCCTGCGTGAGCGGACGATGTGAGCGCAGGTCCGCCACCGCGCGCTCCCCGGCGGATGCGCGCTCGCGCGACGGGCCGCGCCGGTCTCGCGCTGGGCGGTTGGCCGCCGCGGGAGGGCTCAGGCGCCGCGCTCGCCGCCCGTGGACGCGCGGACGATGAAGCGGGAACCCAGCAGGGTTCTCGCGGGCGGGGCCTCGCCGCGGATCGTCGCGTCGAGCAGGTTGACCGTCGCCTGGGCGAGCCGCTCCGGGTTCAGGTCGAAGCCCGTGATGGGCGGCGTGCCGGCGCGGGAGGGCTCGGCGTCCGAACCGGCGACGAGCAGCAGATGCTCGGGCGTCGTCACCCCGTGCTCGCGAAGCTCGGCCTGCAGGCCGGCGGCGTGCCGACCGGTCATGCAGTGCACGCCGTCGGGCAGGCCCTCCTCGAGCAGCTGCCGGGCGGCCCGGCGCCCCCCGGCCTCGCCGTCGCTCTCCGGGATGTGCAGCAGCCGCGGCGCCACGCCGTGCTCCGCGCACCAGCCGAGGTACACCTCCTCGCCGTCGCGGTTCCACGAGTTCCCGTCGACGCCCGCGACGAAGGCGATGGAGCGCGCTCCGCGCTCGTGGAGGTGGGAGAGCGAGGTGCGCACCGATCGCCGGTCGTCCGACGCGACCCAGTTGTTCGCCTCGGGCCGTCGCACGTCGCGCCCGAGGGTGACGAAGGGCATCTCGTACTTCTGGAGCAGGCCGATGACCGGGTCGTCGTCCATCGGGTCCATGACGATGTAGCCGTCGAGCGAGAACGCGAGCGGCGTGATGGGCCGCTTGGTGAGGTCTCCGACCTGCATGAGGCCGAGCCCGAGGTCGAGCGCGCGCCCGGCTGCGGCGCCGGCGAAGCGGAGGAAGTAGTCCACGCCGCTCGGCGCATAGCTGCCGAGGGCGTCGAGCGGGCGGAGCACGAGGCCGATCACGCCCATCCGCGAGCTGCGCAGTCCGCGGGCGAGGGCATCGGCCTGGTAGCCCAGGTCGGCCGCGACGCTCTTGACCCTCTCCCTGGTGCGCTCCGAGATCGTGCCCTTCTCGTTGAGCGCGTGGGACACCGTGGTGGTCGACACGCCCGCGCGCCGCGCCACGTCGTGGATCGTGATGCCCCGCCGTATGGCCACCCGCCACCTCCCGCGCACCGATGTCGATCGAGACGCCCTCAGTATAGCCAGGGGAAGAACGAAGTATTACAGATGGGTTACGCCGCACATAAAACGTTTTACCTCTGTAGCATTTGAGCCCATCGCCGGGAATCATCCGAGACCGCATCGCTGCGCTCGCGGACCCGGGATGCCCGCAGCGACCTCTTGGTCGCCCACTCAACGCAGAGGAGCCGTCCATGTATCGTCCGTCCCGCCTTCGATTGCGCACGCGCGCGATCGCCACCGCAGCACTCGCCCTCGCCCTCACGGGCACTCTCGTCGCGTGCGGGTCCGGCGGGCCCGCCGGACCCGCACCCCAGGAGGAGGCCGCGCCCGGGTTCCTGACCGTCGCCGAGGCCGGCGACAGCACCGGCTCCGCCACGATCCAGGTCGACTACGACACCGCCGAGGCGAACGGCCTCGACCCGCAGACCGCGCAGACCGCCCGGTCGTGGATGATCCTCGGACTCGTCTACGAGACCCTCGTCTCGGTCGACGAGAACTTCGAGATCCAGCCCGGGCTCGCCTCCTCGTGGGAGCAGCCGGACGAGCTGACCTACGTCTTCACCATCGACACCTCCGCCTCCTTCTCGAACGGCCGCGGCGTGACCACCGAGGACGTCGCCGAGAGCCTGGAGCGGCTGACGGAGAGCGGCGGCGTGTGGGTCGGGCAGCTCGGCCCGATCGAATCGATCGAGGCCACCGACGACACCACGGTCACGGTGAAGCTCTCCGAGCCCTACGTGCCCTTCCTCGCGTCGCTCGCCAACACCCCGGCGGCCGTGCTCCCCATCGAGGAGATCGACGCCGGCGAGGTGGATCTCGCCACCGAGATGCTCGGCACCGGTCCCTACACGGTCGTGGAGCATCGGCAGGACGAGTCCTGGACCTTCGCCGCCAATCCGGAGTGGCGCGAGGCCGACAGCCTCCGCGTCACCGATCTGACGCTGCAGATCGTGGGGCAGGAGTCGACGCGTCAGGCGGCGCTGCGCGAGGGCAGCGCCGATCTGGTCAACTTCAACAACGTCGACTCGCTGACGCTGCTCTCGGACAGCCCGGCGGCCCGCGTGGTCAATCAGACGCAGACCGACTTCTACTACCTCATCGTCAACTCGCAGCAGCCCGGTTCCCCGCTGCAGGACCAGGACGTCCGCTTCGCCATCAACGCCGCGGTGGACCGGCAGGCCGTGGCGGACATCGTGCTGGCCGGCGAGAGCAGCCCGACCGGGGTGACGCCGTCGAACCTGCCGGGAGCGTGCGAGGTGGACGCGCTGCCGTCCCGCCAGCTCTCCGCCGAGGAGGCCGGGCAGCTGCTCGCCGACGGCGGATTCGACGACCGGACGCTCAGCCTGCTCCTCTACACCGAGGAGCCCGTGCTCGCCCAGATGGCGCAGCTCATCCAGCAGCAGCTCGCCGAGATCGGCGTGACGGTCGAGATCGAGCAGTACGACACGGCGACCTTCACCTCCCGGGTCTTCACGACGCAGCCGGGCGACTTCGACCTGGCGCTCGGCTGGTTCGCCGGGTACGGCGATCCCTCCATGGTCACCCGGTGGTGGAACCCCGAGATCGCGGGCTTCAACACAGGATTCACCGGCGGTCACGACGACCTGAACGAGCTCATCGCGCAGGGCGCGTCCGAGAGCGACCCGGCCGCGCGGGCCGAGACGCTCGCCGAGCTCTGCCGCACGGCCGACGAGTACTCCGAGATCGTGCCGCTCGTCCACCGGCCCTCGCTCATCGGCTACCACACGGAGACGCTGAGCCCGACGATCTCGTCGAACGAGGGGTACGGAGACTTCCTCCGCTATATCGGCGACTTCGCACCGCTCGGAAAGTAGCCCGATCGTGCGTTCGACGCTTCGATGGTCGGCGGGGCGCGTCCTCAGCGCCCTGCTCACCCTCTTCGGCGTGTCGGTGATCATCTTCGTCGCCGTCCGACTCATGCCGGGCGGCTTCGAGGACATCATCCTCGGCCCGCTCGCCACCGACGCCGAGCGGGCCGCGCTGGCGGAGGCCTACGGCCTGGACCAACCCGTGTTCGTGCAGTACTTCGCGTGGATCGGACGGCTGCTGCAGGGCGATCTGGGCATCTCCCTGGTCACGCAGAACCCCGTCGCGGCCGAGCTCGTCCAGCGGATCCCGGTGACGGCGCTGCTCACGGCGATGGCGATCACGGCCACCCTGCTCATCGGGCTTCCGCTGGGCATCTGGGCCGGCGTGCGGTCGGTCCGGCGGAGCGGCGGGGCGGTCGCGCGCGTGGTGTCGAGCCTCGGCGTCAGCGTGCCCGAGTTCGTGCTCGGCAGCATCGTCATCTACGTGTTCTCGCGCTTCGCCCTCGGGCTGCAGGTCGGCGGGTTCTCGCGGGTCGGGGAGAGCTTCGGCGCGACCTTCCAGGCGCTCATCCTCCCCGCCTTCGTGCTCACGGTGTTCTGCGTCGCCGCCACGGCGCGGACCACGCGGGACGCGGTGATGAACGTGCTCGTCGAGCCCCACATCGGCGCGGCGGTGGGCCGGGGCGAGACGCCCTGGCACATCGTCCGCCATCACGTGCTGCGCAACTCCGGCGTGCCGGTCCTCACCCTCCTCGGCACCATCACCGCCTACCTGCTCGGCGGCGCGGTGATCGTCGAGACCCTCTTCAACATCCCGGGCCTCGGCTCGTTCATGGTCACCGGACTCGACCGCCGCGACTTCGCGGTGGTCCAGGCCGCCGTGCTCTTCACGGCGACGGTCTTCGTGCTGGTCAGCCTCGTGCTCGACCTCCTGACCACGGTGATCGATCCTCGCGTCCAACTGAAAGGCGGGCGACCGGCATGACCACCTTCTCCCTCCCCGTTCTCGGCCGCAGGCCGGGGGCGCGCCGAGCGCCGCGGGACGGCCTCTTCACGGCCGCCGCCGTCGCGCTCGGGATCATCGCGGTCGTCGCCGTCGTGGCGCGGATCGTCCCCTTCGCGGGGGATCCGACCGCGATCGCCGGCCCGCGGCTCAGCCCGCCCTCCGCGGCGTTCCCGCTCGGCACCGACGGCATGGGGCGCTCCCTCCTCGCGCGGCTGCTCGAGGGCGTCGGCACCACGCTCGTGCTGTCGACCGTGGCGGTGCTCTGCACGGCCGTCATCAGCGTGGCGCTCGGGCTGCTCGCCGGCTATCTCGGCGGGGCCTTCCGCGAGGTCGTGATGCGCGTCGTCGACGTCCTCTACTCGTTCCCCTCCATCGTGCTCGCGATCCTGGTCGCCGCCATCGCGGGCCCGGGGCAGACGGCGGCGCTCGCGAGCATCGTGCTGGTCACCGTCCCCCTCATGACCCGGATGGTGAGCGTGGCCGCGATGACCGTCGCGAAGCGCGACTTCGTGACCACGGCTCGCATCAGCGGGGTCTCCCTGCCGGTGATCCTGGTGCGCCACATCCTGCCGAACGTCAGCGGCACGATCGCCGTGCAGGGCACCTACGCCCTCTCGGTCGGCATCCTGGTCGAGGGCGGCCTGAGCTTCCTCGGCTACGGCGTGCAGCTGCCGCAGTCCTCGCTCGGCCTGCTCATCCAGGAGGGAGGCGTGTACATGGTGTACGCGCCCTGGCTGCTCTTCGCCCCCGCGATCGTCCTCGTGGTGGCGATCCTCGCCATCAACATCATCGGCGACACGCTGCGCGATCGCCTCGATCCGCGAGAGACGAGGAGCCTCACATGACCGCCGCCGCTGATCCGACCCGCGATCCGGTGGTGCGCATCGACGCCCTCACCGCCGAGTACCGCACCCGCCGCGGCGTGGTGCGCGCGCTCGACGAGGTCTCGCTCGACGTGCGCCCCGGGGAGCTCCTCGCCATCGTCGGCGAGTCGGGCTCGGGCAAGTCCACCCTCTCCCAGGCCATCGGCCGCCTCCTGCCACGGGCGTGCCGGCTCGTGTCCGGCACCGTCCGCGTGCTCGAGCGCGACGTCGCCGCACTCGACGATGCGGGCATCCGCCGCCTGCGGCGCGAACAGCTGGGATTCATCCCGCAGGATCCGATCGCCTCGCTGGATCCGACGATGCGGATCGGGCGCCAGCTGCACCTGGCGATCGCCCCGCTCGGCCGCCCCACCGATCGCGCGACGCTCGTCTCGCTCCTGGAGAGCGTGCGGATCGCCGATCCCGAGCGGGCCCTCGGCCTGTTCCCTCACGAGGTCTCGGGCGGGATGGCGCAGCGCATCGCGATCGCGATGGCCATGGCGAGGGAGCCGAGGATCCTCGTCGCCGACGAGCCGACCGGATCGCTCGACGCGCAGGTGCGGGAGGAGATCCTCGACCTCATCGTGCGGCTGACGCGGGAGTCCGGCGCGAGTCTCATCTGGGTGAGCCACGACCTCGGCGCGGTGCGGCGCTGGTGCGAACGGGTGTGCGTGATGCACCGCGGGCGCATCGTCGAGGAGGGGCCCGTCTCGGAGGTGCTCACGGATCCGAGCCACCCCTACACGCGCACCCTGCTCGCCGCCCTCCCGTCCGCGCCAGCACCGGCCGCGGACGGCCCCGACGAAGGAACGGAGACGACATGAGCACCCCGGACCGGAAGGGCGGGCCGCCGCCCGAGGGCGCGCCCGTGCTGGAGCTGCGCGACGTCAGCGTCTCCTTCACGAGCGGGATCGGACGCCGCCGCCGCGTGCTCCGCGCCATGCAGCACGTCAGCCTCGCGGTGCGCGGCGGCGAGATGCTGGGCGTCGTGGGCGAGTCGGGCTCGGGCAAATCGACCACGGGCGCCGTCGCGCTCGGCCTGAGACGGCCCGACTCGGGAGAGGCGCTGCTGCTCGGCCGCCCCATGAGCCGCGCGACGCGCAAGGCGCTGCGCGGCAGGGTGCAGGCCGTGCTGCAGCACCCGCAGTGGTCGCTCAATCCGCGCCGGCGCGTGGGCGAGTCCGTTCGCGAGCCGCTCGCCGTGCTCGGGACGCGAGGCTCCCGCTCCGAGCAGCGGGAGCGGGTCGCCGCGATCCTGGAGCGCGTCGGCCTCGGAGCCGACCTGGCCGACCGCTATCCGCACGAGCTCTCGGGCGGCCAGCGGCAGCGCGTCTCGGTCGCGCGGGCGCTGATCACCGAACCGCAGCTCATCGTCTTCGACGAAGCGGTGAGCGCCCTCGACGCCTCCGTGCAGATGCAGATCCTCGCGCTCATCCGCGAGCTGCAGGAGCTGCACCGCTTCGGCGCGGTGTTCATCTCTCACGATCTCGGGGCCGTGCAGCGGGTATCCGATCGCATCGCCGTGCTCTACCGCGGCGAGGTCGTCGAGACCGGAGACACCGCGTCCTTCTTCGCCTCACCTCAACATCCCTATTCGAAACAACTCCTGGAGACACTATGACCACCGCCCCCCGTCCCGCCTCGTCCCCCGACCGCTCCTCCGTGGTCGCCGCCGGGCTGGCCGGCGCCGCCGATCCAGCGCCCCGATTGGCCGGCGTCCACCCCGACTCGGGCCCTTCGAATCTCGACTTCCCGGGCCTCGCGCCCGTCCGGAGCGTCGGCCGCGAGACCCTGCGCTTCGACTTCCCCGGCGTGCGGGTCGGCTCGGCGCACTACGACGAGGGACCGACCGGCGCGACCGTGATCCACGTCCCGGTCGGCGCACGCACGGCGGTCGACGCCCGCGGCGGCGCCGTCGGACTGTCGGGCGGGTACGACCTCAACCATGCGATCTGCCTGGCGGGAGGCTCCATCCACGGGCTGGAGGCCGGCGCCGGGGTGAACAACGCCCTCCTCGTCCAGCACGCGAACAACACCGGCTTCAACGAGCTGCAGCTGGTCTCCTCGGCCATCATCTACGACTTCTCGGCGCGCGCGAACTCGGTCTACCCGGATGCGGCGCTGGGCGCGGCCGCGCTCTCCTTCGCCGAGGAGGGCCGCTTCGAGCAGGGCCGCGCCGGAGCTGGGATGACCGCCTCCGCAGGCAAGGTCGACTACGCGAGGACCGAGCTGACCGGTCAGGGCGCCGCGTTCCGCAGGATCGGCGACGTGAAGATCCTCGCGGTGGTCGTGCCCAACCCCGTCGGCGTGATCCTCGACCGTGCGGGCACGGTGGTGCGCGGCAACTACGACCCCGAGACCGGCACGCGCAGCCACCCGTTCTACGACTACGAGCGGGCGTTCGCCGGGGGCTTCGCGCCTGAGACCCGCCCCGGCAACACCACGATCAGCGCCGTCGTCACCAATGTCAAGCTCACGGAGACCGAGCTGAACCAGTTCGCGAAGCAGGTGCACAGCTCCATGCACCGGGGGATCCAGCCCTTCCACACCGACATGGACGGCGACACCCTCTTCGCGCTCACGACCGACGAGATCGAGCTGCCCGTCAGCAAGGCGACCGCCGCCGGCAGCCTGTCGGTGACGAGCACCGCGCTCGGCGCCCTGGCCTCCGAGGTCCTCTGGGACGCCCTGCTCGAGGCCGCCAAGTAATCCGCCAGCGAGGGGCCGGGCCCGCCCGGCCCCGTCCGAGAAAGCCGTCACCATGCATACCTACCCCAGCTACCCCGCCCCCTCCGGACGGGCGGTCGTCGAGTTCGTCCGCGATCACCCGTTCGCGATCCTGGCGACGTCGTTGCCGGGCGCCGCGCCCGTCGCGACGCACACCCCGGTGGTGCTCCCGCCGGGGTCGGAGCCGGGGGAGTCCCTGGTGGGCGCCCGGCTGTGGGGGCACCTCGGCCGGGACAACCCGCACTGGCGGCACTTCGCCGAGCACCCCGAGCTCCTGCTGATCTTCAGCTCGTCGCACGCCTACGTCTCGCCCTCCAACTACCGCTTCTCGCCGGCCGCGCCGACGCTCGACTACGCGGCCGTGCACCTCACCGGTCGCGTCACCCTGCTCGACGACGAGGCGGCCCTGGAGATCGTGGAGCGCACGGTCGAGGTGTTCGAGGAGCGCAGGGAACGCCCCTGGCCCATGGCGGAGTCGCGCGATCTGTTCCGCCGGATCATCGGCGGCGTCGTCGCCTTCGCCATCGACATCGACGGCGAGCAGGCCATGTTCAAGCTCAGCCAGGACATGCCGGAGGAGGTGCACGAGCGGGTGAGGCGCGACCTGCTCGACGGCGAGCACCCGCATCCCGACGTCGCGGAGCTCATGGGACGCGTCGGCACGTGCCCCCACCTCCGCGAACCGGGCGGCGCGTAGCCCCCGCCCCGCTCCACGACCCCATCCCAGCGCGCCCGAGATCCTCCCGGGCGACGACCCCTCGAGAAAGACACCCCATGGAGATACTGACCCATGCCAGCACCGCGACCTCGCCCGAGGAGCGCGGCCGGGAGATCGGCTCGGCGTTCGGCGCCGAGATCCGCGGCACCGTCCGTCGCTACCTCGATTTCTTCCGCTCCCGCGGGCTCGCCGACGACGTGGTCCACGCGGTGGCGCAGCGCAGCCTCGCGGCGCTCGGGGACTGGTCCCCCGGCCTGGCCGAGGAGCTGCGCGCCACCGCGCTCGCCGCGGGCGTCGAGGTCTGGCAGCTCGCCGCCCTGAACGCGCGCACCGAGGTGCTGGCCATCGTCGATCCGGATCCCGAGAGCGAGTGCTCCACCTGGGTCTTCGCGCCGCCGCCCCCCGCGCGGCCCGAGACGATCCAGACGTGGGACTGGCACGACGCCCTCTGCCCGGCCGGTCTCATGCTCGCCTACGTGCCGGACGCCCCGGTGTCCGGCCGGCGCGCGGTGCATCGGGTCCGACTGTTCACGGAGCTCGGCGTGCTCGGCAAGATCGGCGTCAACGACGCCGGCATCGGCGTGCACTTCAACATCCTGCACCACGCCTCCGACCACGCCGACGGCGGGGTCCCGGTGCACGCCATCGCCAGGCGGATCCTGGACGAGGCCGACTCCGTCGAGGCGGCCGTGGAGATCGCCCGCTCGGCGCGCGTCAGCGCGTCGACGGTCGTGACCGTCGTCTCGGCCTCGGAGGGGTCCCCGCGCGCGGCCTGCCTCGAGATCTCGCCCGAGCGCGTCGCCGTCGTGCTCCCGGACGCCGACCATCTGCTGCTGCACACGAACCACTTCCTCGACCCGGTGCAGACCGAGGGGGAGGCGACGCGCGACGCCGGGACCACCTACGAGCGACTGGCGCACGTCACGGCCCGCGCGGCGGCGATGACGGGTCTCGGGGTGCGGGAGCGCGCGGCGGAGATGTGCGGGCCGTCGGGAGGCTCGGCGCCCGTGTGCTTCACCCCGGATCTGAGCAAGCCGCCGCACGAGCAGTGGACGACGCTGCTCACGGTGAGCCTCGACCTCGTCGGCATCGGCCTGGACTACTACCCCGGCAGCCCGGATCTGCTCGCGGAGCACGGCCCGCGGCGGTTCTGAGCGCCGCCCGCCCGGTGGGGGAGGCTCACCGGGCGGCTGACGCCTCCGCGAAGCCGTCGAGGAAGCGCGCGGCGTCGGCGTCGTCGAACACGAGGGGCGGCCGGATCTTGAGCACGTTCTCGTGGGTGCCCGATGCGCTCACCAGGATCCGGCGCTCCCGGAGGGCGTCCACCATCCGGACCGCCGCCTCGGGGTCGGGCGTGCCGTCCGCGTCCGACGCGTACTCGACGGAGAGGAAGAGCCCCGCGCCCCGCACCTCGGCGATGCGGGGGCCGCGGCCCCGGCGCTCGGAGTCGGCGGCGAGGTCGCGCAGGCCGCTCAGCAGGATCGAGCCGACTCGCGCCGCGTGCTCGAGGAGCCGTCGCTCCGCGATCTCGTCGAGCACGGCGCCGGCGGCCGCGATGCTCGCGGCGGAGCCGCCGAAGGTGTTGAAGTAGCGGACCTCGGATCCGAACGCCTCGAAGATCTCGGCCGATCCGATCACCGCCGAGATGGGCACGCCGTTGCCCATGGGCTTGCCCAGCACCACCAGATCCGGAGCGAATCCGGGCGCGTCGGCGGTGTGCCGCTGGAAGCCCCACCACGAGCCGGTGCGCCCGAAGCCCGGCTGGACCTCGTCGGCGATGGTGAGCCCGCCCGCGGCGCGGACGAGCCGCGCCGCCCGCGTCAGGAAGCCGGCCGGCTCGAGGCGCAGGCCGTCGCTCGAGAGCACCGAGTCCACGATCATGCCCGCGAAGCCGAAGCCCCGGGCGGTGAGGCGTTCGATCGCGGCGGAGATCTGGGCGAGGAACTCGCGCTCCGCCGCCTCGGGTCCCGCTCCGCGGACCGAGTCGGGCGCGTCGACGAGCGCGACGTAGGGCGGCAGGGGATTGCCGTCGCCGAGGCTGGGAGAGATCTCGGCCGCGGCGGTGGTGGTGCCGTGGTAGGCGTTCCTCGTGACGATCACCCCCGGGGCGGAGGCGCGGTGGCGCGCGATCCGGAGCGCGAGGTCGACGGCTTCGCTGCCGGTGCAGGCGAAGATCGCCTGCGAGAGCGGCGCGGGGAACAGCCCCGTGAGGCGCTCCGCGTAGTCGACCACGTCGTCGGTGAGATATCTGGTGTGGGTGTTGAGCACGCCGAGCTGCTCGCCGACGGCCGCCTGCACGCGCGGGTTGGCGTGCCCCACGGCGGGAACGTTGTTGTAGGCGTCGAGGTAGTCGTTCCCCTGCGCGTCGAAGAGGTGCGCCCCGGAGCCGCGGACGAGGTGCACCGGCTCCCGGTAGAAGAGCCGGTAGGGCGAGCCGAGCACGCGCTCCCGCCGCCGGAGCAGCTCCTGCGACTCGGGCGGGAGCGCCGTGGGGGCGCCGCTCGCGTAGGCGTTCACCATGATCGAGCGGTGCGGCGGAGCCGCCCGATCGGCGCCGTTCGGATGTGCGTTCGCCATGCGTCTCTCCGCGGTCGATCCCTCGGCCACCGGATTGGTGACCAATCCATGCCAGCCTACCGTATACTCGTCATATTGATCACCAATATTTTCCGGGTGGTGCGCCTCCAGATCCGAGGCGCGGATCCGCCCGCCGGAGGAACATGCCGTCGCTCACGCTCACGCTCACGCCGGATGCGGCGATCCACGCGGTCGCGGAGACCCACGGCATCATCGGATCCCGGGCGCACCGTCTCGGCAGCGAGCACGCGAGCACGTTCCGGCTCGAGTCCGACGCGGGCGTCTTCGCCCTCAAGATCCAGCGGAGCGATCCCGAGACGGCGCCGCTCCAGAGCTGGCGCGCGCGGATCGGCAGCCGGCTCGCCGAGCTCGGCCATCCGGTGCCGCCGCTCGTCCCGGACCGCTCGGGCGAGCCGATCGCCTTCGTCCGGCTGCCCCCGGAGCCCGGGGACATCGGGGATCCGTCGGCGCCGGGCGCGCGTCGACGGCCGTCGATCGCGGTGCAGCTCGCGGCGTGGATCGACGCGGTGCCCTACGGCGCGGCTCCCGTCGCCACGGGCTTCGGCGAACGACTCGGCCGCGCGGCCGGCCGCCTCCATCGAGATCTGGCGCGCATGCCGGCCCCGCCCGCTCCCGTCTCCCACACCTGGGACGCGCGCACGATGGCCGCCGAGCTGCGCGCCCATCTGCCGGCGGTCGACGACCCCGAGGTCGGGCGCATCGCGGAGGCTGCGCTCGCTCTGCACGAGCGCCTGGTGCGGCCGGTCGCGGGGGAGCTTCCCCTCGCACTCGTCCATCAGGACCTCCACGACTCCAACGTGCTGATCGATCGGCGGGGAGGAGTCGCGGCCGTGCTCGACTTCGACGACATGCTCGTCGGCTGGCGCGTCGCGGAGCCGGCGATCGCGGCGGCCTATCTCGCGAGGAACCTGGGCGACCCGGGTGCGGCGCTCGCCTCCGTCGTCCGCGGCTGGAGTTCCGAGGCCCCCCTCGAGCCGGCGGAGGAGCGGGTGCTGGCGCCGCTCGCGGCGATGCGCCTCGCGCTGAACTCGACCGTCTGGTCGACGCGGGGGGACGGGGAGCGCGGGGACTACGCCCGCTCCCGGGCGCGCGGCTCGGTCGAGGCCTTCCTCGCACTCGCGGAGGCGGCTTCCGGGGTGCGCGGATGAGCTCCCCGGAAGCCGTCGCCGACGAGTTGCGGGGCCGGATCCTGCGGCTCGAGGTGGGCGCGGGCGCGCCGCTGCGCGAGGTCGCCCTCGCCGCCGAGTTCGGCTGCTCCCGGCGCACCGTGCGCGAGGCGCTGCTCAGGCTCGACCGGGAGGGCGTCGTCGCGCACGAGCGCAACCGGGGCGCGTCGGTGCGGCGCCTGGGCGAGTCGGCCGTCCGCGACCTCTACCGCGTGCGCCGCTCGCTGGAGACCGCCGGCGCGCGGGCCTGCGCCGCGGCGTCGGACGAGCGGCTCGCTGCGACGGGCGCGGCGTTCGAGCGGCTCGCCGCCAGCGCCCGCAGCGCTCAGGACACGGCCGAGCACGCCCTCGCCGACATGCGCTTCCACGCGGCGGTGATCGGCCTGGTCGGCAGCCCCCGTCTCGACCGCTTCTTCGAGGAGGTGGCGATCGAGATGGCCTACGCCATCCGTCTGCTGCAGCGCGACGAGGTGGAGACCCGGATCGGCGCAGAGGGGGTGATCGAGGAGCACCGGCGCATCCACGACGCCGTGCTCGCCCGCAACCCCGCTGCCGCGGAGGCCGCGGTGCTCGAGCACATCGACGAGAACGAGCGGCGCCTGGTGCGCCTCTGCTCGGCTCCGGACTGAGGCGGTCGCTCAGGCTCCGAGCGGCGCCGGTTTCGCGCTCGCCGGGTCGCCGCTGCGGATCCGCCGCAGCGTCACCGCCGCGTGCAGAGCGGCCTCGGCGGCCTCGACGCCCTTCGACTCGGGCGATCCGGGGAGCCCGGCGCGATCGAGCGCCTGCTGCTCGGTGTCGGTGGTCAGCACGCCGAAGCCCACCGGGCGTCCGGCGTCGAGCTGCACCCGGGTGAGCCCGTCGGTGACGGAGCTCGCGATGTACTCGAAGTGCGGGGTGCCGCCTCGGATGATCACGCCCAGGCAGACGACGGCGTCGAAGCCGCCGCCCCCCTGACCCGCGGGGAGCAGCGCCGCCTGCGCGGCGACGGGCAGCTCGAACGCGCCCGCCACCCGGAACAGGGTGTGCTCCGCGCCCGAGGCCACGATCGTCTCGTGCGCTCCGCGGATCAGCCCCGCCATGACCTGCTCGTGCCAGTTGCCGGCGACGACCGCGAGCCGCAGCCCGGTCGCGTCGACGCTCAGCCGCGGCGATCCTTCTCCGCTCATGATGCCCTCCGAGTCAATTCAAGCACATTCCGCCTCGTGGATCCGGAAGGGTGATCTCCCCCGTCGGCGACGATCCTGCACCCGTCACGAGCGGCACTTGTGTTTCGAGATGGTTTCGTGTCATGATCAGATGTCCGTATACAGAACTGAGTTCCAATGGAGGAATTTCTTGTCTATCGAACTGAAGCACGTTTCGAAGCGGTATCCGGGAGTGGACCACGACTCAGTTCGAGATCTGTCGCTCTCCGTCGGCACGGGCGAGTTCGTCGCGCTCATCGGCGGGAGCGGCTGCGGGAAATCGACCACGATGCGCATGATCAACCGTCTGATCGAGCCGACCTCGGGAGACATCCTCATCGACGGCGAGTCGGTCACGGGGGTCGACCCGGTCGAACTGCGACGCAAGATCGGCTACGTGATCCAGAGCGTCGGACTCATGCCGCACCTCACCGTCGGTCAGAACATCGGCTTCGTCGCGTCCCTCATGAAACAGCCGAAGCCGCAGATCGCCGCCCGCGTCGAGGAACTGCTCGATACCGTGGGACTCGATCCCGCGGTGTACCGCGACCGCTACCCGCGTCAGCTGTCGGGCGGCCAGCAGCAGCGGGCCGGAGTGGCGCGCTCGTTGATGCTGGATCCACCGCTCATCCTCATGGACGAGCCGTTCGGCGCCATCGACGCGCTCCTGCGGAAGCAGTTGCAGATCGAGGTGCGGGAGCTCCAGCAACGGCTCAAGAAGACCGTCGTGATCGTGACCCACGACATCTCGGAGGCCTTTCTCCTCGGCGACCGGGTCGCCGTGATGGACCGGGGCGAACTGCTCCAGGTGGGCACGCCCCACGAGCTCATCAATGCGCCCGCGCATCGCGTCGTCGCAGACTTCCTCGACGACGAGGTCAAGCTGCGCAGGCTCGACCTGCTCACGGTCGCCGATGCCCTGGATCTCGCGCCCACCACCGAGCCGACCGCCGGAGAGGTGTCGATCGACGGCTCGCTCAGCCTCCGGCGGGGGCTGCTCCGGGTGGCGGAGCACGCCGCGGACTCGGTGCTCGCGATCCGGAGCGGCGACCGCGTGCTCGGACGCATCACCTCTTCCGAGTTCCTGCGCTATGTGGCTCAGAACACGAACAAGAACACCGAGGTCGTCGATGTCGTTCGCTGAGCTGCTCGACTACTTCGAGTACAACTGGGAGGCGCTGCTGGAACTCACCGCCGAGCACGCCTGGATGAGCTTCGTCGCGCTGGCGGTGTCGATCGCGATCGGCTTCCCGCTCGGCCTCCTGCTGCTCGGTCGGCCCCGGATCGAGAACTTCGCGCTCACGACCGCCGGGATCCTCTACACGATCCCGAGCCTGGCGCTGCTCGCCATCCTGGTGCCCATCACCGGGCTCGGGATAGAGACCGTCGTCATCGCCCTCGTGCTCTACTCGCTGCTCGTCATCATGCGCAACGTCCTGATGGGCCTGACCTCGACCCCCGCCGAATTGCTCGACGCCGCCGAGGGCATCGGCCTCAACCCCCGGCAGGTGCTGTGGCGGGTGCGGATGCCCCTGGCGCTGCCCTATTTCGCCGGCGGCATTCGCGTCGCGGGAGTCTCGATCATCGGCATGGCCACGCTCGCCGCCTGGGTGGGCGCCGGAGGGCTCGGCACCCCGATCTTCCGGGGCATCGCGCAGATCGACTTCGCCCAGATCTTCGCGGGCACGATCCTCGTGTTCGCCATCGGGGTCGTCTTCGACCTGGCGCTCGCTCTGCTCGAGCGATCACTGAAGAAGCGGATGGGGGTGGAGCGATGATCGAAGCACTCGTCGAGGCGTTCCAGACCGTTCTGCAGAATCCCGCCGCCTTCTGGTCGACCGTCGTCGCCCACCTCCGCATCTCGGCGATCGCGGTGGCCATCGCCATCCTCATCGCCGTGCCGCTCGGCGTGATCTCCGTCTACGTCCGCTGGCTGTCCATCCCCGTGATGCTGCTCGCCAACCTGGGACGCATCGTGCCGAGCCTCGCCGTGCTGGCGATCTGCCTGCCGTTCTTCGGCGTCGGCGACACGACCGCGCTCATCGCCCTCGTCGCGCTCGCCGTGCTGCCGATCCTGGTCAACGTGCGCATCGGGATCCTCGAGGTGAGCCCCGCCGCGATCGACGCCGCACGGGGCATCGGCCTGCGCAGTCGGCAGATCTTCACCCGGGTCCAGCTCCCGCTCGCCCTGCCGGTCTTCGTGAGCGGCCTCCGCACCGCCGCCGTCTACGTGATCTCGAGCGCCACGCTCGCGGCGTTCATCGGCGCGGGCGGCCTCGGCGACCCCATCCTCCAGGGCGTCGCGCTGATGGACGACTCGATGCTGCTCGTCGGCGCCATCCCGGTCACCATCATCGCGATCGCCACCGATCAGCTGCTCGCCCGACTGGAGCGCGCGACGACGCCCAGGGGCATCCGCACGACGTAATCACCACCAACGCCGTTGGTGTTCACACGAAACAGAAAGAAGAGGAAATGCGAAAGAATCTGCGAATCGTGCTCGGCCTCACCGCAGCGGCCGGTCTCGCCCTCGGCGGGCTCACAGCTTGTTCCGGCGGCGGTGACGGCGGCGGGAAGTCGATCACCGTCGGCTCGAAGGACTTCAGCGAGAACATCGTGCTCGCCGAGATGTTCTCGATCCTGCTGGAGAACGGCGGCTACGACGTCCGTGAGTCGCTCAACCTCGGCGGTACCCAGGTGGTCTTCGCCGCCATGGAATCCGGCAAGGTCGATGTCTACCCCGAGTACACCGGAACGGGGCTCACCACGCAGCTCGCGGAGGAGCCGCTCTTCGAGGCGGACGAGGTCTACCAGGCGGTGAAGACGGGCTTCGAGGAGCGCTGGGACATCCGCTGGCTCGACCCCTACGAGATCAACAACACCTGGTGCCTCGCGATCACGCGGGAAGCGGCGGAGACCCACGGCATCCAGTCGATCTCCGACCTGGCGGCGAACAACGGCGAACTCGACATGGCGCTGACGCAGGAGTTCATCGCGCGCGAGGACGGTCTGCCCGGGCTGAGCGCGAAGTACGGCGGCCTCGAGTTCGCCTCCGAGAAGGCCTACGCGATCGGGCTGGGCTACCAGGCGATCGCGAATGGCGACGCCGACGGCGGGGTCTGCTTCCGGACCGACGGCCAGATCTCGGCGCAGGATCTCGTCGTACTCGAGGACGATCAGAGCTACTGGCCGCCCTACTACGTCGCCCCGATCGTGCGCGGCGAGGTGCTCGACGCGCACCCCGACATCGCCGAGATCCTGGCGCCGCTGGGCGAGGTGCTCGACGAGGAGACCATGCGCGAACTGAACTGGCAGGTCGACGGCGACAAGCAGAATCCGGAGAGGGTCGCTCAGGCCTTCCTCGAGGAGCAGGGCCTGGTCTGACGGCCGGCTCGAGCTCCCCACCGACGACGAGAGACAGGAAGAAGGATCAGATGAAGACAACCGGTGCTCTTCTGCGCGAGCAGAAGGCCCCGTTCGAGGTGACCGAACTCGAACTGCGGGAACCCGGCCCGGATGAGGTGCTGGTCGATATCCGGGCGAGCGGGGTCTGCGCCTCGGACGCCCACACTCGCACGGGCCGGATCCCGTCCCCGCTGCCCGCGGTGCTGGGACACGAGGGCTCGGGCGTGGTGCTGAGGACGGGAGCGAATGTGACCCACGTCGCTCCCGGAGATCACGTCGCGCTGTCCTGGATGCCGAGCTGCGACACCTGTCGTCACTGCCGGGCCGGCCGGCCGGTGCTGTGCACGGCGGCGGCCCCGTACCTGCTCGCCGGCACGCTGCTCGACGGCAGCACGAGCCTCCGCCACGAGGGGAGGGCGGTCCACCAGTACTCGTTCCTGTCGACCTTCGCCGATGCCGCGGTCGTACCGAAGAACAGCGCCATCAAGGTGGATCCGAGCGTTCCCTTCGAGGTGGCTGCGCTGATCGGATGCGCGGTCTTGACCGGGTACGGCGCAGCCGTGAACCGCGCGGGCGTCACACCGGGGAGCACCGTGCTGATCTTCGGCGCCGGCGGGGTGGGGCTGAGCGCGATCATGGGGGCGCGCGTCGCGGGCGCCGCGCAGATCATCGTCGTCGACCCCGCGGAGCACAAGCGAGCGGAGGCGCTCGGCTTCGGCGCCACGCACACCCTCTCGAGCGACGACGACGTGGTGGCGCGGGTGGCCGAGCTGAGCGACGGCTTCGGCGCGGACTTCACGATCGACGGCGTCGGCGCGCCCGGCATTCTCGACACGGCCTTCCGGGCCACCGTCAAGGGCGGCACCATCGTCTGCGTGGGCATGCCCGCCCCGGGCGCGCAGTCGTCGATCACCGGTCCCGCTCTCGTGCGGGACGAGAAGATCGTCACCGGGAGCCTGTACGGCTCGTCGGTACCGCAGCGCGATGTCCCGATGATCGCGGAGCTCTACCGTCAGGGGCGTCTGCCGCTGGACCGCCTGATCACGCAGCGATACCGGCTCGAACAGATCAACGAGGCGTTCGACGACCTCGAGGCCGGGCGGCTCAATCGCGGAGTGATCGTCTTCGACTCCGTGCGAGCGGACGATTCCCGCTCGACCAACGACACACATCTCCAGGGAGGAACCCACGCATGAGCAAGCTGCTCGACGGAAAGATCCGGATCGGCGAGTCATTCGTCAGCCGAGGCGCCAACGCGGCGCATACGAATGTGATGCTCGGCTCCAACACCGCGCTGGCGGCCGCCTGGTCGTCCATTCTCGGTTCCCCGAAGGCCGGTCACGTGCCGTTCATGTGCGTGCTCGAGCCGAACCGACCGGTCTCGCCCCCGACGGTCATCGTCAACAAGGCCGCGATCGAGAACGACTTCCACGGGAATCTCCTCTGGGGCGCCGTGCAGGCCGGGGTCGCACGCGGAGTGACCCGGGCGATCGCGGACGGATTGCTGACGCCGGAGGAGGCGGAGGGCTCGGTGCTCGTCTGCGCCGTGTGGGTGAACCCCGCGGCGGACGATGAGCGACTCATCTTCGAACGCAACGACACCGCGGTGTACGAGGCGCTCGAACGCGCGATCCGGGGCCTCCATCGGGCGGAGGAGAACGTGGCTGCCATCGCCGCCATCCACAACCCGTTCTTCGATCCGCGTGACGGCGCCGCCGAGGAGGGACGATGAGCATGGGTGAATCGATGATCGCCGTGATCGACGGCACGGCGGTCCGCACCGGGCTGTTCCTCGACGGCGAGTGGGTGGCGGCGGGTGCGGGGGGCACCTTCGGCGTCTTCGATCCGGCGACCGAGGAGCATCTCGCGGACGTCGCCTCGGCCACCCCGGAAGACGCCATACGAGCGCTCGACGCCGCGAGTCGTGCGCAGAAGGAGTGGGGGAGGACCCCGCCCCGTGAGCGCGCCGAGCTGCTCCGACGCGCCTTCGCGCTGATCGAGGAGCGCCGCGAGCAGTTCGCCGCCGTGCTCACCGCAGAGATGGGCAAGCCTGTGACCGAGAGCCTGGGCGAGGTGGCCTACGGCAACGAGTTCATGCGATGGTTCTCCGAGCAGGCCGCGCACGTGAACGGCGGCTTCGGACAGAACCCGAGCGGGCAGACGAACATCGTCGTCTCCCGGGAACCGGTCGGTCCGAGCCTGCTGATCACGCCGTGGAACTTCCCGCTGGCCATGGGCACCCGCAAGGTCGGCGCCGCGCTCGCGGCCGGCTGCACCGTCATCATCAAGCCGGCGGCGCTCACGCCGCTCACGATGGCGCTGTTCGTGCAGGCGCTGAGCGATGCCGGGGTGCCGCCCGGCGTGGTCGGACTGCTTCCGAGCGAGCGGGCGGGGGCGATCTCGTCGGCGCTGATGGCCGATGCGAGGCTGCGCAAGGTGTCGTTCACCGGGTCCACCGCGGTCGGGTCGATCCTGCTGCGCCAGGCCGCGGAGCATGTGCAGCGCTCCTCGATGGAGCTGGGCGGCAACGGTCCGCTCGTCGTGCTGGGGGACGCCGACGTCGATGCCGCGGTCGAGGGCGCCCTGATCGCGAAGTTCAGGAACGGCGGCCAGTCCTGCGTGGCGGCGAACCGCATCATCGTGCACCGGGATCTCGCGGAGCGCTTCACGGACGCCTTCGTCGAGCGCGTTCGCGCGTTGCGTCTCGGGGACGGGCGGGAGGAGGGAGTCGATATCGGGCCCATGATCGATCGTGCGCAGCGGGATCGCGTCGCCGAACTGGTGGACGGCGCCGTGGCGCAGGGCGCCACGGTCCGGGTCGGCGGGGCCGTGCCGGCGCGCACCGGCAGCTTCTACCCTCCGACCGTGCTGACCGGGGTGTCTCCCGAGAGCACGATCTGCAACGAGGAGATCTTCGGCCCGGTGGCCACTGTCACCGTCGCGGCCTCGGACGAGGAGGCTCTCCGGTTGGCGAACGACACTCCCTACGGCCTGGTCGCGTTCGTCTTCTCCCAGGGGATCGAGCGGGCGCTCTGGGCGGCGGGAGAGCTCGAGGCGGGGATGGTCGGCATCAACCGCGGACTCGTCTCCGACGCGGCGGCTCCGTTCGGCGGGATCAAGGCGTCCGGACTCGGGCGAGAGGGAGGCGACGCGGGCATCGAGGAGTACCTCGAGACCAAGTACGTGGCCATCGGAAAGTAAAGTGGTTCTGAGTGGGGCGAGGTGAAGTTCAGGTGAGTGAGTCCAGTGCGGAGCGGGTTTCCGCGAGAGAGCGCCCGGTGTCCCCGAGCATCGGGATCGCGTTCCGGGTGCTCGACGAGCTGGCCGACGCTCAGCGCGAGCTCTCGGCAGCCGAGATCAACGCGGCGCTCGACCTTCCGAAGTCCACGCTGCATCGCATTCTCACCTCGCTCGAGCTCGAAGGCGCCGTGTCGCGCAGTGCCGCGACGCGCCGGTACTCGCTGGGAGCTCGGCTGAGCCGCTACGCGGCTCAGCCGAGCAGCAGCCGCCTGGTCGCCCAGTTCATGCAGCTCGCCGAGGCGTTCGTGTCGAAGTACGACGAGACCATCCAGCTCTGCACCTATGAGAACGGGATCGTCACCTTCATCGCGTTCGTCGAATCGGCGCAGCCGGTGCGGCTTCGGTGTCGAATCGGCCGTCAGCTCCCCGTCCACACGACCGCTTCGGGAAAAGCACTGCTCGCCTTCAGCGCGCCGGAGACCCTGCAGGGCTTTCTCGACGCGCATCCGGTGCTCGAACCGCGAACGCCGGACACCATCACGGATGTGGGAGAACTCACCGAGCAACTTCGTCGAGCGCGCGAGACCGGCTACGCGACGGAGTCGCAGGAATCGTCACGGAATCTCTCCTGCATCGCGGCACCTGTGCGCGACGCCGACGGTTTCAGCATGGCCGCGGTTACGCTCTGCCTGCCGAGCAGCGGCCTGCGCGGCGATGACCTCTCCCGGCTCGTGCCGCCGCTGCTGGAACTGACCGGAGAACTGGAGGCGGTGCCGGTCGCCCCCCGCGTCGTCGGGAGGTCGTGAACCGTCTGCGTCTTCGGGACCTGTGGCGCGGCGGGCGGCGGGAACCCGAAGCTCACGAGGTCGAGTGATCTTGAAGCGCCCCGCCGGAGGCGACCAGGGTTCGGATGAACTCGACCACGGCGCCGATCACGGGATTGGACTTCCGGCCCTCCCGGTACCGCAGTGATACGTGCCGCACGCCGAGGCCCGGGAGCTCATGCAGCTCGACGCCGGCGAGCGTGCGCTCCCGGGTCGTGAGCAGCGGCAGCAGCGCCACGCCCTCTCCCGCGGCGACGAGGGAGAGGGCGCTCTCGTGGCTGGTGTAGCGGTGCGGTGCGGTCGCCGAGCGAGGCAGGTGCTTCCGAACCCTGCTCACCGCCCGCGCCGCGCCGGTCTGGGCGTCGACGTCCAACCACGGAAGGCGCAGCTCGTCCAGGTCGATGACGCCCATGGCGGCGTGGGTGCCGGCGGGTGCCGCCAGCACCCACGGGTCATCGAAGAGGGCCACCTCCTGGACTCCGGGACCGCTCGCCGTGGCCTCCTCGGACTCGTCGGACTCGATCGCGATGATGTCGAACTCGGCGGCGCGCAGCCCTCGGAGCAATGCGGGTTGGGAGACCTCGGCGATCTCCAGCCGGACCCCCGCGAGACGGGAGGGCCAGAGGGGCAGCGCAGGGCTGAGCACCGCGCTGATGAAGCTCTGAAAACCCCCGAAACGCACCAGTCCGCTGGGGAGCTCGCTGACCGCGCCGACTCGCAGGGCCGCTTCGTTGATCTCCCGTTCCACGTTTTCGGCGAGTTCGATCAGCTCGCGTCCGGCGGGCGTCGGCAGAATGCCGTCCGGTCGCCGATCCATCAGCGGAACCCCCACTTCGGCCTCGAGCCGCCTGAGCTGCTGGGAGACCGCCGAGGCGGTCAGCTTCATGGCATCCGCGGCGGCGAGCACGCCCCCGCTCCGAGAGATCTGCAGAAGATATTGGAGCCGCGAGACATTGATCCTCATATTTAGAAATTCTAAATGCCTGATGTCAAAAGATTCGATTGTACTGCATGAATAGCAGGCTTGAAGATGGTGGGAAGCTCCTCCGCGAGCAGGCCTCCCGAGGCCGCGGAGAGCGCGCAGCGTGAATGGCCTCTACGATCCGGCGAAGGAGTTGCGTTGGACGAGTTCATCGGTGGCGTCCTCGGCTGGACGGGCACCCTGGGGACGTTCTCCGCCTACGTGCTCATCTGGCGCGGATGGACGGAGTCGACCGGCCGACGGTACCTGCTGCTCAACGCCGTTGGCGGGTTTCTGGCCTCCGCGGGGGCACTGGCCTATGGCGCCTGGCCCGCCGTGATCTCCAATCTGGTGTGGGGGCTGATCGGGGTGCAGGGCCTTCTCACACCCGTCTGGCGCAGGAGCGCGCCGTCGCGGGACGACGCGCATCTCGTCCCCGCCGCCGCGGCTTCGTCGCGGCCGTCGACCGCGTCTCCCGGGGAGTGGAACCCGAGTGTCACGGATGCCTCGGCCATCAGTCTGCCCTGGCTCCTGCCCGCGAGGGACGAGGAAGCCGGGCATCCGACCGCGCTCGCGGCACCGGATGCGGCCCCCCGCAGCTGAGAATCCAGGGACGCGTGCCGCCTTCCCGGGCGCCTCATTCGAGGCCGCTGAAGCCCTCCGGGACCGTCGCCTCGGACGCGCTCAGGAAGCCCGCCCCTGCGTCGCGCCCGCAGCGGGAACGATCGGCGGAGTCTCGACCGCATCGGGGAGATCGTGGCCCATGCGGTCGCGCTTGGTCTCGAGATACGCCAGATTCTGCTCGGTGACGCCGACGAAGAGCGGCACCCGTTCCGAGACCTGCACGCCGTGCGCCTCCAGCTGCGCCACCTTGTCGGGGTTGTTGGTGAGCAGGCGCACCCGGGTGAGTCCGAGATGGGCGAGGATCTCGGCCGCGGCCGTGTAGTCGCGGGCGTCGGCGGGCAGGCCGAGCTGCAGATTCGCGTCGAGCGTGTCGGTGCCGCTCTCCTGCAGCTGGTAGGCGCGCAGCTTGTTGGCGAGACCGATGCCGCGTCCCTCCTGGCCGCGCAGGTAGACGACGATGCCGCCGCGCTGCTGCACCAGGTCCAGCGCGGCGTGCAGCTGCGGGCCGCACTCGCACTTCAGAGAGCCGAACGCCTCACCGGTGATGCACTCCGAGTGCACGCGCACGAGGGCGTCGTCCCCGGGGGCCTCTCCGCCGGGGCCGTTCGCCACGAGGGCGAGGTGGTCGACGCCCGAGCGGCGATCCCGGTAGGCGCGCATGCGGAACGGCCCGTGCTCGGTCGGCACCAGCGTGTCGGCCTTCAGACTGACCTGGCGGTGGACCGGCCGGGTCTGCGGTTCAGCCGGGGCGCCGGCCGGGTCGTGCGCGTTCAGGTAGGCGATCAACTGCTCGATGGTGATGACCGGCACCCCTTCGGCCGCGCCCAGCTCGATCAGCCCGGGCAGCCGCATCATGTCGCCGTCCTCGGCGACGATCTCGGCGATCATCGCCACCGGCCGCAGGCCGGCGAGCCGCATCAGCTCGACTCCCGCCTCCGTGTGGCCCGCCCTGGACCGCACCCCGCCGTCGACGGCTCGCAGCGGCAACACGTGGCCGGGCCGCCGCACGTCGGTGGGCACGGCGTCCGGGTTCGCGAGCGCCCGCAGGGTGGTCGTGCGGTCGCGGGCGCTGATGCCCGTGGTGACGCCCTCGGCCGCGTCGACCGTGACCGTGTACGCGGTGCCGCGGACGTCCTCGTTGCGCTCGACCATCATCGGCAGGTCGAGCTGATCGGCGACCTCGTTCGACATCGGCGCGCAGAGCAGGCCGGACGAATGGCGCACCGTCCAGGCGACCCACTCGCTCGTGGCGAGCTGCGCCGAGAGGATCACGTCGCCCTCGTTCTCGCGGTTCTCGTCGTCCGCGACGATCACGGGACGACCCGCCCGGATCGCGGCGATCGCCTCGTCGATGTCGGAGATGCCCGGGCCCGAGGGCGTCGAGGGCTCGGCGGGGCCGGTGGTTCCGCTCATGCGGGGGCTCCTTCGTTCTGGGATCCGGTGGTCTCGTGCGGCGCGAGCGCGGCGCCGTGATCGTTCGCCGGCGCGCCGGCGTGCGGGAAAGCGAGCATCCTGGCGACGTGGCGGGCGAGGATGTCGGTCTCGAGGTTGACGCGATCGCCGGGGACGAGCCCGCCGAGCGTGGTGGAGGCGAGCGTCTCGGGGATCAGCGACACCTCGAACCAGGGGTCGGGATCGCGGGCCTCGGAGATCGCCGACACCGTGAGCGAGACGCCCGACAGCGTCACCGAACCCTTGTCGACCAGCAGCGGGGCGAGCTCGCGGGGCAGCGCGAAGCGCAGGCGCCGCCACGCGTCGCCGTCGTCCACGGAGCGGAGCTCCGCGGTGCCGTCCACGTGCCCCTGCACGATGTGCCCGCCCAGGCGGCTGTCGACCCGGGCCGCCCGCTCCAGGTTGACGCGATCCCCTGGGCGCAGGGACCCCAGCGTCGACATCCTGACGGACTGCGCCATGACGTCGGCGGTGAAGGTGCCCGGACCGGCGGCTCCGCGCTCGATCACCGTCAGGCAGACGCCGGACACCTGGATCGAATCGCCGTGACCGGCGTCGCTCGTGACCACGGGCCCGCGCACGGCGAGCCGCAGCGAGTCGCCGACCGCCTCCACGGCGACGATCTCGCCGATCTCCTCGATCAGTCCGGTGAACATCATTCTCCTCCGATTCCGGCGATGCGCGGGATTCGCGCTCGCACGAGCAGATCCTCGCCCAGTCGTTCCACGACGGCGCCCTCCAGCCTCATGATCCCCTCCATGGAGGGGATGCCCAGATCGCCGAGCGCGAGCCGCGGGCCGCCGAGCAGCGCAGGGGCGACGTAGACCAGCACCTCGTCGGCGAGCCCCGCCGCGAGGAACGCGCTCGCGATCGTCGGCCCGCCCTCGACGAAGAGGCGCTGCAGGCCGCGCCGCCGCAGTTCTTCGACGTGCGCGGCGAGATCGTTCCCGTCGAAGCGGAGGGGCGCCTCGAGGCCGTGCTCCCGCAGCGCGGGGTGCCGGCGCACCCGGCTCTCCGACGGGATCGCGCGCCGCCCGAGCACGACGGGCAGCGGCTGCTCCGCTGGCGGCACCAGCGGTGCGCCGTCGGCGGCGCGCGCCGTCAGCTCGGGGTCGTCGGCGAGGAGCGTGCCGGTGCCGACGAGGATCGCGTCGGCCTCCGCCCGCCGGCGGTGCACGTCGGCGCGGGCGTGCGGACCGGTGATCCACCGGCTGCTGCCGTCCGCGGCGGCGGCGCGGCCGTCGAGGGTCTGCGCCCACTTGACGACCGTCCACTGCCGGTGCGGCTTCTCCTGAACCGACAGCCACGGTGCCAGCAGATCCTCGGCCTCGTCGGCGAGCAGACCGGAGGCGACCTCCACCCCGGCGGCGCGCAGCGACTCCGCTCCGCCCCGCGAGACCCGGCCGGGATCGTCGAGGGCGTAGGCGACCGCGCCGATCCCCGCCTCGATGAGCGCCCGGGCGCAGGGCCCGGTCCGGCCGGTGTGGTTGCAGGGCTCCAGGGTGACCACGGCCGTGAGCTCGCGCTCCCGCCCGCGCCAGCCGTCCGGAAGCCTGCCGAGCGCGTCGGTCTCCGCATGGGCGGTCCCGGCGCCGCGGTGCCAGCCCTCCGCGACGATGCGGGCATCCGGGTCGAGCAGCACGCAGCCGACCTGCGGGTTCGGATCCCCCGCCGGGGAGCGCCGCGCGAGCGCGAGGGCGCGGCGCATCGCATCCTCCAGCAGCTCCCGGTCCAGCACGACGTCCCTCTTCCGATGCGCGACCGGGGTGCTCGGAGGCTCGCATCCGCGAGCGATCCGCGTTCCTCTCATCCGGACTCGCGCGCGGAACCTCCCCGCGCGCATCACCGTCGGTACCGGAATTCCACCGGTTCGGCCCCGCGGATACGGGGTTCGTGGACTGTCACCACCGGTCTGGATTCTCACCAGCCCCGGAACACATACTCAACACTAACCTCATCTCGCCCGATTTATTCCTGGAAGACGACACGGAACGTCGTTCCCGAGACCGGCGACCGCCGCACGGGTGCGGGGTCACACGCCCTGGAGCCCGCCCGAGATCGTGTTCATCGTCAGCACGATGATGAGCGCGTTGAAGAAGAAGCCGAACGTGGTGTGCCACACGACCGTCCAGCGCATGTGGGAGTCGATCACCTGCACATCCGTGACCCCGAAGGTCGTTCCGTTCGTGAACGCGAAATAGGCGAAATCCACCTGCCTCGGAGTCTCGGTGCCGGGGAACACCATCGGAGGCTTCCCGGGCAGGCGGTAGTACCTCGAGTAGTAGATGCGGGCGTATCCCCAGTGGAACAGCGCCCAGGAGACCAGCATCGCCCACACGGCCGTCAGCTCGTAGAACATCAGGTGATCCGGATCGCTGCGCATCAGGATGAGGGTGATCGCGGCGGAGAGGCCGACGAGGCTCGAGCTGAAGGTGACGACCATCGAGATCCAGCGGATCAGCGGGTTGCGTCGCAGCCGCCGCAGCGCCGGCGGATCCTCTCCGCGGACTCTCACTCCGATGCTCAGGAGCAGTGCGGTGACCGACAGGTACAGCGTCGCGATCATGCACCAGAGCAGCAGGCGCAGGCTCTCGGCCTCGTCGCCGTCGTCGGTGAAGAGGTACTCGACGCCGATCCAGACGAGGAGGAACTGCACGAGCAGGCCGAGGGCCTCCCCGAAGACGACGACGACCGTGCCGAGGAGCCGGGTCCTCGGCAGCGGCGGCACGGTCACCTCTCACTCCCGGCGCCGGGGGCCGCGGCGCTCGCCGCCGAGCTCACGAGGTCGCGCAGCGTCGCGTCGGGCAGGTAGGCGCGGGTGAGCGCGATCCCGATCCGCGGCAGGTCGCCCTCGTCGCGGTAGAGCAGGTGCAGGGGTTCGGACCGGGGGTTGAACTTCTGCTTGAAACGGTGCAGCGAGGCGAAGCCGTAGAGCGGCTCGATGAGGCCGGCGATGCCGTCGAGAACCTGATCCACCGGCCCGGCGCCCGTCTCGGAGGAGCGCACGAGCGGGGCGCCGGAGAGCGACACGAACGCGTAGCCCTGCTCGGCGAAGTGCTTCGCGGAGGAGGCGATGAGGAACTCCATCACCGGCCCGAAGCCGCCGTCGCGCCGACGCATGAGATCCAGGGTCCAGCCGACGACGCGCCCCTCGCCGCCGTACACGGGCAGCCACGAGGTGATGCCGTGCAGGCTGCCCTCCGCGTCGACGGCGATGCCGACCCAGACCTCGGGGTCCAGGGCCTCGTCGACGGTGCCCAGCGTGAAGCGCATCTCGGGCAGGCCCTTGTCGCCCGTCCACTGCTCGGAGATCGCGCGCACCTGCGCGAGCACGTTCCACGGCTGCTCGGCCAGCCGGACCATGCGGAACTCGATGTCCTCGCGGCCGGCGCGGTTCATCGCGGTGCGGACCGCGCCCCAGGCCTTGCCGGTGAACTGCAGCCCGGGCAGGTCCACGATCGTGTCCTCGGCGATGACCACGGAGCGCCAGCCCTCCGGCCGCTCCTCGGCGATCCCGGCGCTCGTGGAGAAGGCGCAGGGGATCAGGCCCGCCTGCTGAGAGGCCCGGGCGAAGTGCTCCAGCGCGCCGCGGTGCGACCCCCGCGGCGCGATCGGGTCGCCGAGCAGGATCGCGACATCGGCATGGGTCTGGAAGGCCAGCGCCCCGTGCTCCGCGGCGGCATGGCTGTTGCCCTCCCAGGTGGTCATCCACGAGATCGTCCCGCCGCCGAAGCGCCGCAGCCGAGCCGTCGCCTCTTCCCGGCTGAGCCCCTCGGCGGCGAGTCGGCGCCGCGATCTTCGCAGGGGCACGCGGAAGGCGCCGCGGCCCACCACGATGAAGAGGAGCATCGCGGCCCAGAAGAGCGCCGGCGTGAGGAGCACGCCCAGCAGGTCGCCCGGCGCGTCGATGAGGTCCTCCTCGACCAGCAGCGGAAGCAGCGCGAGGCCGAGCGCCGCGGTGAGCAGGTTGTACGCGGCGAGCAGGATCGTGCCGAGCCAGGCGATCCAGTAGCCGCGCCGCACGCCGTTCGCGACGAGCGCGATCACGACGACGTCGACGGCGACGTCGATGAAGGAGGCGGTCGGATGGTTGCTGCCGAGCGGGCCGTCGTAGGGCACGATCAGGTCGAGCACCTGGATCGCCCCGATGGCGATCAGTCCGGCGAAGGCGATCAGCCGCCACTCGCGCACGCTCGGGCGCCCGGAGGGGTGCCGGAAGGCCGGGATCCAGCCCGCGGCGAGCAGCGCCGCGACCATGGTGACCGCGTGCTCCAGGTCATGCAGACGGCCGAGGTAGAGCACCGAGATGCCCACCCAGATGATGACCGCGATCCGCGCTCTGAGGCGCCACGGGGCCGGCAGCGTCGCGATCGCGAAGACGAGCGCGGCGAGCGCGCCGCACGAGGGCCCCACGTCGAGCGTCTCGGCCAGCCGCGCCGCCCAGGGCCAACCGGTCTGCGTCAGCAGTGCGAGCAGCCCCGCGGTGACGAGGACCCCCGCGGCGTGCCCCGCCGCGAAGAGCCCGGAGGCGCGCAGCGAGCCGAAGCGCCACTCCGCCCACCCGAGGCCGCCGATCAGCAGCGGCGCGAGGGCGAGATAGACCCAGGGGCTGTCGACGAAGAAGGGGGAGGTGAGGATCGTCCACCAGCGCCCGTCGGCGAACGCCGGGAGCCCGGTCGCGACCCGGTCGAACCAGGGCTGTTCGGACGCGGGCGCGAGGATCGAGCCCGTCGCGATGCCCACCGCGAGCATCGCGAGCACGAACAGCGCCGTGACGGGCACGCGGCGCAGCAGCGCGAGCACGCGGTTCGCGCGCCGCTCGGTCGTCTCCGGATCCTGGGCGTCTTCGCGGGTGGTCTGCGCGGCCATACCGCAAGTTTAGGCGCGCCGGGAGGACGGCGCAGCAGTTTCGGCTCGCGTGCGCCCCGGCCCCGTCGTCCCGCACCCGCGGGCGGCACCCGGCAGCCCGGCACCCGGCCCCCGAGCGTCGCGGGTGCCCGGTTGAGGACCGGGGGCGGGCGCCGTGGTCAGCGGCGCAGCAGCCCCATGGCGTCGTAGACGCGCGCCAGGGTGCGACCGGCGACGTCGTTCGCGCGATCCGCGGCGGCCGCGAGCAGGCGATCGAGCTCGGCCCGGTCGTCCAACAGCTCGTTCGTCCGTTCGCGGACGGGCGCGAAGGTCTCCTCGACCACCTCGGCCAGCCCCTTCTTCAGATCCCCGTAGCCGCGGCCGTCGTACTCGCTCTCGATGGATTCGACCATGCGGCCGGTGAGCACTGAGTAGATCGTGAGCAGGTTCGACACCCCCGGCTTCGCGTCGCGGTCGAAGCGGATCTCGGCGTCCGCGTCGGTGACCGCGCGCATGATCTTCTTCCTGGTGACGGAGGGAGCGTCGAGCACCTTGACGAGCCCCGCCTCGCTCTCGGCGGACTTCGACATCTTCGACGCGGGATCCTGCAGGTCGTAGATCTTCGCGGTGCCCTTCTGGATCTGCGCCTCGGGCACGGTGAAGGTCTCGCCGAAGCGGTGGTTGAAGCGCAGGGCGAGGTCGCGGGTCAGCTCCACGTGCTGGCGCTGATCCTCTCCCACGGGCACCGAGTCGGCCTGGTAGAGCAGGATGTCGGCCGCCATCAGCATCGGATAGGTGAAGAGGCCCACCGAGGCCGCATCCGCGCCCTGCCGCTGCGACTTGTCCTTGAACTGGGTCATCCGGCTGGCCTCGCCGAAGCCCGCGAGCGTGTTGAGCACCCAGGCCAGTTCGGTGTGCGCCGGCACGTGCGACTGCACGAACAGCGTCGACTGCGCCGGGTCGATCCCCGCGGCGATGTACTGGGCCGCGGTGCGGCGGGTGCGCTCGGCCAGCTCGGCCGGATCCTGCGGCACCGTGATGGCGTGCAGGTTGACGACGCAGAAGAAGGCGTCGAAGCTCGACTGCATCTGGGTCCACTGGCTGAGCGCGCCGATGTAATTGCCCAGGTGCAGCGAATCGCTGGACGGCTGCATGCCGGAGAAGATGACGGGTCTGGTGTGCTGGGTGGCGGGGGAGGTCATGGTGCTGGTTCCTCGGATTGGCCGTTCCCCGGGGCCGAGGCGGCCCCGGCATCGTGGTGGCGATGCGATGCATCGCCGTTGTCGCGGGAGACGTGTGGTGGTGGGGGTGCCCTAGGCGGTGTAGTCGACGACCACGGGCGCGTGGTCCGACCAGCGCTCGCCGTAGCTGGCGGCGCGGTCGATGCGGTAGTCGGCGACGCGCTCGGCCAGCGCGGGCGTGACCACGTGGTAGTCGATCCGCCAGCCGGTGTCGTTGTCGAAGGCCTGGCCGCGGTTCGACCACCAGGTGTAGGGGCCGTCGATCTCGCCGTGGAAGCGGCGGCCGACGTCGATCCAGCCGAAGCCGGGGCCCTCGGTGCCGTCGACGCCGGCGACGATCTCGCCGCGGGGGCCGAAGAAGCGGTCGAAGTAGGCGCGCTCGCGGGGCAGGAAGCCGCTGCGCTTCACGTTGCCGCGCCAGTTCTTGATGTCGAACTCGCGGTGTCCGACGTTGAAGTCGCCGACGATGGCCACGAGCTCGCGCTCGTCGGCCAGCTCGTCCATCCGGGTGCCCATCGCGTCGAGGAACGCCCACTTCGCCTCCTGGCGCGGGGTGTCGACCTCGCCGGAGTGGGTGTAGTTGCTGATCACGGTGAGCGGCTGCCCGCCCAGCTCGAAGTCCGCCTCCAGCCAGCGGCCGGAGGACTGGATGGCCTCCTGCTGATCGGCCGGGCCGAGGCCGACGCGGTGGGTGCTCGCGGGCACCCGGCTCGCGATGGCGACCCCCGCCCGGCCCTTGATCTGGCAGGGGTCGTGCAGGATCTGCCAGTCCCGCGTCTCGAGCGTGCCGAACAGCTGCTCGAGGTGGGAGTCGTCGGCCCGCACCTCCTGCAGCGCGAGCACGTCGACGCCGCGCCGGTCGAGCCACTCGCCCATCCCCTTGCGGAATGCGGCACGGATGCCGTTGACGTTGACGGAGGCGATGCGCAGCGTGTCGGCCATGCCCCCGATTCTACTTCGCGGCGCCGACATCCGCAGGCCGCGGGTCGCCGGCATCGGTTCGGGCTGAATCGGCCCCCCCGGGAACAGCCCGCGGCTCGGGCTGAACTTGTGCTTCGGGCTGATGCACCGCCGCGAAACAGTCGGCCTGAACTGCGATCTCCTCCAGAACTGCCGCCTGGAGCGCGAGGCATCGGCCCGAGTCGGGACCGGCGCCTATCGCCCGATCGCGATGCCGCCCGGTTCCGGCGGCAGGAGCGCCGCGACCGGCACCTCCGGCACCTCGGCCGGCGCGACCAGGGTGCGCGGCCGCGGGTCGGCCGGCGTGCCCGGGTTCGACTCGCCCTTCTCCAGCTTGCGGCAGGTGAACGCGGTGATCCCGGCGGCCAGGGCCGGCCGCTCCCGGCTGAGGCCTTTCCGCACGCGTTCCCGGTGCAGCCGCGCGCCGAGCCCCCGCGCGTAGTCCTGCCAGCGGTCCTCGTCTGAAGCGCGTCGGCCCATCACCCGAGGGTGCGCGAACACGCACTTTCACGTGCGCATGCATACATGCTGTCCTCGGCGTGGTCGTCGTGCTGTGAATGCGAGCTCAGAGGAGAGACGCGGATGCGGGCATTGCTCGGGCTCCTGCAGATTGCCGGTGGCATCGCCGGTCTCATCGCCCTGTTCAACGGCCGATGGCTTCCTGGTGCTCGGCGCCTGGGGCGCAGCTCTGATGAGGCTCGGACGCTGATTCGAGGGGACGAACGAGCGGCTCGAGGGCGGCTTCCGCGTCAGCGGGCGAGCCCGCTGAACCCCACGGCTGCGCAGCATCGTGCTCGTGAGAGTCGAGCACCCGGGCTTGCCGGGTGGACCCGAAGCGCCCTGTCAGCGCCGTGAAAGGGCGACGGGCGCCCAATCGCGAGAGGCGAGGCCCTGGGGAGGCCGTGGGGAGGATAGGCTCGGGGCATGCACCGAGGCACCGCGGACCACGTCGTCGCGATCGACCAGGCACCAAGGCGCTCGAGACGAAGGCCCGGTGGGCCCTCGTGCGCCGTAAGCGCGGGCACCGATGGAAACGCGACGCGTTTCCATGTGGTCGCGAACCGCCGCGCAATGCGGCGCATCAACTCGCTCGGCTGCGGTGGGTGGAGCGGATGAGCATGGATCACATCCTCGCAATCGACCAGGGGACGACCAGCACCCGGGTCATCGTGTTCGACCGCGAGGCGCGTCCCGTGGCGAGCGCGCAGCGCGAGCACCGGCAGATCTTCGAGCGCCCGGGCTGGGTCGGGCACGACGCCGGCGAGATCTGGCGGACGACCGAGGCCCTGCTCCGCGAGGCGCTGGCGAAGGCCCGCATCGCGAGGGATCGGATCGCGGGCGTCGGCATCACCAACCAGCGCGAGACCGTCGTCGTCTGGGACGCCGCCACGGGCGAGCCCGTCGCCGACGCGATCGTCTGGCAGGACACCCGCACGCAGCCCATCGTCGACGCGCTCGCCGCCGAGCCGGATCCTGCGACGGGCGAGCCGTTCGGCGCGGAGCGGCTGCGATCCATCACCGGGCTGCCGCTGGCCAGCTACTTCTCCGCGGGCAAGGTGCGCTGGATCCTCGACGAGATCCCGGGCGCCCGCGAGCGCGCCGAGCGGGGCGAGCTGCGTCTCGGCACGATCGACTCCTGGCTGATCTACCAGCTGACCGGCGGGGCGGCCGGCGGCGGCCTCCACGTCACGGACGTGACCAACGCGAGCCGCACGCAGCTCTGCGACCTCACGACGCTCGACTGGAGCGAGGAGGCGCTCGACGTGTTCGGCGTGCCGCGCTCGATGCTGCCCCGGATCGTGCCCTCGTCCGGCGCGATCGGCGCGGTGCGCGGGGTCCCGGGGCTCGAGGGCGTGCCGATCGCGGGCGTGCTCGGCGATCAGCAGGCCGCGACCTTCGGCCAGGCCGCCTTCGCCCCGGGCGACGCGAAGCACACCTACGGCACCGGCGGATTCCTGATCGTGAACACCGGCGGGCGCCCGGTGCACTCCGACAACGGGCTGCTCACGACGATCGCCTACCGCCTGGGCGACGCGGCCCCCGTCTACGCCCTCGAGGGCTCGGTCGCGGTCGCAGGATCCCTGCACCACTGGTTGCGCGACAACCTCGGCCTCTTCCGCGACTCGACCGAGATCGAGGGCCTCGCCTCGAGCGTGCCCGACACGGGCGGCGCGTTCATCGTCCCGGCGTTCTCCGGTCTCTTCGCCCCCCGCTGGCGCCCGGACGCGCGCGGGGTCATCGTCGGGCTCACCCGCTTCGTGACCCGCGCCCACCTCGTGCGCGCGGCCAGCGAGGCCTGCGCCTACCAGACCGTCGAGGTGATCGACGCGGCCGCCGCGGACACCGGCGCGCCGCTCGCGGAGCTGCGCGTCGACGGCGGCGGATCCGCCAGCGACATGATGATGCAGTTCCAGGCGGATCTGCTGGGCATCGACGTGGTGCGTCCCGAGAACCTCGAGACGACGGCCCTGGGCGCGGCGTTCGCCGCCGGTCTCGCGACCGGGGTCTGGGGCTCCACCGGCGAGCTGCGCGGGCTCGTGCGCGAGGGCCGGCGCTGGGCGCCGCGGATGCGCGACGAGGATCGCGAGCGTCGCCTGCGGCTCTGGAACCGCGCCGTGGAGCGCTCGCTCGGCTGGGTCGACGACGACACCGCCGCCTGACCGCGGCGGGGTCGTCCCGCCGAGCGGCGAGATCCCGCGCACGAAGGAGGATCCCGCTCGCGAGGAGGAGGCGCCGATGCGGGCCGTTCGAGGGGTCTCGGAGCCGAGGGCGGCGTCGGAGCGCCGTCTCTCGTTCTCTGCCACGAGAAGGGTGCTCCGGCACGAGAGGCGGGCTCCGCGACCGCTGCGGAGCATGACGGTCGTCGCGCTGGGTGCTTTTCGTCGGCCGACCATCGGAACGGAGTCGCGTCCGGGGGCGGCGCCGGTCGTGCCCTAGGCTGGCCGGGTGCAGAGCTCCGAAGCAGAACCCGACGGCGGCAGCGGTTCGGATCCCGAGATCAGACCCTGGGCCGCGCTCTGGTCGATGGTCCTCGGCTTCTTCATGATCCTCGTCGACACCACCATCGTGTCGGTGGCCAACCCCTCGATCATGGCGGCGCTCGACACGACCATGACGGCCACCCTGTGGGCGACGAGCGCGTTCCTGCTCGCGTACGCGGTGCCGCTGCTCATCACCGGGCGGCTCGGGGATCGCTTCGGGCCGCGCCGCCTGTATCTCTCCGGGCTCACGGTGTTCACGCTCGCCTCGCTCGCCTGCGGGCTCTCGCCGACGATCGAGGCGCTGATCGCGGCCCGCGTGTTCCAGGGGCTCGGCGCCGCGATGCTGACGCCGCAGACGATGGCCGTCATCACGCGGATCTTCCCGCCGCGCACCCGCGGATCGGCCATGTCGATCTGGGGCGTCACCGCGGGCGTCGCCACCCTCGTGGGCCCGATCCTCGGCGGATTCCTGCTCGGCGCCGCCGGCTGGGAGTGGATCTTCTTCGTCAACGTCCCGGTCGGCGTCGTCGCCTTCGTGCTGGCGTTCCGCTACGTGCCCCGGCTCGATACCCGCGCCCACCGCTTCGACTGGTTCGGCGTGGCGCTCAGCGCGCTGGGCATGTTCCTGCTGGTCTTCGGCCTCCAGGAGGGCGAGAGCTTCGCCTGGGGCGTCATCTGGGGGCCGATCACGGTGTGGGGGCTGATCCTGTCGGGCCTCGCGGTGCTCGCGGTGTTCGTGTGGTGGCAGCGCGCGCAGCGCGGCGAACCGCTGCTGCCGCTCCGCCTCTTCCGGGATCGCAACTTCTCGGTCGGCGCGGCGACGATCACCCTCGTGGGCCTGGGCGTCAACGCGATGTCGCTGCCGCTGATGTTCCACTTCCAGCTCGTGCGGGGCCTCACCCCCAGCCAGGCGGCGCTGCTGATGGTGCCGATGGCGATCCTCTCGCTGCTGCTCGCCCGCCCGGTGGGGCGCTTCGTCGACCGGCGCGACGGGCGGCGCCTGGCGACGCTCGGGCTGCTGCTCCACGCCGTCGGCCTGGCGCTCTACCTGCTGCTGATGATCTGGGAGACCCCGATCGGCTGGCTGCTCGTGCCGAGCGCGGTGCTCGGCTTCGCGAACTCCTTCATGTGGGGCCCGCTGGCCTCGATCACCACCTACGGCCTCTCGCCGAGTCTCGCCGGGGCCGGATCCGGGGTCTACAACACCAACCGGCAGGTCGGCGCGGTGCTCGGCGCCGCCGCGATGGCCGCGCTGATGCAGGCGCGGCTGACCGCGGAGCTGGGCGCCGCGGCGGGCGCCGCGGGGCTCACCGAGGGCGACGGATCCGCGGGCGCCCTCCCGGAGTCCATGCGCGCGGGCTTCGCCGCGGCCATGGCCCAGTCGCTGCTGCTGCCGATCGCGGCCATGCTGCTCGGCATGGCGGTCACGCTGCTCTTCCGCCCGCGTCCGCCCGCGACCCGCAGCGTGCCGATCGTCACCCCGGGCTGAGGCGATCCCGGCCGACCCGCGATCCCGGTTGCGCCCTGAGCGATGCGGCGCCGCGGCGGCATCCGACGCGGTCTACTCTGTGAACCATGAGCATGGGACCGGGGATGGGCGGCGAGCGCCCGCGGGTGTCCGGGCGCGACTTCGACCGCCAGCGCGAGCTGAACAGTCAGGCGCCCGAGATCCCGCGCCTCGACGCGCGCATCGCGACGCTGTTCCGCCCCTACCGCGCGCAGCTCGGCGTGATCGTCGCCCTGGTGCTGGTCTCCGCCGCGCTCGGGATCCTCCCCCCGCTGCTCACTCAGCGCGTCTTCGACGACGGGCTCTTCCCGCCGGGCGGGGCGCCGGACCTGCCCGTGCTGGTGGGCCTCGTCGCGGCGATGCTGCTGATCTTCGCGGTGAGCTCCGCGCTCGGGATCGTGCAGACCCGCTTCACCGCGCAGGTCGGCAACCGGGTGATGGGCGACCTCCGGGTGCGCCTCTTCTCGCACCTGCAGTCGATGGAGCTGGGCTTCTTCACCCGCACCAAGACGGGGGTGATCCAGTCCCGGCTGCAGAACGACGTGGGCGGCGTCGCGGGGGTGCTCTCGAACACCGTGTCGAGCGTGATCGGCAACACGGTCACGGTGATCGCGGCCTTCGTGGCGATGCTGCTGCTCAGCTGGCAGCTCACGCTCATCGCGCTCGTGCTGCTGCCGGTGCTCGTGGCCGGGCAGCGCAAGGTCGGGCAGATGCGCGCGCGGATCGCCAGCCGCACGCAGGAGTCGCTCTCCGAGATGTCGGCGATCACGCAGGAGTCCCTCTCGGTCTCCGGGGTGCTGCTGGCGAAGACCTACTCCCGACAGAGCGCGGAGACCGAGCGCTACGCCGCGGAGAACCGGACCCAGATCGAACTGCAGGTGCGCCAGGCGATGAGCGGGCAGATCTTCTTCGCCGTCGTGCAGGTGCTGCTCTCTGCCGTGCCGGCCGTCATCTACCTCGTCTCCGGCTGGCTGATCGCCGAGGCGACGGGGCAGGGCCTCGACGCGGGGATCACCGCCGGCACGATCGTCGCCTTCACGACGGTGCAGGCGCGGCTGCTCTTCCCCATGATGGCGCTCATGCGGGTGGCGCTCGACCTGCAGACCTCGCGCGCGCTGTTCGCCCGCATCTTCGAGTACCTCGACCTGGAGCCGGCCATCGTCGACGCGCCCGACGCGGCGGAGCCCGCGGCCGAACCGCCGCTCGCGGGGACCGTGGAGTTCGAGCGGGTCAGGTTCCGGTACCCGGACGCCGCCCCGGACACGCGCCCCACGCTCGACGACGTCTCCTTCCGGGTCGAGCCGGGCGAGTTCGTCGCCTTCGTCGGCGCCTCGGGATCGGGCAAGACCACGATCGGCATGCTGATCCCTCGCCTGTACGAGGCGTCGAGCGGCGTCGTCCGCTACGCGGGCGACGACGTGCGCCGGCTGAGGCAGGAGGCGCTGATGGATCAGATCGGGGTCGTGACGCAGGACCCCTACCTCTTCCACGCCTCGATCGCGGACAACCTGCGCTACGCGAAGCCCGACGCCGCGGACGAGGAGCTCGAGCGCGTGGCGCGGCTCGCCAACATCCACGACACGATCGCCGCCTTCGAGCACGGCTACGAGACGGTGGTGGGCGAGCGCGGGTATCGGCTCTCCGGCGGCGAGAAGCAGCGGATCGCGATCGCCCGGGTGCTGCTGAAGAACCCGCGGGTGCTGGTGCTCGACGAGGCGACGAGCGCGCTCGACACGCTGAACGAGCGCGTCGTGCAGCGGGCGCTGGACGACGCGCGCAGCGGGCGCACGACGATCGCCATCGCGCATCGGCTCTCGACGGTCGTGGACGCCGACCGCATCTATGTCGTATCGGCGGGGCGCATCGTCGAGCAGGGCAGCCACGAGGAGCTGCTCCGGCTCGGCGGCGGGTATGCGGAGCTCTACGCGCAGCAGGCGTAGTGCACGCGCGCGCCGTGCCGCAGGCGTAGGATATGGATCCGTGCGCCCCATCACCCAGTCCAGCAAGCTCGCGGGCACGGGCGCGACGGCAACGCGTCGCGTTGGCGTAGCCCGTGGAGCCGCACGCGGCGGCTGTGCGAGGCGAGGAGGCAGATGAGACCCATCACCCAGTCCAGCAAGCTCGCGGGAGTCCGGTACGACGTGCGGGGGCCCATCCTGCAGGAGGCGGAGCGGCTCGAACGCGAGGGCCACGAGATCCTGAAGCTGAACATCGGCAATCCCGCCCCGTTCGGCTTCGAGGCGCCTCCCGAGATCGTGGAGGAACTGCGGCGGATCCTGCCGAAGGCACAGGGATACAGCGACTCGCGCGGCGTGCTGCCGGCGCGCGAGGCGGTGGCGCGGCACTACGACGGGGTCGGCGTCGCGGCGGTCGGACCCGACGACGTGTATCTGGGCAACGGGGTGAGCGAGCTGATCTCGCTCGTGCTGCAGGCCCTCATCAGCCCCGGCGACGAGGTGCTCGTGCCCGCCCCCGACTATCCGCTGTGGACGGCGCAGGTGACCCTCTCGGGCGGCCTGGCCGTGCACTACCCGTGCGACGAGTCGGACGGGTGGATGCCCGACCTCGCGGCGATCGAGGAGCTGATCACCCCGGCGACCCGCGGGATCGTGCTCATCAACCCGAACAATCCGACCGGCGCCGTCTACTCCGCGGAGCTGGTGCGCGGCTTCGCCGCTCTGGCCGAGCGCCACGGGCTCGTGCTCATGGCCGACGAGATCTACGACCGCATCCTCTACGACGGCGCCGAGCACGAGTACGCCGCGCGTCACGTCGCCGGCACCCTCTGCCTGACCTTCGGCGGCCTGTCGAAGGCGCAGCGCGTCGCCGGCTATCGGGCGGGCTGGGTGCTCGCCTCGGGGGACCGTGCGCTCGCCGCCGACTTCCTCGAGGGGCTCACGCTGCTCGCCAACATGCGGATGTGCGCGAACGTTCCCGCGCAGCACGCGGTCGCGGTCGCGCTGTCGGCGGAGTCGTCGATCGAGGCGCTGTGCGCCCCGGGGGGCCGTCTGCGGGAGCAGCGCGACATCGGTCATCGTCTGCTCACGGAGATCCCCGGCGTCGATTGCGCGCTCCCGGGCGGCGCGATGTACCTGTTCCCGCGGCTCGACCCCGAGCGCTATCCGATCCACGACGATCAGCGCTTCGTCATCGAACTGCTGCGGGCGACGCGGGTGCTGGTGACCAACGGCCGCGGCTTCAACCTGCCGACGCCGGACCATCTGCGTTTCGTCACCCTGCCCGAGGCGCCGGTGCTGCGCGAGGCGATCGGACGCATCGCCGAGTATCTCGACGGGGTGCGGGTGCCGTGAGCAAGCCGAGCTGCGCAAGGGGGCAGTTGTGGTCGTTACGGGCGCTGAGAACGACCACAACTGCCCCCTTGGGCGAGAGGCAGCGACGAAGGGGGAGGATGCCGTGACCATCCGCATCCTCGCGGTCGGCAAGAAGCACGAGAGTTGGGTCGCCGAGGGCATCGACCGCTATGAGAGGCGACTCCGCAAGCCCTTCGACGCGGCGTGGTCGCTCCTGCCGCACTCCTCCCGCGAGGGGGATGCGGCGCGGGCCGAGGAGTCCGAGCGCATCCTCGGCCGACTGGATCGCGGGGCGTTCGCGGTGCTGCTCGACGAGCGCGGACGCAACGTCGACTCGCCCGGGCTCGCGCGCGCGCTGCGGGAACCGCTCGATGCGGGGCGCACGGTGGCGCTCGTGATCGGCGGGGCGTACGGGGTGGACGACCGCGTGCGCGACCGCGCCGACTTCGTGTGGAGCCTGTCCAAGCTCGTGTTCCCGCACCAGCTGGTGCGCCTGATCCTCGCGGAGCAGCTGTACCGCGCGCAGGAGATCCACGCCGGACGCCCCTATCATCACTCCTGAGACGCGCTCCTGCGGGCGGGCGATCGGCGCACGGCGCCGGTCTTCCGGTAGAGCCGCGACACGTGGCCCTCGACCGTGCGCAGCGACAGGCGCAGGCGGGCGGCGATCTCGTCGTTCGAGAGCCCGGCCGCGATCAGATCCGAGACCTCGCGCTCGCGCCTGGTGAGCGCGGGCTGCGCCGGCCCGGAGAGGCGCAGCAGGGGGTGGCCGGGAAGCGGCTGCTCCTCGGCGTAGGCGCGGCAGTGGCCGATGGCCCGCCTCCGCAGCGCGGCGGGTGCGCCGGCGACGTTCGCCGCGGCGGCGGCGGCCTCGGCGGACCAGAGCCGGAGCCCGGCCTGCGCCAGCCGCTCGGCGACGGACCACAGCGCCAGGGCGTCGTCGGCGAGCAGCGCCCGCGCGTGATCCGCGCTCATGCGGTGCAGTTCGCCGTCGAGCCGGTCGGAGATGCGCAGCAGCGCCCGCGCCGACCGTCGTCTCCCGAAGCGCACGCCGGTGCGGAGCACGTCCGCGGCGGAGCCGAACCCGCCCGCCGCCGCGTGGCGCTCCGACGCCCGAGCGATGCTCGACGAGGCCTCTGCGGCGCCGAGCAGCAGCATCGCCGACGCGACGTGCGCCTCCGAGGAGCCGTCGACCAGGCCGCTCGCGCGAGACGGCGTCCGCCGGAACCTCGAGAGGAGCGCCGATGCGCGATCCCGTTCCCCGAGCAGCGCGGCCGTCTCGGCGAGGATCGCGACCACCGCGGCGCCGACGCCGGAGGGATCGAGGTACTCGGAGGTGGCGAGCGCGCGCTCGGCGAGGCGGTGCGCATCGCGGATGTCGCCCCGCAGGTACTGCCAGGTCGAGCGGGCGTGGAAGTACGTGACGAGGTCGGGGCGGTAGGCGCCGTCGCGCGCGTCGTCGAACTGCCGGCCGAGGCCCGGGAACCGTTCCGGCCCGTCGCTGCTGAGCGCCGCCACCACGTAGGCGGTGCGCATCTCCTCCTCCGCCCACGGCTCGAGCCGGAGGGTGAGCGTGCTCCTCGCCGCCGTGACCATCATGCTGCGCAGTGCGCGGCGCGGCCGCCCCTGCTGCACCAGCATCAGGGGCTCGTGAGCGCGTACCCGGGCCCGCAGGCCGGGCGCGATCCGGCGCAGCAGCGCACGGCCGGCATCGAGCGCCTCCCGGGCTTCGCGGGGCCGGGCCGCGAAGCAGAGATGGATGATCCGATGCGCGAGCAGTTCTCCTCGGAGCGATCTGGCCTCCGGCCAGAGGTCGCGGTCGAGCTGCCGATCCGTCTCGGCGAGCACGGCGAGGGCGGCGTCGGGCTCTCCGTCGGAGTAGTGCAGCAGTTCGGCCCTGAGCACGGCGGTCCGGCAGCCGACCCGTGCGGCCGCGGGATCGTCGGTCCCGCCGCGCTCATCCCGAGCGGCGTCCAGCGCCTCGTCGGCGTCGTCGAGATGGGCGCGGGCCCGCTCGACGTCGGGCAGGAAGCGCGCCGCCATGGCCGCGTGGGCGTGGAGTCCCGCGGCCCGCGGCCCGCCGACGCCCCGCTGCGACAGCGCCGTCTCCGCGATCGAGATCGCCTCGGCCCAGTCGTGGTTCGCGAGCGCGGCCGAGATCGCGGCCTCCACGCGCTCGGACGGCACGGCGATGCCGCGCCCCAGGCTCCAGCGGATCGCCGCCGCGGTGGGGCGCTCGGAGCCCAGTGAACGTGCGTGGACCTGCGAGGCGACCGGTTCCGGGCAGAGGGCCCCGACCGTCTCGGCGATGACGGGCGCCCGGAACCCGAGCCCGCCGGACCCGACCGTTCCGATCAGGCCCTCGCGTCTCAGCGGTCCGAGCGCGTCGAGCGCGGGAGCCGTCAGCTCGGACTCGGCGACCGGCTGGGCGAGCGCGAGACGGAAGGCCGCGTCTCGCTGCTCCGGTGCGGCCGCGGCGAGACGGCTCCGCACATGCGGCTCGACGATGGCCCGGAGATCCCGGTCGAGCAGCTGCCAGACCCCGTCGTAGGAGTCGAGCACCCCGGCGCTCCTGGCCTCTCCGACGAGCCAGGCGAGCGTGGCGGGGACGAAGCCGCCGGCGACGCCGAGCGTGCGCGCCGTCGCCAGGTCGACGGGTCCACCGAGCCGGGACTCGAGGTAGTCGTGCAGTTCGGACAGCGAGAGCGCGCCGATGGTCAGGACGATCGGGGTGCGCGGACCGTCCGCCGCCAGCCAGTCGGGCAGGGCGTCCGCGGTGGTCCCCGCCACGAGCAGCAGGCGCGGCTCCGGGGAGGAGGGGGGAGTCCCCGGTACGTCGGAGACGGAGAGGCACCACTGCAGCGGAGCGCTCGCGTGCCACTCGCCGCGCAGGCGCGCGCGGTCGCCGCGGAGCCGGGGCACGATGCCCCGTGCGAGCGTGCTCGCCGCACCGTCCCCCGGTTCGCCGAGCAGGAGCGCGCAGCGGAAGCGGGGCGGGTCCGCGTCGAGCACCCGCTGCAGCTGCGGGATCGCGGCGTCCTCGACGGTGCGCCGTGCATACACCCCGGACCCCGCTCCCATACCCCGACCCTACCCGCAGCTCGGTTTCGCGAGAAGAATCGGGTGTTCTGCACGCTATCCCGCGCGCGCTCGACCCGCTGGAATGGCCCGGTAGGGGAGAGGGCGCAGTTCCGGCCGAGGGCCGGGCGCGCCGAGAGGGAGAGTCATGATGTCTGATCGAACGATGGATCGCACGACCGCTCGGAAGCGCGGCGCGAAGTCGCCGCGGGGCGTGCCCGGCGGCGGGCACGAGCGCGCGCGGCGGATCGCGTCCCGGGGCGTGCTCGCCCCGATGCTCGCGCTCGCGCTCGCCGCTACCGGCCTCGTCGCTGCCGCCTCGCCGGCGACCGCCGGCGAGGGCCAGACCGTGTTCACGGCCTCGCTCAGCACTCAGAACTGGACGGTGCCCGGCGGGGTCGACCGGGTGACCGTCGATCTCCAGGGCGCGGCCGGAGGGGACGGCGGCCGCGCCGGAGGGGCGGGGGGCCGCGGCGGCGTCGGCACCGTCGCTCTCGCGGTGTCGCCCGGGCAGCAGCTCTCGTTCAGCGTGGGCTACCGGGGCGCGCACGGCTCGAGCGACAAGGACGCCTACGGCACCGGCGGCGGCCCGTCCGCCGCGCGCGGCGGCAACGGGAACACCGGCGCGGGCGTGTTCCTCATCGGGGGCGAGGGCGGATCCGGCGCAGGGGGCGGCTCGGCCACCGTGGTCCGGCTTGACGGCGCGGTCGTCGCGGTCGCGGGCGGCGGCGGTGGCGGTGGCGGCCGAGGAGCCTTCGACGGCCATGGCGGCGCCGGCGGCGACGCCGGCGCCGGCGGAGGTAGCGGCGGCGGGTCGGGCACCGGCGGCGGCGGTGCGAGCGGTGCGACCGGCGAACTGCCCGGCTGGGGCGGCGGCAACGGCTCGAGCGGTTCGGGCGGCGGTGGCGGCGGTGGCGGCGGTGGCGGCCGCTACGGCGGCACGGGCGGTGGCGGCGGCGGCACCGGCGGTGGCGGCGGTGGCGGTGGCGGCGGCGGCCAGAACTACGTCGACACCCAGCTCGCCACCCTCGTCTCCGAGTGGAACGCGGGATCCTCGGCGGACGGACGCGTCGTGCTCAGCTGGGTCCAGACCTTCGGCTCCTCGACGGCGCTCGCCGCGCCGGCCCAGCTCGTGGTCGGAGAGGCGGCGCGCTACGACGTGGCGGTGACGAGCGACGCGGAGATCCTCTCCGGGGAGGTCGTGCTCGGCGCCGTCGAGCAGACGAGCGGCGAAACGGTTCAGCTCGGCACGCGTCCGCTGGCGGAGGGGGCGGCGACGATCCGGTCCGACGCGCTGCGCACTCCGGGGGTCTACACGCTGACGGCGCGGTTCGAGCCCGTCGCGGGCGGCGACGTCGTCGCCTCGCAGGCGACCTCGGAGCTTGTCGTCGTGAAGGGCGATACCGCCGTCCTGCTCGGCGCTCCGCTCGACCCGCCCGCCTACGGCGACGAGGTCGTGCTCAGCGCCACGGTCAGCGCTGCGGCACCGGCTCAGGGGGTTCCGACCGGGCTGGTGGGCTTCTACACCGCGGCCGGCCGCATCGGGGACCCGGTCGCGGTCGATGCCGAGGGCCGCGCGAGCATCGCCACCGCACGGCTGCCGGTGGGGGACCTGGTGCTGGAGGCCCGGTACGAGGGCGACCGCGGCTTCAACGCGGCGACGAGTCAGTCCGTCGCGCTGACGGTCAACCCCGGTGACGTCGAGGTCGATCTCGTATCCGAGTTCAATCCGGTGACGGTGGGCGAGGAGTCCGTCTTCGCCGTCAGGGTCGGGCCGACCCGCGCGGGGGCTCCCGCGCCGCAAGGACAGGTCCGGTTCCAGGCCGGCGGCGAGGATCTCGGCGACCCCGTCGTGCTCGACTCCCGCGGCCGGGCCGAGTTCGCTACCGACGGCCTCGAACCGGGCGTGCACCGCATCAGCGCGCACTACGAGGGCAGCGACAGCTATGCGCCGGCGCGCAGCGCCCGTCTCGAGCACGTCGTCAACCCGGGCGACGCGACCGTGCGGCTCTCCAGCCCCGTCAATCCCCGGCAGGCCGGTGAGGAGGTCGTCCTGCGGGTCGGCGTCGCGGCCGAGCGGCCCGCGACCGGGATCCCCGGCGGCCAGGTGCAGCTCCACATCAACGGCGCGGCGTTCGGGGGTCCGGTGGATCTCGACGCGCAGGGCACGGCCGAGGTGACCACCACGGCGCTGCCCGTCGGCGAGAACAGCGTGCTCGTCGCCTATCTCGGCGACGGGCGCTTCGATCCGGCCGCCTCGGCGCCGCTGATCCAGGTGATCGAGGCGCAGCCCCCCTCGGTCGTCCTGAGCGCCGACACGAAACGGCCCTTCAGGGGCGCCGACCTCACCCTGTCCGCGACGGTCTCCGTCCCCTCTGGGTCGCTGCCGGGGGGCGCCGTGACGTTCCTCGACCGGGGGCGTCCGATCGCCACCGTCCCGGTCGACTCCGGCGGGCGCGCCAAGCTGTCGACGGCGAAGCTCGCCACGGGCACCCATCAGCTCGGCGCCACCTACCGCGGCGACGCGGCGACCCGCCCGGGAACCTCGAACACCGTCACCGTCACCGTTCGCCCGCGCAATGTCAAGGTCACCGTCTACGCGACCCGAGTGGCCTCGTACGCGGGCCAGCCCTGGTACGTGCGGGCCCGCGTGGATGCGCGCGCCGCGGGTGCCGGAACCCCGCGCGGCAAGGTGCAGTTCACCAGCAACGGCAAGCGGATCGGAAAGCCGGTGCCGGTGTCGGACACCCGTCTCGGCAGTCGGATCCTGAAGGGGTTGAAGCCGGGCCGCTACCGGATCGTCGGCGAGTTCATCCCGGCGAAGAGCTCCGGCTTCGAGCGGTCGACCAGCAATCAGCTCGTGCACACGGTGCGCTCGGGCACGGCGAATGCGAGGGTCTCGCTGCGCTCCCATCGGCTCGCCAAGGGCGCCTACCGGTTCACGGTGCGGGTCGCTCCGAAGCGCGCCGGGCAGTCGACCGTGCGGGGACGGGTCGTCGTCGCGGTCGACGGCGCGGAGGTCGGGTCGGCTCGGGTGAGCAGGACGGGCGTGGCGCGGATCACCGTGCGCGGGCTGGAGCCGGGGCGCGCCGACGTGGTCACGGCCTATCAGGGGTCCAAGCCGATGAAACCCGCCAGCACCTCGCGCACCGTCAGGATCCGCTGACGGCAGCGGCCCTCGGGGGCGGGCGGCGACTCGGCGCCCGCCCCCGATCGCAGCGCCCCGAGCGATGTCGGAGGTCGGAGCTAGTCTCCGGGCATGAAACCTCTTCGACTGAGCTCCCGGGTGCTCGGGGCGGCGGCCGCGGCGGCACGCGGATCGCCGCGGGCCGGTTCGCTTGCGGCCGCGGATCGGGCGCATCCCGTGCCCTGGAGGGTGTCGCGACGCGGCACGGGCGGCGCGATCGAGTTCGAGCAGTGCGGTGACGGCCCGTTGCGCGCGGTGCGCCTGTCCCTGGCGGGCGGCGGGGTGCTCGGGCTCTCGCTCCCGCGCACCGTCCACCCGGGCGAGCGCCTGCGCGTGGTCCTGCGCGAGTTCGACGCGGCCTCTCCCGATGCGATGCTGGTGCTGCGCTGGTTCCAGCCCGACGGAACGGAGCTGCTGTGGCCGGTCGCGCTGTGAGGGGGCCGCCGCGGAGCGGACGGGCCTCTCGGGCGGGGCGGCGCGACACGCCGGGGGAACGGTGGGGATGAATTATTTTTTGCCGTGGTGACCCTGTGGATAACTTCTCGACGGCGGCGGAATCCCGCCGAAAGTTCTCCCCAGGGAAGTCAACCCCCTTGGTGAATCGGCGGTGGAAAACTACACTGGTGTAACTACATCATGTTGTGGTCGATCCCGGTGTGGTTCACTATATGTAGTGCCTCTGCCGGGGTGCGACAGTTTTCGACGAAGGGCTTGAATATGGCTACCACCGTGTACACCAAGCCGTCGTGCGTGCAGTGCAACGCGACCTACCGCGCGCTCGACAGCAAGGGCATCGAATACGACGTGATCGACCTGTCGGAGGATCCGACGGCGCTCGAGACCGTCAAGGAACTCGGCTACCTGCAGGCGCCGGTGGTCGTCACCGACGACGAGCACTGGTCGGGCTTCCGCCCCGATCGGATCTCGGCGCTCGCCGCTCGCCTCACCGACTAGTGCGCCGGTGGGCGCGATGGCGGACCTGGTCTACTTCTCCAGCGCGTCGGGCAACACGCACCGCTTCATCGAGAAGCTCGGCCGTCCCGCTCATCGCATCCCGCTGAGGGCGAAGGACGAGCCGCTCGTCGTGGAGGAGCCCTACGTGCTCGTCGTCCCCACCTACGGCGGCGGCCCCGAGACGAAGGCCGTTCCGAAGCAGGTGATCAGGTTCCTGAACGACGAGCGCAACCGCAGGCACATCCGCGGCGTGATCGCCGCGGGCAACACCAACTTCGGCGACGCGTACGGCATCGCGGGAGACATCATCGCCCGCAAGCTGGGCGTCCCGCATCTGTATCGCTTCGAACTCTTTGGCACACCGGACGACGTGAACGCCGTCCAAGAAGGATTGGAACAGTTTTGGTCCCTGCAACGCAAACGGCAACGAACACCGCGGTGATGGAGCCGGAGCACGCGCCGTCCCTCGCCTCGTCCAAGGTCAGCGACATGGACTACCACTCGCTGAACGCCATGCTCAACCTCTACGACGCGGACGGTCTGATCCAGTTCGACAAGGATCGCGAGGCGGCGCGGCAGTACTTCCTGCAGCACGTCAATCAGAACACGGTCTTCTTCCACAACTTCGAGGAGCGCATGCGCTTCCTCATCGACAACGACTACTACGAGAAGGAGCTGATCGACCGCTACTCGGTCGCCTTCATCGAGCAGCTCACGAACGAGGCCTATGCGCTGAAGTTCCGCTTCCCCACCTTCCTCGGCGCCTTCAAGTTCTTCACCTCCTACGCGCTGAAGACCTTCGACGGCAAGCGCTACCTCGAGCGCTTCGAGGACCGCGTCGTGATGGTGGCGCTCGGACTGGCCCAGGGCGACCAGGAGCTCGCGCGCGGGATCATGAACGAGATCATCTCGGGGCGCTTCCAGCCCGCCACCCCGACGTTCCTGAACCTCGGCAAGGCGCAGCGCGGCGAGCTCGTCTCGTGCTTCCTCCTGCGCATCGAGGACAACATGGAGTCGATCTCGCGCGGCATCAACTCCTCGCTGCAGCTCTCGAAGCGCGGCGGCGGCGTGGCGCTGCTGCTCTCGAACATCCGCGAAGCGGGTGCTCCGATCAAGAAGATCGAGAACCAGTCGTCGGGCATCATCCCCGTGATGAAGCTGCTCGAGGACAGCTTCAGCTACGCCAACCAGCTCGGCGCGCGCCAGGGCGCGGGCGCGGTCTACCTCAACGCGCACCACCCCGACATCATGCGCTTCCTCGACACCAAGCGCGAGAACGCGGACGAGAAGATCCGCATCAAGACGCTCTCGCTGGGCGTCGTGATCCCCGACATCACCTTCGAGCTGGCGAAGAAGAACGAGGACATGTACCTCTTCTCGCCCTACGACGTCGAGCGCGTCTACGGCGTGCCCTTCGGCGACATCTCCGTCAGCGAGAAGTACCACGAGATGGTCGACGACCCGCGCATCAAGAAGACCAAGATCAGCGCGCGCCACTTCTTCCAGACCATCGCCGAGCTGCAGTTCGAGTCCGGCTACCCCTACGTGGTCTTCGAGGACACGGTCAACCGCGCGAACCCGATCAAGGGGCGCATCAACATGTCGAACCTGTGCTCCGAGATCCTCCAGGTCAACACCCCGACCACCTACAACGAGGATCTCAGCTACGACCGGATCGGCAAGGACATCTCCTGCAATCTCGGGTCGATGAACATCGCCATGATGATGGACGGCGACGACTTCGGCGGCAGCGTCGAGCTCGCGATCCGCGCTCTCACCTCGGTCAGCGATCAGAGCCACATCTCCTCGGTGCGTTCGATCGAGGACGGCAACGACCAGTCGCACGCCATCGGGCTCGGCCAGATGAACCTGCACGGCTACCTCGCCCGCGAGCGGGTGCACTACGGCAGCGAAGAGGGCATCGACTTCACGAACATCTACTTCTACACGATCCTGTTCCACGCGCTCAGCGCCTCGAACCGGCTCGCCGTGGAGCGAGGCCGCGCCTTCGCGGGCTTCGAGGACTCCAAGTACGCCTCGGGCGAGTTCTTCGACACCTACACCGAGCGGGCGTGGGAGCCGGCGACCGAGCGGGTGCGTGCGCTGTTCGCCGAGGCCGGGGTCGAGATCCCCACGCAGGACGACTGGCGGGAGCTGAAGGCGCGCGTGCAGCGGGACGGCATCTACAACCAGAACCTGCAGGCCGTGCCGCCCACCGGCTCGATCTCCTACATCAACAACTCGACCAGCTCGATCCATCCGATCGCCTCCAAGATCGAGATCCGCAAGGAGGGCAAGCTGGGCCGCGTCTACTACCCGGCACCGTTCCTCACGAACGACAATCTCGAGTACTACGAGGACGCCTACGAGATCGGGCCCGAGAAGATCATCGACACCTACGCCGCGGCGACCCAGCACGTGGACCAGGGTCTGTCGCTCACCCTGTTCTTCAAGGACACGGCGAGCACGCGCGACATCAACCGCGCGCAGATCTACGCGTGGCGCAAGGGCATCAAGACGATCTACTACATCCGCCTGCGGCAGCTGGCGCTCGAAGGCACGGACATGTCCGAGTGCGTCAGCTGCATGCTGTGATGGCTCGGCAATCCGTGCCGGTTGTGTTCCCGTCATCCTGCGCGCAGTCGCAGGATCCATGATCCCGAAGTAGATACTGCGACTCCCTCCGGTCGCGCAGCATGACGAAATAAGAGGAAGCGATGAACTTCAAGCTGGGCCACGCGGTGCAGGCGATCAACTGGAACCGGATCGAGGACGAGAAGGATCTGGAGGTCTGGAACCGCCTCGTCAACAACTTCTGGCTGCCCGAGAAGGTGCCGCTCTCGAACGACGTGCAGTCGTGGGCGACGCTGACGCCGGACGAGCAACTCCTCACGATGCGCGTCTTCACCGGCCTCACCCTGCTCGACACGATCCAGGGCACGGTGGGCGCGGTGTCGCTGATCCCCGACGCGATCACCCCGCACGAGGAGGCGGTCTACACCAACATCGCCTTCATGGAGTCGGTGCACGCCAAGAGCTATTCCTCGATCTTCTCGACGCTGTGCTCGACGCAGGAGATCGACGACGCCTTCCGCTGGTCGGTGGAGAACCCGAACCTGCAGAAGAAGGCGAGCATCATCGTCGACTACTACGAGGGCGACGATCCGCTGAAGCGCAAGGTCGCCTCCACGCTGCTGGAGTCGTTCCTGTTCTACTCCGGCTTCTACCTGCCCATGTACTGGTCGAGCCACGCCAAGCTCACCAACACCGCCGATCTGATCCGTCTCATCATCCGCGATGAGGCCGTGCACGGCTACTACATCGGCTACAAGTTCCAGAAGGCGCTCGAGGACGCGAGCGAGCAGCGCCGCGAGGAGCTGAAGGACTACACCTTCTCGCTGCTCTACGACCTCTACGACAACGAGGTGCTCTACACGCAGGATCTCTACGATCCCGTGGGCCTGACCGAGGACGTCAAGAAGTTCCTGCACTACAACGCCAACAAGGCGCTGATGAACCTCGGCTACGAGGCGATGTTCCCGAAGGACATGACGGACGTGAACCCGGCGATCCTCTCGTCGCTCTCGCCCAACGCCGACGAGAACCACGACTTCTTCAGCGGCAGCGGCTCGAGCTACGTCATCGGCAAGGCCGTCGCCACCGAGGACGAGGACTGGGACTTCTGATTCCCGGAGCTAGCTGACGGGCCGTCGGGGCGGCCAGCCGACCGGCGGGCGCTCAGCCCCGCGCGAGTTGCAGCGCCCGGGTCTCGGCGGGCACGGGCGCGCCATCGCAGTCGAGGCCGTCGGAGATGAGCCGCTCGTAGTGGAGGATCTTCCGCTCGAGCGCCGCCTCGGCCCGGTCGAGCTGTCGGCGGCGCTCCGCGAGCCTCGCCCGCCCCTCCTCGAGCAGCGCGATCCGCCGACCGTGGCTCGCCGCGCCCTCGTCCATGAGCTCGACGAATCGCCGCATGCCCGCGGTGCTCATCCGTGTCTCGCGGAGCGCGACCAGGAGCGCCAGCAGACCCTGCTCGCGCGCGCCGTACCGTCGGTGCCCCGACGCGCTCCGGCCCACCCGTGGCAGCAGTCCCTCGCGCTCGTACCAGCGCAGGGTGTCCGGGCTCAGGCCGGAGGACTCCGACATCTCGGCGATGGTCAGGGGGCCGGGGTCGCTCATGGTGTCGAGCGTAGCTCCTGGAGCGCACTCCAGGTCAAGCGCCGCGCATCCCGGCCGGTGCGCGACGGCCCGGGATTTGCGTTGGAGTCCGCTCCAGCGCCTAGGCTCCCAGCCGTACCCGACCCCGACCATCAGGAGGAGCCATGCGCGCTCTCGCGCTCACCGGAAACGCCGCAGCCCCCGGACTCGCCCTCGTCGAGCGCCCCGCACCCGTCCCGGCCGCCGGCGAGATCACCGTCGACGTCGAGGCCGCCGGCGTGGGCCTGATCGACGCGCTGTGGGCGACCGGCGCGATGCCGCAGCAGGACGGCTTCGTCCCCGGGCTCGAGGTCGCCGGTACGGTCCGCGAACTCGGCGACGGCGTCACAGCGTTCGAGCCCGGGCAGCACGTGGCGGCCATCCTTCCCGGGGCCGGCGGCTTCGCCGAGGTCGCACGCGCCTCGGCGGCCCTCGTCGCGCCGATCCCGGACGGCATGGACGTCGCGCAGGCCTCCGTCGTGCCGGTCAACACCGTCACGGCGCATCTCGCGCTCACGACGGTCGCTCGATTCGCCCGCGGGGAGGCGGTGCTCGTGCACGCCGCCGCGGGCGGACTCGGATCGCAGTTCGGACAGATCGCCCGCACCCTCGGAGCCGGCCGCGTCGACGTCGTCGTCGGCGCGCCGGCGAAGCGCGGGACCGCCCGAGACCTCGGCTACGACCACGCCTACCTGCGCGACCGGCTGCCCGACGTCCCCGAGAGAGGGTACGACATCGTGGTCGACCCCGTCGGCGGAGAGGCCACCGCCGACGCGTTCCGGGTGCTCCGCGAGGGAGGCCGGCTGCTCCGGGTCGGCAACGCCTCGCAGGCCCCCGACGTCGCCGTGAGCTCGGTGGCGCACTGGTTGGAGAACAAGACGACGACCGGCTTCAACGTGGGCGCGTGGCTCTCGCGCCGCCCGGAGGACGGGGCCGCATCGCTCCGCTGGTCGCTCGCGGCCGTCGCCTCGGGCGAGATCGACGTCCCGCTCACCGGCACGGCCGCGCTCGGCGAGTGCGCCGCACTGCTGGAGCGCCTCCTCTCGGGCGCCACCGTCGGCAAGCTCGCCCTGCTGATCGACTAGAACGGCGCGTCCGGCACCCGAGATCATGAATCGTTTCATGTGCACCGAAGGCCGATCGCCGTCGAGATCCGCGCTGACATCCGTGTCATATCGCGGGCTCGGCGACGATTCGCCGAGAACGGCTTGACTATTTATGAAACGATTCATTACTATCGTTGCGAGTTCCACCCTCATCAACCCGTCACCGTCGACGCGCTCGATCGAAGAACCGGAGAAAGGCAACGATGCCTCAGCGACCAGCCCTGTCCGTATCCAGCAGAGCATTCCTCGCGGGGGTGATGACCCTCCTGATGGTGCTCACCCTCGGTCTCGGAACCGGGCCCGCGCCCGCTCGGGCCGCCGAGCCGGCGCCGACCGGCCTCCGCGTCAACGGACTCGATCGCCCGAGCGACCTGGACGACCTCGAATCCCCCGCCTTCTCCTGGTACGTCTCCTCGCGGGAGCAGGCGGCCTACCGGATCGTCGTGGCCTCGACCGCCGCGGGTGCCGCCGACGGCACGGGCGACGTCTGGGACTCCGGCAAGGTCGCCTCGGACCGGCAGACCGACGTGCCGTACGCCGGCGATCCGCTCGAGGCGGGCTCGCGCTACTTCTGGAGCGTGCAGACCTGGGACGGCGGCGATGCGGCCTCCACGCGGTCGGAACCGTCGTGGTTCGGCACGTCTCCCGGCGGCGTCTGGGAGGGCAGCACCCCCATCTGGGCGAGTTCCGCGCCGGGCGGGTCGGCGCAGCGCTGGGACGACTACACGATCACGACGCGCTTCACCATCACCGAGAACGCGCTCGGCGTGCTCTTCCGCGCCTCGGGCAACAACGGGCTCATGTGGCAGTTCCGGGCGAACAACAATCGCCTCGTCCCGCACACCCTGGTGAACGGGCAGTACACGGCCCTCCCGCACGTCGATCTGCCTGCGGGCACCATCACCGCGAACACGCCGGTCCCGATCGAGATCACGGTGCAGGGCGAGCGGGTCGTCACGAAGATCGGCGGCACCGAGGTGGACGACCGGACGATACCGGGGGCGCCGGCCGAGGGCACGGTCGGGTTCCGCACGGGGGGCTCGGAGGCGGGCTACGTGCACGAGCTCGACATCGTCGCCGGCGGTGGCGGGGTGCTGCTCAGCAACGACTTCTCGGCGACCAACCCCTTCCCCTGCGGGTCGATCAGCAACGGCGCCTACAACGTCGGACGCGGGCAGTCCTGCGTGCAGCAGAACAGCGCCGACTGGTCGTTCCTCCGCACCGAGGTCGTGCCGAAGAACACCGAGATCGTCGGCGCCACCCTGTTCGCCACGGCCGGCGACTTCCGCGGCCATCTCCAGTACGTCTTCAAGGCCTACGTCAACGGCGAATTCGTGGGGCTCGGGCCGACGAACCGGATCCGCACCGAGAACCGCTTCGACGGCTTCGACGTGACGGAGCAGATCCGAGCCGGCGAGCCGAACGCCATCGGCGTGATCGCCTACACCGCGGGAGCGGAGCGGCAGCGCTTCATCGGGCAGTTGCGCGTCGACTACGCGGACGGCACCTCGCAGACCTTCGGCACGGGCACCGACTGGAAGGGGATGACGGGGGCCGAGGTGTTCCCCTCCGCCGGATCCATCGGCACCGGGTACTTCTCGGCGCCGAAGGAGAATCTCGATCTGCGCGAGTACCCCGAGGGCTTCGACCTCCCCGGCTTCGACGACGACGGCTGGGCGGACGCCGTGCAGAAGCCCGCCTTCGCCGATCTGCAGGCGACGCCCATGGCGAAGGTCGAGGAGCAGCTGCACGCGCCGGTCGAGATCGTGGACAAGGGCGACGGCAACTACTTCGTCGACTTCGGGCGGACCTGGATCGGAGGCGTCCACTACGAGATCGACGGGGGAGCGTCGGGCCAACGGGTCGATCTCCGCTTCGGCGAGGTGGAGACGAGCGTCGGCAGCGCCACCGCGAAGTACCAGCTCGACACCGGCAACCAGTACCAGGACGTCGTGACCCTCACCGACGGATCCCAGACCGTGCGGACCTGGGGCATGCGGGTGTTCCGCTACCTCGAGATCATCGGCGCGCCCGAGCCGGTCACGGCCGACAGCCTTCGCGCGCTGGCGCTCGTCTACCCCTTCGACCAGGAGGCGTCGTCGTTCACCTCCTCGGACGACAACCTGGATCAGGTCTACCAGCTCTCGAAGAACAGCATCGAAGCGCTCAACGTCAACTTCTTCACCGATTCCTGGACGCGTGAGCGCACCAACTACGAGGCGGACGGCTATCTCCAGCAGATGTCGTCCCTCTATCTCATGGAGGATCTGTCGCTCGCGCGCTATTCGATGAATTATTTCGAGGGCAATCGCACCTGGCCGACCGAATGGCCCATCTACGTGGTGCTCTCCGTGCACGACGCCTGGCGGCAGACGGGCAATATCGAGCAGGTGGCGCAGTACTACGACAATCTCGCGACCAAGATGCCCACGAAGTGGATCGACGCGGACACGGGACTCGTCGGCAAGGCCGACCGCTCGAACGGCTGCAACAGCCAGACCGACTGCGACATCGTGGACTGGCCGACGAGCCAGCGCGACGGCTACCAGTTCCGGCACTACAACACGGTGCTCAACGCGCTCTCCTACCGTGCCCTGCGCGACATGGCGGCGATGGCCGAGGCGCTCGATAAGACGGAGGACGCCGCGGGCTACACCGCCCAGGCCGACCGTCTCCGCGACGCACTGAACGATCGGCTCTACAACGAGGAACTCGGCGCCTATGACGACGGCATGAACGCGGCCGGACAGCTCACCGGTCACTACGCGCTGCACGCGAGCGCCTTCGCGCTGGCCTTCGGGGTGCCGGAGGGCGATCAGGCGGCCCGCGTGGCCGACTTCGTGGCCGACAAGGGGATGGTCTGCAGCGTCTACTGCGCCGGCTTCTCCATCACCGGTCTCATAGACGGTGGACGTGCGGACGCCGCGGTGGCGCAGCTGAGCTCCACGGGGCTGTCGAGCTGGATGAACATGATCGCCCGGGGCGCGGGCGCGACCGCGGAGGCCTGGGATCGGAGTCAGAAGAGCAATCTGACGTACTCCCATCCCTGGGCGGCCTCTCCGGCGTTCCACGTGCCCTCCGGCATCTTCGGGATCCGTCCGGTCGAGGCGGGCTACTCGACCTTCCAGATCAAGCCGCAGGCCGGCGGGCTCGAGCACGCCTCCGTCGCGGTGCCGACCGTCAAGGGCCGCATCGGTGTCGCCTTCGACCACGACGACGACGGTCGGATCCAGCTCGTCGCCAGCATCCCGGGCAACACGACTGCGGATGTGTCGATCCCGGTCCCGGCCGGCACGGAGCGGGTCTATCTGAACGGCGTGGAGCACCCGGTCGAGGAGGTGGACGGTTTCGCCACGCTCTCCGGGGTCGCGGCGGGGTGCCGGCTCTTCACACTGGACGGCGGGGACGAGGCGGTCGGCAACGAACTCCTGAGGGGTGCCTGCGTGCCGGAGCTGGAGCCCGAGCCGGAGCCCGAGCCGGAACCGATCGCGACGGTGACGTCGGTGAGGTTCGCGAAGCCGTCGGCGAAGTACAACCTGGCGAACAGCGCGACGGTGACCGTGGCGGCGGACCCGGCGGCGGAGTCGAGCGGCGCCGGGCAGCCCGTCGGAACCGTGCGGCTGCGGATCGCGGGGCAGAGCTACGACGCCAAGCTGTCGGGCGGGAAGGCCGCGATCCGGCTGACGAAGCCGGTGCGGGTCGGATCGCACACGGCCAGCGCGGCGTTCACCAGCGACGATGCCGCGGCCTTCGAGAACTCGACCGGCACCGCCGTCCTGCGAGTGACGAAGATCGTGCCGAAGATCTCGGCGAAACTGCTGAAGCCGAAGGTGAAGCGGAAGCAGTACCCGCGCCTGCGGGTGGCGGTGACGATCCCGGGGTCGTTGAAGGCGAAGGCCGCGAAGTACACCGTGCAGGTGTTCGACGGGAAGAAGCGGATCACGACGCAGAAGCTCAGCAGCGCGGGCACGGCCACGGTGAAGCTGCCGAAGCTGAAGCGGGGCACCCACAAGATCCGGGCGAAGGTGGTGGCGACGGCGAACACCAAGGCGAAGTCGAGCGCCGCGCGAACGCTGCGCGTCATTCGCTAGCCGAGGCGGAGTGCGCCGGACGGGTCCGACGGGAGCCGTCCGGCGCACCGGTGCCGGCCCTGCGTCTCGAGTGGCGCGACGGCGCACGGGGCCGCGCGCTCGACCGAGGCGAGGGGGATGCTCACTCGCGGTAGAAGTTCGTGTCCCCGATCATCACGCCCTCGCTCGGCGACGCCTTGCCGCGGATGTCGTGCATGATGCCGATCGTGTGCCGCTTCTTCTTGCCGTTCGAGTAGCGCAGCTCGATCCGGCCCTTGCTGATCACGCGGTAGGTGCCGCGCTGGTCGGCGGGGATGATCGCCCAGGACGAGCCGAGGCCCGGCCAGCTGCCGACCGAGGACCGAGACCACACGAACTTCCGGTTCTTGCCCAGGACGAGCCGTTCCGTGGTCGCGGTGCAGGTGAGCATGCAGTAGCCGGTCCAATCGTGCCGCAGCAGCTTGGCCGAGAGCCTGGCGCCCTTCTTCGGCAGCGTGAGCGGCTCGAAGTAGGCCTTCGCCTCGCCCTTCTTCGCCCGGTACCGGAAGCCCTCGCTCGTCACCTTGAACTTCTGCGCGCCGATCTTCGCGACGCCGGTCCGCTTGTTGTAGCTGTACCGCTTGCAGCTCTTCGAGCTCTTGCCGCAGCGGGGTTTCTTGCCGCTCTTCGGGAATCCGACGTAGGCCCACTTCTTGTTGAGGAACCACACCGCGCGGTTGTTCCAGCCCTGGTAGTCGGACAGGCTCGAGGGCAGGAAGCCCCAGAAGTACCTGCCGGAGAGCGAACGGTACTTCGTCTTCTTCGGCTTGACCACGATCTTGACGCTCTTGGCGCTCTTCGCCCCGCCGCTCGCGGTCGCCGTCGTCTTGAAGCTGCGCTGCTTGCCGCTCTTCACCTTCACATTGAAGGTGACGGTCTTCGAGCGTCCGGCCTTGATGGTTCCGAGGCCGCGGCTCTTCTTCTTGATCGAGAGGCCCTTGCCCGAAGCCTTGAGCCGCACGCTGCGCGCGTCCCCCTCGCCGCTGTTCCGGATCGTCACCCGGACCTTCGTGGTCTTGCCCCGGTAGTTGCCCTGCAGCGGCTTGCCGAGGTCGAGCGCCAGCTTCGGCTTGAAGACGTCCTGCAGACTCTCGGCGTAGAAGGCCGTGTAGTTCGGAGAGCCGCCCGTGCTCTGGTTGAGGCCGTAAGCGCAATTCCAGTTCGACGACCGGATCTTCGCGTGGGCCCTGCTCGTCAGCGTCAGCACGTTCTTGCTGCGGGAGCGGGTGACCGTGAGGCTGCCCTCCGTGCCGCCGTTCCCGTCGAGGAAGGCCCCGGCCGCACTGGCCCCGACCGCCGTCGCGCCGAGGCCCACCCGGGCGAGGCAGCTGTTGCCCGACCAGGTGCCGAGGTACACGTACACCACGGAGTCGAGCGACGTTGTCGGCGTCTGCGCGAACGTCGCCTTCGCCGTGATGGTCCGCTCGACCAGGTCGCGGGTCACGTCGATCCGCGTGAGACGCTGCTGCTGAGTCGGCGGCACGATGTCGTCGCGCGCATCGGCCAGTCTGACCTTCTGCGAGATCAACCCATTCGCGTAGCGCGCGCTCGCGGTCGAGTTCGTCGCGTCGGACTGCCTCGATTCGAGCCCCTGCTCGCTCTGCCGAGCGACGGGCAGGTCGAGTACCGGCGGGGCGGGTTCGTCCTTGCTCTCGGCATCCGCGTCGTCCACCGGCGCCGCGTCGTCATCGATCCCCGGTGCTGGCCGGTCGGGAGCCTGCTCGGAGGACCCGGCCGCTCCATCCGCCGCGTCTGTCCCGTCCCGGGTCGTGCCGGCGTCGACCGGGTCGGTCGGATCCGCGGCGTCCTCGGCGGCGTCCTCGCCGGCGGTCGCGGTGCCCGTTCCGCGCTCGTGCGAGACCGCACCGGGCTCGGCGGCGTCCTCGGCGTAGGAGGGCGCCGAGAGGCCGGTGAACACGAGCGCGAACAGGGCGATCATCGCCGTCGCCGACGTGCCCCTCGTCCATGGCCGTGCCCGTCGGGTCGTCGGCTGCTGAATCGGTCGTGATGGAGTCGCCCCGTTCATACCAGAGGAATGTACCAGCCGGTCACCCGCGGCGCCAGGGGTGGAACCGGCCCGCCGTCCCTGGTAGCCGCCGTTGGGAGAGCCGATTCCGGGTAGGGTATCGAGGGTGAGCAGCGCCACTTCCGAGACCGTCGAGTTGTTGCGGGCCCTGGTGCGCGAGGCCTGCGTCAACACGGGCGAGGCGAGCTCCGGCGGCGAGATCCGGGCCGTGCGGGTGCTGCAGCGGTTCCTGGCCGAGGCCGTCGAACGCCGATGCTGCGAGACCCGCGTGTTCGAGGCGTCGCCCGGCCGGGCCTCGCTGGTGGCCCGGGTGCGCGGAACCGATCCCGATGCGCCCGCCCTGGGCCTGCTCGGCCATCTGGACGTGGTCCCGGTCGACGCCGAGCGCTGGACGCACGACCCCTTCGGCGGCGACCTGATCGAGGGCGAGATCTGGGGGCGGGGCACCGTCGACATGCTCTACCTCACCGCGGCCTTCGCCACGGCCTTCCGCGAGGTCGCGCTGGCCGAGGAGCGCCCCCGCGGCGACCTGCTCCTGCTGGCCGTCGCCGACGAGGAGGCGGGCAGCGACTACGGGCTGCGCTGGCTGCTGCGCGAGCACCCGGACGCCTTCGGGGTGACCGAGGCGCTCAGCGAATCGGGCGGGATGCGCATGGGCGATCACGTGGTGGTCGAGGTCGCCGAGAAGGGTTCTGCCGGCCGCCGCCTCGTCGTCCGCGGCACGCCGGGCCACGCCTCCATCCCGTTCGGCGCGCAGAGCGCCGCCTATGCGGCGGGCGAGGTGCTGCAGCGCCTGGCGGCGGTGGCGCCGGCGGTCGAGCTCGGCGCACTCTGGCGCTCGTTCGTCGAGGCCCGGATAGACGACCCGGATCTTGCCGGACGCATGCTCGACCCGGTGCGCCTGGACGCCGCGCTCCTCGAGCTCGGAGGCATAGCGGGCTACGCGCACGCGGCCTCACGGGTGACGATCTCGCCCACCGTGCTCCGAGCCGGTCAGGCGCACAACGTCATCCCCGGCGAGGCGCACATCGACCTCGACATCCGCACCCTGCCCGGCACCACCGACGACGAGGTCGACGCCCTGCTCGCCGAGATGCTCAGCGGACTCTCCGCCGAGGTGGAGGTGAGGCACCTGCGGGGCTGGCCCGCCACGGAATCGCCCGAGGACGAACCGCTCTTCGACGCCGTGCGCGACGCGATCGCGCAGACCGACGGATCCCCCGTGGTGCCGATCATGGCGGCGGGCGGTTCCGATGCCCGCCTGCTCCGGGAGCTGGGCATCCCCTCGTACGGCTTCGGCCTGCTCTCGGCGGACTGGAGCTACGAGCGGTACCGGCAGCGGATCCATGCGCACGACGAGCGCATCGACGTCGCCTCGGTCGAGCTCACGGTCGAGGCGCTGCGCCGCATCGTGAGCGCGCGCGTCGGCTGAGGCGAGCGCGCTCCGGCGCGGCGAACGAGTCGGGTCCGCGTCAGGCGAGACGCTCGGCGCCGTGCGCGAGTCCGCCGTCGACGAGGGTCGCGAGCACCTCGATGTCCGAGATCCGCGACGCGTCGACCGCGAGCGGGTCGTCGCCGAGCACCACCAGGTCCGCCAGCCGGCCCGGCGCGATGGAACCGCGGCTCTCCGCCTGCCCGGTCGCGCGGGCGGAACCGAGCGTGTAGGCCTCGAGCGCCTGGGCGGCGGTGATCCGCTCGTCGGCGCCGATCACGTTGCCGGCCGACGAGCGCCGCTCGACGAAGGCCTGGATGCCGGCGAGGACGTTGCCGTCGGCGACCGGCCGGTCGGAGGAGCCGGGCAGGGTCACGCCGTGCTCGAGGAACGACCGAGCCCGGTAGAGCTGGGACTCCCGGTGCGGGCCGATGCGCTCCATCATCGCGTCGCCGAACTCGTGGAGGAAGAAGGGCTGCGGTGTGACGGCGATCCCGAGCCTCGCGAGGGCGGGCAGCTGATCCGGGCGCACGATCCCGGCGTGCTCGATGCGGTTCGGGACGGGGCGGGCGCCCCAGCGGCGCTGCGCCTCCTCGATGATCGCGATCGCCTGGTCCACCGCGTGGTCGCCGATCGCGTGGATGGCCAATGACCACCCGGCCGCGTAGGCGCGCAGCGCGCGGTCGCGCAGGCTGTCCGGCGACTCCTGCAGATAGCCGTGGTTGCCGGGGCATCCGACGTAGTCCTCGGTGACCGACGCGGTCGAGCCCAGCAGGGATCCGTCGCTGAAGATCTTCACGGGTCCGAGACGCAGCCAGTCGTCGCCGAGACCCGTGTGGATGCCGCCGTCGAGCGTCAGCACCTCGGCATCGCCCCGATGCCCCGGCAGCGGATGCAGCGCGTCGATGATGAACATCGGCTGCATGCGGGTGCGCAGCAGGCCGCGCTCGCGCGCGGCCTGGTAGGCGCGGAACTCCCGCGGGGAGTAGCCGATCCAGCCCCCGCCGATCCCGGCGTCCGTGACGCTGGTGATGCCTTCGGCGAGGTAGTGCTCCGTCGCGAGGTCGAGGGCGCGCACCAGCGTCTCCTCGGGATAGGGCAGGGTGAGCCGCTGCACGAGCGCCATCGCGTTCTCCTCGAGCAGCCCCGTCGGGCGGCCGTCCGCGTCGCGCTCCACCACGCCGCCCTCGATGTGCGCGTCGAGGTCGGACTGCTCGGCGATCAGCCCGAGCGCGACGCCGTTCACGAAGGCCGCGTGGCCCGAGTTGTGCTTGAGCCAGACGGGCCGGCCGCCGGCGGCCCGGTCGAGCCGATCGCGATCGGGGGAGCGGTCGCCGAGCCGGATCTGGCTGAATCCGGTCGCGATGACCCACTCCCCGGGCGGGGTCGCGGCCGCGCGCTCCGCGATGAGCGCGTACAACTCGTCGAGACCGGTCGCGGGCTCCAGATCGAGTTCGAGCTTGGTCAGCCCGAACCACACGCTGTGCGCGTGCACGTCGTTGAAGCCCGGGGCGACCGTCGCGCCCTGCAGGTCGATGACGCGGGCGCCGGCGGTCGGCACGGCGTCGTCGCCGACCGCCGCGATGCGGCCGCCGGAGATGCGCAGGGAGCCGGCGGACGGACGTCGCGGGTCCTGGGTGTGGATCCTCGCATTCCGCAGGACCAGATCCCCGGTCCCATCCGCACCCGTGCTCATCACGACTCCTCATTGCTCGTCAGACGCGCGTCGCGCGGAGAGCGCCGGGAGGGGCGCTCCTCATCTCCATGGTGGCCGGGGGCGGGTCGGCCGGGTCTGGGCATTCGTCCCGAGTCCGACGGGTACGCTTGTGCGTATGCACTCCGCCTCGGATCCGGCCGTCGAGCCCGACGCGCCGATCACCTGGGACTGGATCCTCGGTCAGCTCACCCAGGAGCTCGACGACGTCGTCGCCGAGTTCCTGCGGGAGTTCCGCGCCACGGAGCCCTACCCCTCGGATCAGGTCGCGCAGCAGGACATCGTCGACACCGCCCGGCAGACCTTCGAGCTGCTGATCCGGCGGCTCAGAGGGGAGTCGGATCCGCCCGGCGCAGCGGGTCTCATCGAGCGCCTGGCGGCGCGGCGGGCGCAGCAGGGAGTGCCGCTCGCGACGTTTCTCCGCGCGGTGCGCATCGACTTCCGTGTCATCTGGGTCCACGTGCAGCGGATCGCGGGCGAACAGGGCAGCGCCGTGCTCGCCCGCAACGTCGTGCACCTGCTCGACACCGTCGAGGACTACGTCGACGCGCTTCGGGAGGCCTATCGCGCCGAGGAGGCGCGGCTCGACCGGACCCTCGCGGCGCAGCGGCACCGCACCATCCTGCGCCTGTTCAGCGGCGAGCCGCTGACCGGCGGGGAGACCGAGCTGCTCGCCGGCCGGCTGCGGATGCGGGCGGATGCGCGCTACGAGGTCATCGCGGTGACGGGCGAGGCCATCCACGCGATGATCGCGCGCTACGGGAAGGACCCGCTGGTCGGCTCGTTCGAGAGCGTGAGCGCGATCGTGCTCTTCCGGGAGCAGACGGCGCCCGAGCGGTGGCGGCGCGAGGTCTCCTCCGCCGGGGCGTACGTCGGCGACGTCGACGGGCTCGCGGCCGTGCCCCGGGCCGCCGAGGTCGCGCTGCAGATCGCCCGGCACGCCCCTGCGGGCGAGCCCGTGCTCGCGACCGAGGACGAGGTGTGGGCGACGGTGGCGCTCCAGCACCTGCGGGAGGTGTTCCCGCGCCACGCGCGCGAGGTGCCGAGGTCGCTGGCGGCCCTGCCCGCCCACGAGCGGGCGAGGCTGATCCAGGCCGTGCGCACGTATCTGCGGACGGGCTCGATCAAGGCGACCGCCGAGCGGCTCTTCTGCCATCGCAACACCGTCATCAACCGGTTGCGGGCCTTCGCGGACGCCACCGGGTACGATCCCACGGTCCCGCTCGAAGCCGCCTGGATAGTCGTCGCATTGGCCCCCGAACCGGGGACGCCGAACGAAAATATGCAAACGCACAACCCTTGAAAGGGAACCGGGTGCCATCGCCCCGGCTCCCGCGGGCGCGATCCGCTTAGCGTGGAGGCAACCGGCAGCGAGGCCTGCGCCCTCGTGACCCGGATCCAGTCAATCCACTCAGAAAGGGCGAGCGAGCGTGCCCGAGACCATCGCCAACATCATCGGCGGACACGAGGTGCCCGGAACCGGCGATCGCTTCACCCTGCACGATCCCGCGACGGGCGCGGCGACCGGAACCTACCGCGGCGCCTCCGAGGTCGAGGTCGATCGCGCCTTCTCCGCCGCGCGCTCCGCGTTCCCCGCCTGGCGGCGCACGACACCGGCGGCGCGCCAGCAGGCCCTGCTCACCCTGGCCGCCGCCATCGAGGAGCACGCCGAGGAGATCCTCGAGCGCGAGGTCGCCGAAACCGGCAAGCCGAGGGCGACCACGCGGGAGCTCGAGATCCTCCGCTCGGCCGATCAGCTGCGCTTCTTCGCCGGGCTCGGCCGCGCGCCTCAGGGCCTGGCTCAGACCGAGTACCTGGAGGGCTTCAGCTCGCTCATCCGCCGGGAGCCGATCGGGGTGGTGGCGCAGGTCACCCCCTGGAACTATCCCTTCATGATGTCGATCTGGAAGATCGGCCCGGCGCTGGCCGCCGGCAACACCGTCGTGCTGAAGCCGGCCGAGACCACCCCCGGCAGCACGGTGCTCCTCGCCCGCCTCGCCGCGGGGATCCTCCCGGCGGGCGTGCTCAACGTCGTGATCGGGGGGCGCGCCACCGGCCGCCTGCTCTCCGAGCACCACGGGGCCGACATGGTGGCGATCACCGGCAGCGTCCGCGCGGGGGCCGAGGTGATGGCGGCCGCGTCGCGGAACATCACCCGGGTGCATCTCGAACTCGGCGGCAAGGCGCCGGCCATCGTCTTCGCCGACGCCGATCTCGACGCGGCCGTCGCCGGGATCGCCTCCGCCGGCTACTTCAACGCCGGCCAGGACTGCACGGCCGCCACCCGCGTCCTCGTGGAGGCGGAGGCGCGCGACGAGTTCCTCGCGAAGCTCAAGGCCCGCACCGCGGGGATCAGGACCGGCGGACCGGACGACCCCGAGGCCTTCCACGGGCCGCTGAACAGCGTCGCGCAGTTCGAACGGGTGCAGGGCGTGCTCGGCCGGCTCCCCGAGCATATCACCGTCGAGGCTGGCGGCTACTTCTCGGAGCCCGGCTACTACCTGAAGCCCACGGTGCTCTCCGGCGTCCGGCAGGACGACGAGGTCGTGCAGTCCGAGCTGTTCGCCCCGATCCTCACCATCCAGAGCTTCGAGACCGAGGACGAGGCGATCGCCCTGGCGAACGGGGTCGACATGGCGCTCGCCGCGAGCCTGTGGACGCGCAACCACGGCCGTGCGACCGCGCTCTCGGGCGCTCTCGACTTCGGAACCGTCTGGATCAACTGCCATCAGCTGCTGCCGGCCGAGATGCCGCACGGCGGGTACAAGGCCTCGGGCCTCGGTAAGGATCTCTCGCTGTACGGCTACGAGGACTACACCCGCATCAAGCACGTCATGAGCGCCCACGCGCGCTGACCCGAGCACCACCGAACGATTTCGACGAGGAGAGAGTCCATGAACATCAGCGCAACCGCCATCCTGTTCTCCGGCGGGGAGAGCGAGCCGCAGCTCACCGAGGTATCCGTCCGCGCGCCGCGCGCCGGAGAGGTCCTGGTGAGGATGACCGCCGCCGGCGTCTGCCACTCCGATCTTCACGTGCTCAACGGCGACTGGCCGTTCGACCACCGGGTCGCGCTGGGCCACGAGGGCGCCGGGATCGTCGAGGCGGTCGGCGAGGGGGTCGATCTGGTCCCGGGCGACCAGGTGGTGCTGTCGTGGTACGCGCCCTGCGGGCGCTGCGACGCCTGCGTGGACGGCAAGAGCTGGCTGTGCGCCGAGAGCGGGGCGATCACGAACGGACTGCCGGACGGCTCCACACCGCTCTCCGTCGCCGACGGCGAGGAGGCGCGCCCGTATCTCGGGGTCGCCGCGTTCTCCGAGTACACCCTCGTCCCGCGCTCGGCCGTGGTCAAGATCCCCTCCGAGGTGCCGTCCGCGGTGGCCGCCCTCATCGGCTGCTCCATCGCGACCGGCATCGGCGCGGTGCTCAACACGGCCGACGTGCGCGCCGGCCAGACCGCCGTGGTGGTCGGCGCCGGCGGGGTCGGTCAGGCGATCGTGCTCGGCCTCAAGCTGGCAGGGGCCAGCCGGATCATCGCCGTGGACCTCTCCGACGACCGGCTCGAGATCGCGCGTCAGCTCGGCGCCACCGACACGGTGCGGGGCGACGATCCCGAAGCCGTGGCGCGGGTGCGCGCGCTCGCCGGGGGCGCGGGCGTCGACTTCGCGTTCGACGCGATCGGCGTGCCGAAGGTCACCGAGGGCATGCCGGCATACGTCAAGTCGGGCGGCGCGATCGTGCTCGTCGGCATGCCGGCCCGCGACGCCGAAGCGGTCATCAAGCCCTGGCAGCTCATCGTCACCGGACAGCGGATCCTCGGCTGCAACTACGGCTCGTCCCGGCCCCAGGTCGACTTCGTCAAGATCGCGCGCCTCTACCTCGCCGGTCAGCTCCCGCTGGACCAGATGGTCGGCGAGACCATCCCCCAGAGCCGGGCCGTCGAGGCGGTCCGCGCTCTCGTCCAGCCGGTCGGCAAGCGCCGGGTCGTCGACTTCGCGCTCTGACCCCCAGACTCCCATCAACGCGGTACCACGACACAAGGAGAAACCATGAAGAAGTCGTTTCTGCGGCGCGCCGGCGCCGGAATCGCAATCACCGCCGCGGCGGCGCTGCTGCTCTCGGGCTGCGGTGCCGGGGCCGCGGACGACGGCGCCGGCGAGGGCGGTGAGAGCGGCAAGGGCGCGATCGCCATGGGCTTCGCGGGCATGGACATCACGATCTGGAACGATCAGCTGAAGTTCATGGAGCCCATCATCGAGGCCGAGGGATACGAGTTCCTCACGAGCGACCCGCAGTGGGACGTGCAGAAGCAGGTCTCCGACTGGGAGGCCTGGATCCAGCGCGGCGACGTGAAGGCCATCATGGGCTTCCCGGTGCAGAGCGATGCGATGGTCCCGGTGACCGCACGGGCGACCGAGGCCGGGATCCCCGTGCTCGGCTACGCCACCCGCTGGGAGGGCACCGCGGCCGGCACGATCATCGACAGCTACGAGGACGGCTACCTGGTCGGCACGGCCGCCGCCGAGTGGATCAACGAAAATCTCGCGGACGAGTCTGAGGTTCCGGTCGCGGTCGTCGCCGACAAGACGTCCGACCTCGGCAAGGGGCGCACCGAGGGCATCATCGCCGCGCTCGAGGAGATCTCCTCGAACGTCAAGGTGTACGAGCTGCCCGGCATCTCCCGCGAGGAGGGCAACAGCGCCGCGAAGAGCCACCTGGTGGCGGTCCCCGACACCCGGGTCTGGGTCGGGACCAGCAACGACAACACGGCCGGGGCCTACCAGGCGCTGCTCGACAGCGGCGTCGCGAAGGATGATCCCGAGTACTACGTCGGCGCGACGGACGCGACCAACGAGACGCTCGACATCATCAAGATCCCGAACAGCATCTGGCGCGGCGGATTCATCCTGCCGGCCCAGGAGCTCGCGGAGAGCAACGCCGATCTGCTCCTCCGCGCCGCGGCGGGGGAGACCGTCGAGGACAACGTGATCACCTCGACCCGCGTGACCGCGGAGAACGCCGACGAGTTCTACGTCGACTGATCCCACCGGTCCGGGCCCGCCCCTCCGGGCGGGCCCGGACTCCCCAGGGAAGGAACCAAGTGAACGCCGCAACACCACCCGCCCCCGCCGCGCCGCGCCTGAGCTTCTCCGGCGTCGGCGTCAGGTTCGGCTCGACCGTCGCCCTCGACGGGATCGATCTCGAGATCCCGGCCGGGCAGATCGTCGGCCTGCTCGGGCACAACGGCGCCGGCAAGTCGACGCTTCTGAACGTCGCCACGGGCGCCGTGCCCGCGACGACGGGGGCGATGTCGCTCGACGGCCGCGCCACGCCGCACCGGGCCACGCCGCGCGACATCGCGGAGCTCGGCGTGACGGTGATCCACCAGGAGCCCGCGCTCGCCGGCAACCTCAGCATCCTCGACAACCTCTACCTGGGGCGCGGCGCGGCGCTCTCGCGCGCCGAGCGCGCGGCCCGGGCCCGCGAGGCGCTCGAGTCGGTGGGCGGCGGCTATCTCGCGCTGCAGGCCCCGGTCGGGGCGCTGTCCCTCGGCGAGCGGCAGCTCGTCGACCTCGCGCGCGGGCTGCTGCGCGGCGACATGCGGGTGCTGCTGCTCGACGAGCCGACGGCGGCCCTGGGCGAGGCGGAGACCCGGGCGCTGCACGCCCTGATCCGCTCCCTGGCCGCCAAGGGCACCTCGATCGTCTACGTCTCGCACCGGCTGCCCGACATCGTCGACGTCTGCGAGCGCATCGTCGTGCTCCGCGGAGGCCGGCTGGTCATGGACGCCTCGACCGACGGCATGAGCGTCTCGGAGCTCTCCCATGCGCTGGCCCCCGAGGTGCAGCTCGAGACCGACTGGACGCCGACGCCCCGCGAGACCCGCCTCACGGTGCGCGCGGCCGGCGGTGAGCTGCAGTTCCGCGACGGCGAGATCGTCGGACTGTACGGCATGGCGGCCGGCGAGCAGTTCCACCTGCTCGACGAGCTCTTCGGACTGCGGGGCGCCGCCGACGCGCGGCTCAGCGGCAAGCCCTACCGCGTCGCCCGGCCCGGCCACGCGATCCGGCAGGGCGTGCACCTGGTGCCGGCGGATCGCGAGACCGACGGGCTCGTGGGCGGTCTCAGCGCCAAGGACAACACGTACCTGCCCTGGTTCGCGCACGGCTGGCGCTCCCGTTCCAAGGTCGCCGAGTCCTACGCCTCCATCCGCTCCACGCTGAACGTGCACGGGCCAGACGGGGACGCTCCGATCATGAGCTTCTCCGGGGGCAACCGCCAGAAGCACCTTCTGGCCAGGTGGACGTTCCCGGTCGCCCCGAAGGTCCTGCTGCTCGCACAGCCCACCCAGGGCGTCGACGTGGGGGCGAAGCTCGACATCCGCGTGGCCCTGCGCCGGCTCGCCGACACCGGCGTGTGCATCGTGGTGGCCTCGGCGGAGACCGACGAGATCGCCTCGATGTGCGATCGCGCCTACGTGCTCGCCCACGGCTCGAGCCGTGAGATCTTCCGGAGCGGCCGCTACGAGGCGGAACTCCTCGAAACCCTTCTCGAACTCACCCCGGCAGGAGACCTCCACTCATGAACCGTCTCAAGATATTCGTGGCGCAGAACAGCACGTTCATCGCCCTGCTCGCGCTCATCGCCTTCTTCGCGGCGATGAACCCGCGATTCCTCACGTTCAACAACGCGCAGACGATTCTGCTGCAGATCGCCGAACTCGGCCTCATCGCGCTGCCGCTCGCGTTCCTGGTCATGTCGGGCACGCTGGATCTCTCGGTGGGCTCCGTGGCGAGCCTCGCCGCCATCGTCTCCGGCGGGGTCATGGTCGGCACGGGCAGCGCCCCGCTCGGGTTCCTCGCCGCGATCGGCGTCGGTCTCGTGGCCGGTGCGCTCAACGGCCTCCTGGTGGCCTACTTCAAACTGAACGCGCTCGTCATCACGCTGGGCTTCCTGAGCGTCTGGGGCGGCCTGGCCCTGTTCCTCACCAACGGCGCGACGCTCACCGGCTTCCCGTCGAGCTTCACCGCGCTCGGCACGATGTCCTTCGGGCCGATCTCGCTGCAGGTGATCATCCTCGTGCTCTTCACCCTCGGGGCCTGGTACCTGCTCAACCGGCTGCCGCTCGGCCGCAACGTGCTCGCCATCGGCGGCAACAGCCGCGCGGCGCACCTGATGGGCATCAACGTGCAGCGCACCCGATTCCTGCTCTTCGTGCTGACGAGCGTCGCCGCGGCCCTGTCGGGCGTGCTCCTCGCCGCGAAGCTGCACTCCGCACCCCCCACGGTCGGCACCGGCATGGAGATCCAGGCGCTCACCGTGGTGCTGCTCGGCGGCGTCGCGCTCGAGGGCGGCGCGGGGCGGATCAGCGGCGTCATCGCCGGGCTGCTGTTCGTCGGCGTGCTGCGCAACGGCCTCGTGATCATGGGCGTCTCGCAGTTCCTCCAGACGATCCTCATCGGCGCGACGCTCGTGGTCGCGGTGATGCTCGACGGTTCGGTGCAGCGCCTGCTCAAGCGCACCTGGAGCAATCTCGCGGTGCCCGCGAAGCCGTCCGAGCCGTCGCCCGCGGCGAGCACCGCCGCCTGAGCGACCGTCCGCCGTCCGCCGCCCCCAGAAGGAGTACGTCCCCCATGCCACACGCCGACGAAGCGTTCCTCGCCGACTGGAGCGCCCACGCGAGATTCGGAGCGGTCGCCGGCACGAACGGGGTGGACCGGCAGGCTGCTTCGGCCGCCGACGGCGCGCAGCGCGCGTGGTTCGCGGAGCGGCTCGAGGCGGGCGGATTCGCGGTGCACCGGGACGCCGTCGGCAATCAGTTCGGTCTGCTCGAGCTGGTGCCCGGGGCGCCCTACGTGCTCACGGGCTCCCACCTGGACTCGCAGCCGACGGCGGGGCGCTTCGACGGGGCCTACGGGGTGCTGGCGTCGGCCCACGCCGGCTTCCGGCTCGCCGAGGAGCTGCGGGACGACCCGTCGCGGGCGAGGTTCAACCTCGCCGTCGTCAACTGGTTCAACGAAGAGGGGTCGCGGTTCAAGCCCTCGATGATGGGCAGTTCCGTGTTCACCGGTAAGCTGCCCCTGCAGGAGGCGCTCGCGACTTCGGATCCGCAGGGCATCACGGTCGAGGTCGCGCTCGACGCGCTCGGGGAGCGCGGCGATTTCGCCGGGCTCGACGTGGCCTCCTACGCCGAGATCCACGTGCAGCAGGGGCGCAGCATGGAGGAGCGCGGCGTGACGATCGGGCTGGTGAACGCCACCTGGGGAGCCCGCAAATTCGAGTTCAGGATCACCGGCGCGCAGGCCCACAGCGGCGCGGCGCTCATGGCGGACCGCCGTGACGCCCTGCTCGGTGCGGCGCGGCTGATCGTCGCGGCCCGCGAGCTGGTCGACGAGTTCGAGCCGGGAGCGCTGCACACCGCCTGCGGCGAGATCAACGTGTACCCGAACTCGCCCGTCGTCGTGGCGAGCGAGGTGCAGCTGCTGTTCGATCTCCGGTCCCCGAGCTCGGAGGTGCTGAACCGCGCGTACACGAGGGTCATGGAGGTCGTGGAGCGGGTGCGGCGCGAGGACCGGGTCGAGGTCGAGATCGTCGCCGAGCACAGCTGGGACCAGGATCCGTATCCGGAGACCGGCGTGGAGCTCGCGCGCGAGGTGGCCGAGGAGCTCGGGCTCGTGCACGAGCGGGTCATGACGGTTGCGGGCCACGACTCGACCAACATGAAGGACGCCGTGCCGACGGTCATGCTCTTCGTGCCGAGCGTGGACGGGATCTCGCATCACCTCGACGAGTTCACGACCGACGAGGATCTCCTCGCGGGGGTGGCCCACCTCACGGGGGTCCTGCGACGCCTGGTTTCCGGCGCGCTCGTCGACTGAAGCCGCTCGATCGCCCCGGCCCGGACCCTGCTCGGGGGATCTCCGCTCAGCCGAACAGGATCGCGGGGTTGGTGAGGCGCCACCAGAGATCGGGCTCGACGATCTCCGAGTCGGTGCGGATGCCGACCGGTGCCGGCGCGCCCGGCGCCTCGAAGCTGATCTCCCCGGCCGCGGCGCCTGCCGGTCCGGCCCCGGGCGGCTCGACCGCCACGCGCAGCAGCGCCTCCTCGCCGGGGGCGAGCACCAGCTCGGCGTCCGCGTCGGCGAGCAGGCCCACCTCGTCGCCCTCCCAGGTCCGCACCGTGCCGAGCCGGTCGTCCTCCTCGACCGCGGTGAGGCGTTCGACGGAGCGCACGCTCTCGCGCAGGAGGGCGCGCGCGTCCGATGCCCGGGCCTCGTCGTCGGCCCGGCCGAGCACGACGGCGATCGCGGTCAGCTCGCGTCCTCCCTTCGCCGTGCGCCGCGCGGCCAGGAGGTTGTAGCCCGCCGAGGCCGTCGTCCCGGTCTTGACCCCGACCACGCCCTTCTCGCCGAGCAGCGGATTCGTGTTCTCGATCGTCCCGATGCCCGGGATCTCGGCGCGGCGCTCGGCGACGATCTCGGCCAGCAGCGGATCGGCGAGCACGAGTCGGGCGAGTCGCACGAGGTCGCCGGGCGTCGCCGCGTTCTCGGCCGCGAGCCCGGACGGCTCGACCACGCGCATGCCCGAGAAGCCCTGCGCCTCGATCCATTCGGCTGCGGCCTCCGCGAAGGCGGCGTCGTCGCCGAACACCCACCTCGCGTAGGAGATCGCGTAGTTGTTGGCCGAGGGCAGCAGCACGAGTTCGAGCAGCTGCCGCGTCGTCAGCTGCGCGCCGATCGGCGTGTCGGCGACGACGCCGTCGAAGCGCAGCACGTCCTCCCGGATCTGGGCGTCGGCCGCCGAGACCGTGTAGCTCGGCCCGTCCTCGTCGGGGGCGACGGGCGCCGCGTCCAGGCCGACGAGGGCCGTGACCAGCTTGGTGATGCTCGCCATCTCGCGCGTCTCGTCGCTGTTCGCCCAGACCTCGTCGGTGCCGGTCCCGACCTCGTCGGCGTTCGCCCGGGTTGCGTCCTCGTGCGCCCAGCCGACCGCCGCGGGCCCCGACTGTGCGCCGATCGCGGACTCCACCGACGCGTCGTCGGCGGCGATGCGCCGCTCGGGCTCCGCATCGAGCTCGGCCCGCAGCTCCGGGAGCGGTGCGACGGCTGCGGCCGTCGCATACCCGCCACCGGCCAGGAGCAGCGTCAGGAGCAGGACCAGCGCCGTCGTTCTCCGCCTGCGCAGCATCCGCCGCCGCGCGCTCGCTCGCTCGCTCACGCTGCCAGCCTAGCGCCGCCGGCGGGGCGCGGCCGCGCGCAGGCCGGTGCGACCGTGCTGCCCTGCGGAACAGCTCGGAGCGGCGCCGATCCCGCGCTGCCACGATGCACTGAGACGTTACCGAAGGAGGTCGCCGCAGTGGAGCAGCTGCCAGCATTCGAGCCCGTTCCGCCCGGTGAGCTGCGCGACCGGCTCAACGACGCCGTGCTCCGCGGGACCAAGACGGCGACCAGCCGGCTGGCGGTCATGGACGAGATGGCCGGAACCCCGGCCGAGCCGCCCGGAACGAGGGTGCGCCTGCTCGACTCGAACGGGGACGCGGCCTGCATCCTCGAGATCGTGGGCACTCGCGTGCTGCCCTTCGGCGATGTCGGGGTCGACGTGAGCGCGGCGGAGGGCGAGTGGCTCGCCGGCCTCGACGACTGGCGCACGGCGCACACCCGCTATTGGACGTCGCGGCTTCCCGAGATCCGAGCCTATCTGGCGGACGAGCACTGGGACCTGAGCTGGGAGACGCCGGTGGTCGTGCGCTTCTTCCGGCGGGTCGGAGGATGAGGAGGAACGATGAGGATACTGCTGCCGCAGAGCCCCTGGGTGGGCGAGATCACCGTCGAGGAGCTGACGGATCGCTCGCGCGAGACGCTGAACGAGAACCTCGGGATGGAGTTCCTGGAGATCGCGGAGACCGAGCTCCGGGGCCGCATGCCCGTGGACCGGCGGACCGTGCAGCCCGCGGGAGTGCTGCACGGCGGGGCATCGATGGCCTTCGCCGAGACGCTCGCCTCCTGGGCCGGCTACCTGTCCATCGACCGGGATCGCTTCCACGTGGTGGGCCAGGAGATCAACGCGAACCACGTGCGTCCGGGACGCGCGGGGACCTGGGTCTACGGAGCCGCCTCGCCCCTGCACCTCGGTCGGCGGGCGCACGTCTGGGAGGTCAGGATCGCGGATGAGGCGGGCAAGCTCGTCTGCGTATCGCGATGCACGCTCGCGGTGATCGAGCAGGCGAGCGGCTACAGCGCACCCGAGGCGCGCGCCTAGTCCCGCCGTCCGCGGTGGCGCGGCGCGCGGACGGCGGCGATCGAGACGCCGAGGAACACCAGTTGCAGCAGGGCGCGCGGCAGCAGCGGGGTCGTCGGCGCCGCCGGGTGGTCCACGCCTCCCGCGGCGATGACGTTCGCGGGGAACACCGCGATGAGGAACAGCGCGGAGAGCACGGCCGCGAGGCGTCGGGTGCGCGGGACGGTCAATCCCGCGGCGAGCGCGAACTCCGCCAGGCCGGAGGCCGCGACGACCAGGCCGGGCTCCGGGATCATCGGCGGGACGATGGCCGCGAAGCCCGAGCGCTGCGGCTCGACGAAGTGCGTGACGCCCGTGCAGACGTACACCGCTGCCATCCCGGCGGCTCCGGCCGCGGGCCAGGAGCGCCAGTGCTCGGCTGCTCGGCGGCCCCGGCGCGCGAGCGCGCCGGCGACCAGGCGCACGGCGATCGCGACGGCGGCGAGCGGGATGAGGAGGATCACGGCGACTCCGAACTAGACGATGACTAGATGTGGGGCAGGGGAGAGTCTAGACGCAGAACTTAACACTGTCTAGATAGAGTGGGGCTCATGAGCGGGTACCACCACGGAGATCTTCCCCGGCAGCTCCTGGCGCACGCGGCGGAGATGGCCGCCGAGGCCGACCCCGAGAGCATCTCGCTGCGGGAGCTCGCGCGGCGCACCGGGGTGTCCCACTCCGCCCCCGTGCACCACTTCGGCTCGCGCCAGGGGCTGCTGACCGCGCTCGCCGTCGAGGGCTTCGCGGGTCTCCACGAGGCCCTGTCCGCGCGGGGCGATGGTCTGAGCGAGCTGGGGGTCTCCTACGTGACCTGGGCCCTCGCCCATCCAGGCCACTACGCGGTGATGTGGCGGCCGCGCCTCCTGGACGCGTCGGACGAGGAGCTCGACTCCGCGCGCCGACGACTCTGGGCGGTGCTCTCGGCGGCGATCGTCGAGCCGGCCCCGGACCGCGGCGGCGCGAGCGCGGAGGCCTACGCGGCCTTCGCGCTCGTGCACGGCCTCGCCGGCCTGTGGCTCGCCGGCGCGCTGCCCCGGCCCGAGGAGCCGTCCGAACTCATCCGGCAGATCACGAGGCGCCTGGCGGGCGCATCCGATCGCCTGAGAGAGCAGCCGTGGTGAGTGGGACGGTTTTTCGCGAATGGGATCGAGTTGCGCGGTGCAAAGCCGTCCCACTCGCGCAAAGCCATCCCGCCCGCGGGGCGGCGGTCTCCCCGCACCCGCAGTGAGGGCCGGCGCCGGCGCCTGAGAGAATGGCCTCATGATCGAGATCGACGGAGCGGGAGTGGTCGCGGGCGGCGCGACGCTGCTCTCGCCCGTCTCCGCCGCGGCGGAACGGGGCGAGGCGCTCATCGTCCGGGGCCGGAACGGTGCGGGCAAGTCGACCCTGCTGCGCGTGCTGGCCGGCGTGCGGCGGCCGACCACCGGCACGGTGCGGATCGGCGGCCGCGCCGTCGCCGAGCGACACCCGGGCTTCCGTCGCCGCGTCGCCGCGATGATCGGCCTGCCTCCGATGGCGGCCGACCTCACGGTTTCGGACCACGCGCTGCTGGTCGCGACGACCTGGGTGGACGATCCGCGGGCGGCGGCCGAGCTCGCCGACGGCGTGATCGGCGAGCTGGGGCTGGGCGGGCTCCGCGAGCGGTTCCCGCACGAGCTCTCCTCGGGCCAGACGCAGCTGTTCGGGCTGGCGCTCGTGCTGGCCCGCCCGTTTACGGTGCTGCTCCTCGACGAGCCGGAGCAGCGGCTAGATCCGGAGCATCTCGAGTCGGTCGCCGGCGCGCTGCGCGCGCGGAGAGACGCGGGGGCCGCCCTGGTGGTCGCCACCCACAGCCCGGCGCTCGCGGACGGCCTGGCCGACCGCACGCTCCGCCTGGAGCCGGCGACATGAACGGCCGCGCGACGGCCGCGCTCAGGATCTGGCGCGCGCGAGGGCTCCGCGCGAGGGGCGACCGGGCGTATCTCCTCTATCTGGGGCTCCTCGTCCTCCTGGTGGTCGCCGCCCCGCTCGTGCGCGCGGTGTGGCTGAGCCTGACCAGCCCGGCGGGGATCGCGCTGCTCGCCTCCGCCGCGGCGCCCGGCACGGCCGCGCTGGTCGCGGCGGTGCTGTGGGCGGGCGCGCTGCTGCTGGGGCGCGAGCGCGGCCCCGCGCTGCTGCCGCCGTTCCCGAGCTACGCGCTCGCCACGAGCGGGCTGACCCGGGCCGACGCGTTCCGGAGCCCGATGCTGCGCGCCGTCGCACTCCTGACCGTCGCGACCGCGTCGACGGCCGCGCTGATCGGCGGCGGTCTGCTGAGCAGCGGGTCGGGCGGCGCTGCGATGGGCGCTGCGATGTTCGTCGCGGGAGGTGCCCTCGTCGGCGTCATCGCCGCCGTCGCGTGGCTCGCCGGTCAGGCGCTCCCGCGCGCGGCGGTGCCGCTCGCCCTCGGCGTCCTCTCGCTGGGGGCCGCCGCCGCTGCGGCGCCCCTCCTCCGGTCCGTCACCCCCTGGGGCTGGGTCGGGCTCCTCTATCCCGGCGGCGCATCGCCGCACGCGCTCGCCGCGTTGACGGCGTTGACGGCGCTCGCCGTGGCGCTCGTCGCCGCAGTGCCGTCGTTGATGAGCCGGATCGGCACCGCGGAACTCCTCGCCCAGGCCGGCCGCTGGGACTCGGCGACCGTTCACGCGAGCGGGATGGACTTCGGCGCGGCCGCGACGGTCTACCGGGGAAGACCGCATCTCGGCCGGCGGGTCCGCGCGATCCGGCCGCTCGGGTGGCAGCCGGCGGTGTTCCTGCTCCGCGATGCGCTCGGCGCGGCGCGGACGCCCGGCCGTCTGCTCGTCGGCGTTCTCGCGGTCGCCTCGGCGGGGGCGATCCTCGCCCTGGCGTTCGCGCCCGGTGCGCCCGGCTGGGCGCTGGGGGCCGCGGCCGGGCTGGTGCTCTTCGCCGGTCTCGGACCGCTCACGGACGGGGTCCGCCATGCCGCGAGCGTCGCGTCGGACCTGCCGCTCTACGGCATCGGCGACGAACGGCTCCTCGCCTCGCACGCGCTCTTCCCGCTGCTCGCGGCGCTGATCGTGGTCCTCGCCTCGGCCGCCGCGTGCGCGCTGCTCGCCGGCCTATCGGTGCCTCCGCCCCTCGTCGCCTCGTCGGTGCTCGCGCTGCTCGCCGTGGCGGTGCGCATCGGCCAAGCGCTCAAGGGGCCGCTGCCGCCAGCGCTGCTCACGCCGATCCCCACCGAGGTCGGCGATCTCGGCGCCGTCGCGCGGCTGGCCTGGGCGCTGGACGGCCCGCTGCTCGCGGGGGCCGCCGGGATCTCCGCGGCGCTGCTGTTCGTCTCGCCGATTCTCGCGCTCGTGCTCGCGGCGGTGCTCGCCGGGCTCGGCGCCCGCCGCTGGCGCCGCCGGGGGTAGCCCCGTCGCCGGCCGCCGCGCGGCGCGCACCCGCGAGTGGGACGCGCATACACCAGTGGGACCGGGTTGCACCGTGCAACCCGGTCCCACTCGCGAAAAAGGGTCCCGCTCGCGACGGGCCGCCGGCTCAGCGGGCGAGATCGAGCCCGGCCGAGGGAGTCGTCGCGAGGCTGCGCATCGCGCCCTCGACCACGAAGGGATCGCCGTACCAGGTGAGGCCGTCCGTGAACTTCTCGCGCTCCCACTTGATCGGCACCCAGTCGGGATCGAAGATCAGGTAGCCGCCGGCGTAGATCTCGACGCGGTGGCCCGACCCCGGATCCATGACGTAGAGGTACATGGCCTGCCCGATGCCGTGCTTGCCGGGGCCGAGGTCGAAGTGCACCTCGTGATCCGCGAGGACGTCCGCGGCGGTCAGCACGTCGGACATGTTCTCGAGGTTGAAGGCCATGTGGTGCAGCTGCGCCTTCTTGCCCTCGGCGTTCGCCACCATCGCGAGGTCGTGCACCTGCGGGGTGACCGACATCCAGGAGGCGAGGACCGTCTCGTCGTCGCGATGCAGCTGGTACTCGCGGCGATTGAAGCCGAGGTTGTCGCGCACCCACTGCTCGGCCTGGTTGATGGTCTCGCGCGAGGTCTGCACGTTGAAGTGGTCGACGCGCCGCACGCCCAGCCCCCGGCGCCGGGAGCTGTTGCTCGGCAGCTTCGAGCGGATCTCCTCGGGAGCGAGCGGCTTCTCGATGTCGTAGTAGAGCTCGAAGGGGTGCTCCGAACCGGGCACGAGGAAGCGCACGGCGGTGCCGCGGCCGAGCTCGGTGCCGGCGGGCACCTCCACCGCCTCGATCTCCTGACGCTGCAGCTCGTTGTAGAGGATCTCGACGTCCTCCGCACGCCTGGTGCGGAAGCTGTACGAGTTGACGACGTTCTCCTCCTGCTGCGTGAGCACGAGCGAGTGATGGGTCAGCTCCATGAAACCGCGCAGGTAGGCGGTGCCGCCCTCGCGCGCGACGATCTCCATGCCGAGCAGATCGCCGAAGAAGTGCAGGGACTTCTCGAGATCCCGGGTGCCGACGTTGATCGCTCCGCACTGTGCGACCTGGGGGCCGGGATCGTAGTTGTCGAGCAGACGTGCCATGGGGTTCCTTTCGTGGTGAAGTGCGGCCTGATGGCCGTGTGGAAGCAAGCGCTGCGGTGCGGGGATCCGGCGGATCAGGGGCCTGGCGGCCCCTGATCAAGGAGCAGTGCTCATTGGATCCGAAAGTCCGAAGACTTTCGGATCAGGGCACCCGGATGACCTCCGTGTAGGGCGGGATCGGCGCGGCCCGTTCGCCGCTGTCGAGCTCCGCGACCCGCGCGCGGATCACCGGCTTGTCGAGCTTGCCGGCCCCGTTGCGCGGCACGGTCTCGACCGCGACCAGCCGGGACGGCAGCTTGTAGCGGGCGATCCGCTCGGCGAGATACTCCCGCACCTCCTCGAGCGAGAGCGGATCCTCCGAGAACGACACCACCGCGCAGACGGTCTCCCCCCACTTCTCGTGCGGCACGCCGATCACGGCCACGTCGGTGATCCCCGGATGCGAGTTCAGCGCGTTCTCGATCTCTGCCGGGTAGATGTTCTCGCCCCCGGAGATGATCATGTCCTTGAGGCGATCGACGATGAAGAAGTAGCCGTCCGCGTCGATGTAGCCGATGTCGCCGGTGCGGAACCACCCGTCCGCCGTGAAGGCCGCGGCCGTGGCCTCGGGGTTGTTCCAGTAGCCGAGCGAGACGTTCGGACCCTGCACCCACATCTCGCCGGTCCGCTCCGGCTCGTCGATGTCGCGCAGCGTCTCGGGGTCGACGATCTTCACACCGCCGTAGGGCATCGGCACCCCGCACGAGCCCAGCTTGCGCGTGGTCATCGCCGACTCGAGCTGCGTCGCGAAGGGCGCCGTCTCGGTGAGTCCCCAGGCCTGCTGCAGCAGCACGCCCTTCTGCGCGTAGAGCTCGATCAGCGCGGGGGGCACGGGCGCGCCGGCGACCGTGGTCGAGCGCAGTTCGGAGAGATCGGCCTCGCCGAAGCCCTCCTGCCGCGAGATCGCGGCGAGCATGGCCGGCACCAGGAACATGCTGTTGGCGCGGTGCCGGACCAGATCCGACAGGGCCTGCGCCGGGTCGAACTGGCGGCGGATCACCACGGTTCCGCCGCGCGTGATGGTGCGCAGCGTGAACGCGTTGAAGCCCCCGATGTGGAAGAGCGGGGCGACCGCGAGCGAGACGTCGCCGAACCGGGTGTCGATCACCGAGTCGACGTTCAGCTGACCCCACCAGAGGTTCCCGTGGGTCAGCATGACGCCTTTCGCCTTGCCCGTCGTGCCCGAGGTGTAGAGCAGTGCGGCGAGATCGTCATCGTGCTGCGGCGCGTGCGGCGGGATCTCCTCGTGCGCCAGGCGGAACGCGCGGTAGGACTGCCATCCGGAAGAGAGCTCCGGCGCGGGGTCGATGTTGGGATCGTCGTCGATCAGCAGCGCGTGCCGCACCGACAGCTCGCCGAGGAAGCCCGCGATGGTGGCCGCCTGAGCGGGTTCCGCCACCAGCACGTCGGGGCGCGCGTCGAGCAGCACCGGCCGGATCTCGGGTCCCGCGAGCCTGAAGTTGAGCGGCAGGAACGCGGCGCCCACCCAGACCGCGGCGAAGTAGGTGACGAGGAAGGTCCGGCTGTTGTGGCCCGCATACGCGACCCGGTCGCCGGGACCCACGCCGTCGGCGCGCAGGCCCGCGGCGAAACGCCCCACCTCTTCGTGGAACTCCGCGTAGGCGACCTCGCGGTCCTCGTAGATGACGGCGATCATCTCGCCGTGTTCGCGCGCATGTCGAGCGATCTGTCTGATCGGACTGATGTCCACACTCATCGTCAGTGTTCTTCCTCTCCGGCGACTTCGTTGTCCATCCATGAGGATGCAGGCATTCGCGGCGACTGTCACGACCCCGTTCCGACATATGGCACGTCGCATCTCGATCCGCCGCGACCCGCCGCGCGGAGACGGCGAGCGTTTCGCCTGTTGGCACGTCCGCTTGAACGCCCCCGCACTTTCCTTGGATAGTACACAGCGAACGGAGCGGTGCGTCGCCTGCGATGGCGGCGGGCCGCTGACACGTCCCAGACTCAACGAGGAGAAGCGCTTGCTGATATTCGACAGCCTCTCGGTGCGCTACGGCGCGGGAGTGCAGGCAATCGAGGACGTGGGCTTCGAGGTGCGGCCCGGCACCGTCTGCGCGATCATCGGCGGCAACGGCGCGGGCAAGACCACGCTGATGCGCGCCGTCTCCGGCACGCTCGGCTACCACGGGGGACGTGTCGTGAGCGGCGAGATCCGATTGGGCGAGACGCGCATCGACCGCCTGAATCCGCACCGCATCGTGCAGCACGGCCTCGCGCTCGTCCCGGAGGGACGGCACGTCTTCGGCGAGCTCACCGTCGAGGAGAACCTGCAGGTCGGCGCCACGACCATCGGCAGCGGCAAGCTGCGGCAGCAGCGGGTCCGGCGGGCCTACGAGATGTTCGAGGCGCTCGGCCGCTACCGCACCCGACGGGCCTCGCTGCTCTCCGGCGGCGAGCAGCAGATGCTCGCCATCGCGCGGGGGCTGATGAGCGGGCCCGAGGTGCTGCTGCTCGACGAGCCCTCGCTGGGCATCGCGCCCAAGGTGGTGCACCGCATCGGGGAGACGCTGCGCGAGATCAACCGCGCCGGCACCACCGTCGTGCTGGTCGAGCAGAACGCCGCGATGGCGCTCGGGGTCGCGGACCAGGGCGTCGTGATCGAGCGGGGCGCCATCTCGATGCGCGGCGACGCCGCCGAGATGCGCGAGACCGAGGAGATCCGCCGCATGTACCTCGGCGGCTCGGCCGAGGAGGAGGAGGAGGCCGTCGCGGCCGCTCCGCACGCGACCATCGGGAGGTGGGAGGCATGAGCGCATCCATCGAGGTCCGCGAGGTGAATCTCCGCTTCGGCGGCGTGCAGGTGCTCGACCGGGTGTCGTTCACGGTCGAGCCCGGCACGATCCACGCGGTGATCGGGCCGAACGGGGCGGGCAAGTCCTCCACGTTCAACGTGATCTCCGGTCTCTACCGTCCGAGCTCCGGATCGGTGCTGGTCGACGGCGTCGACGTGACCCAGCGGCGACCCCACGAGATCGCCGGACTCGGGCTCGGCCGGGCGTTCCAGAACATCGCCCTCGTCCCCCACGCGCCGGTGATCGACAACATCATGGTCGGCCGTCACCGGCTCATGCGCGCCGGTTTCCTGGGCTCCGCGCTCGGGCTCCCCCGCGTGCGACGGGAGGAGACGGCTCACCGCGACCGGGTCGTGGAGATCGCCGAGTTCGTGGGCCTGGGAGGGCAGCTGCACGCGCCGGCGGGGTCGCTGTCCTACGGCGGCCGCAAGAAGATCGAGCTGGCCCGCGCGCTCGCGTCCGAGCCGAGGGCGCTGCTCCTCGACGAGCCCGTGGCCGGGATGCCCGCGCACGAGAAGCGCGAGATCGCCGGCGTCGTCCGTGCGATCCGGGATGCGCTGGGCACGACGGTCCTGATCGTCGAGCACGACATGCCGCTCATCATGTCGCAGGCCGAGCGCATCACCGTGCTCGACTTCGGCCGCGTCATCGCGGACGGAACGCCGGACGAGATCCAGCAGGATCCGGCGGTGATCGCCGCCTACCTCGGCGAGGACGAGAGCGAGATCGACACCGAGGTCATGAGCCAGGTGGGCATCGAGAAGGAGCACCGCGCGTGAAACTCATCCAGGTATTGATCCTCGGGCTCTCGCTCGGGGCCATCTACGGGCTCATCGCCCTGAGCTTCGTCACCATCTTCAAGGGCACCAAGGTGTTCAACCTCGCCCAGGGCTCGGTGATGATCGTCGGCGTCTACGTCACCTCGCTGCTCACCGGCGCGATCGGCTTCTTCGCCGCGGCCGCGGCGGGCGTCCTCGCCGCGGCGCTGCTCGCGGCGATCCTGGATCGGATCGTGGCGCTCGCCCCGCGCGGCGACCATCTCGTCCTCACGATCCTCACCGTCGGACTCGACATCATCCTCGTCGCCGAGACCGCGCGGCTCCTCGGCACGAAGTTCATCACGGTGGGCGACCCCTGGGGCTCGCAGACGATCACGCTGCTCGGCGCCACGGTGCCGCTGACGCGCGTCATCGCCCTGCTCGTCGGCATCGTGCTCATCGGCATCTTCTTCCTCGTCTTCCGCAAGACCCGTTTCGGGGTGCGCATGCGCGCCTCGGCCGCGGATCCCGAGACGGCCGCGCTGATGGGCATCAGCCAGCGGAGCGTGTCGTTGACCTCCTGGGCGATCGGCGGCGGCATGGCGGCGGTCGCGGGCATCTTCCTCGCGATGTTCCCCAACCCCGGCCTTGACGCCCACGCCCATCTGCTCGCGTTCCACGCGATCCCTGCGGTGATCATCGGCGGCCTCGACTCGAGCGAGGGAGCGATCCTCGGCGGGCTCATCGTCGGCGTCACCCAGACGGTCGTGACCAGCTATGCCTCCTCGCTGCGCTTCCTGGGCGAGGGCATCGGCGACGTCTCGCCCTACATCCTCATGATCCTCTTCCTGCTCGTGCGACCGAGCGGCATCTTCGGAACGAAGGAGCTCGTCCGTGTCTGAGAAAGCCGTGTCCGAGAACGCCGTGCCCGAGAAGGCCGCGGCCGAGAAATCCAACTGGCTCGGCAGGGCGGGCCGAGCACCGCGCTGGGTGCGCGCCCTCGCGCTGCTCGCCGTGCTCCTCCTCCTCGCCGCGCTGCCGCTCTACCTCGACGCGCAGATGCTCAAGGTGGGCTCCTGGTCGATGGCGATCGCGGTCGGGGCGGTCGGGCTCACGATGCTCGTCGGCACCGCCGGCCAGCTCTCGCTCGCGCACGCCTTCTTCGCCGCGGTCGGCGCCTACGGCTACGCCTATTTCGCGGCTCCCGAGGACGGGCTGGGCTGGCCGCCCGCGCTGGCGGCTCTCGCGGGCATCGCGCTCGCCGCGCTCGCGGGCCTCGCCTTCAGCCCCGTGGCCGCGCGCGTGCGCGGGCTCTATCTGGGCGTCGCGTCGCTCGGGCTCGTGTTCGTGGGTCAGCATCTCCTCAAGAACCTCACGCCCGTCACGGGGGGCGTGAACGGCCGCAGCGTCGCGCCCTTCGACGTCTTCGGCTTCCAGCTCACGGGCGGCACCCCGCCCCTCGAGGTGCTCGGCGTGCCCTTCGGCGCTCAGGAGCGGATGTGGTACCTCGCGCTGTTCTCCCTCATCGTCGCGATCTTCCTCGCCAGGGGCATCATCGCGCGGCGCCCGGGACGCGCCCTCACCCTGGTGCGCGACAATCAGGCCGCGGCCTCCGCGCTCGGCATCAACGTGCAGCACTACAAGGCCTCGGCGTTCGTCATCTCGTCGGCCTTCGCCGGGGGCGCCGGGGTGCTGACCGGTCTCGCCTACGGGTACCTCACCCCCCAGAACTTCGGGCTGACGCTGTCGATCAGCTTCCTGGTGATGGTCCTGATCGGCGGCCTCGGGTCGGTCGGCGGAGCGGTCGTGGGCGCGGTCATCGTGACCGCGACGCCGCTGCTCCTCGAGAGCTTCGCCTCGAGCACCGGACTGCTCGCCGCCGGAGGATCGGGCGGCTACGACGCCGCCACCGTCTCCTCGATCCTGTTCGGCGTGCTGGTCGTCGTGCTCATCATCCTCGAACCCGGCGGACTCGCCCGCCTCGGGCAGAGGCTCTGGCGCGTCGCGAGCCGCTCCTCATAGACCTTCCCACGAAAGGAACACCCCAATGAACACACTCAGGAAGACCGCGGCGACCGGCTTCGGCCTGCTCGCCACGACCGCCCTGCTGGTCGGCTGCTCGACGAAGAGCTCGGGCGGCGAGGAGACGGGCGACGGCTCGGTGAAGACCGATTTCGGCGTCGTCGGAGACACGCTCACGGTGGCGGCGCTCACCGACCAGTCGGGCCCCTACGCCGCGCTCGGCAGCACGCTGGCGCAGGGCAATCAGCTCTACTTCGATCAGCGCAACGCGGACGGCGGGGTCTGCGGCTTCGACGTGGAGGTCGAGGTGCGCGATCACGGCAACGACGTGCAGACCGCCGTGTCGCAGTTCAGCGAACTTGAGCCGAACGTGCTCGGCTTCACCCAGCTGCTCGGCTCGCCGCAGGTCAACGCCCTCAAGGGCGAGATCGAGTCGAAGACCATCCCGACGTTCGTCGCCTCCTGGTCGAGCGACTTCCTCGGCAGCAACGCCATCTCGATCACCGGCACCATCTACCCCTACGACATCATCAACGGGCTGAGCGTGCTGGCCGACGAGGGCACCATCGAGGCCGGAAGCACCGTCGGTCACGTCCACCTGCCGGGCGACTTCGGCGAGAACGCCCTGAAGGGCTCCGAGTTCTACGCGGAGCAGAACGATCTCGAGATCGTCGACATCTCGGTGGAGCCCACCGCAACCGACTACAGCGCGCAGGTGCAGCAGCTGGTCGACGCGAAGGTCGACGCGATCATCGTCTCCGGCACGCCGCCGCAGCTCGCCGGCATCGTCGGCGGCACCTCGGCGCTCGGCCTCGACGTTCCGGTCATCACGCAGGGCCCGTCCTTCGGTCCCGCGCTGCTCGAGACCGCGGCCGCCGATGCGATCGAGGAGCGGGTGCGCGTGGTGCTCTCGTACCTGCCGTACGGGGCGGAGGGCTCCGCGGAGGCGCAGGCGGTCGCCGAGGCCTATGCCGAGGCGTACCCCGACGGCGACCCGACGATCTTCGTCAACTACGGCTACGCGACCGCCAACGTGTTCGGCGAGGCGCTCGACGCGGCCTGCGAGGCGGGCGACCTCACCCGTCAGGGCGTGACCGACGCGCTGCGCGGTCTGGCGGAGGTCGAGACCGGCATCTTCCCGACGCAGAGCTTCCAGGATCCTGCGACGTCCGCCTCGACGCAGAGCGTCGTGCTGGCGGTCGACCCCGACGTCACGGGGGGCCTGGTGGTCGAGAAGGAGTTCTTCGAGTCCGAGCTCGTGCCGCAGTTCACCGAGTAGGCCCCGGCAGCCCGAATCGGGGACGCATATGTTAGCTTCCGGCATCGGAAACCCGGTATATGCGTCCCCGATTCCGTTCCTGGGAGCCTATGCGGCCCGCTCCTCGTAGCGCGCCATCATGCGGGACGCGGCGAAGGCCACCTGCCGCAGCGTGTGCTCGTGCTCGTGAGCGCGGAAGGTGTCGGTCGTGCCCGAGACCGACAGCGCGGCGATCGGCAGTCCCCGCCGGTTGAGGACGGGGGCGGCGATGCAGCTCAGCGTCTCCAGCGCCTCGCCGCGGTCGTGGGCGATGCCCTCCTTGCGCACGCGCGCCAGCTCGGTGCGGAGCTCGTGGTCGTCGACGATGGTGTTCGGGGTCCAGGGGTGGCGCTCGGCGGTGATGACCGCCTGGGCGGCGATCGGATCGAGGGCCATGAAGATCTTGCCCACCGCGGTGCAGTAGGCCGGCATGCGTCCGCCGATCCGGCTCGGGCTGCGGAGCCGCTGGTGGCCCTCGAGCTTGTTGAGGTAGATCACGTGCCGGCCGTCGAGCGTGGCGAGCTGCACGGTCAGGTGGGTGGCGACGAACAGGTCCGCGAGGTAGGGGGTGAGGAGGTCCCGCACCTCGTCGTGCTTCCTCGAGTCGATGCTCTGCGCGCCGAGCGCTTGGATGGCGGTGCCGAAGCGGTAGGCGGTGCCGATGCGCTCGATCATGTCGTTGCGCTCGAGCATGCCGAGCAGCCGGAACGTGGTCGACTTGCTGAGCTCGGCCCGTCTGCTGAGCTCGCTCACCCCGACGCCGATGTTGGCGTCGTCGCCGAAGGCCTTGAGCACCGCCATGGCCTTGTCGACCGAGGTGCGACTGTCCTTGCCCGGGCTCTCGTGCGTCGACGCATGCGGCTGGAACGTTGCGGTCAGATTCTTGATGTCCATGTGCGGCTCCGCATCCGGCCTCGCCGTTGAGGCCCAATGAATGGTGGTCAAAGTACGGCGATGTCTGTAAGTCCAGTCGATGAACGAGTGATTACCAAACCGTTTCGGTCGATTATGCTGTACCTCATGGCGGGGTTCGAGGGAGGCTGATCGGCATGGCCATATCGTCGGTGATCGCTCGGAATACCAAGAGATTCAGGGAGGATCGCGGGTACTCCCAGGCGGTGCTCGCCGGGCGCGCCGGTCTATCGAAACAGACGATCATCGCGCTGGAGGGCGGCAGATCGAACCCCACCATCGAGACGCTGGAGGTGCTCGCGGAGGCTCTGGGGGTGAGTGCTCGCGCGCTGATCTCCGAGATGGGCAACGAGGTGCTGCTCCAGTCCGGCGAGCTCGTCCACTGGCAGGAGCAGGGCGGGCTCGCCGTGCGCAACCTCGATCAGGTGTACGGATCCGGTTACGTCTACAACGCGGTGATCCGTCTCGAGGCGCGCACGGGCGTCGTCCGCCCGCGCGCCGGGACACGGGGCATGCTGCGCCACTGCTACCTCATCGAGGGCCGCGCCGAGCTGGGCCCCGAAGGGCGCACCGTCGAGGCGGACGAGGGGGATTTCGTGCGGTTCCCCGGCGAGGCGCCGCACCTCTTCCGGTCGATCACCTCGAGTGCGCTGATCTTCGTCGTGACCACCATGCCGCAGCAATCCATGCGCAACCTGACCAACACCTTCTGAGCGGGGTCCGGTCCGAGTCGGATCCGACGCTCGACAACCCGACGCTCTAGAACTCGACGACGAGCTTGCCGAGCACCTCGCCCGAGAGCATGCGCGCGAAACCGGCCGGGATGTCGTCGAAGCCGATCGTCTCCAGCTGCGGGCGCACCCCGCTCGCCTCCACCGTGCGCAGCAGCGCCTCGAACTCCGAGAGCGTGCACCCGGTCGATCCGACGACGCGCAGCTGCTGGTAGAAGATCCGCGCCAGATCCGCGTCCGGCGCCGTTCCGCTCGTTGCGCCGGCGATGACCACGGTGCCGCCCGGTCGCAGCGATTTGAGCGAGTGGGACCAGGTGGCCGCGCCGATCGTCTCCACGACCACGTCCACGCGCTCCGGCAGTCGCGCCCCCGAGTCGAACACCGCCGTCGCGCCGCACGCGCGTGCGAAGCGCCGCTTCTCCTCGGTGCGCGCGGTGGCGTAGACGCGGGCGCCGGAGCTCGCGGCGAGGGCGATCGCCGCGCTGGCCACGCCCCCGTTGCCGCCCTGCACGAGCACGCGCGATCCCGCGCGGACGCCGGCCCGGGTGAACAGCATCCGGTAGGCGGTGCCCCAGGCCACGCCCAGGCAGGCCGCCTCGGCGAAGCTCAGCGCGGCGGGCTTGTCGACGAGCATCTGATCCGGCACGAGCACGTGCTCGGCAAGGGTGCCGTCCAGGGTCTCCGACATCAGCGCCCGCTGCGGATCGAGCGTCAGGTCGCCGCCGCCGCGGTTCGCGTCGCCGAGCACCGGGTGGATCACCACCTCCCTGCCGTCCTCGGTCACGCCGGCGCCGTCGCAGCCCAGCACGATCGGGATCCGCTCCGCGGGGTGCCCGACCCCGCGGAGCGTCCAGAGGTCGTGGGGGTTGAGCGACGCGGCGCGCAGCTCGACCCGGGTCCAGCCGGGCGCGGGCTCGGGGTCCGGCCACTCCCGCAGTGCGAGTCCTCGCAGCGGGGTGTCGGCGTATTGGGCGGTGGCGACGGCGGCACGCATCTTCGGCTCCTTCGGTTCGACGCGGGTGGCATCTCGATCATCGTTGGATCCCGAACTTGACAGAAGGCACTGTTCCAAGGTTCGGCACGGGCGAATGCGACGGCTCGCCGAGTCGCGCAACATGTGTCATGTGAACAGTGCAGTATCAGCAGAGCCGATCGACCTCGCCTCGATCGCGGCCGAGCTTCGGGAGGCCGAGACCACCCGGAAGGGCGTCGCGCCGCTCACCGAACGATACCCCGAACTGTCGGTGCGCGCGGCCTACGGCATCCAGCGCGAGAATCTCGCGCATCGCCGCGCACGCGGCGAGCGGCTCATCGGGCGCAAGATCGGCCTCACCTCGCTCGCCATCCAGCGCCAGCTCGGCGTGGACGAGCCCGACTACGGCGCCATCACCGATGCCATGGTCGTGCCGAACGGCGGCGGCCTCGATCCGGCGACGCTGCTCGCACCCCGGCTCGAGGCCGAGTTCGCGTTCGAGATCGGCGAGGATCTGCCCGAGAGCCCCGATCACGAGCGGCTCGCGGCAGCGGTCACGGGTGTCGCGGTGGCGATCGAGGTCATCGACTCCCGCGTCGCGGACTGGCGGATCAAGCTGCCCGACACGGTGGCCGACAACGCCTCCATGGCTCGCGTGGTCTGGGGCGAGTTCGTGCCCGCCACCCCCGAGCTGCTGGCCGAACTGCCCGACTCGGTCATCACCCTGCTGCGCGACGCGGACGAGGTGAGCTCCGGACCGGGATCCGCGGTGCTCGGCCACCCCCTCACCTCCCTGCACTGGCTGGCGCAGGCGCTCGGCGCGCAGGGCGATGGCTTCCGGGCCGGTGATCGGGTGCTCGCCGGCGCCGTGGCCGCGGCCGTCGACTTCACCGCGGGGGCGGCGTGGACCGCGCACAGCGACGGACTGCCCCCGGCCGTGCTCCATTCGACGACCTCACATCCATCACGGGCGCCCGAGGCGCCGGCCCCCTCCGACGCGGAGAGCGGGGCAGGCCCGAGGGCGCAGAAGGGCGGAACGGGACAATGACCATCACGCGACTGCCGAGCACGGAGGAGGGCAAGCGCCCCTCCGGCCATGCGTGCGGCAACATCTGCCGCCCGCCCGAGTTCTCCCGCAACGTCGACGTCTCCGGTCTCGTCGATGCGCAGAGCGGGCTCATCGATCGCGCGATCTTCACGGACCGCACGCTCTACGAACAGGAACTCGCTCGCGTCTTCGCGACGAGCTGGTTGTTCCTCGGCCACGTCGCGCAGTTGGAGAAGCCGGGTGATTTCTTCACGACGTACATGGGCGAGGATCCCGTCATCGTGACGAAGGACAAGGACGGAAGGATCCGCGCGTATCTGAACTCCTGCCGCCACCGCGGCGCCCGCGTGCTGCGCGCCGACTACGGGAAGACGCGCAACTTCACCTGCACCTACCACGGCTGGTCCTGGGATCTCGGAGGAGAACTGATCAGCGTGCCCAACGAGAACGGCTACGCGAACGCCGATTTCGATCGTGACGACTGGGGACTCATCGAGGTCGCGCAGCTCGACGTGGTCTACGACCTCATCTTCGCGACCTGGAACCCGGAGGCCCCGGATCTCGATGAGCAGCTCGGCAACATGAAGTACTACATGGAGGCCTTCCTCGGTCGTGATCCCGCGGGCACGACGATCGTGGGGGGCATCACCAAGTGGGTGCTGAAGGGCAACTGGAAGCTCGCGGCGGAGCAGTTCGGCACCGACTGGTATCACGTCAACATGTCGCACGCCTCGGCGCTGATGGTGATGTCCCCCACGGGCAAGGGCCCCAAGGAGAGCATCGCGAACACGCCCGGACGCCAGTACTCCGACGAGCGGGGCAACGGCACCGGCTTCCCGACGCATCCGAAGAGCCGCTTCGACGCGCAACCGGTGCACGAGTACTACGACTACGACGAACTGCGCGAGCGCCTGGGCGCCGCACGGGTCGAGGGACCGCTCACCACCGGTCACGCCACCGTGTTCCCCAACTTCTCCTACCTGCCCGTCAACGGCAGCATCCGCGTCTGGCATCCGAAGGGCGTCGACGAGATGGAGATCTGGTCGTGGACGGTGCTCGACAAGTCGATGCCCGAGAACGTGCGCGAGGCCCAGCGGCTCTACAACCTGCGCACCTTCGGACCGTCGGGCATCTTCGAGCAGGACGACGGCGAGAACTGGAGCGAGGTGCAGTCGATCTCCCACGGCTGGCGCACCAACACCATTCCGCTGAACTACCAGATGGGGCTCGGATCCGAGCGCCACGACGGCGTCTACCCCGGCGAGACGAGCGAGCTCTACAGCGACGCCGCGGGGCGCAAATTCTACAGCCGGTGGGCCGAGCTGATGAACACGCCCGCCTGGCACGAGCGAGAGCAGCGACCGCCCGGCGACGCCGCGGCGACCAGTGCACCCGCGCCGGTCGGCGCCCCCGTGCAGACCGGCGCTTCCGTCCAGACGAACGCCGCCGCTCCCGCGACGGCGAACCGCCCGGCCCCGCGCAACGAGGCGAGTACCAACACCGCGATCGAGGCGGTCATCAAGGCCGCGGTCGAAGCCGGAATCAAAGCCGCGGTCGGTGCCGGTCTCGGTGTCGCCGCAGAACCCGCGGTCGCGCCGGCGGAAGAAGCGGTCGCCCCGGCAAAAAAAGCTGAGGCCCGCGACGATGATCCCGCTGCGCTCGCAGCGGGCATCGACGCGGGCACGCTCGCCGCAGCGCCCCTCCGTTCCCGGCCCGAAGAGATCGAACCGGGCAGCGGCATCCCCGCGCCGCCCGCTTCCGCACCTCCGGCCGCACCCGCGCCTCGAGACGCCCCAGGCCCCGGCGCGGGGATCGTGGTCGCCCGGCGCGGTGACGTGGCGGACGGCGAGGGCATCCGGATCGATGCCTCCGTGCTCGGCACGGTCGATCACGTGGCGCTCTTCCGCGAGGGCGAGGCCTACTACGCCGTGGACGACACCTGCACCCATGAGGTGGCGTCGCTCTCCGAGGGCTGGGTCGAGGGCGGCTGCGTCGAGTGCCCCCTGCACGCCGCGAAGTTCGATCTCCGCGACGGCAGCGCGCAGGCGATGCCGGCCACCGTGGGCATTCGCACCCACGAAGTGAGCGTCGACGGCGACGACATCGCGATCACGCCGAACCCCGTCCGGCTCGTCGGGCAGCCTCCGGCCGCCGCGCACAATGCGGAGGATTTCGGTGCGGAGGATCCCGGTGCGGAGGATCCCGAGCCCACCGGTCACGAGTCGACTGCTGCCGAGCCGATCGTCGCGCCATCGGCACCTCGCGATCCGAACGCTCTCGACTCGATCCTCATCGTGGGCGCGGGCCTCGCCGGCTACAACGCCGCCGTGCAGCTGCGCGCGGACGGTTTCGCCGGGGCCGTCACGATCGTCGACGGCGAGACCGCGAGCTACGACCGGCCGCCGCTCAGCAAGAGCCTGTTCGACGCGGACTTCTCGCTGGAGGCGCTCGCCTTCGCGGACGAGGCCGCCCTGGCCGAGCAGCGCATCGCCGCGAGGTTCGGCTCGCCCGTCGTCTCGCTCGATGCGGAGGGCGGCTCGGTGCGTCTCGCCGACGGCACGGAGCTGAGCGCCGGAAAGGTGCTCCTCGCCACGGGAGGCCGCGCCCGCCCGCTCGACATCCCGGGGGCGACCCTGCCCGGCGTGCAGGCGCTGACGAGCTTCAACGAAGCCGAGGCGCTCCGCCGGGCCGTCTCGCCGGGCGCGCGCGTCGCCGTCATCGGCGGCGGGCTCATCGGAGCCGAGCTCGCCTCGGCGCTCTCGAGAGCCGGAGCCGAGGTCACCCTCGTGGTGCGGCGGGAGCCTCCGCTGGAGCACGCGATCGGAGAGCTGCTCGCCACCCACCTGCACGCCCAGCACGGCGAACAGGGCATCCGCGTCGTGGTGGGCGACACCGTCGAGTTCGCGCAGGCGGACGGCGCGCTCGCGGTGAGACTCGCGGACGGCTCGGCCGTCGCAGCGGATCGCATCGTCGTGAGCGTCGGCTTCGCGCCCAATGCGGAGCTGGCGCTCGCCGCAGGTCTGGAGGTGGCGGACGGCGTCCTCGTCGACCGCAGCCACCGCACCTCCGCGGAGCGCGTGTACGCCGCCGGCGATGTCGCGCAGTTCCGCGGAGAGGACGGGAGGCCCCTGCCCCGGGCCGAGCACTGGGAGGCCGCGCAGCTCGGCGGCCAGGACGCCGCGCGGGGCATGCTCGGGCTCGAGATCCCCGCGCGCGGGGCCGGCTGGTTCTGGTCCGACCGCCACGGCTGCCATCTCGAGGCCGTGGGCCGGCTGAGCGGCCCCGGCGAGGTGGTCGTGCGCGAGGGCGGGGCGCACCCCGCGGTCCTCCTCGTCGAAGACGGCGTGCTGCAGGGCGCGGCCGCGATCGACGACACCAACCTGGTACGCGCGGCCCGCCGCCTCATCGACCAGCGGATCCCCGTCTCCGCCGCAGATCTCGCCGACCCGGCCATCTCACTCCGTTCGCTGCTCAAGGCGAAGCGCTGAACGACCACCTCCGACACCTCAGGGACGCATCATGGCAGACGACTTTCTGAACCCCTACACGCTCAACGGCGCCACCTCGACCTCGACGAGCATCCTCGAGGACGAGATCGACGGCCTGCGGCTCTCGGATGCGCAGACCCACTTCGAGCTGAACCAGTTCTACTTCCTCGAGGCGGAGTTCCTCGACGACGGGCGCTTCGCCGACTGGCTCGAGATGCTGGCCGACGATCTGCACTACTGGGCACCCACGCGCACCAACCGACTGCGGCGTCAGCAGGCGCTGTCGATCTCCGCGCCGGGCGAGGCCGCCTTCTACGACGAGACCAAGGAGTCGCTGGCCTGGCGCATCCGCCGCTTCGACTCGGGGATGGCCTGGGCCGAGGATCCGCCCAGCCGCACCCGCCACCTCGTCACCAACGTCTCGGCGCGCGAGCGCGAGGACGGCCTGCTGCAGGTGCGCAGCGCCTTCCTCGTCTACCGGAACCGTCTGCAGACCGAGGTCGACATCTACGCCGGTGGCCGCAACGACGTGATCCGCCGCGGCGGGGTGCACGGCTTCGAAGTGGTCAAGAGAACCCTGCTCTTCGAGCAGAACGTGCTGCTGATGAAGAACATCAGCACCTTCTTCTAGAAACTGAGGTCACCATGTCACTCGCACTCTCCAGCCGCACCATCGAGACCACGCTCGGACCGATCCACGTCAGCGAGACGGGGGACGGGCCGCCCCTCGTCCTGCTCCACGGCGGAGGCCCCGGGGCGAACGCGCTCGCCAACTACCGCGCGAACCTGCCCGCCTTCGCCGGCTTCCGGGTCATCCTCCCGGATCAGCCCGGCTTCGGCGGCAGCTACCGGCCCACCGAGGCCGATCTCGACGAGCGCTCGATCACCGAGATCACCGTCGACGCCCTCACGCAGACGCTCGACGCGCTCGGCGTGGGGGAGTACTCCCTGCTCGGCAACTCCCTCGGGGGCGCCGCGGCGCTCGGGCTCGCCATCGCGCAGCCCGAGCGCGTGACCAAGCTGGTGCTCATGGCGCCCGGGGGCGGCTGGCTGCCGGTCTCCACGCCGCTGCCCACCGAGGGGCAGAAGGAGATGTTCCGCTACTACAACGGCGAGGGCCCCACCGTGAAGAAGATGAAGAACTTCATCCGGGTGATGGTGGCCGATCCGCGGCAGTTCTCCGACGAGGAGGTGCAGGCGCGCTACGAGGGCTCGCTCGATCCCGGACACATCGAGTTCTACCACCGCTACAACACGGCCTTCGCGAAGCGCGGGGGCATGGATCCGCTGTGGAAGGATCTCGGCAGGATCACCGCCGACACGCTGCTGCTGTGGGGGCGCGACGATCGCACCATCACGCTCGACGGCTCGGCGCTGATGCTGAAGCACATCCGCCGCGTGCAGCTGCACGTGTTCGGCGGCTGCGGCCACTGGGTGCAGGTGGAGCGCAAGGCGGACTTCGAGCGGCTCGTGGGCGACTTCCTCGGCGACCTCCCCGGCACCGGCGCGAGCGGCGGGGGCGCCGGCTCGTGAGCGGCTGGCTCGAGGGCGACGTCGCGCTGATCACGGGGGGAGGGTCCGGGATCGGCCAGGCGGTCGCCCTGCGCTTCCTCGAGGAGGGAGCCGCCGGGGTGGCCGTGGTCGGGCGGACGCTCGACCGGTTGCAGCGCACCGTCGAGGCCGCGGGCGACCGCGCCGACCGGATCCTGCCCATCGCGGGCGACGTGCGCTCCGCCGACGACATGCGGCGGGCGGTGTCGGAGACCGTGCGGCGTTTCGGCCGGCTCGACGTCCTCGTGCCGAACGCGGGGATCTGGGATTTCAACCGCTCGCTGACGAAGACCACGCCCGAGGAGATCGCTGGCATCTACGACGAGCTCTTCGACATCAACGTGAAGGGCTATCTGCTCGCCTGCTCGGCGGCCTGGCCGGAACTCGTGAAGACCCGCGGCAGCATCGTGATGACGCTCTCGAACGCCGCGTTCTACCCGGCGGGCGGCGGGCCCGTCTACACCGCCGCGAAGCACGCCGCGCGCGGACTCGTGACCCAGCTGGCGTACGAGCTCGCGCCCAAGGTGCGCGTGAACGGCGTCGCCATCGGCGGCCTGCGCACCGACCTCCGCGGCCCGTCATCGGCTGGCATGCAGGAGCGCTCGATCGAGGCGGGCTTCCGGAAGCGGGAGGCCCGCGGCGACGACGCCCGGACCAACATGTGGCTTCCGCTGCACGACGCCAGCGTCGATCCGGCCGACTCGACCGGCCCCTATGTGCTTCTCGCCTCGCGTAGCAACGCCGGGGTGATTACCGGTGCGATCGTGAACGCCGATGGGGGCATCGGCGTGCGCGGTTTCGCCACGGCAGCAGGAGGTGACGATCTATGAGCACGCGAACGCATTCCGACGGGCTCACCGCCGGTTTCGTCGGCATCGAGGAGCTCCCGGGCATCGGCGGCGCGCGAGCGTCGGTCGGGCACCGGCGCGCTCGCGCGGGAGACCTGCGCGACGCCTACCCCTCGGGCACGCACGATATCGAGCTCGGCTACATCGGCCGGCCCGAGCCCGCGGCGGTCGCCGACTACACGGCGGCCCTGCTGCGATCCGACCCGCGGTGCCGCAGGGTCGTGCTGCCGGTGCCCGAGCTCGACCTCGAAGCCATCGGCTGGGCGGAGGAGGCGGGCTACCGCTACGTCATCGACGTCGAGACCCAGGAGGGCGGCGTCTCGCTGCTGGTGACCGAACCGCAGTGGGTGCTCGACCAGCCCGCCATCCTCGAAGACATCCCCCTGAAGGAGCAAGCGTGACGAAGAAGACCAAGGTAGCCATCATCGGCTCCGGGAACATCGGCTCGGATCTGATGTTCAAGGTGCATCGGCTCTCGGAGGTGCTCGAGATGGGCGTGATGGTCGGCATCGACCCGGCCTCGGACGGCCTCGCCCGCGCCGGTCGACTCGGGTTCGAGACGACCCACGAGGGAGTGGACGGCCTCATCGCGAGCCCGCAGTTCGACGAGATCGGGGTGGTGTTCGACGCGACGAGCGCGGGCGCCCACCGGCACAACGCGGCGAAGCTCGCGCCCCACGGCAAGCAGCTGGTCGACCTCACCCCCGCCGCCATCGGACCCTACGTGGTGCCGGCGGTGAACCTCGGGGAGCACCTCGACGCCGACAACATCAACATGGTCACCTGCGGCGGGCAGGCGACGATTCCCATCGTGGCCGCGATCGGCGCCGTCACCCCGGTGCACTACGCGGAGATCGTGGCCTCGATCTCCTCGAAGTCGGCCGGCCCGGGCACCCGAGCCAACATCGACGAGTTCACCGAGACCACCGCCGCCGGGCTCGAACAGGTCGGCGGCGCCGCCCGCGGCAAGGCCATCATCATCCTGAACCCCGCCGATCCGCCGATGATCATGCGCGACACGGTGCAGGTGCTCGTCTCCCGGCAGGACGACGACGCCCGGGCCGCGATCGTCGCGGCCGTGGAGGCCCGGATCGCCGAGGTGCAGCGCTACGTGCCCGGGTACCGGCTCAAGCAGCAGGTGCAGTTCCGCGACGTGGACGCCGAGTTCGACGGCCTGGTGCCCGCCGACCGCCGGCAGGGCGAGGGCTACACCCACGTCACCGTGTTCCTCGAGGTCGAGGGCGCCGCCATGTACCTGCCGAGCTACGCCGGCAATCTCGACATCATGACCAGCGCCGCCCTGCGCGCGGCCGAGCGCCTCGTGCTGAGCGCGCGAGAGAGGAAAGAGGTCCACGCATGACGCACCGGGTCTTCCTGCAGGACGTCACCCTGCGCGACGGGATGCACGCCATCCGCCACCGCATCGAACCCGCGAAGGTCGCCGAGATCGCGCGCGCTCTCGACGAGGCCGGCGTGGATGCGATCGAGGTGACCCACGGCGACGGCCTCGCGGGATCGTCGCTCACCTACGGCCCCGGCTCCCACACGGACTGGGAGTGGATCGAGGCCGCGGCGTCGGTGGTGCAGCGCGCGCGGCTCACCACGCTGCTGCTGCCCGGGATCGGCACCATCGAAGAGCTGAAGCGGGCCTACGAGCTCGGCGTGCGCTCGGTGCGGATCGCCACGCACAGCACCGAGGGCGACGTGTCGGCGCAGCAGATCGCCGCCGCCCGCGAACTCGGCATGGACGTCTCCGGCTTCCTGATGATGGCGCATCTGAACGATCCCGCCTCGCTCGCGCAGCAGGCGAAGCTCATGGAGTCGTACGGCGCCCACTGCGTCTACGTGACCGATTCCGCCGGGCGCCTCACCATGGACGGCGTGCGCGAGCGCATCCGCGCCTACCGCGACGTGCTCGACGAGGGCACCGAGATCGGCATCCACGCGCACCAGAACCTCTCCCTCGCGGTGGCGAACTCGATCGTCGCGGTCGAGGAGGGGGCGTACCGCGTCGACGCCTCGCTCGCGGGGCACGGCGCGGGCGCCGGCAACACCCCGATCGAGCCGTTCGTGGCGGTGGCGCAGTTGCAGGGCTGGGACGTGCGAGCCGACCTGTTCGCGCTGCAGGACGCCGCCGACGATCTCGTGCGACCGCTGCACGACCGCCCCGTGCAGGTGGATCGAGAGACGCTCTCGGTCGGTTTCGCGGGGGCCTACTCCAGTTTCCTGCGGCACGCCGAGCGCGCGGCGGAGACCTACGGGCTTGACGCGCGCGACATCCTGGTCGAGGTCGGGCGCCGGCGCCTGATCGGCGGACAGGAGGACATGATCATCGACATCGCGCTCGATCTGGCCGACGCGCGAGTATGAGCCGCGGCGGAACCGCGCCGTGCTGAGCGGGCCCGAGCCGGTTCTCGTCCGCGCGCCCAACCCCGGGGTCATGACCCTGGAGGGGACCAACACCTGGGTGCTGCCCGCTCCCGGCGGCGCGGTCGTCATCGATCCCGGTCCCGCGGATCCGGTCCATGTCGCCGCCCTGGAGCGCCGCGGCCCGGTCGCCGCGGTGCTCCTCACCCACCGGCACGCCGACCACAGCGAGGCGCTCGAGGTGCTGGCCGCGGACGCCCCCGTGCACGCCGTCTCGCCGCAGTTCGCCCGGAATCCGCTGCGCGACGGTGCTGATCCGCTGCGCGACGGTGCCGGCCCGCTGCGCGACGGTGCCGGCCCGCTGCGCGACGACGAGGTGCTCGTGATCGGCGGCGCCCGCCTGCGCGTCCTGCTCACGCCGGGGCACACCGAGGACTCGGCCTGCTTCCTCTACGAGAACGCTCCGGGCGGGCCGCTGCTCTTCACGGGGGACACGCTGCTGGGCGGTCGATCCGCGAGCAGCATCTCGCGGATCGACGGTTCGCTGACGCAGTACCTCGATTCGCTCGAACGCCTCGCCGGCCGCATAGGCGTGCGGGGCCTGCCCGGGCACGGCCCGGAGATCATGGATGTGGCCGAGCATGCGCGGGGCGCACTGGAGCACCGCCGAGCGCGTCTGAGCGAACTGGCGGCTCGCCTGGAGGCGGGGGGCTCGCCCGACGCCGAGGAGATCGCCCGGCAGCGCCACCCCGACCGCCCGGAGGTCTGGGCGCCCGCCGCCTGGATGGTGCGTCACGAACTCGCGCATCTCGCCCGCTCGATCGCGGACGGGGCCCCGCCGCTCGGCCGCCGCTCCCGCCGCGACGGAGAGGATCCTTCGCCGAGCGGGACGCCGATCGGCGAGTGCGACCGGCGCGCGACGCCGAGCACGGTCCCACTCGCCGAAGAGCGTCCCGTTCGCGGCCGGTGATCCCCCAGCGCATGAGGATGCGGTCAGCGCGCGGCGAGGCGCCGGGTGAGCCGGTGCGCGTGATCGAGGAGCAGGCGGCCGAGCTCGGGCCGACGGTCCGCCGAGAAGCGGCTCTCGATTCCCGTGAGGCTCAGCGCCCACGCCGGCTGCCCCGACGCGTCGAAGACGGCCGCCCCCATGCCCCAGCTCCCCTCGACCACGAGCCCCGGGTTCACCGCGTAGCCCAGGCGGCGGGTCTCCGCGATCCGCGCCCGCAGCGCCGCTGCCGAGTGCGCGGCGCCGTGCACCTCTTCCAGGGCCGCCTGCGCGAGGATGCGCTCGATCGCGTCGTCGGGCAGGAACGCGAGGATCGCGATCCCCGCCGAGGCCACGCCGAGCGGGAAGCGCTTGCCCTCGTAGAGCACGAAGGAGCGGATGGGGAAGCTGCCGTCGTGCCGCAGCAGGCAGATGGTCTCGCCCCCGCGTCGCGCCGACAGGAAGGCGCTCTCTCCGGTGGCCTCGGCCAGCGCCATCACGTGCTCCTGGGCGAGGCCGGTGATGTCGTAGCGCTCGGCCGCCACGGAGCCGATCAGGTAGAGCTCGGGCCCGAGCAGCCAGCGGCCGGAGCGCTGATCGCGGTCGACGAATCCCTGCGCGGCCAGAGAGCTGAGCAGGCGATGCGCCGTGGGGCGGGAGAGCTCCGCTGCGCGGGCCAGCTCCGTGGTCCCCGCGCCCTCCGGCATGGTGGTGCTCAGCGCGCGCAGCAGTGCGGCGATCCGCGCCACCACCTGGGCGCCGGGGTGCGGCTCCGCATCGCTCAAGATGTTCACATGGTGGACACTAGCAGAAGGTCCGATCATGATGCGACCGTTTCCCCGCGCGATCTTGAAGGCGGGGCACAAGCCTTGTAGCCTCGTGGCACCGCCGAGCCCGGCGACCGCATCATGAACGGAGGCAAGGTGGCATCCAAGCTGAGAGACGGCGCCGGAGCGGCGCTCGAGGACATCGTCCGGGACGGCATGACCGTCGCCGTCGGCGGCTTCGGGCTGAGCGGCATCCCGCGCAATCTGATCCGCGCGCTGCGCGACACCGGGGCGAAGGACCTCACCATCGTCTCGAACAACATGGGCGTCGACGGCAAAGGACTCGGCCTCCTGCTCGAGAACCGGCAGGTGCGCAAGGTGCTCGCGTCCTATGTGGGCGAGAACCGGCTGTTCGCCGAGCAGTACCTGAGCGGCGTGCTCGACGTGGAGTTCGTGCCGCAGGGCACGCTGGCCGAGCGGCTGCGGGCCGGTGGCGCCGGCATCCCGGCCTTCTACACGCCGACCGGTGTGGGGACCCCGGTCGCGGAGGGCAAGCCCGAGGCCGAGTTCGACGGGCGCCGCGCGATCCTGGAGCGCGGGATCGTCGCCGATCTCGCGCTGGTCCGCGCCCGCGTCGGCGACCGCGAGGGCAATCTGCGCTATCGGCTGACGGCGCGCAACTTCAATCCGCTCGCCGCCATGTCGGGCAGGATCACGGTCGCCGAGGTCGAGGAGCTGAGCGACGAGTACCTCGATCCCGAGCGGATCGACACGCCCGGCGTCTTCGTGCAGCGCATCGTGCGCGTCGAGGATCCGGCGAAGGACATCGAGCAAATCACCGTGCGATCGAAGCCGAGCGCGGAGAGCGGGAGCAGGGGGCCGAACCATGTGGACGCGTGACGAGATGGCGGCGATCGCCGCGGCCGAGCTCGAGGACGGCCAGTACGTGAATCTCGGGATCGGGATCCCCACCCTCGTGGCGAACCAGCTGCCCGACGGGGTGACCGTGAAGCTGCAGAGCGAGAACGGGATCCTGGGCATGGGACCGTTCCCCTACGAGGGCGAGGAGGACGCCGATCTCATCAACGCGGGCAAGCAGACCGTCACCCTGCTGCCGGGCGCCTCGATCTTCGACTCGGCCACCTCGTTCGGCATGATCCGAGGCGGGCACGTGCAGACGGCGATCCTGGGTGCGATGGAGGTGGCCGGCAACGGCGACCTCGCCAACTGGACGATCCCCGGCAAGCTGGTGAAGGGCATGGGCGGCGCGATGGATCTGGTGGCGGGCACGCCCCGGGTGATCGTGCTCACCGACCACGTGGCCAAGGACGGCAGCCCGAAGATCGTGGAGACGTGCTCGTTGCCGCTCACGGGCGCCGGCGTGGTCGACCGCATCGTCACCGACCGCGCCGTATTCGACGTGACCGGGCACGGCCTGGTGCTGCGCCGCGTCGCCCCGGGTGAGAGCATAGAGGAGATCCGCGCGCTGACCGGCGCCGCATTCACCGTCGACATTCCACGTGACGCTGCAGAGGAGACCGACTGATGGCCGCACTGATCGCGGGATACGCCCGCACCCCGTTCACCCGCTTCACCGGGCAGCTCGCCGCGCAGCCGGCGACCGCGCTCGGCGCGCACGCCGCGCGGGCGGCGCTCGCACGGGCCGGTGTGCCGGCCGAGGCGGTCCAGGCGGTCGTCGCCGGTCAGGTGCTCCAGGCCGGCGCCGGCCAGAACCCCGCCCGCCAGACGGCGGTGGCGGCGGGCGTCTCGATGAACGTGCCCGCGATCACGCTCAACGCCGTCTGCCTCTCGGGCACCGAGGCCGTGTCGCAGGCGGCCCGGCTGATCGCCTCGGGGGAGGCCGAGGTGGTCCTGGCGGTCGGGCAGGAGTCGATGTCGCTCGCGCCGCATGTGATCCCCCTCCGCGCCGGGCACAAGTACGGCACGGCGCAGCTGATCGACACGGCGGACCACGACGGGCTCACGGACGCCTTCGACCAGGTCGCGATGGGCGCGCTCACCGAGCAGGGGAACGCGCCGCTGGCGCTGACCCGCGAGGAGCAGGATGCGTTCGCCGCAGACTCGCACCGCCGCGCGGCGGCCGCGGCGGAGTTCCTCGCGGGCGAGATCGAGCCCTTCACCGTGACCTCCCGCCGCGGCGACGCCGTCGTCTCGGCGGACGACGGGATCCGCCCCGAGACCACGGCGGAGACCCTGGGCGGTCTGCGCCCCGCCTTCGCGAGGGAGGGCACCATCACCGCGGGCAACGCCTCGCAGATCACCGACGGCGCGGCGGCGCTGGTGATCGTGAGCGAGGCCGCGGCGGAGCGCCTCGGCCTGACCCCCCTCGCCCGGATCGAGGCGACCGCCTTCGTGGCGGGCCCCGACGCGCAGCTCCACTCCCAGCCGGCGCGCGCCATCTCGGCGGCGCTTGCGAAGGCCGGCGCCGCAGCCGGTGAGCTCGCGGCTGCGGAGATCAACGAGGCCTTCGCCGCCGTGGGCGTGCAGTCGACCCGCGAACTCGGCCTCGATCCCGGCATCGTGAACGCCCACGGCGGTGCGATCGCGCTCGGCCACCCGATCGGCGCCTCGGGCGCGCGCATCGTCGGGACGCTCGCCAGGCGGCTCGCGGCGGCCGGCTCGGGCGCGCTCGGCGCCGTGGGCATCTGCGGCGGAGGCGGGCAGGGCAGCGCGGTGGTGCTGCGGGCGCTGTAGTCCGCCGCCGCGAGGCGCGGGGGCCGGAGGGCGCCTAGGACATGTCTCGTGAATCTTCGTCGTTGCGAGACACGTCCGAGAGGGTGGTCCGGTACGGCCAGCCGGTGTACGCCTCGGCGAGATAGGTCCGCCCGGCCTCGCTCTCGACCACGGTGCGGAGCTCCCCGAGCTGGCGGAGGCGGTCGAAGTCGCTCGTGCCGGGGGCGAGGTGCAGCATGCTGGTCATCCACCACGAGAAGTGCTGCGCCTTCCAGATCCGCTGCGAGGCGGCCTCGGGATAGGCATCGAGCCCGCGCTCGCTCCCGTGCAGCAGCAACTCCTTCAGAGCCACGCCGAGCAGGAGCACGTCGCCGATCGCGAGGTTCATGCCCTTCGCGCCGGTGGGCGGCACGGTGTGCGCCGCGTCTCCCACCAGCGCCGCGCGGCCGCGGCGCAGCTCGTGCGACACGAAGCTGCGGAAGCGCAGCACGTCGCGCTGGAAGATCCGCCCCTCGCGCAGCTCGGTGCCGGGGGTGCGGGCCTGCAGCGTGTCCCAGATCTCGGCCTCGCTCAGGGCCTCCGGATCGGCCTCGGGGTCGCACTGGAAGTACATCCGCTGCACGGTCTCGCTGCGCTGGCTGATCAGCGCGAAGCCGTCGGGGGAGTTGCTGTAGATGAGCTCGGCCGAGCTCCGCGGGGCCTCGCAGAGGATCCCGAACCAGGCGAAGGGGTACTCGCGGAAGTAGCCGCCCGCGTGCGAGCCCCCGGTGACCGCCGGACGGATGGCGCTGCGCGACCCGTCCGCGCCGACCACGAACTCGGCCTCGATCTCGAAGGGCGCGCCCTCCGCGGTGGTGCCCGCGATGCGCGGGCGATCCGAGTCGACGCCCCAGACCCGCTCGACCGTCGTGCCGAAGCGGAGATCCTGCCCCGCCGCGAGCCGCGCCGCGATCAGGTCGATCAGCGCCTCGTGCTGCGGATAGAGCCAGACACTGCGCCCGGTGAGCGCGGGAAAGTCGATGCGATGCCGCTCGAACGCCTCGTCCGCGGCGCCGAAGTGCAGTTCGATGCCGTCGTGCCGGTCTCCCGACGTGTGCACCCGGCTGGTGTCGCCGATCGTCGCGAGCAGGTCCACAGCGCCCTGCTCGAGGATGCCCGCGCGGATCGTGCCCTCGATCTCCTCGCGGCTGCGCCGGTCGAGCACGATGCTCTCGATCCCGGCCTGTTCGAGCAGGTGGGAGAGGACGAGGCCGGCGGGGCCGGCGCCGACGATGGCGACGCGGGTCTGCTCGATGGTCATGAGGGGCTCCTTCGCCGGTTCGTGCGCTCCGTCCCGTCCTCCGGGCGGTGCGGCTCCGTCGCGTTCCCACCAGTGTGCGGGGCCTCCGTGCGCAGTGCGCGCCAATTCCCGTTGAACGGGAATCAATCTTCGCGGGCGGCGCGCAGCCCCGCCTCGATCCCCGCCGCCGCCTCGCGCAGCGCCCGCAGCGCGGGCGCGATCGGGGCGTCCCGCGGCAGCACCGCCGACAGGGCGGCGATCACCGAGCCGCGATCCCGGAGCGGCACGGCGACGCCCGTGGACACCGCCTCGATCGAACCCGGGGCGGCGGCGAACCCGGTGCGCCGGATCTCGCCGAGCAGGCGGCGCAGGGCCCGGGCGTCGGTGACCGTGCCGGGGCCGACGGCGCGCAGCGGCGAGCCGAGCACGCGCTCGCGCAGCGCCGGATCGGCGTGCGCGAGCAGCACCAGCCCGGACGAGGAGGCGTGCAGGGGCAGACGTCCGGCCACCCGGGTGATGTTCGACACCGCCTCGGGATGCGAGAGCCGCTCGAGGAACAGCGCCTCCTCGCGCTCGAGCACCGCGAGCTGGGTGTGCTCCCGGAGCTCCGCCTGCACGCGCTCCATGTGCGGCAGCGCCGCCTGGCGCAGTCGCAGCGCCGTCGAGCCGCGCTGCGCCAGCTCCCAGAGGCGCAGGCCGAGGCGCAAGCGGCGCTCGTCATCCCGCTCGAGGATCCCGGCGCGCACGAGTTCGTCGACGAGCCGGTGCGCGGTCGAGCTCGGCAGCCCGGCCCGGCGGCCGATCTCGCTCGCGGTCTGCACCGTGCGGTCGACCCCGAAGGTCTCGAGCACCCGCACGATGCGCTCGGCCACGCCCTCGCCGCTCGCGGAGTTCGCCATGCCCCCAGCATGCCACGATCACCCTCGCGCGGAGACGCGACGGATCGCGAACGGGGGCTCGAACCCCGCCCCGGCCCGTCTCCGCGACCCCGTGCGGCAGAGGGAGAGCGGGTACGCTCGGTGGAGCGGATGAGCGAGGAGGCGAGATGGGGAGTGCCGATGGGTCGAGTCCCCAGGGGATCCTCGACCGGGCCCTGGGCGTTCTCGGCTGCTTCACCGAGGACGAGCCCGCCCTGACCGCTGCGGAGCTCTCCGAGCGCACCGGCCTCCCCGCCTCGACGATGCACCGACTGATCGGTGCGCTGCTCCGGCACGGGCTCATGGTCAGGGTTCCGGATCATCGCTACGCGGTGGGGCCGCGTCTCTGGGAGCTGGGCGAGCTCTCCCCGATGTCGCTGCGCCTGCGCGAGCGCGCGATCCCCCATCTGGTGCGCCTCTACGAGGCCACCGGTGAGAACGTGCATCTCGCGGTGCTCGACGGAGCCGAGCCGGAGCGGGCCACGGTGCTCTACGTCGGAAGGATCACGGGCCGCCTGTCGATCCCCACCATCAGCCGAGCCGGGGGGCGCGGCCCGCTCCACGCCACCGGGGTGGGGCGGGCGCTGCTCGCCACGCGCGACGAGATCTGGCTCGAGCGGTATCTGAGGGTGCCGCGGGAGCGGGAGACCGCGCACACGATCACGGGCGAAGCGGAGCTGCGGGCGGAACTCGAGCGGACGCGAGCACGCGGCTACGCGAGCACGCGGGAGGAGATGACGCTCGGGAACGTCTCCGTCGCCGTGGCGCTGCCCCAGGTCGACGGGCTGCCTCCCGCGGCGATCGGCCTCGTGGTGCATCTGAACCGCGCCGACGAGCGGCGTCTCAGCGCCCTCGTCGTCCAGTCGGCGCGCGAGATCCACGCGGCCATCCGGCAGGCCTAGGCGAGGCCTGGGGCGCGGCGCCTCCGAAGGCCCCGGCTCCGAGCGCACGCTCGGCCGGTGGAGGGCGGCGTCGGTGCAGGCTTCCGTCGGCAGCGCATCCTCCTCGGCGGCGATCCCACTGAGTGAGAGTCGGATCTGCCCCCAGGCCGATCCGCTGCCACCCTGGGAGGCAGCCCCGATCTCGAAGGAGAGCACCATGGCCATCGACGTGAGAGACGCCGGCGCGAGAGACTCCGGACCCAAGCCCGCCGCGCCGCGCGCGGACGACCAGCAGCCGGCGGAGGAGAAGACCGCGGCAGCGCCCGAGTCGCTGCTCGCCGCGCCCGACCAGGCCTCGCAGGCGCAGATCGACGCCGAGACCGCTGAGCTGCACGCCGAGTACGACCGGCGCGAAGCGGCCGGCGAGAGATTCCCTCAGACGATCCTGAACTTCCCGCCCTACCGCTCCAGCGTCCTGCGCTCGCCGACCAAGGATCCCAAGCACACCGATCCCGAGACCATCGAGCTGTGGTCGCCGGCCTTCGGGCAGCGAGACGTGAAAGCCATCGAGTCCGACCTGACGCTGAACCCGGGGCCCGGCGAACCGCAGGGCGAGCGCATCACCGTGACGGGGCGACTGCTCGACTCCTGGGGGCGCCCACTGGCGAACCAGCTCGTCGAGATCTGGCAGGCCAACGCCGGCGGCCGCTACATCCACAAACGGGATCAGCACCCCGCCCCGATCGACCCCAACTTCTTCGGCGCCGGCCGCACGATCACGAACGCGAACGGCGAGTACACGTTCACCACGATCAAGCCCGGCCCCTACCCCTGGAAGAACCACGTCAACGCGTGGCGGCCCGCCCACATCCACTTCTCCGTCTTCGGGCGCTCCTTCACGCAGCGGATCGTCACGCAGATGTACTTCCCCGGCGACCCGCTCTTCCCGCTCGATCCGATCTACAACACCATCCGCGACCAGCGGGACCGCGACCGGCTGGTGGGCGTCTACGATCACGACCAGACCGTGCCCGAGTTCTCGATGGGCTACCGCTTCGACATCGTCGTCGACGGCCCCGACGCCACCTGGTTCGAGAACGCGAGCTGGTTCGACGAGGAGGAGCACTGATGAAGCGCGTCCAGGATCTCGGCCCCGACGGCGTCCCGCCCAAGACGCACGAGCCCACCCCCGGGCAGACCGTCGGCCCCTTCTTCGCCTTCGGCACCGACTACGACAGGAAGCACGAGATCGTGTTCCCGCACTCGCCGGGCGCGATCGTCCTCGGCGGAGGCGTGTACGACGGGGCCGGCGAGCCGATCCCCGATGCGATGGTCGAGGTCTGGCAGGCCGACAGCGACGGCGGCATCCCGAGGGCGCGGGGCGCCCGCTGGCGCGACGACCACAGCTTCACCGGCTTCGGGCGGGCCTTCACGACCGACGAGGGCCACTACGAGTTCTGGACCCGCGATCCCGGCGCCGTGAACGGGGAGGCGCCGTTCTTCGTGGCCGTCGTCTTCGCGCGGGGCCTCCCGAACAAGCTGCACACCCGGATCTACCTCCCGGAGCCCGAGGAGAAGCTGGCGGCCGACCCGCTGCTCTCGTCGCTCTCGCCGGAGGAGCGCGCTACGCTCATTGCCAAGCGCACGCCCGAGGGGTATCTGACCCACGACTTCCACCTGCAGGGCGGGAAGGAGACCGTGTTCCTTGCCTATTGATCCGCCGCCCGCCGCCGCGGCCCTGCCCGGCGCATCGCCCTCGGGGGCGCCGAGCGACGATGCCGGCGGGTTCGACGTCGCCGGGTTCGACATCGGATTGCTGTCCCCGGTCACGGTGGGTTTCGACGGGGCCTCGGATCCGGAGACGAGCGACCTGGGCGACGCCGGATTCCTGCGCGCCCTGGTCGCCGCTGAGGTGGCCCTGGCCCGCGCCTGGGCCGAGGTGGGCGTGGCGCCCCGGGAGGCGGCGGATGCGATCTCGGAGGCCCTCGGCTGGCAGGACGACGACCCCGCCGCATCGGACGTGCTCGGCGCCGCCGACGCGCGCCGCCTGGCCGCGGCTTCGGCCGCGGGCGGCAACCCGGTGATCCCGCTGGTCGGGATGCTGCGGGCCCGCGTGCCCGAGCACGCCCGGCCCTGGCTGCACCGCGGAGCCACCAGCCAGGACATCCTGGACTCCGCGCTGATGCTGACGGCGCGCCGGTCGGGACTGTCGGTGCTCGGGAGCCTGGTCAAGACCGACGAAGCGCTCCTCCGCTTCGCGGCCGCCCACCGCGACCGGGTCGCCGCCGCGCGCACCCTGACCCAGCACGCCGTGCCGACCACGGTCGGCCTGCGCGCCGCCAACTGGGCGCGGGGACTGGAGCGGGCGGCCGCCCGCCTGGACGACTCGCTGTGGGAGTTGCCGGCGCAGCTCGGCGGCGCCGGCGGCACCCTCGCCTCCTTCGTGCAGATCGGGGGATCGCGGGCCGCCGCCGAGCTGCCCGCCGCCTTCGCCGAGCAGTTGGGCCTCGCCGTGCCGGCCGCGCCCTGGCACACGGTGCGCTGGCCGGTCACCGAGCTGGGGGACGCCCTCGTGCAGGTGCTCGACGCGCTCGGGGTCGTCGCCGCGGACGTGGCCGCCCTCGGCCGCACCGAGATCGGGGAGCTCGCCGAGGGGACCGGGGGCGGATCCTCCGCGATGCCGCAGAAGCGCAACCCGGTGGGATCGGTGCTGATCCGCTCCGCCGCCCTGCGCGCCCCGCAGCTCGGCGCGACGCTGCACACGGCCGCGGCGCTCGCCGTCGACGAGCGCCCCGACGGCGCCTGGCACGCGGAATGGCCGACGCTGCGCGAGCTGCTGCGCCTCGCGCTCGGCGCCGCGGGCAACGCGGAGCGGCTGGTCGCGGGGCTCACCGTCGACACCGGTGCGGTGGCGCGCAACCTCGGGCTCACCGGCGGGCTCATCGTCGCCGAGCGCCTCGCGCTCGTGCTCGGCCCGGTGATCGGAGCGGAGCGAGTGCGGCGGATCGTCGCCGAGGCCGGCGCGGGCGGGGATCTCGGCGAGCTCCTCGACGCCGAGCCGCGGCTCGCGGAGGCAGGATTCGGGCGCGCCGAGATCGACGAGCTGCTGGATCCCGCGAACTACGCCGGTCTCGCCGGTGAACTGGTGGACGACCTGACGAGAAGCCCGATCCCGGAGGACACGCAATGACGAGACCAGCCATCGCACTCACCGAGCCCTCGGGGCCTCCGCGCCGTCCGCTGCTCGTGCTCGGGCACTCCCTCGGCACGGGCCCGCTGATCTGGGAGAACGCCGCGCCGCTCCTCGCGCGCGAGTACCGCGTCTCGCTGCTCGCGCTGCCGGGTCACGGTGCGGCCCCGGTCCCTGCGGCGCCGTTCTCCATGGAGGAGCTGTCGGACGCGGTCGCCGAGGGCGTCCGGAGCATCTCCGACGGCCCCGCGTTCTACGCCGGCGTCTCGATCGGCGGGGCGCTCGCCCTCGAGCTGGCCCTGCGCCACGGCGAGCTGTTCGCCGCGGTGGCGAGCGTCGCCTCGGGCGCCGAGCTGGGGGGCCGAGAGCACTGGGAGGCGCGAGCCGAACTCGTGCGCAGCCAGTCGACGGCGAGCCTCGTGCGGCAGTCCGCCGAGGTCTGGTTCGCGCCCGACTCGATCGCGGCCGAGCCGGTGCTGACCGGGAGGATCCTCCGCGTGCTGCAGGAGACGAGTGCCGAGGGGTACGCCCGCTGCGCCGAGGCGCTCGGCGGGTACGATGTGCGCTCGCGGCTCGCCGAGATCGGGATCCCGGTGCTCGCCGCGTGGGGCGAGCACGACACCGTGGCGCCGGAGGCGAAGCAGGACGAGATCGTCGTCGGTGTGAACAGCGGGGGAGCGGAGCTCGCCCGCAAGGCGCGCATCGACGGCGTCGCGCATCAGCCGCCGGCCGAGCGGCCGGGCGCCACCGCCGACGTGCTGCTCGAGTTCTTCGGGGGGATCGGGCGATGAGCGGCCAGCCGGGTACGGACGCGGCGAGGAGCGGATCACCGAAGACCGATGCCGAGCGCCACGAACGCGGCATGGTCGTGCGCCGCGAGGTGCTGAGCGACGCGCACGTGGAGCGCGCGGTCGCGAGCACGAGCGAGTTCACCGCGGACTTCCAGGACTACATCACCCGCACGGCCTGGGGCGACATCTGGTCGCGTCCCGGGCTCGGCCGCCGCGAGCGCTCCGTGGCCGTGCTGACCGCGATGATCGCACTTGGCCACCACGACGAGTTCGCGATGCACGTGGCCGCAGCGCGACGCAACGGGCTCACGGTCGATGAGATCAAGGAGGTCATCCTGCAGGCCGGCCTCTACTGCGGTGTGCCCGCGGCCAACGTCGCCTTCAAGCTGGCGAGCGAGGTGCTCGAGGGCCTCGGCGAGCTGTAGCGGAGGCTCAGGCGTCGACGCCGCGGTCGAGCACGAAGCGGGGTCTGCCCACGAAGAGGCCGATGATGAGCTGCGCGCACGCCGCGACCCAGAGCAGCGCGAATGGGAGCGTCCAGCCCCCGCTCAGATCGTGGGTCCAGCCGAAGGCGATGGGGCCGAGCGCGGCGATCGAGTAGCCGAGCGTCTGCGCCATCCCGGAGAGCGCGCTCGCGTGCTCCTCCGATCGGGCGCGCACCGCCATGAGGGTCAGCGACATCGTGAACGAGCCGCCGCCGGCGAGCCCGCCGATCACGACCCAGGCGGGCATCGCGACCGGCGCGAGGAGCATGCCGATCCAGGCGACGATCCCGACCATGGGCAGGATCGCGGGGAGCCAGCGGCGCAGCCCGCTCCGGCCCAGCAGCGGGATGAGCAGCGAGCCGGCGATCCCGACGAGTTGGAAGACCATCAGATCCACGCCCGCCACCACCGCGGAGCGGCCCTGGGCGACCTCGTAGGCCGGAAGCCAGGTCGAGAGCATGTAGAAGACCGAGGACTGGGCCCCCATGTAGAGCGACACCAGCCAGGCCAGCGGATCGCCCCACATCCGTCGGCCGGCGGAGGCGGCCCCCCTCAGCGGCGAGGGAATCGGCGTGGCCGGCCGGGCGAGCGGATCCTCGGATCGTTCGCGCTCGAGTGCCGCCCGCCGGGGAGGAATCCCGTGGTCGGACGTCGCCAGGATCCACACGACCAGGGCGAGCGGCAGGAACGCTCCCGTCATCAGCAGGGCGGCGCGCCAGCCGAGCGCGCCGTCGTCGGTGGGCAGCTGGGAGAGCGGCACGACGGCTCCCGCCGCGGCGGCGCCGGCGGCGCCGAGCACGGCCGTGTAGGCGCCCGTGACGAGCGGCACGCGCTCGGGGAAGAAGCGCTTGATCGCCGCGGGCATGAGCACGTTGGTGATCGCGAGTCCCACGCCGATGAGCGCCGTGCCGATCCAGAGATGGGCCGGTCCTCCGGGAAGGGAGCGCCAGATCGTTCCGATGGCGAGGACGACGAGCGACCACGACATGGCCCGGGAGAGGCCGAAGCGGGCGTTGAGCCCGTGGGTGAGCGGGGAGACCAGCGCCCAGGCGAGCAGCGGAACCGAGCCCAGCGCTCCGAGCGCGGCGGGACTCACCCCCTGGTCCACGGCGATCTGATCCAGGAGCGGGCCGACGCCCGTGATCGTCATGCGCAGATTGATCGCGACGAGGCAGACCGCGCAGAAGAGCAGCACCCACGGCGGGCGCGCCGGTCGCGGGTCGGTGGGGATCATCGGGGACACTCTACCGATTCGGGGGCGCCCGTGTTCCCGATCGGACCGAGCGGGGGAGGATGGTGCGGCGCGAAGAGACGGGATACACTTGATTTCGATTAACGAATAATGTTTCGCACAGCGAATTTTTTGCGGCGCGGAGCGAGCGGATGGCGAAAGGACGGCGATGATCGACAGGAGCGTCACATCCGTCGAAGCGGCGGTGGCGGGGATCCCCGACGGGGCGACCGTCATGATCGGAGGCTTCGGGCGCGCGGGGCAGCCCGTCGAACTCATCGACGCGCTGATCGAGCAGGGCGCGGGCGATCTGACGATCGTGAACAACAACGCGGGCAACGGCGACGTCGGGCTGGCCGCGCTGCTCGCGAAGCGCCGGGTGCGCAAGATCGTGTGCTCGTTCCCCAGGCAGAGCGACTCCTGGGTGTTCGACGGGCTCTACCGCGAGGGCGCGATCGAGCTCGAGCTCGTGCCGCAGGGCAATCTGGCGGAGCGCATCCGGGCCGCCGGCGCCGGAATCGGCGCCTTCTACTCGCCGACGGCCGTCGGCACCGAGCTGGCGGAGGGTAGGGAGACCCGCGAGATCGACGGCAGGACCTACCTGCTGGAGTACCCGATCCGCGCGGATTTCGCGCTGATCAGCGCGCTGCGGGCCGACCGCTGGGGCAACCTGGTCTTCCGGGAGACGGCGCGCAACTTCGGTCCGATCATGGCGACGGCGGCCACCACCACGGTCGTGCAGGTCGACGAGATCGTGCCGCTCGGGTCGCTCGATCCCGAGACCGTCGTCACGCCGGGCATCTTCGTCGATCGCGTCGTCGCGGTCGGCGAGCGCCGCTGGCTGCGCGAGGGCGAGTTCGTCGGCGGCGTGGACATCGAGGGGAACTCGACTCACAACGAACGCGCAGCGTTCGACGAATCGAGTTCGGCCGCCACAGCGGCCTCCCCCGCGAGCCGAGAGGAACGACGATGAGCGATCGCATCAGCAGGCAGGATCTCGCGGCGCGGATCGCCGCGGACATTCCCGAGGGCTCCTACGTGAACCTCGGCATCGGCGCGCCCACGCTCGTCGCCAACTATCTGCCCGACGACCAGGAGATCATCCTGCACACCGAGAACGGCATGCTCGGGATGGGCTCGGCGCCCGCCGAGGGCAGGATCGACCCGGATCTCATCAACGCGGGCAAGCAGCCGGTGACCGCCCAGCTCGGCGCCGCCTACTTCCACCACGCGGACTCCTTCGCGATGATGCGCGGCGGGCATCTCGACGTGTGCGTGCTCGGCGCCTTCCAGGTGGCCGAGAACGGCGACCTGGCGAACTGGTCGACCGGCGCCCCGGGGGCGATCCCCGCGATCGGCGGAGCGATGGATCTCGCCATCGGCGCGAAATCCGTCTACGTGATGACCGACCTCCTCACCAAGACCGGCGAGTCCAAGCTCGTCGAGCGCTGCAGCTATCCGCTGACCGGCGCCGCCTGCGTCACGCGCGTCTACACGGACCGCGCCGTCTTCGACGTCGCTCCGGAGGGCTTCTCGGTGCGCGAGGTCTTCGGGGAGAATACGGTGACGGAGCTCGAACGGCTGACCGGGCTGCGGCTCCGGGACGCGACCGCGAACGAAAGGACCCCCGCATGACCGCCACATATGTCTACGACGCCGTTCGCACGCCGTTCGGCAGGGCCGCGGGCACGCTCTCGGGGGTCCGCCCCGACGACCTCGCCGCCGTGGTGATGCGCGCCGTCGTCGAACGGACGGGGATCGATCCCGCGCGGATCGCGGACGTCGTCTTCGGCGATGCCAACCAGGCGGGCGAGGACAATCGCAACGTCGCCCGTTTCGGCGCGCTGCTCGCCGGGTTCCCGACCAGCGTCACGGGCGTCACGGTGAACCGCCTGTGCGCCTCCTCGGTGGAGGCGGTGATCCAGGGCGCGCGCGCCATCGAGTCGGGCGACGCCGAGATCGTCCTGACGGGCGGCGTCGAGTCGATGAGCCGAGCCCCGTTCGTGATCGAGAAGTCGGCGAAGCCGTGGCCTGCGGTGGGGAACCAGACGGTGTGGAACACCTCGATCGGCTGGCGCATGACCAACCGGGCTCTGCCGAAGCACTGGACCATCTCCAACGGCGAGTCCGCAGAGAAGATCGCCCGCGAGTGGGGCATCGGGCGCGAGGAGCAGGACGAGTTCTCGGTGCGCTCGCACCGTCTCGCCGCCGAGGCCTGGGCGGGCGGATTCTACGACGCCGAGATCGTGCAGGTCGCGGGCCACGAGCTGGCGCGCGACGAGGGGATCCGCGGCGACACCTCGGTCGAGAAGCTGGCCGGCCTCAGGGCGCTCTTCGCCTCGGACGGCTCGGGCACGGTCACGGCGGGCAACGCCTCCTCGATCAACGACGGCGCCTCCGCGGTGCTGCTCGGCGCGGAGGGGGCGATCGACGCCGAGCCGCTGGCCCGCATCACCGGCCGCGCGGCACACGGCGTCGACCCCGACGACTTCCCGATCGCGCCGATCGAGGCGGCGAACCGAGCGCTCGCGCGGGCCGGGAGGAGCTGGGCGGACGTCGACCTCGTCGAGCTGAACGAGGCCTTCGCCGCGCAGACGCTCGCCTGCCTCAAGGGATGGCCCGAGCTCGATCCCGCGAAGCTGAACGTGCACGGCGGCGCGATCGCGATCGGGCATCCGCTCGGCGCCTCGGGGGGCCGGATCATCGGGCACGCCGCGCACGAGCTGAAGCGCCGCGGCGGCGGCGTCGCGGTGGCCGCGATCTGCATCGGCGTCGGCCAGGGCCTGGCGGTCGTGCTCGAGCGGTAGCGGGCGATGGATCCGAGACCGCGCCGCCGCCGTGTCCGGCGCCGAATCGTCCGCAACCGCCCCGTTCGACCCGTCGAACGGGCGATTCGGGTCCGGTCCCGGGCCGTCGGCCTCTAAGCTGAGCCCGTGCCCACTCCCGAAGGACCCCGCCGAGACGATCCGGACTTCGTGCAGTCGTTCGCGCGCGGGCTCGCGGTGATCCGGGCCTTCGACGCCGAGCACGCGGCGCTCACGCTCAGCGAAGTCGCCCGGCGCGCCGAGGTGCCGCCCGCCGCGGCCCGCAGGTTCCTGCGCACCCTCGAATCGCTCGGCTACGTGCGCGCCGACTCGCGGAGCTTCTCCCTGACGCCGAGGGTGCTCGAGCTCGGTTTCAGCTACCTCTCCGCGCTGTCGCTGCCCGAGGTGATGCAGCCGCATCTGGAGCGGCTGTCGCGTGAGGTGGGGGAGTCCGTCTCGGCCGCGGTGCTCTCGGGCACGGACATCGTCTATGTCGCGCGGGTGCCCACCCGCCGGATCATGACGGTCGGCATCACGATCGGCACGCGGTTCCCGGCCTACGCGACGAGCATGGGGCGGGTGCTCCTGGCCCAGCTTCCCGCGGACGAGTTGTCCGCGGTGATCTCGGAGTCCCGGCCGAGCCCGCTGACCGAGCGCACGCTCACCGATCCGACCGCCCTCGCGGAGGAGATCGCCCGAGCCGGGGCGCAGGGATGGGCGCTGGTCGACGGCGAGCTCGAGCTCGGCCTGCGCGCGCTCGCGGCCCCGGTGCGCGGGCGGGAGGGCGCCGTGGTCGCGGCGGTCAACATATCCACGAGCGCGGGAAGCGGCTCGTCCGAACGGGTGCGCGAGCACCACCTCCCGCTGCTGATCGCCTCGGCCGAGGCGATCGAAGCCGAGCTGCGCCTGCTGTAGCGCGCCGATTCCCGCCCCGGCGACTACGCTCGGTAGACGGCGGGGCGCACCCGCGCCGCAGATCCTGGAGGAGACCGGCTATGCCGCGGAGAAGATTCGACCGAGACGGCGCGGAGTTCGGTCGTGGGCTCGGCTTCTTCGATGCGATCTACGGCTTCGCGATCACTCTGCTGATCGTCAACGTGGATCTGCCGCCCGCCGAGGCCTGGCGGAGTCTCAGCACGCTGTTGCACGCGGGGCTCGGCAGCCATCTTCTCGGCTTCGCGATCAGCTTCATCGTGATCGCCGTGTTCTGGCGGAACAATACGGCGCTGCTGAGCCGCTTCCGCGGGCTGGACGGCCCGGTGATCGCGGCGAATCTCGCGACGGCGGGCCTGATCGTGCTCGTCCCCTTCTCCACGCAGGGGATCAGCGACCCGGAGACCTCGGCGTACCCGCTCGCCACCGCGTGGTACGCCGTCAACGTGGCCTCGGCGATGCTCTCGCAGGCGGTGATGCTCGAGATCGGGCGCGCGAGGGGGCTGCTGGTCGATGATATTCCGCGATCGGCATACTGGGCGTCGCGCGTCGACGTCGCAGCTCAGATCGCCGTGTTCCTCGTCTCGATACCGATCGCGTATCTGCTCGGTCCCGTGTGGGCGCAGGTGAGCTGGCTGCTGCTCATCGTCGTGGGGCGTATCACGGGCGTCTGGAGCGAGCGCATCGTCGAGCGGGACCGCGAGGGCGGTCAGCCGCCGAGGTAGGCGGGGGAGGCGAGCCGCGGGGCCGCGTGCTCCGATCCGCGGTGCGGGCGCACGGCCGACGAGGAGGCGGGCCCCGGTCCCCGCGCCAACGGATCAGCCCTGTGGGGCGGCGGTGAGCGGCTGTGCCGCGAGCCGCACCGGCGCGTTGCTCGCACCGTAGCCGTCGTACCCGTCGATGCGCTGAACGATCTCGAAGAACACCCCGTCGATCGTGGGGGCGTAGAAGTGAATGAACGCCCCCGTCGCATCGCGATCATAGAGCACTCCGAGATCCGCGAGTTCGGAGAGGAAGTCGGGGTCGAGCCCGAATCGCGCTTCCAGGTCATCGTAGTAATTGCTCGGTATCGGCAGCAGGCGGAGCCCTCGCGCTCTCGCGTGCCGCGCGACGGAGAGCGCGTCGTCGACTCGCACGGCGATGTGGCGTGCGGGCAGGGGGGCGGTCGGGGGCACCAGATTCATGGCGAGGCGGACGGCGCCGTCGGCCGTGCGCATGACCTGGCTGCGCACGAGACCGCGCGGGCCGGGAAGCTCGGTGACGGCTTCCGGATCGAGCCCGAGCACGCTGGTGTTGAACAGCACCGCCTCGTCGTAGTGCTGCCACGGGGTGGCGATGTTGATGTGGTCGATGCGCCCCCGCAGGCCGTCGCCTTCAGGGCGGTCCGAGGCGCGTTCGACGGCGGGGTACCCGCCGTCGAACTCCCCCTGCCAGGAGCGGCTGATGGCGGCGTCGGCCCAATAGACCTCGATGCCGTCGGGAGCCGCGACCGCGGACAGGTGCTGTTCGCCCGCCGAGGTGCGCCGGAACACCGACGGAGCTCCGATCCCCTGTCCTCGCCTGGCCGCGGCCTCGGCATCGCCGACGAGCAGGCCCAGCCCGCGCAGCCGCGCGCCCGGGCGCGGCGTCTGCTCGTTGACGATGATGCGCGCGTCTCCGGCGCGCCAGAGCCGGACGGCCTTGCTGCGGTGCCGCCCGGCGAAGGCGAATCCGAGCTGGTCGAGCTGCTGCTCGATCGCGCTGAGGTCCTCGCCGGCGATCTCGACGAAGTCGACGCCCGTGGGATCCTGCGACGCGTCGAGGCGATCCGTCGTCCAACCGTTCTCGGCGGCTGTTCGATCGGAGAGCCAGTTCAGTGACCGGAGCGCGTGCTGCGCCGTGCGGTTCACATCGGTCTGGCGGAAGGTGTCGTTGAACACCTCGAGCGAGAGCGGACCCGTGTACCCCGCGCGGATCGTATGACCGAGGAAGCCGACGAGGTCGAACTCGCCCTCGCCGGGGAACAGGCGATGGTGACGGCTCCAGGAGAGGAGGTCGAGCTGCAGCTCGGGCGCGTCGGCGAGCTGCAGGAAGAAGAGCTTGGCCGGGTCCATCTTCTCGATGCCGCTCGGGTCGTGCCCGCGAGAGAGGACGTGGAAGCTGTCGAGGCACACGCCGAGGTTGGGGCGATCCGCGCGCTGCACGAGGCGCCAGGCATCCCGGTAGTCGTTGACGTATCGGCCCCAGGCGAGGGCCTCGTAGGCGATGCGTATGCCCCGCCGGGCCGCTCGGTCGGCGAGTTCGCCGAGCTGCCGGGCGGCGACGGACTCGTCGTCGACGGTGGCGGTCCCCGCGTTGCTGCACAGCAGCATCAGATCGGTTCCCAGGCGCTCCATGACGTCGAACTTCGCCTCGGCGCGGCGCAGGTTGTCGGCGAAGGCGAGCTCGTCGACTCCTTCGACATCCCTCAGCGGCTGATACATGTCGATGCTCAGCCCCAGCCTGGCGCAGAGCGCGCGGATCTCCTCGGGCGATTCGAAGGCGGCCACGAGATCGGCATCCATGATCTCGACGCCGTCGAACCCCGCTTCGGCGCAGGCGTGGAGCTTCTCCACGAGACCACCGGAGAGACAGACCGTCGCGATTGAGGTGCGCATGCGATGAATGTACCAAATGGTTAATAGTTTGTCACTGCCGCGCGGAGACCCTGCTCCGGTCGCGCTCCCCGGCGTCGCCCCGCGACCGGAGGTCGATTCATCCGCGGTTGACGGAACGGAAACCTCTCTGTAATGTACTATCTAGTTAGTAATAAAAAACGAAAGGGACGAGGATGTCCGAACGAGTGCTGGTGCTGCACGGGCCGAATCTCAACCTGCTCGGCACTCGCGAGCCGCACATCTACGGCACCCTCACGCAGGACGAGATCGTGGCCGAGACCTCGGCGGCCGCCGAGCCCCTCGGCATCCGGATCGATCTCCTGCAGAGCAATCACGAGGGCGCGCTCATCGACGCCCTCCACGCCGCGCCGCAGCAGTACGACGGCGTCATCCTCAATCCCTCCGCGCTCACCCACACCTCCATCGCGCTCCGCGACGCCGTGGGGGCGATACCGACTCCCGTGATCGAGGTGCATCTCAGCAACGTCCACGCGCGCGAGCCCTACCGCAAGGTCTCCTACGTCGCCGATCGCGTCGCCGCGACGGTCTCCGGCGCGGGCGCGGGCGGCTACGTGGCGGCGGTCGTGCTGCTCGCCCGAATATTCGCCGAGCGCGGCGAGGGGAGCGGCGCATGACGCTGGTCGGACTCCTGGGAGAGGGGATCGCGGAATCGCTCACCCCGCCGATGCACCGGCGCGAGGCCGAGCAGCTCGGCCTCGACTACGAGTACCGGGTGATCGACATCGCGGAGACGGGCGAGACGCTCGACGAGCTGCCTCGGATCATGCGGAGGATCCGCGAGGAGGGATACGACGCGATCAACGTCACCCACCCCTTCAAGCAGCTGATCATCGAGCACCTGGGCGGGCTCAGCCCCTCCGCGGAGCGCTTGGGCGCCGTGAACCTGGTCGTCTTCGACGGCGACGACTCGATCGGGCACAACACCGATTGGAGCGGGTTCCGCACCGCCGTGGATCACGGCATCGGCGGTCTCCAGCGCCGATCCCTGGTGCAGGTCGGCGCGGGGGGCGCGGGGGCCGCGACCGCGTACGCCCTGCTCACCCTCGGCGTCGAGCAGCTCTGCATCGCGGACATCCAGGAGTCGCGCGCTCGCGCGCTCGTCGAGCGGTTCCGGACGGCATTCCCCGATTCACGGCTCGAGACCGCCGCGATGGGCGGCCTCGACGCCGTGCTGGCCGCGACCGACGGCGTCGTGCACGCCACCCCGACCGGCATGGAGCTCAGCCCGGGGCTGCCGTTCGACCTGACGGCGCTCGCGCCGTCGGCCTGGGTCGCCGAGGTGGTCTACCTGCCCCTCGAGACCGAGCTGCTGCGCGAGGCGCGACGACGCGGGCATCGCGCGCTCGACGGCGGGATGATGGCGGTCGGCCAGGCCGCCGACAGTCTCCACGTCATCACCGGCCTCGAACCCGACCGCGACCGCATGCGCCGGCACTTCCTCGAACTGATCGCTCGAGAAGAACGCGTCGACGCGTGACCGGCGGCCGAGGGCGCGAGCCGCAGCACCAGAATCACCGCACGGAATCAGGAACACACAGAATGGAAAGGGAATCGATGATGACTCCGAACAAGAACAGCCTGCGGGCTCGCCTCACCGGCGCGCTCGCCGTCGCCGCCGGGGTGGCGCTCGCGCTGGCCGGATGCGCCTCGGCCGAACAGGGCGGCGGAGAACCGGGCGACGGCGAGATCGTCGTGGGCTTCTCCGGCTACACGCTCACCAACCCGTACTTCGCCGGCCTGATCGCCGGCCTCGAGAGCGGTGCCGAGGAACACGGCTTCCGCCTCATCCAGACCAATTCGAACGGCGACAACAACGTCCAGGCCAGCGACATCCAGAATCTCGTGAGCCAGGGGGCCGAGTACATCGTGGTGAGCCCCGCCGACGCCTCCGCCATCGTGCCCGCGGTCGAGCAGGCCGCCGAGTCCGGGGCCACCGTCATCGCGATCTCCGACACGATCGAGTCCGAGGCCATCGCGTTCACGGTGGCGATGGACCACGTGACGATCGGGCAGCAGAGCGCTCAGGGCATCGTCGACTTCCTCACCGAGAAGTACGGCGAGCCGAAGGGCACGGTCGTCGAGATGCAGGGGATCGCGGGCAGCGCCGCCGGGGCGGATCGGACGAAGGGATTCGACGACATCGTCGGAAAGTACCCCGACATCGAGGTCGTGGCTCGCGCCGACGGCGGTTTCGACACGGACAAGACGTTCCAGGCGTTGTCGACGATCCTTCAGGCGCATCCCGATGTCGATGCGGTGATGAACGCCAACGACAGCATGGCGCAGGGAGCGACGAAGGCGATCGAGGCGGCGGGCCTGTTCGTTCCGGTGGGCGAGGACGGGCACATCTTCGTGACCGGAAACGACGCGCCGGCCCCCGCTGTGGCCGACATCCGCGCGAACCGTCAGGACATGAGCGTCGCGTCGCATCCCATCCGTCTCGCCGAGCTCGTGATGGACAACATCGCCGAGCTCGAATCCGGCGCGGACGTGTCGGGCTTCATCGAGTGGCCGGGGATGGTCTTCACGCCCGCCAACATCGACTCGGACGAGGTGCTCGAGTACGGGATCTGGGCGGATGAGATCGACTGATTCCGCCTCGGTCCGGCTGGAGGGCGTCTCCAAGACCTTCGGGGCGAACACCGTGCTCGATGGGATCGCATTCGCCCTCCGCCCCGGAACCGTCACGGGCCTCGTCGGAGAGAACGGGGCGGGGAAGTCCACGCTGATCCGTATCCTCTCGGGAGCCATCCGCCCCTCGTCCGGCGCGGTCGAGATCGACGGGCGGCCGCTGCCGAACTCGACCAGGGGAGTCATCGAGGCGGGCGTCAGCGTGATCTATCAGGAGCTCACGGACGCTCCCGACATGTCTCTGCTCGAGAACGTCCTGCTCGGCAACCTCGAATCGCGCTGGGGGGTCAAACGAACTCGGGAGAACCGGCGGCGAGCGCTCGAAGGACTGCGCTCGGTCGGACTCGACCACCTCGGCCTCGACACCCCGCTGAGCGAGCTGACGCTCGCTCAGCGTCAGCTCGCAGAGATCGCCCGCTGCCTCGTGCGCGCCGCGAAGGTGCTCGTGCTCGACGAGCCCACCTCGTCGTTGCCGGAGGCGGACGTGGAGACGCTGCTCGGGGTGGTCGAGCGGCTGCGGGATCAGGGCATGACGATCCTCTACGTGACCCATCACCTCGACGAGCTGTTCCGGATCTCCGACCGTCTCATCGTGCTGCGCGACGGCAGGAAGGTCGCAGAAGGACCCACCGAGGAGTGGAGCGAGCACACGCTGGTGCGCGCCATGCTGGCCGGCGAGCTCGAGCAGGCCTACCCCTGGCGGGCTCGCGAACCGGGCGAGACGATCCTCGAAGCGGAGGGGATCGAGGCCCCCGGCGTGCGCGGCGTCGATGTGATCGCGCGCTCCCGGGAGATCGTCGGGCTGGTCGGCCTGGCCGGGGCGGGGCGCACCGAGCTGATGCGCGCGCTCTGCGGCATCGCTCCGGTGTCGTCGGGCGTCATCGCGGTCGACGGTTCTCGGGTGCGACCGGGGTCGATCCGCCGCTCCATGCGAGCCGGTCTGCTCTACGCCTCCGAGGATCGCAAGCGCGACGGGCTCATCCTCGACGGAACCGTGGAGGCCAATCTCATCTACGGCGCCTATCGCGAGGTGTCGAGGCTCGGGGTCATCGATTTCCGGCGCGTGGGCGCGTTCGCCCGCGAGGTCGTGTCGCGCTACGGTGTGCGACTGCACGCGACGAAGCAGGCGATCGGCGAGCTGTCCGGCGGGAACCAGCAGAAGATCGTCGTGGCTCGCGTCTCCGAACGCGAGCCGCGGGTGGCCTTCTTCGACGACCCGACGCGCGGGGTCGATGTCGGCGCGAAGTCGGGCATCTACGAGGAGATCTTCCAGCTGGCCGAGCGGGGCGCGGCCGTGTTCGTCAGCAGCTCGGACACCGACGAGGTGCTGGCCGTGGCGGATCGGGTGTACGTGCTCGCCGCCGGTCGCATCGTCGCCGAGCTGGAGCGCGAGCATTTCGAACGTGAACACATTCTTCACCTGTCGTCCGCGGCAGGAGTACCGGCAGGAGGCCCGAACCGATGAGCGAGACCACCACCGTCAGCAGCGAGCGCCCCCTCTCCGGGGTGAGGCGCTGGACGCGCAGCGCGAGCAACAGCAACCTGGCCCCGATCGTCGTGGCGCTCGTGCTCGTCTCCGTCGCGCTCTCGATCATGACGCCGAGCTTCCTGACCGCGAGCAACCTCACCAACATCGTCACGCAGAGCGCCGTCGTGGGCATCGCGGCGATCGGTGCGACGTTCGTGATCATCACGAGCGGCATCGACCTCTCGGTGGGATCGAACATCGCGCTCTCGGGCATGGTCGGCGCGATCGTCGCCCAGTCGACGGGTTCGGGCGTCCTCGGCATTCTCGCGGTGCTCCTCGTCGCCGTCGCCGTCGGCGCGGTGAACGGCGGATCGGTGGCCTGGCTCGGCCTCGCCCCCTTCATCGTGACCCTCGCCGTGATGGGCATGGCGCGCGGCCTGACGCTGCAGATCAGTCAGGGGCAATCGGTCTACGGCCTGCCCGAGGCGCTGAACTGGCTCGGCGCCTCGGCCGTCTTCGACATCAAGACGTCTGCGCTCGTCACCCTGCTGCTGTTCGTGGTGGCTCATCTCGTGCTCTCGCAGACGACCTTCGGGCATCAGATCTATGCGGTGGGAGGCAATGCCGAAGCCGCGAGGCTCGCGGGGATCAACGTGAAGCGCGTGATCTTCGCGGCCTACCTGATCGCGGGCGTCACCGCGGGAATCGCCGCCATCATTCTCCTGGGGCGCCTGGATTCGGCGACGCCGAACGCCGCGACCGGTACTGAGCTGCAGGTCATCGCGGCGGTCGTCATCGGCGGCACCAGTCTGTTCGGGGGCAAGGGCAGCATGATCGGCACGCTCGTCGGCGTCCTGCTGATCGGAGTGATCAACAACGGGCTGACGCTGCTGAACGTCTCGTCGTTCCTGGTGCAATTCGTGCAGGGCGCGCTGATCTTCCTCGCGGTGCTGCTCGACTCCTTCAACAGCAGGCGGAAGCGCAGCTCGGGTCGGTAGCTTCGAGAACGAGGTGATGCGTGATGAGCGATTCGGCGGAGAGCTATCGGGATCTGGGGCGGCGTCTGTCGAACTGGGGGCGCTGGGGGGACGACGACGAATCCGGCACGCTCAATCTCCTCACCGAGGAGTGCCGGGTCGCCGCCGCCGCGCTCGTGGAGTCGGGCGAGATGTTCGATCTCGGGATCCCGCTCGACGAGCACGGACCGCAGACCGGTGGAACGGGGCGGCAGAATCCGCTGCACATCATGACGCGCACCCCCCTCGACCCGCCGGCGTCGAGCGGGTTCCACTATTTCGACGATGCGTTGTTCGCGCACCTGCAGTCCGCCACGCAGCTCGACGGACTGGCGCACGTCGCGTACGACGGCGAGCTCTACAACGGCGTGCCGGTCGAAGCGGTGAGCTGGTCGGGTGCCGCCCGTCTCGGCATGCAGCACTACGCCTCGCGCATCCAGGGTCGCGGGGTGCTGCTCGACCTTCCGAGGCTCGGCGGCAGAGCGAGGCTCGATGCGGCGGAACCCGTGACCGCCGCGGATCTGGATCGAGCGGTCCAGGCCGAGGGGGTGGAGATCCGCAGCGGCGACATCCTGTTCGTGCGCACCGGATGGATCACGGTGTTCAGCGAGGACCGGGACCGCGAGGCCTTCTTCGCCACCGAGCCGGGGCTCGCGCTCGATGCGGCCGAGTGGCTGCGGGAGCGGGATATCGCCTTCGTCGCCGCCGACAACTGGGGGGTCGAGGTCGCCCCGGCGCCCGACGGTTCCGAGATGCCGCTCCACTGCGTGCTCATCAGGGATCTGGGCATGCCGCTCGGCGAGATGCTCGACCTCGAGGCCGCCGCCGCGCACGCCGACTCGACGGGACGCTGGGAGTTCCAGGCGACGTGCCTCGCCCTTCCGGTGACCGGCGGGATCGGCTCGATCCTGCTCCCGACTGTGACATTCTGATAGCAGTGATGAGTCGTCAGGAGCCTTCGATGGAACACGTTGCACCCTCCGCGGAGGACGAGCCGAAGGTGCGTCGGCGCAACGCCGCCCAGACGCGCGAGAACATCCTGCGCGTGGCGACGGCCGAGTTCTCGAGCCGCGGCTTCTCGGGCGCGAGGATCGACGAGATCGCGGGCTCGACCAGCACGACCAAGCGCATGATCTACTACTACTTCGGCTCCAAGGAGGGGCTCTACCTCGCGGTGATGGAGAGCGCGTACCGGGTGATCCGATCGCTGGAGGAACAGCTGGCCATCGATCATCTCGAGCCCGTCGAGGCGGTCAGGGTGCTGGCGGAGCTGACCTACGATCACCATACGAGCCATCGGGACTTCGTCCGCCTCGTCGCCATCGAGAACATCCACCGGGCCGAGATCATCTCGAAGTCCGAGGTGATCCCCGACCTCAACTCGACCGCCATCGCAACGGCCGAGCGCGTGCTCAGGCGGGGGGTCGAGGCGGGCGTCTTCCGGGGCGATATCGATGCGCTCGACCTGCACATGATCATCAGTTCGTACGCGGTGTTCCACGTCGCCAACCGGCATACCTTCCAGACCCTCTTCGGACGGGATCTCCTCGACGAGGCGCGGCACGAGCACCACCGCCGGATCGCGGGAGACATCGCGGTCTCCACGCTCCTGAAGGAGCGCCCGCGCCCCGGCGGCACGGCCTAGCCGGGCGGGGCGTTCGTCGCTCGCGCCGCGAGGAGCGGCGGTGACGGGCCGCGGAACGCGCCGTTCCTCGCCCAGCACTGGCGCTATCCCCGGGTGTTCGCTAAACTTGAGTCATAATCACTCAAGTTTTGAGTTGGGCGGTGCGAGCCCAGGGCGAGGAAGGACGACATGCAGGCGAATTGGCAGCCGGCCGCCGGGAGCGGCGAAGGCGAGCAGAGCGCTCTCGAGCAGTTCGGGGTGAATCTGACCGAGGTCGCGCGCAGCGGCAGGCTCGACCCGGTCATCGGGCGCGACAGCGAGATCCGCCGGATCAGTCAGGTGCTGACCCGGCGCACGAAGAACAACCCGGTGCTGATCGGCGAGCCGGGCGTCGGCAAGACCGCCGTCGTGGAGGGGCTCGCGCAGCGCATCGTCGCCGGGGACGTGGCCGATTCCCTCAAGGACAAGGAGCTCATCTCGCTCGACATCTCCGCGCTCATCGCGGGAGCCAAGTACCGCGGCGACTTCGAGGAGCGGATGAAGGCCGTGCTGCAGGAGATCAAGGACTCCGACGGCAGGGTCATCACCTTCATCGACGAGCTGCACACCCTGATGGGGGCGGGCGGCGGCGAGTCGTCGGTCGCGGCTTCGCAGATGCTCAAGCCGATGCTCGCCCGCGGCGAGCTCCGGCTGATCGGCGCGACGACGCTGGACGAGTACCGCGAGTACATCGAGAAGGACGCCGCCCTCGAGCGCCGCTTCCAGCAGGTGTACGTCGGCGAGCCCTCGGTCGAGGACACGGTCGCGATCCTGCGCGGACTCAAGGAGCGCTACGAGGCGCACCACAAGGTCACCATCGCCGACTCGGCGCTGGTCGCGGCGGCCTCGCTGTCGAACCGCTACATCACCGCGCGCCAGCTTCCGGACAAGGCCATCGACCTGATCGACGAGGCCGCCTCGCGGCTGCGCATGGAGATCGACTCCGCTCCCGTCGAGATCGACGAGCTGCGCCGCTCGGTCGAACGCATGAAGATCGAGGATCTGGCGCTGAAGAAGGAGAAGGACGAAGCCTCGAAGGAGCGGCGCGCCAAGCTCCGCGAGGATCTCGACCGGCGGGAGGCCGAGCTCACAGAGCTCGAGGATCGATGGGACCGGGAGCGCGAGGCGCTGAACCGCGTGGGCGCGCTGCGCGAGCAGCTCGACCAGTTGCGGATCCGAGCGGATCGCGCGCAGCGCGAGGGCGATCTCGGCGAGGCCTCGAAGCTGCTCTACGGCGAGATCCCGCTCGTGGAGAAGCAGCTCTCCGAGGCGGAGCGCGCGGAGAGCCAGTCGATCGCGGACGATGAGCCCCGCATGGTGAACGATCAGGTCACCGACGAGGACATCGCCGGCGTGGTCGCGGCCTGGACGGGCATCCCCGTGGGGCGCCTGCTGCAGGGCGAGACGGAGAAGCTCCTCGCGCTCGAGAACGAACTGGGCAAGCGCCTGATCGGCCAGAGCGATGCCGTGCGGGCGGTCTCCGATGCGGTGCGCCGCTCGCGCGCCGGCATCGCCGACCCCGATCGGCCCACGGGATCGTTCCTCTTCCTCGGTCCGACCGGTGTCGGCAAGACCGAGCTGGCGAAGGCCCTCGCCGAGTTCCTCTTCGACGACGAGCACGCCATGGTGCGGATCGACATGAGCGAGTACGGCGAGAAGCACTCGGTCTCGCGTCTGGTGGGCGCTCCGCCGGGGTACATCGGCTACGAGCAGGGCGGTCAGCTGACCGAGGCGGTGCGCCGCCGTCCCTACTCGGTGGTGCTGCTCGACGAGGTCGAGAAGGCGCACCCCGAGGTGTTCGACGTGCTGCTGCAGGTCCTCGACGACGGGCGTCTCACGGACGGGCAGGGCCGAACGGTCGACTTCCGCAACGTCATCCTGATCCTCACCTCGAATCTCGGCAGCCAGTATCTGATCGACCCCGAACTGCCGTGGGCGGAGAAGGAGGAGGCGGTGCGCGAGACGGTGCGCCGCGCCTTCAAGCCGGAGTTCGTCAACCGGCTCGATGAGATGGTGATCTTCAGCCCGCTCTCCGAGGCGGATCTCGCGCAGATCGTCGGCCTCTCGGTCGACCGGCTGCAGGAGCGCCTCTCGGACCGGAGACTCACCATCGGCGTGACGCCGGCCGCTCGCGGATGGCTCGCGGCGCGCGGATACGATCCGGTCTACGGCGCCCGCCCGCTGCGCCGCCTCATGCAGCACGAGATCGACGACCGCCTCGCCCGCGCCGTGCTCTCCGGCGAGGTGCGCGACGGGCAGGCCGTCCGCGTCGACGTGGCGCCCGGAGGCGAGGCGCTCGAGCTCGAGGTCCTGCCCGCCGGGCCGGGATCGGACGGCGAGCCCGACGACGTCATCGAGGCCGAGTTGCTCGACGACTGAGGAGCAGGAGGCTGATGCCTCCTGTTCGCGCACCGCTTTTCGCGGCAGGTATCGGGGCAAGCGTCTCCTGCCGGGCGGTCAACGAGACGGGACACGGCCGGTGATGATCCCCGAAGCCCGCGCTCGACGGAGGGGCGTATCCCGGTGACGGTCCCGTAGGGGCTCGACTCGCGGCCTCAGGTGTCGGCGCATGTCCTGTCCTATGCGGCGATGCCGGTGCGGGAGCCACTCGAACTCGCCTGTGATGCTGCGCGGAGGCGGCTCGTTCGGGATCGGTTCCAGGGCGGTCGAGAACCCGGATGCTCGGATGATCCCCTGAATCGAGGAGGAGAAACGTAATCAAGAATTTACATATCTGTGATCACAGATCTTGATTTGAGAAGGCAATCTGTGCGATTCTCGGGGGCATGAAATCTCAACCCCACCAACTCACCGTGCCCAGCGTCGAGAACGTCGTCTACGAAACCCTCAGGGATTTCATCGTCGGTGGCGACTATCTGCCCGGGCAGCGTCTCCACCTCGCCGAACTCGCCACCCAACTCGGAGTGAGCACGATGCCGGTGCGCGGGGCGCTTGCGAGGCTCACCGATGAGGGGCTGGTCCACCAGATGCCGCGACGGGGCGCGACAGTCGCACCGCTCGATCTCGCCGAATACCTCGAGTTGCAGGACCTGCGCATCGGCATCGAGACCGTGGCCGCGCGTTACGGGGTGCAGCACATGGATGATGAGCGTCTCGCCGAGATGAAGCGCATCCTGGGCGCGCTCTGGGAGGAAACGGACATCGAGTCGATCATCGCGCTCGAGTGGGACGCCTATCTCACCCTGTACGCGGCCCCCGGCCGTCAGCGCACGGTAGGCCTGGTGCAGGAGTACGGTCGCCTCTCCGAGCGCTACACCCGTTTCATGTACGGCTTCGAGTTCAAGCAGACGCAGGCCGCCGCCCGTCTCTCCCAGGTGATCGAGGCCTGCGAACTCGGGGATGGAGAAGCGGTGGCCGAAGTCATCGCGAGTCATATGAGCGAGGACGCCAGGAAGGTCTCCGGAGCGCTCGAGGCCCGCGTCGGGGAGGAGCAGCGGTGAGCGGCCCGAACCGCATCGCCGTGGTGACCGGCTCGAGCAGCGGCCTGGGCCGTGCGCTTGCCGCTCGGTTCGTCGCGGGTGGCTACCTCGTGGTCGGCCTCGACATTCGGACGGGAGAGCCGCTCGACGGCCTGACCGAGATCGCGGCCGACATCACCGATGCATCGGCGGTCAGAGTCGCGTTCGAGCAAGCGGCCATGCTCGGAGAGCTGGAACTGCTGGTGAACGCGGCGGGCGTGTACCCCCGGTCCACACTCGCGAGCTCCTCGGTCGAAGCCTATCGTCGGATCTTCGATGTCAACGTGCTGGGCACGGTGCTGCCCACGCAGGCCTTCGCCGACATCCGTGATCGCGAGGGTCGGGGCTGCGTCATCAACGTCGCCTCGGTCGACGGCCTGAACCCGACGCCGAAATCCGTGCTGTACAGCGCCTCGAAGGCGGCGGTCATCAGCCTGACCCGGGGCATCGCGGACGAGCTCGCCGCGCAGAACGTCCGCATATTCGGTGTCGCGCCTGACTACATCGCCACGGAGACCGTCATCGAACTGGTCGGCGGCAAGGTGCCGGACAGCGCGGCCACGCCCGAACAGGTGGCGGAGACCTGCTGGGATCTCAGTCGGACGGGCTCGTTCGCGCTCGTCACCGGCGAGACCCTGGTGCTGCGGAAGAACGCGCTCGACTCCTGATCGCCGGCCGTGCCCGCGACCCACGACTTCGATGACAACCGAGATCACTCAGAGGAGAGGAAGAACGATGGGAAACAAGAAGAAAGCCCTGGTCCGCGGCATCGCGGCCGCAAGCGCGATCGGACTGGCGGCCGGCCTCGCGGCCTGTTCCGGTGGAGGCGGCGAGGGCGATGGCCAGGTGGTCGTCGCGAACTACGGAGGCATCACCCTCGAAGGATTCGAAGCGGCCTACTTCGACGACTTCACCGCCGAGACGGGCATCGAGGTGATCTCGGCCGACGCTGATGTCGCGCGCTATGTGCAGATGTCCGAGACCGGCGAGAGCGAGTGGGACTCGATCGACGCCGACGGCTTCGCGAACGTCGATTGGATCAACCGAGGCCTCGTGCAGGAGATGTCCGACGATGTGCCGCGTGCCTCGCTGGTGCCGGACGAATACAAGGATTACATCGCCGGCGCCTACACCCAGTCGTTCGTGCTCGCCTATCGCGCGAGCGCCCTCGACCGAGAGCCGACCTCCTGGAAGGACTTCTGGGACGTCGAAGGCCTGCCGGGCAACCGCGGCTGGCCGGGATATTACATCGGCACCGCGGAGGCGGCGCTGCTCGCCGATGGTGTCGCGCCGGACGAGCTCTTCCCACTCGACTTCGACCGGGCGTTCGGCAAGCTCGACGAGATCAAGGGAGATCTCACCTTCTTCGAATCGTACGCCGCCGGCGCGCAGGCGCTGCAGGCGGGCACGGTGGACATGATCCTCCTTCCGAACGGACGGGTGACCCCGCTCATGGCTGAGGACGACGACGTCGAGATCATGTGGGATGAGAACCTGTTCTATCCCTTCACGGGTTTCACCATCTCGCAGGGCGCCCCGAACCCCGAGGCGATGAACAAGCTCATGGTCTACATGCAGGACCCCGAGCGCCAGGCCAGGTTCGCGGAGATCACCGGATACGGCCCGACCGTCGACGGGGCGCTGGAGCTTCTCAGCCCCGAAACCGCGGCGATCCTGCCCGGCACGGAAGAGCACATGAGGAATGCCGTCACCATCGACCAGGTGGCGCTGTCATCTCAGACCGACGAGTATGTGAGCCGATACTCGGAGTGGCTGGCGGGCTGAGCGTGAGCGCCTCGAACCCCGTGACGACGGAGTTCCCCGCCGTCACGGGGTCCCCCTCCTCGTCCAGACCCGGCCTCGGAGCGGGCACGAAGCAACTGCTGATCCTGCCCATCGCGTTCCTCGTGCTCGGCATGCTGATACCGATCGTCTTCGTATTCTGGACCGCGGCGTTCGGAAGCGGCAGCGGAGACATCGTCTCAGTCGTCACCGATCCGTTGTTCCAGCGGGCCTTGACGAGAACCCTGCTCATGGCGGTTCTGGTGACCGTGTTCTGCGTGGTGCTGGGCCTGGTCTACGCGCTCGCGCTGCTCCTGGCTCCGCGGGCGATCCGCATCCTGCTCGTCATCGGCATAGGATCCGCCTTCGTGATCTCCCTCATGGTGCGCACCTACGGGTGGATCATCCTGCTGCAGCCGAAGGGTCTGCTCGCAGACATCCTTCACAGCCTCGGCGTCCTCGACGGCCCGTTGCAGCTGCTGCAGACGCCGACGGCGATGTATCTCGGCATGGTGCATGTGATGCTGCCCTTCGCGATCATGCTCATCTACACCGCGTTGATGTCCCTGGACGGCAACCAGCTGAAGGCCGCGCGCAGCATGGGAGCCAGCGGATTGACCACGTTCTGGAGGGTGGTCCTCCCGCAGATCTCCGGCGGCGTGGCTGCGGGCGCGATGCTCGTCTTCATGATCTCGCTGAGCTTCTACATCACGCCGGCGTTCCTGGGCGGACCGGCCCAGCTGACCATGGGCACGCTGATCGGCCGCGAGCTGAGCGGCACGCAGAATTTCAAGTCCGCAGCGATCATGGGGACCATGCTGCTCGTGGTGGTAGTGGTGCTGTACTTCCTCGCGGAGAAGACCTTCAAGATCACCGAACGTTGGGAACGGCGATGAATGTGATGTCGATGGAACACCAGTTCCAGCGGTCGATGCGGCGATCCCGACCGATTACTCTGCTGCTCGGGATCCTGCTCGCGGCATACCTGCTCATCCCGATGCTCATCGTGATCCCGGCGTCGTTCACCTCCGGCTCCTTTCTGCAGGTGCCGCCGGAGGGGTTCTCCTGGCGCTGGTACCTCGAGGTGCTCGAGGATCGGCGCTGGTTCCAGGCGTTGTTCACCTCGGTCCAAGTCTCGGGCTCGGCCGCGATCGTCGCGACGGTCATCGGTGCGCTCGCCGCGATCGCGCTCTCGCGGAGCTCGAAGGCGGCCAAGGTGCTCCGGCCGTTCTTCTTCCTGCCCATGGTGCTTCCCGTCATCGTCTTCGCGCTGGGCCTGCGCCAGGCGGGCCAGTTCGCCGGCTTCCAGGGTTCGCTCGTCCCGCTGATCATCGGCCAAGCGGTGCTCTGCCTGCCCATCGCCTTCCTCACCCTCTCGAGCGGGATGGTGACCATCGATCCTGCGCTCACAAGAGCCGCGCAGAGCATGGGAGCGAGCTGGTGGCGCACAGTGTGGTCGGTCGAGCTCCCACTGCTGAGGAGAAGCCTCGTGATGGGGTTCATCCTCGCCTTCGCCTTCGGATTCGACGAGGTCGTGCTCGCGCTCTTCCTCGCGCCGCCGGGGCGCAGCACCCTTCCGGCGAAGCTCTACAACGAGGCGACGCAGAACGTGTCCCCGCTGCTCGCGTCGGTCGCCGGCTACGTGATTCTCGTCACCGTCATCGCAGTGGTGATCGTGCTCGTCGCTACAAGAGCGAGCAGCAGGCGCACAGCCCGCCGGCTCGCGGAAGATAAGGAGAAGCAGTGAGTATCGATGTGAAGTTGAAGGACATCTCCCTGACGCTCTCCGACTCGAGGATTCTCGACCGAGTGGGTCTGGATATTCCTGCCGGCTCGTTCGTCACCCTCCTCGGCCCGTCGGGATCGGGGAAGACCACGACGCTGAACGTGCTGGCCGGATTCTTGAAGCCCGACGAGGGGAGTGTGCTCTTCGACGGCCAGGAGGTGGGAAGTCTGCCGCCGGGTGCGCGCCGCCTCGGGATCGTATTTCAGAACTACGCGATCTTCCCGCACATGACGGTGGGGGAGAACGTGGCGTTCCCCCTGCTGGCGCAGAAGTGGAAGGGCGATCGGAAGGCCCGAGTCTCGGAGATGCTCGAACTCGTGAAGCTCGGCGGCTTCGAGAACCGCCGCGCAGCCACGCTGAGCGGCGGACAGCTGCAGCGCGTCGCCCTGGCCCGGGCACTCTCGCCGAACCCGCAGGTGCTCCTGCTCGATGAGCCGCTCTCGGCGCTCGACAAGCAGTTGCGCGAAGCGATGCAGTCCGAGTTGAAGAGCATTCAGCGCGAAGTGGGTGTGACCACGATCAGCGTCACGCACGACCAGTCCGAGGCGCTCTCGATGTCCGATCGCGTCGTGGTGATGAACGGCGGGCGCATCGAGCAGCAGGGGAGCGCCGAGGAGATGTACTGCAAGCCGAGGACGGAGTTCCTCGCGCGCTTCCTCGGCGAGGTCAACCTCTTCGAAGTGAGTGCGAAGGGCGACGCCTCTCCGTTGGCCGAGCGGCTTCCGGGCCGGGCGGGCGAGCTGGTCGTCGTGCGGCCCGAGGACTTCTCCATCGCGGAGCTCGGCGGGATCGGGACGCACGCGTTCCCGGGGCGGGTCGCCCAGGTGCAGTTCCAGGGCGGATCGTGCCGGGTCGAGGCCGTCGTGCCGGGTCGGGATGATCCGATCATCATCCGCACCAACTACGGCGGCCTCGGCACGCTTCTCGAACCCGGCCGGGACATCACCGTGGTCTACGACTTCAGCTACGTGCACACGGTCGCGAAGGGAGGTGCCCCCGCATGAGCGACGGGACGGCCCTGATGCCGAGCACCACGCGGCAGCTGCCTCTGGCGACCCGTGGCGCAGGGGTCTGGATCTGGGACGCCGATGGGAAGGACTATCTCGACGGATCCTCCGGACCCGTCGCCGTGAACCTCGGCGAATGCCACCCCGATGTGGTGGCGGCGCTCGCCGAACAGGCATCGACGCTCTCATTCGCGCATCGGCTCCAGTTCCGCAATCCGCCGGTGGAGCGGCTCGCTCGCGACGTGGTCTCGCTACTGGGGAAGGGTTTCGACCGTGCCATGTTCGTCAGTTCGGGATCCGAGGCGAACGAGCTCGCCCTCAAGCTGGCCTTCATGTACTGGGATGCCCAGGGCCTGCCGGAGAAGACCCGGTTCGTCACCACGACGAACAGCTACCACGGCAGCACGCTGGCCAGTATCCAGATCAGCGGGCAGCCCCGGTACTCGGCGGCGTTCCGGCCGTTGGTCACGGAGAACGAGCGGGTTCGCGCACCGTACCTGCATCGGATCAGAATCGACGAGTCGATCGCCGACCCCGCCCCGATCGTGCTGCAGCGCTTGCGCGAAGACTTCGCCGGGCTCGATCACGAGCACACCGCCGCGATTCTGATCGAGACCGTCGGCGGCGCATCAGCGGCCGCACTGGTGCCGCCCCCGGGCTACTTCGAGCTGCTGCGGGAGTTGTGCGACGAGTATCGGATGCTCTGGATCGCCGACGAGGTCATGTCGGGATTCGGTCGCACCGGCAGGTGGTTCGGTTTCCAGCGCTGGGGGGCCGACCCCGATCTCGTGGTCTTCGCCAAGGGCGTGTCCGGGGGCTACGCCCCGCTCGGCGGCGTCGGTCTTTCTCGAAGAGTCTCGCAGTCGCTGCTCGAGGCGAAGGGGGCGATCTCCGCTGGGCACACCTACTCGAACAACCCGCTCGGGGCGGCAGTCGGTGTCGCGACCCTCGAGGTCATGCACCGTGACGGACTGGTCCTCGCAGCCGACGAGCGCGGTGACATGCTCGGAGACGGGCTGCGCCGGATCAAGGAGCGCAGCGCTTCGATCGTGGATGTGCGCGGAGTCGGACTCATGTGGGGCGTCGAGTTCGGCGATGCCGAGACCGGCCGCCCCCTCCCGAGCAGTGCGGGATTCACACCTCGCTTCGTCGAGTCGTGCGCCGCTGAGGGACTGCTGGTCTATCCGGCCCGCGGAGGAATCGACGGGGTGAGCGGCGATGCCGTGCTGGTGTCGCCCCCCCTGATCATCTCGGAAGCGGAGGTCGTCGAGCTGCTCAACAGGTTCGAGCGGGCGCTGCGACACCTCGAGACCGAGATCTGACACCGAACTACGTCACTCACCAACGAATCGAGGAATCGCATGGAACTCAGGGGCAGGGTCGCCGTCGTCACGGGCGGGGCTCGCGGTCAGGGAGCGGCGCATTCGCGCGCGCTGGCGGAGGCCGGTGCCACGGTCTACGCGCTCGATCTGCTCGAAGCCGAGGGCGAAGCGCTCGCGGCGGACGCCGCAGCGGGCGGTGTGGATCTCCGCTACCGGCATCACGACGTCACCGTCGAGGAGTCATGGCGGGTGCTGGCGAGCGAGATCGAACGCGAGCACGGCGCACTGCAGATCCTCGTGAACAACGCCGGGATCGTGCATTCGGCGTCGATCGCCGATGAGACGGCCGCCGGTTTCGAGACGATTCTGCGGGTCAACGCGACCGGGGTGTTCCTCGGCATGAAGCACCTGTGGGGACTGCTCGCGGTACGAGGCGGAGCGATCGTGAACACCTCTTCGGTGTACGGCCAGGTCAGCGCACCGGGGTATGTCGCCTACACGGCGAGCAAGGCCGCCGTCATCGGCATGACGAAGACCGCGGCTGCCGAGGGGGCGCCGCTCGGAATCCGTGCCAATGCGCTGCTGCCCGGGACCGTGCAGACGGCGCAGCTCGCCGACGAGGACTCCTCGTTCGTGCGACAGTCCACACCGCTCGACCGCGGTGCCGAGCCGGCGGAGCTGGCGGAGGTGGTGCTGTTCCTGGTCAGCGATCGATCCTCGTTCATCACCGGCGAGGAGATTCGGGTGGACGGTGGTTTCAGCGCCGCGGGTTTCACCATCGGGCGCGACTAGGCGAACGCCGACAGCGATTCCAGGGGCCGCTCGCGCGCTCCTGGGCAGGGCAGGCCTCGTCGCGGATGAGGCCGAGAGAACTACGAAGGAGAAGAGAGAACCACATGTCGAAGTACTGCATCATCGGCGCGGGTGCCGCGGGCCTCGCGGCGTTGAAGATTCTGTGCGATCAGGGGTTCGAAGTCGACTGCTTCGAACGCACCGATCGCGTCGGGGGTCACTGGAACACGGACTACGAGGCGCTGCACCTCATCACCTCGCGCAGTCTGAGCGGCTACGACGACTATCCGATGCCCGAGCATTGGCCCAACTTCCCCTCCCGCGACCAACTCGTCGAGTTCTACAACGGTTATGCAGATCGTTTCGGTCTGCGCGAGCGGATCACCTTCGAGACCGAGGTCGTGGAGGTCGCGCCCGCAGAGGGCGACAACGGCCTGGGCGGATGGGCGGTGACCTTCGTCGACGGCAGTACCCGAGCCTACGATGGCGTGCTCATCGCCAACGGGCATCTCTGGGATCCGAAGGTGCCGAGTTATCCGGGCGAGTACACAGGCAAGCAGCTGCACTCGGCCGAGTACCTGAACACCGGGGACATCGAGGGCGATCGCGTGCTCGTGGTGGGCACCGGCAATTCCGGTTGCGACCTGGCCGTGGACGCCGCGCAGCATCGGATCCGCACCTCGGTCTCGGTGCGCCAGGGACATTACTATCAGCCCAAGACCTTCTTCGGAAAGCCCCGCTCGGAGATCGGCTTCCTCGGCGAGCTCTCGCCGAGCGAGTTCGATCTGGCGACGCGCCTGCTCATGCGGGTCACCGTCGGTACGCCCGCGGAGTACGGCCTGCCGATGCCCGAACGGGAGACGCTCGCGGAGAACGCGCCCATCGTCAACGACCTCATGCTCTATTGGATCCAGCACGGGCGTATCGAGGTGCGGCCGGGTATCGAACGCTTCGACGGATTGAACGTCCATTTCACCGATGGCGCGGTGGAGGAGTACAGCACCGTGCTCTGGGCGACCGGGTTCAGTCCGCGCATCCCCTTCCTGGCTCCCGGACTGATTCCCGAGTCCGGCGAGGTGCCGCTGCGCCAGGGAGGGGCCATCGTGCCGGTCGGTTTGGAGAAGCTCTACCTGGTCGGCCTCATCGCGCCGAGGGGAGCTCAGGCTCCCGTCTACCAGATTCAGAGCAGGATCATCGCCCGCGTGCTGAGGCTGCACGAGCGAGGCATGCTGCCGGAAGGCCTCGGTCCGCTGCTCGCCGGTCAGGAACCGGAGGACCGCATCGACATCGTGCGCACCGACTGGTTGGACCAGATAGACGCGACGGAGCGCGTGATTCGGGGCGTCGAAGAGGAGATGGCATGAGCGAGTCGGAGGGGCGAGGAGGGGCGGCCGTGATCACCGGCGCCTCCCGCGGGCTCGGCTTCTCGTGTGCGCAACGATTCCTCGCCGAAGGTTGGAGAGTCGTCGGTCTGGATGTGTCGCCGCCGCCGGCTGATCTTGCCGACCATTCCCGCTTCGAGGGATACCAGGCCGATGTCGCCGATACGGAGGCCGTGGCGGCGGTGTTCCGGCGTTTGGCGGAGGCGGGTGTTCGTCCGGCGGTACTCGTCAATGCAGCGGGCATGTACCCGGCCACCTGTTTCGGGTCGGCGACGATCGAGGACTTCCGTCGGATCTTCGACCTGAACGTCTGGGGCACCGTGAACGTGTCGCAGGCCTTCGTCGAGATCGCGGTCTCTCCGGCGAGCATCGTGAATATCGCTTCGCGAGACGTCTACCGCCCTCCGCTCCATCAGTATCTGTATGCCGCTTCGAAGGCCGCGATCGTCAATCTCACGACCGGCGCGGCGCAGGCGCTGCTCGAGCGGGGTATCCGGGTGAACGCGGTGTCGCCGCCGAACATCGCCACCGAAGCGCTGCGCGCGATCTATGGTGAGATGCCGGTCGACGCCGTCGAGGTGGAGACGATCAGCTCGGTGGTGTGGGAGCTCGCGATCGGCGGGAACATGGGCGCTGTCAACGGCCAGGTCGTCCGGGTTCCCGGGCTCGGCGAGATCGACTACTAGCGGTGGCGTAGATGGAGGAACGACTTCCGCTGTTCGAACCCGAAGGGCTCGATCCCGCTCGGCGGGAACTCTACGATGAGATCATCGGTGGCCCGAGGAGTCGAGGCCCGCAGCATTTCGCCTTGACCGACGAACGGGGCGCGCTGCGCGGTCCGTTCAACGCCTTGCTGCTCGTCCCGGAGCTGGGTCGGTCGGTGCAGCGGCTGGGGGCCGACCTCCGATTTCGCACGAGCCTCAGCGCACGCAGCCGAGAGGCGGCGATCCTGCTCGTGGCCGCGCACTGGGGGTGCGAGTTCGAGCGGGCGGCGCACGAGGCAGTCGGTCGCGCCGCCGGCCTGACCGAACCCGAGTTGCGCGGGCTCGCCGCGGGGGAGGTTCCCGACTTCGCGGACCGCGACGAACGCGCTTGCGCGCGGCTCGCGGCTGCGCTGCTCGACGGCGATGTCGACGACCGGGAGTGGCGCGAACTGGTAGAGGGGATCGGGCTCGAGCGGTTCTTCGAACTCACCGTCCTGGTCGGGTACTACTCGATGCTCGCTCTGCAACTCCGCGTGTTCAGAGTGTGATCGCGCGGCTCGCTCGCCGGTCCCCAGCCCGATATCATCCTTGACCCGGGCGCACTGCCGCTCGGGCGTCCGCGGGAGAGCGGCGATCTACCGTCAGCTCGGTTCTTGATCGGCCGGGCGCGTTCTCGCCCGTGAGGGGAGGGGCGGATCCGCGATCGAGTATACGGTAGAACCCGGTGAGGGACGGGGGAGCCATGGCCGAATCCGCGCGGGGAGTGCTGCTGCGCTTCGCGCCGATGATCTACGGGCCGACGGCGCTCTTCGCGCTCGGCGAGGGCGCGCTGATCCCGCTCATCCCGGTGATCGCCGCGGGGCTCGGCGCCGATATCGCCACCGCGGGCATCATCGCCTCCGCCCTCGTGGTCGGGCAGCTGTGCGGCAATCTGCCCGCGGGCTGGCTGGTGGCCAGGGTCGGAGAGCGCCTCACGATGACCGGGGCCGGGATCCTCGCCCTCGGGGGCGCCGCCGGCCTGGCTCTCGCCGAGCAGCTCTGGGTGCTCGCGGGATCGGTGTTCCTGATCGGGATGTGCGCGGCCGCGTTCGGGCTCGCGCGGCACGCCTTCATGACCACCCGGATCCCGCTTGACTTCCGGGCGCGGGCGCTGTCGCTGCTGGGAGGGGCCTTCCGCCTGGGGATGTTCGCCGGGCCCTTCGTCGGGGCGCTCCTCCTCGGGATCACCGGGTGGGCGGCCGCGGCCGCGTGGTTCTTCGCGGCGTGCCTCCTCGCGTGCGTGGCCCTCGTGCTGCTCGGGCCGGATCCGGAGGCGCGGGCGGGGGCGGAGACGATCGTCGTCCCGCCCCGGCCGGTCGCGGTCGACGTCGCGGATGCCGACGCCGCGGACACCGGCGAGGCGGTGACCGGCGGCATCCCGCTGCCCGGGCGCCGTCCCGCGGGGGTGCTCCGGACGATGATCGCGCACCGCCGGGTGCTGGCGCGGCTCGGGCTGGCGGCAGCCTCGCTCGCGGCGGTGCGGGCGGCCCGCCAGGTGGTGCTGCCGCTCTGGGGCGTCTCGCTCGGGCTCGAGGCGCAGACCATCTCGCTGGTCGTGGGGGTCGCCGGGGCGCTCGATTTCGCCCTGTTCTACGCCAGCGGCCAGGTGATGGACCGTTACGGCAGGCTCTGGGCCGCGCTGCCGGCGATGCTGCTGATGGGCTGCGGGTTCCTCGCGCTGTCGGTGACGCACGAGTCGGGCGACGCGGCGATGTGGTTCGCCCTGTTCGCCGCGGTGATCGGAGTGGGGAACGGGCTCTCGAGCGGGATCCTGCTCACGCTCGGCGCCGATGCGGCGCCGCCGCGCGACCCCGCGCCGTTCCTCGGCTCCTGGCGCACCCTCACCGACGCGGGCGGAGCGTTCGCCCCCGTGCTCTTCTCGGCTATCGCCGCCGTCGCCTCGCTCGGCATCGCGACCGGCGCGATCGGCGTGATCGGACTGCTGGGGGCACTCGGCTTCCTGCGGTGGATCCCGCGCACGAGAGCACGTTGAACGGGTCCGACGCGACCTATCCCCGCTTCTGGCGCAGGCGCGCTTTGACGAAATCGCGTGCGGTGAGCTGGTGCAGACGCTGACCGTAGTCGTTCGCGGTGACTCCCGAGACGAAGACACCGGGATCCACCTCGAGCGCCGTCGCGATGCGCACCAGCGATTCCACGGTCGGGCTGGAAGCGCCGCGCTCGATCTTGCCGATGGTGGTCCAGTTGATCTCGGCGAGCTCTCCCAGGTCTTCGAGGGAGATCCCGAGCTCGTGGCGTGCGGCGCGGATGCGGCGGCCGATCTCGGCGGCCGCGGCGGAATGGATTTTCGGCATTGCTAAAGATTGCTGGCATCATGGCCGATACTCCAGATCCCAGACGCACTGGACGAAATAACGCTGGCTGATAAAGGCTCTCTGCTGAGAGGGCCGTGGCGCCGCACGGGTTTCCCACGGGGACCGAATACACTGGTTCGGTCCGTGATCCGCGGACTTCCCGACCGAAGGATGCCGGCCACACGTGAGTCCAGAAGACCGCCCAGACCGCTTGCGGATCGTGATGGGATGCGACACGTTCGCGCCCGACGTCAACGGAGCGGCTCGATTCGCGGAGCGACTCGCGGCCGGTCTGGTGGAACGGGGGCACGAGGTCCACATCGTGGCCCCCGGCTTGAGCCAGCGGCGGGTGCCGCCGGCGGTCGAGCTGATCGAGGGCCAGGCGATGACCGTGCATCGACTCCCGGCCGTGCGCTGGAAGCCCCACGACTGGCTCCGCTTCGTCTGGCCGTGGCGCGCGAAGCACCACGCCAGACGGGTGCTGAGCGCCGTGAGTCCCGACGCCGTGCACATCCAGTCGCACATCGTCATCGGCCGCGGTCTCTCCAGGATCGCCAAGCAGCGCGGGATCCCCGTGATCGCCACGAACCATGTGATGGCCGAGAACATCCTCGACTTCACCACGATGCCGCCGCTGGTCGACCGGCTGGTCCTCAAACTCGCCTGGGGAGACGCCGAACGCACCTTCAAGATCGCACGCGCGGTCACCACGCCCACGCGCCGAGCCGCGGACTTCCTCGAACGCACGGTCGATGTGCGCGGGGTCATCCCGATCAGCTGCGGCATCGACCGGAGCAACTACCGCCCGGATCCCGGCCCGCGCGCGCAGCGTCGCATGCTCTTCGTCGGGAGGCTCACCAGCGAGAAGCGCGTGGATGTGACGCTCCGAGCTCTCGCTCGACTCGATCCCGGACTCGACGTCCACCTCGACGTCGTCGGCGGCGGCGACCAGGCGAACCACCTCGAGCAGCTGACGAAGCGCCTCGGCCTGCAGGGTCGGGTCGTCTTCCACGGCCGCGTCAGCGAGGACCGCCTCGTCGATCTCTATCGCCGAGCCAGCGTGTTCGTCATCGCCTCGATCGCCGAACTGCAGTCGATCGCGACGCTCGAGGCGATGGCCTCCGGCCTGCCGATCGTCGCCGCGGACGCCGTCGCGCTGCCGCACCTCGTGCGGAACGGCGTCAACGGGTATCTCTTCGAGCCGGACAACGACGCCGAGCTCGCCAGGCGCCTCGACGCGCTGCTCTCCGCCCCGCATGACGAATGGTTGCGCATGCAGCAGGCGTCGCTGGAGGGCGTCCGAGCGCACGACATCACGCGCACCCTCGACACCTTCGAGGCGCTGTATCGCGGGGAGGCGATCCCCGAGTGACTGATCCGGTCGGGATCCGCAGCCGCCGCGGCGGAGCCGTATGCGGCGCCTGAGCCGCGGAGGCGGCGTCTCCGGGCGTCCGACGAGGCTATTCTTCGACGCCAGATACATCAGAACCGATTTCCACGACGGGATCAGCCGTTTCTCGGCGGAACTCGCCGCAGCGGCGGCGGACGCGGCCGGAGACGTCGACGTGGACGTCGTGTTCCTCATCCACGACGAGGAACAGCGGCGGAGACTCCCGTCGGGAGCGCGGACCCTCCGCATCCATTCCCCGACCTCCTGGCGGGAGCCGTTCTCGTCGCTGATCCTCTCCAGGCATCGGCCGGATGTGCTGTTCTCCCCGATGCAGACGATCGGATCGCTGGGGCGGCGGTTCGGCCTGATCCTCACCCTGCACGACACCATCTACTACCGCCATCGCACGCCGCCGCGCGATCTTCCCGGTCTCGTGCGCATCGGCTGGCGCCTGTTCCACCTCAGCTACCTGCCGCAGCGGCTCGTGCTCGATGCGGCGGATCTGGTGGCGACGGTGAGCGAGACGAGCAAGCGGCAGTTCGCCGCGGTCGGGCTGACGAAGCGACCGGTCCTCGTGCTCGCGAATGCGCCGCAGCGTCTCGAGGAACTGCTGCCGACGGGCGTCGGAGCCGCGTCCTCGGCCTCCGGGCGATCGGCGAGGCCGCCGCGCAACATCGTCTACATGGGCTCGTTCATGCCCTACAAGAACGTCGAGACCCTCGTCCTGGCGATGCGGCACCTGCCCGACCACACGCTCCATCTCCTCAGCCGCATCGGCGAGGCGCGTCGTCGCGAACTCGAGGCGATGGTGCCGGACGGCGCGTCGGTCGTGTTCCACGGCGGCGTCAGCGACGAGGAGTACGCCGAGATCCTGAGCGAGCGGGCGCTCCTCGCCACGCTCAGTCTGGATGAAGGGTACGGACTGCCCATAGCCGAGGCGCTGGCGTTCGGGGTGCCGGCCGTGGTGAGCGAGTCGGAGATCTTCCACGAGGTGGCGGGAGAGGGGGCGCTGTACGTGGCTCCGCAGGATCCGGAGGCGTTCGCGGGGGCCGTGCGGTCGCTCGACGACGACGAGCTGCGGGCGCAGGTGGTCGCCGCGGGAACGGCGCACGCCGCGGAGTACAGCTGGGAGAAGTCCGCGACGCGGCTGCTCGCCGCGGTTCGGGATCTCGCCGGAGCGGACTGAGACGTCGTCGCGGGCCGGAGCGCCGGTGCGGACCGGGCCTCAGCGCCCCGTCCGGTTCAGAAGCGCCAGACGACGGCCTGGAATCCGCTCGGGGGAGCCGGAACCCATGCCTCGTCCTTGCTGACGAGGCCGCTGCCCCCGGGGTTGTTGGATTCGATGATCGTGAAGGTGCCGTCGTCGTGCACCTCGGTGATCAGCACGGTATGCACTCCCGTGACCCAGGAGGTGGGGAACTCGATGTGCTCGTACTGCACGATGTCGCCGGGCTGAGCGTCGGCGATGGTGAGGCGCGTGGCGCCCTCGTAATTGTTGACGGGATTCCCGCTGCCGACCCAGGCGCCGTCTCCGGCCTCGATCCAGCGTTTGGCCGACATGATGCACTCGCCCGGCATGCTCCAGCCGGTGGGGCGACTCGTCCCGATCTCGCTCTCCGCGAGTTCGATGGTGGCCTCGACGTCGAAGCCGTGGGGCAGATCGCTGTAGTCGCTCATCTCGGTGAGCGTCTCGAGCGCCACTCCCTCCAGCGGGGAAGTGGTCGTCTTCAGCGACTGCGCGGGGGCGGTGCCGGCATCGGCGGTGCCGGTGCGGAAGGTCTCGATCGGCTTGTCGGCCGCGTTGGCAGGAGCTGCTCCGAAAGCGAAGATCATGGCGGATATCAGAGCCACGATCGTGGGCTTGCCTTGGAGCTGCACTCGCGTCTCTCCCGTTCGTTCGTGTCGCCGTGCGACGGATCCTCTGCGGCCGCGGTTGCAGCGCCGTTGATCATCGTACGTTATCGTTCTGTTACAACTCAAATCCGATGCTTCGAACTCTCAGGAACCGGCACCCGGGTCGCTTTCAGGGTTCCTCGCAGGGTTCCTCCCCGCCGTGCGGCTCGGGGCACGGGTCGGCGGAGTCGGCGACAACCGGCTAAGCTGGTCTCCGTCGGCTTCTCGTCGATGCTGGAGGATTCGCCTAGCGGCCTATGGCGCACGCCTGGAACGCGTGTTGGGTTCACGCCCTCGGGGGTTCAAATCCCCCATCCTCCGCCATGAGGTTGCGGCACTCGCTCGAAGGGCGGGTGCCGCAACCTCTTCCGGTTCCGGGCTACGGCGAGGGGCATCCTCGGGCGGATCCCGCGCGCGGATGCAATTGGGGCGCATCGTGAACCCCTGACGCGAGCCGTGGCTCGGCGGCGCGCGCAGAGCGCCGCCCTGCGTCGAGCGAGCGGCCGGGGCGGACCCCGTCAATCCAGGGATCGCGCAGGACCGAGCAGTACTATCGGGGAAATCACGACCCCGTCGTCGTCCCCCCCCCATTCCCCTGGAGAGTCCTATGGAGCAGAAATCGGTGATGCCGCATGTCGCGCACACTGGCGTCCGCCACGGTTTGCTTCGCCGTTCCAACGCCTGGGCGAACGCCGGCAAGGTGGTCCTCGCGGCGGTACTCACGGTGGCGCTGAGCGGCGCCACGGTGGCCGCGTACGCCGTCTGGGGTCTTCTCGACGGGGTCCAGACCATCATTCTGCCCTCCGGGGAGGATCCGACGGCGGTCAGCGCAGGCGAGCAGACCATCGACGGCGCATTCAGCATCCTGCTCGTCGGCTCCGACTCGCGCGAGGGCCAGAGCATCGACGACGGCGAGCAGGGCGAGCTCAACGACGTCAATCTCCTGCTCCACGTATCCGAGGATCACCAGAACGCGACGATCATGAGTTTCCCGCGCGATCTCATGCTGCCGATCCCGAGCTGCCCGGGCCCCGAGGGCGAAGCCGACTACTATCCGGCGATGAGCGAGCAGCAGCTCAACAGCGCGATGATGTACGGCGGGCTCTCCTGCGTCGTCCGCACCATCGAGAACCTGACGGGCATGGAGATCCCGTACGCCGGGCTCGTCACCTTCGACGGGGTCATCGGAGTCTCCAACGCCATCGGCGGCGTCACGGTGTGCCTGACGGAGCCGATCAACGACACCAAGACCGACCTCGACCTGGCCGCGGGCGAGCACACGCTGAAGGGCAAGGAGGCTCTGCAGTTCCTGCGCACGCGCTACGGGGTCGGCGATGGCAGCGACACCAGCAGGATCAGCAATCAGCAGGTCTTCATGTCCGCGCTCCTCCGCGAACTGCAGAGCAGCGAGACCCTGTCGAATCCGGTCAAGGTGTACGGGCTGGCGAAGGCCGGCGTGGAGAACATGACGCTCTCGAGCAACATGGCCTCGATCGGTTTCATGCAGTCGCTCGCCGGGACGGTGAAGGACATCGATCTCGAACGGGTGAACTTCGTGCAATACCCCACGAGCGCCCACCCCTACCAGGAGGGTCGGCTGACGCCTGACTACGCTGCGGCGCAGACCCTGATCGAGGTCGTTGAGAGCGGTGAGCCCTTCACGGTGAAGACGCGCGGCGAGGGCGTCGTCGATACCACCGAAGAGGATCCCGCCACGACGGAGGAAACGGAGTCGGAGCCGACCGACGTCGAGTCCGACGAGACGGAATCGAGTGGCGACGGCTCGACCGAGAAGAGCCGGAAGAGCGAGAGCTCGTCAGCGGAGACCGAGCTGCCCGACACGGTTCCCGGCCAGAACGCCGCGACGGAGACCTGCTCGGGCGGGCGAACCGTCTTCTGACGGGTGACGATTTCCCGCCTGTTCCGGCGTGGTCTAGGATGGTTTGCGGAGACATGCCGGAGCGGCCGAACGGACTTCACTGCTAATGAAGGGTCGGGCTTAAACTCGACCGGGGGTTCAAATCCCCCTGTCTCCGCCATTCATGGGAGAACCCCCTGCAATCTGCAGGGGGTTCTCCCGCTTCGTAGCGGGCGCGTCACGAGCGCCCCGCCCAGAGCTGCTACTCGCCGCGCAACTCGTCCTTGGCCTCGTTGCGGGCTTTCACGGAATCCCGCTCGGCCTCCGCCTTCTTCACCTCGGCGTCGGCCTTCAGCTCCTCGACCTTGTCCTTGGCCTTGTCCACGCCGTCTTCGACGGCACGACCGACCTTCTTGGCCGCGGCTTCGGCGGTTTCCTTCGCATCGTCCAGGAATCCCATGAGATCCTCCTTCTGCTAGATTGTGGACCTCACATTATCCCCGGGCAATCTGTGATCTCCACCGCTTGCGCAGCGCGCGACCGGCTGGTACAAAGCTTGCGGGTGCGGCCGGCGCGGCGCGCACCGCCGTCACCGGTGCGGCGGAATGGTGAAGCTCGAGAGCCGATCCCCCGCGATCACGAAGATCCCCTCGGATCGGCCGTTGAAGCGCCGGCTCGCCCAATCGAAGCGAGTCGTCACGGTGTCGCCATCGACGTCTGCGCTCAGGATGGTGATGCGGGCGTTCATGCCGATCGCATCCGTGTCCGCCCACGATCGCAGGCCGTCCGGCCCGTGCAGCTCGCGCCCCCAGTCGTCGACCAGGCCGTCCGGGGTGAAGGCATCGACGAATGCGTCGGTATCGGCGGCGTTGATGGCGTCCACGAAGCGCTGCACGGGCGCGGGCAGTGAGGATTCGGCGACCATGAGGTCTCCTTTCGGTGTCGGAGCACGCAGGACCCGCTTCGCAGAGGCGATCTGCTGGAAAGCGGGGATCCTGAGCGGAGGGTAGGGGATGTGGAACCCCGGCCGCGCGCCTCGGGCAGAGCATCGCTCTGCGCGCGCACGCCGCCGGGCCGCCGGCTGCGGCTCGGTGCAGGGTTCTGGGGAATCTCGCACCGCTAGTGATGACTCCCTGCGGAGCAGGGGCCGTCGCGGAGAGTGCGGGATTCGAACCCGCGAGGCAGGGTTACTGCCTGCTTGTTTTCAAGACAAGTTCCTTCGGCCGCTCGGACAACCCTCCGCCTACGATCCTAGCGGTGCGCTTCGAGTCACCGTCCGAGGATCGTGGGGAAGCGATCGCGGAGAGCCGAGGCGAGACCCGCCTCCTCGATCGGCGCCGTCACCCGGCTCGCGGCGGCCCGCACCGTCTCGCCCGCCTGCCCCATCGCGACGGCGTCCCCGTGGCGGCCCGCCCACTCCAGCATCTGGATGTCGTTGTTGCCGTCGCCCGCGGCGAACACCTGAGCGCGCTCGATCCCCAGCCTGGAGCGCACCACTTCGAGCGCGCTCTCCTTCGACACCCCCTCCGGTGCGATGTCGAGCCAGGCGGTGAAGCCGATCGCATAGGTAACCCGCGTCAGGCCCATGGTGTCGACGATCGCGAGGAAGTCCTCAAGCGCGTGATCCGGTGAGACCACGAGCACCCGGGTGGCCGGGGTGGTCGCGAGTTCCTCGAAGGGCACCTGCCGCTGCCGCACCGGCAGGGTTCCGGCGGGGATCTTCTCGGTGTAGAGGAACTCCCCGGCCTCGGTCTCGAGCCCGAAGCGGGCGGTGAGCAGACGGGATCGGATCCGCCGCAGCGCTTCGCTCGCGTCGAACGTCTCGACGTACTCGGTCCGGTAGGCGCGATGGGCGAGGGGATCCCGGCGCAGCGTCACCGCGCCGTTGCAGCAGATCACCCAGCTCGGGCGGATCCGCAGCTGCTCGACGACGGGCAGCGTGGCGTCGACGGCGCGCCCCGTCGCGATGACGATCTCGTGCCCCGCCGCGGCGAGCGAACGGATCGCGTCCGAGACCTCGTCGTCGATGCTGCCGTCGTGATGCACGACGGTGCCGTCGAGATCGAGCGCGACGAGGTGCCGATCCTGCCCGGTGGCCATGTCAGGCGTCCTCGGGGGCGAAGGCCGCGAGACCGCCGAGGTACGGGCGCAGCGCCTCCGGCACGGTCACGCCGCCGTCCGCGCGCTGATGCGTCTCGAGCAGCGCGACGATCCATCGGGTCGTGGCGAGCGTGCCGTTGAGCGTGGCGACCGGCGCGGTCTTCCCGGTCTCGGTGCGGTACCGGGTGGCGAGGCGGCGCGCCTGATAGCCGGTGCAGTTGCTCGTCGAGGTCAGTTCGCGGTAGGTCCCCTGCGTCGGCACCCACGCCTCGATGTCGAACTTGCGCGCAGCGCTCGAGCCGAGATCCCCGGCCGCGACGTCGATCACGCGATAGCTGAGTCCGAGCGACTGGAGCATCTCCTCCTGCCAGGCGACGAGGCGCTCGTGCTCGTGCTCGGCGTCCGCGGGATCCGCGTAGACGAACATCTCGAGCTTGTTGAACTGGTGCACGCGCAGGATCCCGCGCGTGTCCTTGCCGTGGGATCCCGCTTCCCGTCGGTAGCAGGTCGACCAGCCGGCGTAGCGCAACGGCCCGGCGGAGAGGTCGAGGATCTCGTCCGAGTGGTAGCCGGCGAGCGCGACCTCGCTCGTGCCGGTCAGGTACAGGTCGTCGGCGGGCAGGTGGTAGACCTCGTCGGCGTGCTCGCCGAGGAACCCCGTGCCGCGCATCACCTCCGAGCGCACGAGCGTGGGCGTGATCAGCGGCGTGAACCCGTTGCGCAGGGCGTGGTCGAGCGCCAGGTTCATGAGAGCGATCTCGAGTCGGGCGCCGAAGCCGCGCAGGAAGTAGAAGCGCGACCCGGAGACCTTCGCCCCGCGCTGGATGTCGATGGCGCCGAGCAGCTCGCCGAGTTCGACGTGGTCGCGCGGCGGGAAGTCGTACTGCGGGATCTGTCCGTGGGTGCGGAGCGTGACGAACTGCTCCTCGCCCCCGGCGGGCACCCCGTCGATGACGATGTTCTCGATCCGCGAGGCCGCCGTCTCGAACGCGGCCTCGGCCTCCTTCGCTCGGGCCTCGGCGGCTTTGACCTGGCTCGCGAGCTCCTGGGCGCGGGCGATCAGCGCCGGCTTCTCGTCCTTGGGGGCGCTGCGCACCTGCTTGCCGAACTCGTTCTGCTCCGCGCGAAGCGTCTCGAACCCGGTGAGCGCGGCGCGGCGCGCCTCGTCGGCCGCGATGGCCAGGTCCACGGTCTCCGGATCGTTGCCCCGAGCCTCCTGCGAACGTCTGACGGCTTCGGGATTCGAGCGGAGCAGGGCGGGATCGATCACGACCACCAGTCTAGTCGTGTCGCTCGGGGGTAACGTGGAGGTATGGTGACGACCCCGGCAGGCCCCCAACCCTCCGCCGCCGTGGTCTACCATCCGCTCAAGACCGATCTCGAGGCGTTGCGCGAGGCGGTGCGGCGCTACGAGAGCGGCGGAGGATGGGCGAGGAGCCGCTGGTACGAGACGGATGCGGACGACGCCGGTATCGCGGCCGCGCAGCGGGCCGTCGAGGACGGGGCGGCGCTGATCCTGGCGTCCGGAGGCGATGGCACCGTGCGTGCCGTCGCGGAGGCTCTGCGCGGCACGGGAGTGCCGATGGCGGTGATCCCGCAGGGCACCGGCAACCTCCTTGCGCGCAATCTCGGCGCCCCGCTCGGCAATCTCGACGAGGTGGTGCGGGCGGCGTTCCAGGGCCGGAATCGCGCGATAGACCTCGGGGTCATCTCCATCACCCGCGAGGACGAGTCGATCAGCGAGCACGTGTTCCTCGTGCTCGCCGGGATGGGCCTGGACGCGAGGCTCATCACCGGCACCAGCTCGAAGCTCAAGAAATGGGTGGGCTGGCTGGCCTATGTCGATGCGGGAGTGCGTACGATGGTCTCGAACGCTCCCCTGCAGATCCACTACTCGGTCGACGGCTCCGAGGTGAGCCCGCTGACGGTCTACAGCGTGATGATCGGCAACTGCGGACTGCTGCCGGGCGGGGTGCTGCTCATCCCCGACGCCGAACTGGACGACGGAAAGCTCGACGTGGTCGCGCTCCGCCCCCTCGGCGCGCTCTCATGGCTGCGCATCTGGCGCAAGATCGGGTGGGAGAACGGCGTGCTTCGCAAGACGAAGGCGGGCCGCCGCATGATCGACCTCGTCAACGACACGCGCTCCGTCACCTACCTGCGCGCCGGCCGGTTCGCGGTGTCGGTGGCGCGGCCCGAGCCCATCCAGCTCGACGGGGACGACTTCGGCTGGGCGCTCGCCGCAGGCGGAGAGGTCGACCCCGGGGCGCTCGTCGTCCGCGTGCTTCCCCAGTGGCATTCGACCGTATAGGCCGAGCCCGATGCTCGCGGCGTGGGATCTGGCGCTGAGCGGCCTCGGGAGAGTCATCGCCCGTCCTCGGTGGCATCGGGGTTCCGGGCGCCTTCCGCGGAGCTCGCCGACCCGGACGAGGATCCCTCGTCGGCGTCGGCGTCGGCTGTGGCTCCGGTGGCGGTGCCGCAGTCCTCGGCGAGCCCGGAGGCGCGGGTGAACGGAGGCCGGGGCTGCGCGGGTGCGTCGGCAACCGGCTCGCCCACCGAGTCGTAGCCGCGGATCGAGGTCTCCCAGAGCGGGAACACGTTCCATCCGCCACCGCGGCTCGCCGTATCCGCGAGCTGGTTGAGCGCCAGAGACGCCTCGCCCGTTCCGCTCTCGTCGTCTTCGTACCAGGGCGCCTCGCCGCCCTGGAGGGTCGTCAGCGGATCGCCGCTCTCGGTGAACAGCTGCACGCCGTCGAGCGGAGCCCCCGTGCAGTCGTAGGCGAAGATGTTGCGGATCTGCTCGCCGTCGCTGGTGAGGCCCCACGAGGAATCGAAGTACTCCGCCTCCTGACCGTACTGCTGGACATAGATCATCTGGTTGACCCAGGAGGCCAGCATCGGCGGCCAGACGAGGAGCACCAGCACCGCGACGGCGCCCGCCACCCGGCGAAGCGCGACGAGCCAGCGGTTCGGCGCCCAGCGGCCGCGACCCCACTGCACGCTGAGGACGATCCCCAGCACGAGGAGGAACAGGGTCCAGAGCGAGGGATCCGGGATCTCGACTCCGTAGCTGGGAACGGTGCTCCCGGTCACGAACACGGCGATCCCGGCGAGCGCGACCCCGCGCAGCACCCACCAGAGCGGGCGAAGCGAGAGGAGGAAGTCGCGCACGCCCCGGCGCAGCTTCGTGCCCTCGAGCCAGTTCCGGAGGCCCGACTCCGCCGCGTCGGCCACGTCTCGCAGGGTGCGTCGGGTCGGCTCGCCCGTCTGCCGGCGCGGAGGCAGGCCGGCCGCCTGGCGCAGCTCCTCCGCGTAGGAGTCGGGGTCGCCCAACTCGCCCCCGTCGCTGAGGCGGTCGGCCAGGTCCGCCTGCAGCCCGTCGAGCAGTTCGTCGAGCTCCTCGGCGGAGAGGTCGGACAGTCGGTCGCGCACTGCCGCTACGAACTCGGCGGTGAGCTGCTCGCTGGTGGATGCGGCTCCGATGTGGGCGCCGGTGTTCGCGGTCATGCCTCGGTTCCTTTCGCTGCGATCGTGCGGGGAGCGGCGGTGCCCGGGTGGGGGGCGAGCAGCGCGGCGATGGTGGCGGAGAAGCGCTGCCAGTCCCGCCGCTGCTGCTCGAGGTGCTCGCTGCCGCTCGGCGTGATGCTGTAGTACTTGCGGTGCGGTCCGTCCTCGCTCGGCACCACGTAGGTGCTGAGCGCGCCGGACGCGTAGAGGCGCCGCAGCGTTCCGTAGACCGAGGCGTCGCCGACCTCCTCGAGACCGGCCTCGCGCAGCCGGCGCACGACGTCGTAGCCGTAGCCGTCGTCGCCCTGCACGATCGCGAGCACGGCGGCGTCCAGCACCCCCTTGAGCAATTGTGTCGCTTCCATGCGCACTAGTGTGCAGTCCACAGTAGTTCGCTGTCAAGAACATGCTGGCGTGTCGCCGGCTTCGGAGGTGCCCGGGTGCGGCGCGTTCGCCTGCCTCCTGTGGGCCCGAAGTGCCCTTTGACAGGGAGGGAAAGGGCGCTTCGCGTCCACACCCCGCGGGAAGGGAAGCGGGAGAGGAAGGGAGGAAGGGAAGGGGAAGCGCGAGGGGGCGGAGGAAAGGAGGCGGGCTAGCGGGGCGCGGAGACCAGCGCCCAGGACTGGCGCGCGATCTCGGCCTCCTCGTCGGTGGGCACCACGAGCACGGCCACGCGGGAATCGTCGCTGCTGATGATCCGAGCGCCGTCGGCCGGGTCGTCGTTCCGGGAGGGATCGATCTCGATCCCGAACCATCCCAGCTCGGCGCACACCTCGCCGCGCAGCCAGGCGTTGTTCTCGCCCACGCCGGCCGTGAAGACCACGGCATCCGCCCCGCCCAGCTCGAGCAGATACGCCCCCAGGTAGTGGCGGATCCGGCGCACGTAGACGGAGAGGGCGAGTCGCGCCGCCGGGTCGCCCCCGAGCGCGGCCGCGCGCACGTCGCGCATGTCGTTGGAGCCGGCCAGCCCGAGCAGCCCGGAGCGCTTGTTGAGCAGCTCGTCGAGGGCGTCGGCGTCGATCCCGGCCCGCGAGAGGTGCAGCAGCGCACCGGGATCGATGTCGCCGCTGCGGGTGCCCATCACGAGTCCCTCGAGGGGAGTCATCCCCATCGAGGTGTCGATCGAGCGCCCGCGATCGACCGCGCAGACCGACGCCCCGTTGCCCAGATGGAGGACGACCTGGCGCAGCTCGCGCACGGGCCTTCCGAGCAGCCGCGCGGCGCGGCGCGAGACGACCTCGTGCGAGATGCCGTGGAAGCCGTATCGTCTCACCCCGTGCGCGCGCGCGGTCGCGGTGTCAATCGCATAGGTGTATGCGGACTCGGGCATGGACTGGTGGAACGCGGTGTCGAACACCGCGACGTGCGGCACGCCGGGAAAGGCCGCCCGAGCCGCGACGATGGCTTGGTGATGTCCGGGATTGTGCAGCGGCGCGAGCTCGGAGAGCGCCGCGATCCTCGCCGCGACGGTATCGTCGACGAGCGTCGGGGCGAGGAACTCGCTGCCGCCCTGCACCACGCGGTGACCGACGACGGCGACGTCGAGGCGGTCGAGCGGAAGGCCCGCGTCGGCGAAGGCCTCGGTCAACGCGGCGAAACCCGCCCGATGATCGGCGATGCGGAGCGCGCGCTCGATCTCGTCGTCGCCGCTGCGATGCCGCAGCGCGCCGCGATCCTCGCCGATCCGCTCGATCACGCCGGAGGCGAGACGATGCTCGGCCAGCGGGTCGATCAGCTGATACTTGATCGAGGACGATCCCGCGTTGATCACCAGTACGTTCGGCACGGATGCACTCCCCTGTCCTTGCTCGCGTCGCCGCCCTGTGCGCGATTCCGGAGGCCCTGCCCGGTCATCCCCGGCCAGACGGCTTCTGCACCGCCGTGATGGCCACCGTGTTCAAGATGTCCTCGACGGTCGCGCCGCGGGAGAGATCGTTCACGGGTTTGTTCAGTCCTTGCAGGACCGGACCCACCGCGACCGCGCCGGCCGAGCGCTGCACGGCCTTGTAGGTGTTGTTCCCGGTATTCAGGTCGGGGAATATGAAGACCGTCGCGCGCCCGGCAACCTTCGATCCCGGCAGCTTGGAGGCGCCCACCGAGGCGTCGATCGCCGCGTCGTACTGCATCGGGCCCTCGATGAGCAGATCGGGTCTGGCCTGCCGGGCGAGAGCGGTGGCGTGCCGCACCTTGTCGACATCCGCGCCCGACCCGGACTCCCCGGTGGAGTAGGAGAGCATCGCCACGCGCGGCTCGACGCCGAACTGCTCAGCGGTTTCGGCGGAGGAGATCGCGATGTCGGCGAGCTGTTCCGCCGTCGGCGTCGGGTTCACCGCGCAGTCGCCGTAGACGAGGACGCGGTCGGCCAGAGCCATGAAGAAGACGCTCGACACCACGGAGACTCCGGGCTTGGTCCTGATGATCTGCAGCGCGGGGCGGATGGTGTGGGCGGTCGTGTGCGCCGCCCCGGACACCATCCCGTCGGCGAGCCCGAGGTGCACCATCATCGTGCCGAAGACCGTGGCATCGGAGATCTGATCCGCCGCCGCCTCGACGGTCACGCCCTTGTGCGAGCGGAGTCGCGCGTACTCGGCGATGAAGCGCTCTCGCAACGGCGAGGTCTCGGGGTCGACCACCTCGGCCCCGTCGAGCTCGATCCCGAGCCGCGCGGCCCGCGAGCGGAGCGACTCCTCGTCCCCGAGCAGGGTGAGCCGCACGGTGCCGCGGGCCAGCAGGATTCCCGCGGAGCGAAGGATGCGGTCGTCCTCTCCCTCGGGGAGGACGATGCGGGCGTCGGAGGCAGCGGCGCGTTCGAACAGCTCGTAGGCGAACATGATGGGCGTGCGCACCCCTCCGGGGTGGACCTGCAGGCGCCCCCTGAGCAGCGCCGTGTCGACGTGCTCGCGGAACAGCCCGATCACGGTGTCGATGCGGGTCGGGGTCTCGGCGCTCAGCAGACCGCGGGCCTGGGTGATGCGCTGCGCGGTGTCGAAGGTGCCGAGCGCCGACCGCACGATCGGGAGGGTCGAGCCGATGCCGTCGAGCAACCGTTCCACGTCCGGGGGCAGGGGGAAGTCGCCGTTCAGCACCACCGCCGCCAGACTCGGGAACGTCGGGGCCTCGTGCGCCATCACGACCGCCAGGAGGGTCTCCGCGCGATCGGCGGCGATGACGACGGCCGAGCCCTCGAGCAGGCGGGGCAGGACGTTCTCCATCGACATGCCGGCGATGACGATTCTGCGCACCTCGCGGCCCAGCATCTCCTGGCTGCCCCGGATCAGTGCGCCGTCGAGCTCCGAGATCACCGCGGAGACGGACGGTGCCACCAGACCCAGGTCCTCGGGAAGCGCCCATACCGGCGTGTCCGCCGGGAGCACCGCGGACACCTCCTCCACGATCGCCTCGAGCGCGGAGGGGTCGGCGCGATTGACCAGGGCGGCGAGCACGGTCGCGTGGGCGGCCCGCAGCTCGTGCAGTCCGAGCTCGGCGACCTGCGCCAGATCGACCGCCGTGCGGGGGAGGGACTGCCCGAGGGTCTCCGGGCCATTCTGCATGCGACCGCCGAGGATGAGCAGCACCGGCGCGTCGAGGTTGGCGGCGATCCGGGCGTTGAAGGCCAGCTCCGTCGGCACGGCGACGTCGGTGAAGTCGCTGCCGACGACGAGCACCGCGTCGCAGCGGGAGGCGAGCGAGCGGTAGGCGGCGACGATCCTGGTGATCGCGGCGTCGGGATCGTTGTGCGCCTCCTCATACGTCGCGCCGATGCATTCCGCATAGGGAATATCTGCGGTCGCTCGCGATCGGAGGAGTTCGAGCACCCGGTCGCGCTCAGCGCGGTCGCGGATCAGCGGGCGGAACACCCCGACTCTCGGGGCGTCGACGAGCATCGCGTCGAGGACCCCGAGCGCGATCGCGCTCTTCCCGGTACGGCCTTCCGCGGAGGTGAGGTAGAGCGAGGCGACCACGCTGCAAGTCTACTGTCCGGCGTCCCCGCCGGGAACACCGCCGTCGAGTCCGAGGCGGGGCGCGGGCAGCCGATAGTCGTGGCGCAGAGCCGCGCGCGCGGCGTACCACCCGGCGAGGCCGTGCACACCCGGTCCGGGCGCCGTCGACGACGATGCGAGGTAGACGCCCCGCGCGGGCGTGCGCCAGGGTTCGCGCGACAGCGCAGGGCGGGCGAGGAGCTGCCTCAGGGTCACGGCGCCGCCGGCGATGTCGCCGCCGATGTAGTTGCGGTTGTACCCCGCGAGGGCCTCGGCCGTCGTCGTCCTGACCGCCCGGACGAGGTCCCGGACTCCGGGCGCGAAGCGCTCGATCTGCGCGATCACCCGCTCCGAGACGTCGGTGTCGGATCCCGCGGGGACATGGGTGTAGCTCCAGATCGCGTGCACGCCCGCCGGGTTGCGACCGGGATCGAAATCGGTCGGCTGGGCGAGGAGCACGAAGGGGCGATCCGGGTGGCGCCCGCGCGCGACCTCGCGCTCGGCCGCGGCGATCTCGCCTCTGGAGCCGCCGAGGTGCACGGTGGGCGCCGCGGCGACGCGCGGATCCCGCCAGGGCACGGGTCCGTCGAGCACGAGATCGACCTTGGCGACGCCGTTCCCCGGACGGAACCGGCTCAGAGCGCGGCGGTAGCGGCGGGGCAGCAGGTCGCCGGCGATGCCGGCGAGGTCCCTCGCGGAGGTGTCGAAGATCTTGACGGCGAAGGCGTCGAGTTCGCGCGCATCGTCCACGGCATGTCCGGTCTCGAGGCGGCCGCCGTGCGCACGCAGGTCGGCGGTGAGCGCGTCCGAGATCGCCTGCGAACCGCCGACGGGCACGGGCCAGCCGCTCGCGTGGGCGAGCGCGCCGAGCAGCAGGCCGACGGCCGCCGTCGAGGGGCTCGGCATCGCTCCGATCCCGTGGGCGAACGCGCCCGTGAGGAGCGCCGCGCCGTCGCCGTCGCCGAAGCGCGCGTTCCAGGCCGGGGATCCCTGCTCGAGCGCGCGCAGCGCCACGGTCGCGGCGGCGACCGGATCCCGCGGAAGACGGAGCATGCTGCCGCCGAACGCGAAGTCGACCGCCCCGTCGATGCGTCGCAGGATCGGGCGCAGCAGCCGCGCGTAGGCCCGGCCGTCCGGACCGAGCTCCGCGGCGGTCCGGCCGAGATCCCGGTAGGCGACCGCGGCCCGTCGCCCGTCGAGCGGGTGGGCGTACGAGGCCTCGGGCACGACGAAGTCGACCCGTCGGGCGAGGGCGAACTCCCCGAAGAAGCCGGTGGCGAGGGCGAGGGGGTGGATCGCCGAGCACACGTCGTGGAGCACTCCGGGGGCGACCAGCTCCGAGGTGCGCATGCCGCCCCCAGCGGTCTCCGCGGCCTCGAAGACGGTGACCGGTACGCCGGCCCGCGCGAGCGTGACTGCGGCGGCGAGACCGTTCGGCCCCGAGCCGATCACCGCGGCCGGCCCCGTCATGGCCGCGCCCCTCGGCTCAGAAGTCCCTGCAGGCTCCACATGGGTCCGAGCCTACAGCTCCATGCGCCGGGCTCATCCGTGCCGGGCGGTCTCGGCGGTCGCCGAGACGCCGGCCGGCCGGGCCGCGTCGTCGTCCGCCCGCGCCGCGCTGCGCCGGGCGAGGAGGGGGCGCCTGCGGAGGCGGTCGGCCAGCGCGCGCCAACTGCGGTCCCGGATGAAGATCATGTCGCCGAGGATCATGAGCAGCGAGAACCACGGCAGGGCCAGGAGCACGGCGATGGAGGCGTGCATCCCGGTCACGATGATCAGACCCGCGATGCGGGTCCACCGATTGATCAGCATCAGCGGGAACAGGAGCTGGCCGTACACGCTCAGCCAGGAGGCCAGGAACAGGATCGGCGTGACCTGCCAGGCCAGGTGATTGAGCCACGGGATGAGGGTCAGCTCTTCGAGCTGCAGCGGGTAGTAGGCGGCCACCCCGGAGATCCAGGTGGTTCCCTGCAGCTTCCACAGCGCGCTCGTCACGTAGATGACGCAGAGCTGATATCCGATCAGCAGCACCGCGATGTTGTTGCTCAGCACCGGGAACCAGCGCGGCACGCGCCACCGCGAGAGACCGAGCGCCGGATCCTCGGCCTCGCGGCGCGCACGGCGGCGGGCGTCGAGCGACCATCGCCGCGACGTGTCTGCGAACAGGAGGAAGATCAGGAAGATCCGGAAGGTCTGATAGTGACCGGTGTTGGTGACCACCGGGTTGAGAGCGCTGAAGCTCAGCCACATCAGCACGAAGACCGGCGATGTGATCCGCATGCGCCAACCCAGTGCGTAGATGGTTGCCACCCCCATCAGGAGCAGGATCTTCGCCAGCTGGATGCTGTCGGGATCGTCTCGGGAGAAGATCAGCGGGATGGGCCAGGCGTACTCGTCGACCGACGAGTTGCGGAACAGCGCCTCTCCCCAGCGCCCTCCTTGCCCGAAGGTGTAGGAGAAGTTGGGGAGGTAGAGGGCGAGGACGACGACCGTCATGGTCCCCATGCCGATGCGCAGCAGGGCCAGGCCGTAGGTGGCGTGGCGCTGGTCGAGGAGCCAGTGGGCGGCGCGATCCCAGATGCTCCCGATCATCCGACCGTTCATTCCGCCCCCTGATGGTCTTCGGTCGTCTCTGCGACGGCGTCCTCCATGCCCGGCTCGACTCCGGCGCGCTCGGACCAGGCGCGGAAGGTGTCTGCGAAGGCCTCGCGGTCCTGACCCTCCCATTCCAGCGGGGGCACCCATCCGAGATCCGTGTAGGAGGCCGGGGGCCGGCTCGCCTGCGGGTCGTGCCGATCGTTCCACCTGATGACCGGATCGTAGACCGCTCGGGTCTGCACCCCGATGATCTCGCCCTCGTCCCCCCACAGCGCGAGGGAGACCTGGGTCGCGTACGAGGCCGCGTAGTTGGCGGCCCGGATGAAATCGCCGACCGCTTCGGGATCGGAGTCGTCGGCCGCCACCATCGCGTCGTGCAGCGGATAGAGCTCGGCCCCGTCCAGGTGGTTCTCGGCCACGACCGAGCGGTGCGCGTCCCCCAGGGCCCGGTAGGCGCCCATGAGCCGCTCGGCGCCGACCACTGAGAGCTGCTTGCGCAGCGTCCTGCGGTAGGGCTCGGAGAGCTCGACGTGGGAAGCGTTGACCCAGTCGGTGCGCACCCGGTCGCCGCTCGGCAGCTCGACCCAGGCGCGGACCCACAGCTGCCGGTCGGTGTCGGCGGGGTCGGGTGCGAAGATCTTGTAGTCCTGCACCAGGTACGGGCGGATGTATCGGTCGGCGGCCGTGCCCGGCAGCACGTCGTATCTCACGGTTGTGGAGGGCGTGTTGTAGACGGCGGTGAAGAACATGTGGATGCCGAGGAGCACGACCGCCACCGCCGCCGTGATCTGAGCGGCGAGGCGCGGCTTCGGCTGAGCGGGTTCCGCAGCGGGTTCCGCGCTCCCTTGCGCGGTTTCGGTGGCGGTCACTGCCTTCCCCTCTCGTGGATCTCACCATCACTATCTCACACGGGGACGACGGCCCCGGGACGAATCTCGTCGCCGGGGCCGTCGTTCACCGCGGAGGGGCGCCTACGGAGCCTGCTGCCGGCGGCGCCGCACGACCTGCCTCGCCGCGAGCACCAGCAGCGCCCCGCCGGCGATCAAGGAGAGCGCCAGTGGGAGCATCGGGAGCGCCTCGGAACCGGTGACGGCGATGCCGGTGCCCGGCTTCGCTCCCGGCCCACCCGCGGGATCCGTGCCCGGATCCGTGCGGCTGCCCGGATCGCTGCCCGGATCGGTGGACGTGTCGGCGGCCGCCTCGGCGATGACCGTCACGCTCGCCTGTGCGACGCGACCGCTCTCCAGCCCTTCGGCTGTGAACGTGGTCGCACCGAGGGCGAAGTTCGACGGTACTCGCCAGGTGGTGCTGAAGGTTCCGGCTGCGGCCCCTGGTGCGGGCACCGCCTGCACCGCGGCTGCAGCCGAGGCCGAGGCTGCTGCTCCGGCGGCCACGACGATGGTCGAGCCATCCGGCAGCGCCAGCTCCACATCCTCGCCGGGGAGGAACCGGGCACCGTCGAGGATCACCGTCTCACCCCGGGTCACCGGGCTGGGGGTGGCCGTCAGCGAAGCGGTTTCGTCGTCGCCCGGGTCGGTACCGGGATCCGTACCTGGGTCCGTTCCGGGATCGGTGCCCGGCTCAGTACCGGGATCCGTACCAGGATCGGTGCCTGGATCCGTGCCCGGGTCCGTTCCGGGGTCAGTACCAGGGTCGGTGCCGGGGTCCGTGCCCGGGTCAGTTCCGGGATCGGTGCCTGGATCCGTACCGGGGTCGGTGCCCGGATCCGTTCCAGGGTCGGTGCCCGGGTCAGTACCGGGGTCCGTTCCAGGATCGGTGCCCGGGTCGGTACCGGGATCCGTACCGGGATCGGTGCCTGGATCCGTACCGGGGTCGGTGCCTGGATCCGTGCCCGGGTCGGTACCGGGGTCGGTGCCCGGGTCAGTACCGGGATCCGTACCAGGATCGGTGCCTGGATCCGTGCCCGGGTCAGTTCCGGGGTCGGTGCCCGGGTCAGTACCGGGATCCGTACCAGGATCGGTGCCTGGATCCGTGCCCGGGTCAGTTCCGGGATCGGTGCCCGGATCCGTACCGGGGTCGGTGCCCGGGTCAGTACCGGGGTCGGTGCCCGGGTCAGTTCCGGGGTCCGTACCGGGATCGGTGCCTGGGTCCGTTCCGGGGTCGGTGCCCGGGTCAGTTCCGGGGTCCGTACCGGGATCGGTGCCTGGGTCCGTTCCGGGGTCGGTGCCTGGATCCGTGCCCGGGTCAGTACCGGGATCGGTGCCCGGGTCAGTTCCGGGATCGGTACCTGGATCCGTACCTGGATCCGTACCAGGGTCGGTGCCCGGGTCAGTTCCGGGGTCCGTGCCCGGATCGGTACCGGGGTCCGTGCCAGGATCGGTGCCGGGGTCCGTGCCCGGGTCGGTTCCAGGATCGGTACCCGGGTCAGTACCGGGATCGGTGCCCGGGTCAGTTCCGGGGTCGGTGCCCGGGTCCGTGCCCGGGTCGGTACCCGGGTCCGTTCCGGGGTCGGTCCCTGGGTCGGTACCCGGGTCCGTTCCGGGGTCCGTTCCAGGGTCGGTGCCCGGGTCCGTTCCGGGGTCCGTTCCAGGGTCGGTGCCCGGGTCCGTGCCCGGGTCGGTACCCGGGTCCGTTCCGGGGTCGGTCCCTGGGTCGGTGCCCGGGTCGGTACCCGGGTCCGTTCCGGGGTCGGTCCCTGGGTCAGTGCCTGGGTCGGTACCGGGATCAGTTCCGGGGTCCGTGCCCGGATCAGTTCCAGGGTCCGTTCCGGGGTCAGTACCAGGATCAGTGCCGGGGTCCGTTCCAGGATCGGTGCCGGGGTCCGTGCCCGGATCGGTGCCCGGATCTGTTCCGGGGTCCGTGCCCGGATCGGTGCCCGGCTCAGTTCCAGGGTCGGTGCCCGGGTCAGTTCCGGGATCGGTGCCGGGGTCCGTGCCCGGGTCGGTGCCCGGGTCCGTTCCGGGGTCGGTGCCTGGGTCAGTTCCGGGATCGGTGCCCGGATCTGTTCCGGGGTCCGTGCCCGGGTCAGTTCCGGGATCGGTACCGGGGTCCGTTCCAGGGTCGGTACCAGGATCAGTTCCGGGGTCGGTCCCTGGATCAGTTCCGGGATCGGTACCCGGGTCCGTTCCGGGATCGGTGCCCGGATCCGTTCCGGGGTCAGTTCCCGGATCCTCGTCCAGAGCGCGCACCGACGAAGACCCGAACTCCAGCGCGACGGCGCCGTTGGGCGAGACGTTCGGCAGCAGGCTGATGTTCAGTGCCCGCACGGTGAAGGATCCGGCCCCCAGATCCCCGCCGTCGGCGTCGATCGGCGATGCGGTCGGCTGGTGGTTGATCGTGATGCTCGCGATCCCGCGCAGTACCGGGCCGAGTCCGTCCGTCAGCAATCCCGAGACGATCGGGGAGATCGACGAGGTGAGCGTCGGCTGCAGATCGTCGAGGAGGTCGTTCACCACGGAGTTCAGCGCTGCTCCGATCGGTGCGATCGCGCCGGTGAGGGCGTTGGTGATCGGTTGCAGGACCGCGCCCACCGGAATGCCGGCGACGTTGATCTGGCTCGTGTCTACGATCGGAGCGTCGTGACCGGGGGCGTTCGTGAATCCTCCGATGGTGCCGTTGATCGTGACCGGTGCGTTGACCAGGGGAACGGGGTTGAACGGTGGAATGATGCTCGGGACGCTGATAGCGGCCTGAATGCTGATGTCCACTTCGACGTTGTAGATGCCTTCGGTGACCAGGTCGACGGTCTTCGAGATCAGGGAGTTCTCGCCGGCGCCGATGAGTGCGTCGGAGACTCCGTCGAGGATGGCGTTGACGGTGTCTCCGTGCAATACCTCGGTGTTCGCACCGAGGCTGCTCAGGCTCGTCGCGCCGGTCCGGTCCACCACGAGCGCGCCGAGGTCCGCGTAGATGGTTCCGGTGCTCAGATCGACGACCACGCTGCCGTCGGCGTTCGAGAGCGGTGAGGCGAGCAGGGAGGTCCGGATCTCGTCGACCAGCGACTGCGTGTCGATCGAGGCGCTGTTGAGCGTGGCGGAGGTCAGCGGAAGGAGGTTGATGGTGTTGATGACTCCGGCGAGCGTCGTCTCGATGGCGCCTCCGGGCCCGAGCAGATCCTGGATCGGCTGCAGCGCAGTGCCCAAGCCGCCCTCCAGCTGCGTCACCAGCCCGGCCACCGCCGGGCTGTGCACATCCAGCGTCAGGTCGCCGAGCGCGTACTCGTCGCTGACCGTGCCGGCGTTGCTCGAAGCGCGGGAGCCGAGCGCTCCGATCTCGATGGCCGCTTCGTCGACGAGCGTGTCGACGAGGGTCTGGTCGATCACCTGCGACAGCAGGGCGTTCGCATCGAGGCGGGCGGTTCCGTAGCCGCCGCTGTTCACGGCGTCGAAGTTGAGCGAGCCGTCGGAGTTGATGAGTCCGCTGGACGCGGTCGACTCGGTCGCGCTCGGCGAGGCGCTGTAGCTCGAGATGAGCCCGAGGTTGCCCAAGGCGAGCAGCCCCGGGTCTTCAGGCGTCGGCTTGATGAGCGGCAGGGGGACGGTGCCCACCTGCAGGGTTCCCAGCCCGTTCAGCACGCTGACGTTGAGGGGATCCGTCGCCGGTCCCGGCGTGTCCGGATACTCCGTCTGCGTGTAGGCCGCTCCGGCGACGTCGAGCCCGAGCCCTTCGGCCCAGAGCCAGTGGCCGTGCGCCGCCGAGTCGGCGGACACCGTGTGGGTGTCCGCGAAGGCGGCGGGTGCGTGCAGCACACCCGGTGCGATCACCATCGCGGTGGCCGTCAACAGGCTGAGCGCTCGGGATCGCCATCGAGGATGTTCCCTCGTTCTGGTGTGCATCGGACCTCTCCTCTCAGCGGCATCAGATGAATCACGACTGCGAATCCTGTGCTCGCCCTACGGGAGTGCCGAGGAGTAGCAGTTACGGGGGAGCCTAGGTCAGGGGGACCGGGCTCTCCTATGGGTCTCCGTAGTACGCATGCGCCAGCGCACGATTACTGAGACGCGAGAGCGTCACTACTGAATCGTCGTCTCTGTCTCCTCGCGCGGCGCTGTCCGGGGAGAAGTACCCGGTTCGCGCGCAGATCGATCTCAGCTGCAGAGCGGCCGAGCATCGGCGTGACCGTAACGTGATGACAAGTGGCCGCAAAGTCACTGGACCGCTCCTGGGGACCGGCTATCGTCGGAAGCGGGGGAGATCCGGCTCGCGCGCACGGACCGGAGCAGAACTCGGCGAGGAGTTTCGGCCATGGGGAAAGCGGACACAGACCTACGGGGGGAGATTTCGGCGAGGATCGCGGACGATCTCGCCGCCGGTGGGAATGTGTTCGTCACGGGCCCCAACGGTGTGGGCAGAAGCCATGCCCTGCTGATGTCGGGGAGGCTCCTGCGCGGCCGCGGAGTCGCGATCGCCCACCTCGACTGCGCGGAGGCCGCCGCCGAGCGGATCCGGGAGAGCGACCGCGCCGCGGTGCTGCTGGTCGACGGGCTCGAGCACGCCGACCTCCCCCTGCTCATGGCGCTCGCCGACCGGTGCCGCGCCGGCGGGCGCTGCGCCGCGGCGCTGGAGGACGCCAACCGCAGCAGCTCCTATGAGCGGGTGCTCGGCCGACTGACCGAAGAGGCGGAGCGTGCGCGGCGGGTGTTCGAGGAGTTCGGCATCGTCCGGCTCGACCCCCCTTTCCGATCGGACCATCGAGCGGCTGGCGCACGAGCGCAGCCCGACCATGCTCAGCTCTTCGGCCGCCTACGCGCTGACCGCGCTCGCCGTGGGACGGCCCCGGTGGGCGCTCGACCTGCTCGCACTCGCGAGCACGGGCGAGCTGGTCAGGAGCCCGCGTCCCGGTCTGCCGGAGAACCTCCGTGGCGGGCTGCATCTGCCCGCGCTGCACAGTATCGCCCGTTCGATCGGGCCGCTGCCCGCCGAGGCCGCGGCCGCGGCCATCGCGCTCTCCGAGATCGAGCCGATCGATCTTCCGGGGGCGGAGGATCTGATGGGCGGCGAGATCGTGAGCCTGCTGATCGAGCGCGGAGCGCTGCACCGCGAGAGGGATCGCGCCCTGTTCTCCGTGCCGCTCATGATCGCCGCGGCGCTCCGCCCGTACGCCGCGCCCGCCGCCACGGAGCGGCGGCGCGAGGCCGTCGCCGAGCGGCTGCTGAACCAGGAGGGGCTCGGCCTGCCGCTCTCGGAAGCGGAGAACGCGCTCTGCGTGCGGGCGCTCCGCGCGCACCCGCTCGGCGCGGATCGCGGGCCGGCCTTCTCCGAGAGCCGGTCCAGGATCCTCTCCCGCGCCTCCGCCGATCTCGTCGAGTTCGGGGACGAGGCGCCGGTGCGGACCCTGCTGGTGTGGATGGAGCGTCTGGACCTGCCGATCGACCCCCTGCACCGCGCGAAGACCCTGAGCGTGCTGGCGGGGCCGGAGGCCGGGCTCGCCGAACTGGCCTCGGTACCTCCGAGCGCGGACTCGGCCGAGGGGCTCACCGCGCTGTTCCTGGCCGCGCAGCTCCGGGAGCGGGCGACGACGCCCGCTCCCGTCCCCGCGGCTCGCACGGCCGGAGCGTCGCCCGCTGTGCGCGATGCCGAGTTCGTCTTCCGGACGTGGAACACCACCGGGCCGATCGTGGACCGCATCGGGCGACTCCGCGAGATCGCCCTGAGCGGCGCACGCCCGGAGGTGCGGGAGCTCGCCCGCGCGCTCGCGGACCTCGATGAGGTCTGGCGGGGGCGGCTCCCCAGCGGATCCTGGCTGACCTCCGGGCGGCAGCTTCCCCAGCCGGAACCGCGGGCGTCGGAGGCCTCCCGGCAGCTGTTCGGCACCCAGCTGCTCGCCCACGCGCTCACGGTGCTCATGACCGGGGAGTACGCGCTGCGCCGCGACGAGCTGCAGTCCTCCGCGCGGGCGCTGGCCGGCCACGACTATCATGCGCTCTGGCTCGACCACGTTCTCGCCGCTGCGACCGCACTCGCCTGCGGCGACCCCTGGCGCGCGCTGCTCGAGTGGCAGCGCTTCCTGCGCCGCATCCCTCGCTTCGTCCCGCTCCGCCTGCGCGACTACGCCGACGGCGTCCTGCGGGCGCTCCTGACGGCGACCGGCTCGGAGCCCGAGCACCCGCAGGCCGGAGATCCCGGCTTCGTCGGGCGTCTCGTCGGCTACCTCTCGGGCGACCGCCAGACCTGGCTGGGGCTCCGCGAGGTCAACCCCCATGACGGTCGGCTGCTCCCGGTGATTCGGCTCGCGGCGACGCACCTGGCGGCCGCGGAGGCGCAGCACCCCGCGGATCTGCTCAAGGTGGCCGGACGTCTGCGCCGGCTCGAGCTCTGGGGTCCGGCCGCGGCGGCCCTGAGCGGGACCCGGGAGATACTCCTCAGCCGACGGACCGTCGGAGGGGTGAAACGCTGCGACGAGCAGCTCGCCGACATCGAGCAGCAGCTCGAGCGTCGCGTGGCCTGGTACCGGCGCGGCGACCTGCCCACGAGCACCTACGTGCGCCTGACGCCGCGCGAGCACGAGGCCGCCGCCCTCGCGGCGCAGGGGCTCGCGAACCGAGAGATCGCCGAAGAACTCCATTGCAGCACCCGCACGGTCGAATCGCATCTCGCGCAGGCCAGGGCCAAGCTCGGCGTCTCGACGCGCGGGGAGCTCGCGGAACTGCAACTGCTCGGCGGGACTCGGGCGTCGGCCCGCCGTTCGGGTGCGCGGAGCGCGGCGTCCGGCCAGGCGCTCGGCTGATGCGTCGCGTCGCGCGCGGCCGCGCTCGGGTCCGCGCCCGGAACGAGAAGACCCTCATGCACCCGGCAGAGCTCCGCTACCCTTGCTCCGTTTCCGGCCTGGGGGAGTTCACAAAGATGCCGCCGCATGAGGGCTGGCATCAATCCTACCCCAGTCCTACGCGGTCGGGCGCCCCTCCGCCGGGAGACCGTGAGGCGCCGAGCCGTGATCGTGCGCGACCGCTTCCGCGGCCGGTGCGCTGAACTGCGACTCGTAGAGCTCGGCGTAGGCGCCCCGCCGCTCCAGCAGCTCTTCGTGCGAGCCCTGCTCCACGATGCGACCGTGCTCCATCATGAGGATCGTATCGGCGTCGCGGATGGTGGACAGCCGGTGGGCGATCACGAAGGAGGTGCGATCGGCTCGCAGCGCGCGCATGGCCTGCTGCACGAGCACCTCGGTGCGGGTGTCGACGGAGGACGTCGCCTCGTCGAGGATCAGCAGCGACGGATCGGAGAGGAAGGCGCGCGCGATCGTGAGCAGCTGGCGCTCGCCCGCCGACAGCGAGGAGGCGTTCTCCGCGATCACGGTGTCGTAGCCCTCGGGCAGTTGACGGACGAAGCGGTCCACCATCGTCGCCTCGGCCGCCGCCACGACCTCGTCGTCGGTGGCGTCGAGCCTGCCGTAGCGGATGTTCTCGCGGATCGTCCCGCCGAAGAGCCAGGCGTCCTGCAGCACCATGCCGACGTGGCCGCGCAGATCGGCCCGCGAGATGCGGGTGATATCGACGCCGTCGAGCAGGATCCGTCCCGCGTCCAGCTCGTAGAACCGCATGATGAGGTTGACCAGCGTGGTCTTGCCCGCCCCGGTCGGCCCCACGATCGCCACCGTCTGGCCCGGTTGCACCTCGAGCGAGAGATCCTCGATCAGCGACTGCTCGGGATCGTAGCTGAACGCCACCTCCTCGAAGCGGACGTGGCCGGTGGCGCGATCCGGAAGCCGCTCGCTCGAGGTGTCCGGCTCCTGCTCCTCCGCGTCGAGCAGCTCGAAGGTGCGCTCCGCGGAGGCGACACCGGACTGCAGCATGTTCGCCATGCCGGCGATCTCGCCGATCGGCTGCGCGAACTCGCGCGAGTACTGGATGAACGCCGTGACATCGCCGAGCGTCATCTGCCCGGCGGTGACGCGGAGCCCGCCGACCACGGCGACGAGCACGTAGGTGAGGTACTGCACGAACTGCATCGCCGGCATCATGGAGCCCGAGAGCGCCTGCGCCTTGAACGAGGCGTCGAACAGGGACTCGTTCCGGGAATCGAACTCCCGGTGAGATGCGGCGTCCTGGTTGAAGACGCGGATCAGCTCGTGCCCCGTGAACGATTCCTCGATGTGCCCGTTCAGGGCGCCCGTCCGCTTCCACTGCGCGGTGAAGAGCTTCTGCGCGCGCACGCCGACGACGCCGACGATGATGCCGGAGAGGGGGAGCGCGATGAGGGCGATGAGCGCGAGCTGCCAGGAGACGACGAACATCATCGCGCCGATGCCGATGATCATGAGCGCCGACTGGACGAGCTGGGAGAACGCCTGCTGGAGCGCCTGCTGGATGTTGTCGACGTCGTTCGTCACGCGCGAGAGCACGTCGCCGCGCTGCCGCCCGTCGAAGTACGACAGCGGCAGGCGGTTGATCTTCTCCTCGATGTCCTTCCGCAGCTTGTAGACGATCCGCATGACCAGGCCGTTGAGCAGGAAGCCCTGCAGCCACATCAGGAAGGAGGCGACGAGGTAGAGCGCCAGCACGATGAGGATCAGCGTGCCCAGGCGGCCGAAGTCGATGCCTTCGCCCGGCACCACGTCGGTGCCGGTGAGCATGTCGGCGAACTGGTCGTTGCCGTCGGCGCGCGCCTGCTCGATCACGGCCTCGAGCGGCACCCCCGCGGGCAGCTGGGATCCGAGGATGCCGTTGAAGATCACATCCATCGCGGCTCCGAGCACCTTGGGTGCGATCACGGTGAGCACGACGGAGCCGACCACCAGCAGCGTCACGAACGCGAACAGCCACTTCTCCGGCCCGATCAGCCCGATCAAGCGCTTCGCCGCGGGCCAGAACTGCTTCGCCTTCTTCGTGGGCTGCCCGCCGAACCAGTCGTCGGCGTCGGGGGTGTAGTCGTCGGGCAGCTCGAACTCGTCGTCGGCGGTCGACGCGCCGGCGCCGGATCCCGCCGCGGCTTCCTGCTTCTTCTTCCGCGCCATCAGGCCGCCTCCGCCTCGGTCAGCTGCGAGCCGACGATCTCCTGGTACACGTCGTTGCCGGCGAGCAGTTCATCATGGGTGCCGATCCCGACCACCTCGCCGTTCTCGAGGACGATGATCTGATCCGCCTCGGTGATGGTCGAGACGCGCTGGGCGACGATGATGGTCGTCGCGTTCTCGGTGGCCTCGGGCAGCGCCGCCCGGAGTCGGGCGTCGGTCGCGACGTCGAGCGCCGAGAACGAGTCGTCGAAGAGGTAGACGCGGGGCTTCGCGACCAGCACGCGCGCGATCGAGAGCCGCTGCCGCTGGCCGCCGGAGACGCTGGTGCCGCCCTGCGAGACGGGCTCGTCGAGCTGCCGCTCCATCTCACGGACGAAGTCCTCGCCCTGCGCGATGCGCAGGGCCGTCCAGAGCGCCTCGTCGCTCGCGGAGGCGTCGCCGAAGCGCAGGTTCGACGCCACCGTGCCCGAGAAGAGGTAGGGTCGTTGCGGAACGAGGCCGAAGGTCTCTGCGAGCTGGGCGCGGGTGAGCGCGGCGACCGGTTGCCCGTCGACCGTGATGGCGCCCTGCTGCGGGTCGAAGAGCCTCAGCATCAGGCCCAGGAGGGTGGTCTTGCCCGATCCAGTCGAGCCGATGATCGCGGTCGTCGTCCCGGGTTCCGCCGCGAAGCTGACGTTCTTGATCACCGGCAGCTCGGCGCCGGGGAAGCCGAAGGTGACCCCGTCGAACTCCACGCGGCCCGCCGTGGGGGTGGCCGCGGTCGCCTCCTCCGGGAAGCGCAGCGTCGACTCGGTGCCGAGCAGATCACTGATGCGCTCCGCGCAGACCACGGCGCGCGGGATCATCATCACCATGAACACGCCCATCATCACCGCGATCAGGATCTGCAGCAGGTATTGCAGGAACGCCGTGAGCGCCCCGATCTCGACATCGCCGGCGTCCACGCGGTGGCCCCCGAACCAGAGCACGGCGCCCGTGGCGACGTGGAGCACCATCATGATCACCGGGAACATCACGACGAAGACCTGGCCCACGCGCACCGAGATACGGGTGATGTTCTCGTTGGCGACGCGGTAGCGATCCTCCTCGAAGGGCTCGCGCACGAAGGCGCGGACGACGCGGATGCCCATGATCTGCTCGCGCAGCACGCTGTTGATGTCGTCGACGCGCTCCTGCATCTGCCGGAACAGCGGCAGCAGCAGCCGGACGAGGAAGCCGACGATGACGGCGAGCACCGCGACCGAGGCCCACACGAGCCACGACATGCCGGCGTCCTCCCGCAGCGCCATGATGATGCCGCCGATCGCCATGATCGGCGCCGCAACCATGAAGTTCAGCGTCATGAGCACGAGCATCTGCACCTGCTGCACGTCGTTCGTGCCGCGGGTGATGAGCGTTCCGGCGCCGAAGCGGGTGGCTTCGAGCGTCGAGAGCGAGCCCACCTTCTGGAACACCTCGCGGCGCAGATCCCGGCCGATCGCCATCGCGGCGCGGGCGCCGCAGTAGACGGCGAGCACCGCCGCGATCACCTGGCCCAGCGCGGCCGCGAGCATCACACCGCCGGTGCTCCAGATGAAGCCCGTATCGCCGGTGGCGATGCCGCGGTCGATGATCTGCGCGTTGAGGCTCGGCAGCCAGAGCGCGGCGATGGTCGAGAGCAGCTGGAGCACGAGCACCGCGGCGACCCATGGCCAGTATTTCCGGGCGTGGCGCAGGGTCAATCTGATGAGAGCCACGGGGTTCCTTTCGCAGTCACAGCCTCACCGGGGCGAGGACAGTTCAGAGTAACAGTACGAAACCTCGTGCGCCATCCCCCGCGGGGATGATACGGGGCGGGTCGGTTCCACCGTTCGGATGATCCCGGAGACGCATCGGGGCGGGGGGCCGCCTGGGGCCCCCCCCCCCAACGCGTCGCCGCCGGTCAGGCGGGCGTGAAGC
>NZ_JAGDYM010000002.1 GCF_017565745.1 Leucobacter weissii
GGGGGGGGGCCCCCCCGGTTGGTGCCCCCGGGGCCCCGGGGGGGGGGGGGGCCCCTCGGGCCCCCCCGCCCCGAATCGCGTCGCAGCGGATCAGGCGAGCTTGACGCCCGCGCCCGCCTCCTCGAGCTTGGCCTTCGCCTCTTCGGCGGCCTCCTTCTTGGCGGCCTCGAGGACCGTCTTGGGGGCCTCCTCGACGAGCGCCTTCGCGTCGCCCAGGCCCAGGCCGGTCAGCTCGCGCACGACCTTGATGACCTGGATCTTCTTGTCGCCGACCGAGTCGAGGACGACGTCGAACTCGTCCTTCTCCTCGGCGGGGGCGGCGTCGCCGCCACCGGCGGCCGGGGCTGCGGCGACCGCGACGGGCGCGGCGGCCGAGACCTCGAAGGTCTCCTCGAACGCCTTCACGAACTCCGAGAGCTCGATGAGGGTGAGCTCCTTGAACTGCTCCAGCAGCTCTTCGGTCGAAAGCTTTGCCATGATGTTTCTCCTTGGTGTGTGCCGGTGCCGCGGGGTGCGGAGCCGACGGCGGGTCTAGCTGATGAACCGGGTGGTTCTGGTTATGCGCTCTGCTTCTCCTGCAGCGCGCCGAAGCCGCGGGCGGCCTTGGCGGGCAGTGCGTTGAACAGCTGTGCGGCGCCGAACAGAGAGGCCTTCATGGCGCCGGCGGCCTTGGCCAGCAGCACCTCGCGGCTCTCAAGATCGGCGAGTTTGCCAACCTCGGCGGCGGTGAGCGGCTTCCCGTCGAAGAAGCCGGCCTTCACCACCAGCAGAGGGTTTGCCTTTGCGAAGTCACGCAGACTCTTGGCGACCGCCACCGGATCACCGTGCACGAAGGCGAGCGCCGAGGGGCCGGCGAGCTCGTCATCGAATGCGGTGATACCGGCATTGTTGGCGGCGATCTTGGTCAGGGTGTTCTTCGCCACGGTGTAGCTCGCGTGCTCACGGATGCCGTTGCGCAACTCGCGCAGCTCGGCGACCGTCAGACCGCGGTACTCGGTCAGCAGGACGGCGGTCGACTCTTCGAAATGCTTCTGAAGGTCGGCGACCGTAGCTTCCTTCGTAGCCATGGCGCTCCTCTTGGATCGTTGCTCCCGCGCGACGGGTGTCGCCCGGGGCCCGGCCGCCGGCTCTCCTGGAAAACAAGAAAGCTCCGGCGCGCACGCACGGAGCTCGATCAGAGGATCGGATCCTCTGTCCTTCGATTCGTACCTGCGCTGGCCTCCGCTCCTCCTCGTCGGAGGGGCGGACGTTACGGGATTCTGGCGAACCCTGCCGGCGGTCTTGGGCCGTCCGTCAGCCTACCCCAAGCCCCGGCGCCTGGCAAACCCGCGTCCGCCTACTCCGCGACCTTGATCATGTAGCCGGCGCCGCGCACCGTGTGGATCATCGCGGGGCGACCGCTGTCGATCTTCTTCCGCAGATAGGAGATGTAGAGCTCGACCACGCTGGGCTTGCCGGTGAAATCGTAGCTCCACACGCGATCCAGGATCTGCGCCTTCGACAGCACGCGGCGGGGATTCCGCATGAGATAGCGGAGCAGTTCGAACTCGGTGGTCGTCAGCTCGATCGGCTGCCCGTCGCGCTCGACCTCGTAGCTGTCCTCGTTCAGCACCAGGTCGCCGAGGCGCAGCACCGGGTCGGGATGCTGGTCGCGCAGCAGCTGCGACCGGCGCAGCAGCGCCCGCATCCGCGCGATCAGCTCCTCGAGGCTGAACGGCTTCGCGACGTAGTCGTCGCCGCCCGCGGTCAGCCCGTTGACCCGGTCGTCGACGGAGTCGAGGGCGGTGAGGAAGAGCACGGGCAGCAGGTACCCCTCGCTGCGCAGGCGGGAGAGCACCTGGAGCCCGTCGAAGTCGGGCAGCATGATGTCGAGCACCGCGACGTCGGGATCGAAGCTCCGCACCTTCTCCACGCCCTCGGCGCCCGTGGCCGCGGTCGCGACCTCCCATCCGTCGTAGCGCAGTGCCATGGCGACGAGCTGCAGGATCGAGTCCTCGTCGTCCACGATCAGCGCCCGTGCCTTGGCGGTATCGTGTCTCTGTTCGATATCGGTGGCCATAGTTAGGATTATGTCCCTGGCAGCTATGGAACGCCTGGGATCGTGGGAGAATGCTCAGGATGGATGCGACCGGGCGGGGATATCGGACACGGGTGGTGGTCGACGGCTCCGACCGTGTCGCCTGGCTGCGCGCCAGGTCCCGGGGGATCACCGCCACCGACGTGGCGAAGCTCACGAGCCCCCGCTCGATCGACACCGCGGCCTGGCAGAAGCTGCACGGCACCGGCTTCGGAGGGAACGCCTACACCGAGCACGGCAAGGCGCGGGAGCCGGAGATCGCGGCGTGGGTGCTGCGCGAGCATCGCATCGACCCCAGCCGGGCGCTGTTCCACGCCGAGCACGACATCCGCCACCTCGCCACTCCGGACGGACTCGCCGAGCGCGCGGACGGATCGATCGAGCTGGCCGAGATCAAGACCACGAACAAGGAGTGGCGCACGATCCCTCGCCACTACCTTCGCCAGGTCTGGTGGCAGCAGTACGTGCTCGGCGCGGAGCGCACCCTGGTGGTCTGGGAGCGGCACGAGGATTTCGTCCCCGTCGGCGACCCCGAGTGCCGCTGGGTGGATCGTGACGAGAACGAGATCGCGAAGCTGGTGGCGCTCGCCGGAAAGCTCATAGACACGCTCATCGCGCGGAGCGCCTGACACGGGCGAGCCCGGCCGCGAGCGACGTGCCCTAGCGGGGCAGCAGCGTGGTCGGGGAGCCGCCCCCCGGTCGCGGACCGACGCCGAACGGCGCGAGCGGGGGCTGCGCCGCCAGCGAACTGGAGTAGTTCTGCTCGATGAGCTCGTGCAGCGCATCGACCACGAGTTCGGGCCGCGGGACGTCGCGCAGCACCAGGGGCGATTCGGCGCCGACCACCAGTTCGACGTCTCCGGAGCCGAACAGGCGCTGCACCGGGCCGCGTGAGCTGCGCACCTCGCGGATGCGGGCGAGCGGCACCTCGCTGCGGCGATGCACGAAGAACCCCCGGCGCAGGATGACCCGTCTGGTCGTGACCGAGGCGCGCGTCGCGAGCCAGCCCAGCATCGGGGCGATCCCCAGAAGGACGGCGAGGACCGCGGCTCCGGCTCCCGCGGTCCAGTTCATCCAGGATTCCGGCAGCGCGCCGACGAAGTATCCGCTCGCGCCCGCCAGCGCGATCAGCACCAGCACGGGGAGCACGAGCACCCGCCCGTGACGGCGCACGCGCATCACCGGCGCCTCGACCTGGATGGCGGGATCGGGCTGGAGCGTCACGGTGTCATCATCGCCGGGTCGCTATGCGAGCCGACGATCAGGCCGCCGGCCCGGGCGCCGCGGGGTCCCCGTCCGGAGCCGTGTCGGAGGAGGGGGCCTGCTCCGACGCCCGATCCGAGCGGTTCGGCCCCAGCCGGCCGGCGACCTCGTCGTAGAGCGAGGGGGATCCCGGACGCTCCTCATCATGCTCGGCGCGGACCGAGGCCCGTCCGGCTGCCGCACCCGCGGCGCCTCCGGTGACGGCGCCGTTGAGCATGCCCGCCAGGTCGATGCCGACCGTGTCCCGGGCCATGTCGAGCAGGCCCTTCAGATTGCCCATGGCCTCGCCGGCCACCTTGGAGGTACCGTCGGTCGACACCACCGTCATCGTCTCGATGGCCCCGATGGCCTGCGCATACTCGCGCGCGATGTCCGGCAGCAGATGGATCAGCTCCTGGGCGAGCACCGCCTCGGCCTGAGCCTCGAGCGCCCGCGCCCTCGCGTCGATCGCCTGCGCCTCGGCGAGGCCCTTCGCCTCGGTGGCGCGGGCCTCGGCGATGCCCTTGGCCTCGAGCGCCCGCGCCTCGGCCTCGGCCGCGGCGACCGCGGCGGCCGCCTCACCCTTCGCGATCTCCTGCACGCGGTACGCCTCCGCCTCCGCGACGGCGCGCACCTCGGCGTTCAGCTGCTCCTTCTTCAGCGCGACCTCGCGCTGCGCGGTGATCTCCTGCTGCTGCACGATGGCCTGCTTCTGGATCGCCTGCTCCAGCGGATCCGCCGCCGCGGCCTGGGCGCTGGCCTTGTCGGTCTCGGCCTGGATCTCGGCCTGGCGCAGCTTCAACTCGCGGTTGCGGTCGAGCAGCACCTTCTCCGCGGAGATCTTCGCCTCCTGCGACGCCTGGTAGGCGTTGGTCTCGGCGATGTCCGCGGCCTGGCGCACCTTCGCGGCCTCGGGCCGGCCGATGTTCGCGATGTAGTCGGCGCCGTCGCGGATCTCCTGGATCTGCAGGGTGTCGACGACCAGACCCTGCTTGGTCAGCGCCTCCTCCGCGGCCTCGAGCACGCTCTGCGCCACGACCGCGCGGTCGCGGATGATCTGCATCACGGTCAGACCGCCGATGATCGAGCGCAGGGAGCCCGACAGCACCTCCTGGGTCGACTCGTCGATCTCGTCCGAGTTCGAGAGGAAGCGCTGGGCCGCGGCGCGGATCATCTCCTGCGTGCCGCCGACCTTGACCACGGCGACGGCCTGCGCCTGCATCGTGATGCCGTCGGTGGTCTGCGCCTCCGTGGTGATCGAGAGGCGGCGGGAGCGCAGCGAGATGCTGAACGACTTCTGCACGAAGGGCAGGACGAAGACGCCGCCGCCCGTGACCACCTTCTGCCCGGAGAGATCGCGGGTCTCGTGACCCTGCGCGTCGCGGACCTTCTTGCCCTTGCCGCCGGTGACGATGATGGCCTCGTCGGGTTTGGCGATCCGATAGCGCTTGATGATGATGAGTGCGATCAGCACCAGCGCGATGACCGCGCCGAAGATGCCGATGATTGCCGGGCTGAAGAGGATCATGTCGTCTCCGTGGGGTCGGGCTGGGCGTGCGGATGGGTCGAGTTCTCGAGCGGGGCGACCTGCACGGAGGTCGCGGTGAGGGTCTGGGTGATCCGCACCCGCGCGCCTCGGGGGAGGGCCGTGTCGGCGGTGGCCGCCAGCGAGACGCGCTCGCCGTGGCGGGTCAGCGCGACCTCGCCGAGCCCGCCTGCCGGTATGCCGAGCACGACATTGGCCTCCGCGCCGACGAGTTGGTCCGAGGTGACCGCGGTCGTGGATTCCGCGCTGCGGATCAGGCGGCTGAGCCACCAGGCGGCTGCGCCGCCGGCGAGGCCCGCGCCCGCGCCGATGACGGCCGCGGTGCCGGTCGAGGCGCCGGCTCCGACCGCGGCGAAGGCCGCGAAGCCGAAGATCGCGGTGAAGGCGGCGATCGTGGTGAGGCTGAGCGGACCGTCGCCGAAGTCGAACACGTCGAAGATGCCGTCGAGCACGAACGAGAGCAGGAGCAGCAGCGCGCCGACGATGCCGATGACCAGGAAGATGCCGCCGCTGAAGAGTGAGCCGTCGAGGAGTCGCTCGAGCCAGGAGCCGATGTCCACCGCGGAGCCTCCTCACATGCTCGTCCTCCCATCAGTCTACCCGTCGCCGATGGTCGGCGCCGGGATCGGGGTGTCCGCTGCCTCCGGGCGCGTGACGGGCGGAGACCATGATCTCGGCACGGGCGCGCGGTAGACTGCTGCGGTGACCGAGACGAGCCCTGCCGCGCCCGCGCGCGCCGCCGCAGTCCTGCAGCTGCTGCGGGCGCTCTGCCACCTCATCGCGGTGGGCGTGATCGCGGTGTGGGCCTTCCTCGAGTGGCCGCTGCCGTTCCCCGGCATCCTCGCCGGACTGGGATTCCTCCTCGCGACCGTGTTGCTGTGGGCGCTGTTCCTCTCGCCGCGGCCGGTGCTGCGCACCGACCGCTTCGGACGGGCGCTCATCGAGCTGCTGCTCGTCGCGGGCGCCGTCGGCGCGATGCTCGGCCTCGGCCTGCCCTGGCCGATCGCGACGGCCTTCGGCGCGGTCGCCGCGGCGCTCGGGTACGTCGCCGGATCGGAGCGCTGAGCCCCGCCGGGGGAGCGGCCCCGGAATACTCCCCGCCCGCGTCCGGTTGAGACCCACATGACTGATGTGATCCTCGGGCTCGACTCCTTCGGAGACGTGACCCTCGACGAACGAGGGGTCCGGGTGCATCCGGCGCAGGTGCTGCGAGACGTCGTCGAGCAGGCGGCCCTCGCCGATCGCCTCGGCGTCGACGCGATCACCCTCGGCGAGCACCATCGCGACGACTTCGCGATCAGCAGTCCGGAGATCGTCCTCGCCGCCATCGCCTCGCGCACCGAGCGCATCCTGCTCGGCACCGGCGTCACGGTGCTCTCGAGCGACGACCCCGTGCGCGTGTACGAGCGCTTCGCCACCCTCGACGCGATCAGCTCGGGCCGGGCCGAGGTGATCCTGGGCCGCGGATCGTTCACCGAGTCCTTCCCGCTCTTCGGCTACGACCTCTCCGACTACGACGAGCTCTTCAGCGAGAAGCTCGACCTCTTCGCGAAGCTCCGCTCCGAAGGACCGGTCACCTGGTCGGGGCGGCATCGCTCTGCGCTGGTCGATCAGGAGATCTACCCGAAGACGGAGCAGCCGGACGGCGTGCGAGCCTGGATCGGCGTGGGCGGCAGCCCGCACTCGGTGCTGCGCGCCGTGCAGGTCGGCATCCCCATGATGCTCGCGATCATCGGAGGGGATCCCGCGAGGTTCCGGCCGTTCGTCGAGCTGTACCGCAGCACGCAGGCAGAGCTGGGCGTCGTGCCGATGCCGCTGGGGATGCACTCGCCGGGGCACGTCGCGGAGAGCGACGAGCAGGCCCGCGAGGAGCTCTGGCCGCACTTCGCCGAGGGCCGCCGCCGGATCGGCCGCGAGCGCGGCTGGCCTGAGGCGAGCCGCGCCGAGTTCGAGCGCGAGGCGGACGAGGGCTCGCTCTATGTCGGGTCGCCGGAGACCGTCGCCCGGCGGATCGCCGCCGCCGTGCGCGTGCTCGGCGTTGACCGATTCGATCTCAAGTACGCCAACGGCACGATGCCGCACGCGCAGCTCATGAGGAGCATCGAGCTCTACGGCACGACGGTGATCCCGCGGGTGCGGGAACTGCTGGCCGGCTGACTCCTCGGCGGCCGCTCACAGCCGCAGTTCTCGCCACTCGCCGGTGGCGGCGTCGCTCGGCATGCCGTCGAGCAGGCGGATCGTGCGCCGTTCGGGGTCGGTGATCACCGTGGCGAGCGTGCCCCACCGGTCCCCGAGCGGTTTCGTCATGTCGGGTCTGCAGCACAGCGGGGGCTCGCCGTCGCCGCTGAGGAGCAGCTCCACCAGTTCCCCCTCGTCGCGCGGGCGCCGCTCATCCAAGCGCTGCCGGATCAGGTCGAGACGCTCGGACGAGTCGGGCTCGTACACCTCGGTGCGCTGCTCGGCGAGAGGCGTCGGATCCAGGAAGTGATTCGTCCGCTGCACCGAGCCGCGCGATTCGGGGATCGCGAACACCCCGACCGGAGTGATCTCGACCGAGACGGCCCGATCCGCGTCGATCAGGGTGAAGGCCGACGACGACGTGACCGGCGCCTCGCGGATCAGGGCCAGCGCCTCATCCACGGAGGCGCACTCCGAGAGCACGAGTGCGGAGAGCATGTGCATCGGCACGCCGCCGGCGCCGTCGCGCCGATGACCGAGGATGTTGAAGTGCAGCGCGAGCCCTTCCTCGTTGAGGCCGATCTTGCTGAGGATCCCCTGCTCGGTCAGCCCCGCATAGCGGTGGCCGGGCCCCGCCACCTCCTGGGTGTGCCAGAACTCGGCCAGCTCGACGTGCCAGTCCCAGGTCTGGATCGCCACGCGGCGACCGTCGATCGGCACCGAGACCGTCGAGCACTCGCGCACGCCCAGGCCGCTCATCGCGAGGATCTCGGTGCGCGCGTTGAGCGCGGCGACGTCGAGCAGCTCGGCGCCCGAGCCCGCCGCGATCCCCTCGAGCTCCTCGATCAGTTCGGGGCGCCACCTCCCGAGCCCCTCGAGCGTCAGCTCGGCGCCCTGTCGCTGCTGAGCCTCGTTCACGCCCACGGCTCGGAAGAGCCGCGTGTACTGCTCGACGGCGCGCGGCAGGCTCGAGGCGAGCGCCGCGCCGCGCACCCGGCCGAGTTCGGCCCTGGAGGGTGCGGCGAGGTGCAGGTGGCGGCGTTGGTCGGCTGCGGTCATGGGGTTCCTTCTTCGCCCGGGGCGGGCACTCGCTGATTGGTCACGGGTCAGGCGTCGCGTCCGAGCAGCTGGTCGCGCAGGCCTCGCCGAGGCTTCCAGCCGGGCCGGGGCGCCGACGCGATCAGCAGTCGGGTGTATGAGTCCCGGGGGCGATCCAGTACCTCGTCGACCGTGCCGTGCTCGATGACCCGCCCCTGCCGCATCACCACGACGTCGTCCGCGATGTCGCGCACGACCGAGAGGTCGTGCGTGATGAACAGGTAGCTGAGGCCGTGCTCCGCCCGGAGACGTTTGAGCAGCGCGAGCACCTGGGCCTGGACCGAGACGTCGAGAGCCGAGACCGCCTCGTCGAGCACGATGATCTCCGGCTCGGCGGCGAGGGCTCGGGCGATGGCGACCCGCTGCTTCTGCCCTCCCGAGAGCGCCGAGGGCTTCGCATCCGCGTGCCGCTCGGTGAGGCCGACCTCGTCGAAGAGGTCCAGCACCTGAGCGCGCCTGGCGGAGCGATCGAGATCGGGCCGGTGGGCGCGGAGCATCTCGTCGATGGTCGCGCCGACGGGGAGCGATCGGTTGAGGGAGCCCTGAGGGTCCTGGAAGACCATCTGCACCTGTCGCGCGCGCTCGCGCAGGCGTCGCCGCGACGTGGTCGGCTGGACCGGGGTGCCCGCGATGCTCACCGTTCCGGAGTCGGCGTGCTCGAGTCCCACCACGACGCGTGCGAGCGTGGACTTGCCCGAGCCCGACTCGCCGACGACGGCCAGGCACGTTCCGCTGCGCAGCTCGCACGAGACGTCGTCGAGCGCCGTCACGCTCGTGTGGCGGCCGAGGTGGAAGGTGCGGCTCAGACCCTCGACCCGGATGATCGGGGATGGACCTGCTGAGTCCTGCGCGTTCATGAGCCGGTCCCCTCTGCGTCGGCGATGTGCGGCGGCCCGGGATCCGGTGCGTGATGACCGGCCGGGTAGAGCTGGGGACGGGCGTCCATCAGCGATCGCGTGTAGTCGCTCTCCGGGTGATCGCGGAGGTGCTCAGGGGTGCCGATCTCCACGATCCTGCCGTCCTTCATCACGGCGAGACGGTCGCAGACGGCAGCGGCGAGATCGAGATCGTGGGTGACGAAGAGCATCGAGAGGCCGAACTCCCGCCGCTTCTCGTCGAGGATCGCCACCACCTCGGCCTGGGTCGTGACGTCGAGTGCCGTGGTCGGCTCGTCGGCCAGCAGCAGTTTCGGCTGGCCCGAGATCGCGCCCGCGATGATGACCCGCTGCAGCATGCCCCCGGAGAGCTGGTGCGGGTAGGAGCGGAGCACGCGCTCGGTGTCCGCGATGCCGACGTCGCTCAAGAGCTCTGCGGCCCGCGTTGCCGCCGCTTCCCTGCCGAGGCTGCGGGCGTCGCTCATGCCCTCGATGAGGAAGCGGCCGACTGGGAGCACCGGGTTGAGCGCGCCGTGGGGGTTCTGCGCGATCAGCGCGAGGTCGTCGGCGCGCAACCTCCGCAGCCGTTCGCCGCTGATGCCGCGCAGGTCCACGCCGTCGAGGGCGATGTCGCCCGACACGCGGGCGCCTTCCGGTTCGATGCCCAGGATGCAGCGCAGCGTCATCGACTTGCCCGAGCCGGACTCGCCGACGAGCCCCAACGCCTCCCCCTGGGCCAGTTCGAAAGAGTTCCCGTGCAGGATCGCGGTCTCGTCGCCCGTCACCGGGTCGGTGACGGCGAGCGCCAGGTCTCGGACGTTCAGCATCAGCGGGTCCTCCCTGCCGCGCGACGGCCGCCGAGCTGCTCGCCGAGGTAGCCGAAGGCCGCGACGGTGATCACGATCGCGAGGCCGGCGAAGATGCTCTGCTCCCAGTACCCCTGCTGGAGCGAGGGCTGGCCGTTCGAGACCATCAGCCCCCAGTCGGGCGTCGGCGGCTGCACGCCGAGTCCCAGGAACGAGAGCGCGGCGAGCTCGATCATCGCGTAGCCGAAGTTGATCGTCATGCCCGTCAGGATCTGGGTCCGCACGTTCGGCAGGATGTGCCGCACCGTGATCAGGAATCCGGGAATGCCCTGCAGCTGGGCCGAGGCGACGTAGGGCAGGTTGCGCTCGCGCAGCGCGACGGAGCGGATCACCCGCGCCGTGTAGGGGGTGTAGCCGATCGCGAGGGCGATGGAGGCGGTCACGATCGACGGCCCGAAGATGGCGACGGCGAGGATGGCGAGCAGCATGTTCGGGAAGGCGAAGAGGATGTCGAGCACGCGGCCGATGAACGCATCGACCCTGCCGCCGAACCATACCGCGGTGAGGGCCAGCGCCGTGCCCATGACCGCGGTGCACAGGATGACGATGAGGGGTCCGATGAGACTGGTGCGGGCCCCCCAGATGATGCGCGAGAGGATGTCGCGCCCGGACTGGTCGGTGCCCATCAGGTGGGCGAGGCTCCAGGCCTCGTGGCGCGCGGTCACGCTTCCCTCGTAGGGGTCGTAGGGCGCGATCCAGGGGGCGAGGAGCGCGGCGAGCAGCACGACGGCGATGACGACGGCGCTGGCGATGCCGAGCGCGCCGAGCCTGCGACGGAGGCCCGCCCATCCCCCGATCGGCGCGAAGCTCCGGCGGGACCGGCGCAGCTGCACGGCCACGGTGTCCTGGGCGGCGGTTCCCTCGGCCGGAAGGCCGCGGTCCGGGGTCTGCTGGGTCATCGGGCCTGCGCTCCCTTGCTCAGACGGACACGGGGGTCGATCACCGCGTAGAGGAGATCGACGATGAGGTTGATGAGCCCGAAGGCGAGCACCATGATGAGCGCGATCGCCTGCACGACCGCGAAGTCCTTGCGCTGCACGGAGCCGACGAGGAGCGAGCCGATGCCGTCGAGGGTGAAGGCGTACTCGATCACGAACGCGGCGGCCAGCAGGCCGGCGATGTTGGTGCCCACCGCCGTGGTCACGGGCAGCATCGAGTTGCGGATCGTATGCCGCCAGAGCACCAGCCGGCCGGGCACGCCGCGAGCGGTGGCCATCTCGACGTGCTCTGAACCCTGCTCCTCGCGTACGGCGGTGCGCGTGATGCGGGCGACGACCGCGATCGCCGGGAAGGAGAGGGCGACCGCGGGGAGGGTGAGATGCCAGATCCGGTCGGCGAACCCGTCGCCCGCCCCCGAGACCGGGAACCATCCGAGGCCGGATCCGAAGACCGACATGAGGATCAGGGCGGCGAAGAAGGAGGGCACCGCGAAGCCGAGGTTCGAGCCCAGCACCACGACCTTCTCGAAGACGCCCGTGCGGGTCGCGGCGAGCACGCCCAGGCCGATCCCGAGGACGACGATCAGGATCGCGGAGTAGGCCACGAGCCAGAACGTCGTCGGGATGCGGGATCCGACCAGGGCGGCCACGTCCTGCTGCGTGACGAGGGAGCGCCCGAAGTCGCCCTGCACGACGCCGACGAGCCAGTTCCAGTAGCGCAGGAGGAAGGGATCGTCCAGACCGTACTGCACGCGGATCGATGCGAGCACCTCGGGGCTGACCGTGCGTCCCTGCACCAGGAACTGCTCGGGGCTCCCCGGTGCGAGATACATGCCGGCGAAGACGATGAAGCTCGAGACGAGCAGCACCACGGCAAGCGCGCCGACCCGTTTCAGTACGTAGGTCATGTGCGATCCCTCCCTCTCTGCGTCAAGCGCTACTCCGCGGTGCCGAGATCGGCGGCCCAGGGATAGTAGAGGTACACGAACGAGGCGGGCGCGCCGGTGATGGAGGCGTCCATGTAGAGACGCACCCAGAGGTCGGTGACCGGCACCCACGGCTGCTGCTCCATGATCAGCGCCTCGGCCTCGACCGTGAGCTCGGCCCGACGGGTCGGGTCGACCTCGGCCCTGGCCTCGGCCAGCTTCGCATCGATCGCGGGGTCGGAGAACCCGGAGTAGTTCTGATCGCCGTCCGTCTCGGAGAGGCTGCGCAGGTGCGGCAGCGGCTCGGAGGATCCGAGGTAGTTGGTGGTCACGAAGCCGTCGTAGCCTTCGCGAGCCGCGGCGTCCGAGAAGAACGCGCCGAACTGGGCGCTGGGCACGCCGACGGGCTCGAGCGTCACCCCGAGCTCCTGCGCTCCGCGGGCCATCTCGTTCAGGATGTCGGCGTAGAAGCCGCGCTCGCTCGGGTAGGCGATCTTGATCGGCGCCGAGAGGTCGGCCTCGGCCGCGTCCAGCTCGTGCTTCGCGGCCTCGACGTCGTAGCCCAGATCGGGCAGCGAGTCGTCGCGCAGCTGGGCGACCTCGGGGTTCTGGCTCCAGGCGGCCTCCGGCACGACGGAGCGCGAGGCGGACGCGGTGCCCTCGTAGACCGTCTCGGCGATCGCCTCGCGGTCGGTCGCGCGGGTGATGGCCCGGCGCACGGCGGGATCGGCGAAGGCGCCGTTGCCGGTCGGGATGATCGCCATGATCTGCAGGCCCTCGCCGTAGTGGAGGGCGCCGCTGTCGCTGCTCGAGAGCTGCCCGAGCGCTGCGAGCGGCACGTCGTAGGAGCCCTGGATCTCGCCCGTCGAAAGTCCGTTCGAGATCGCCGTCGAGTCGACCACGAAGCCGATCTCGATCTGCGCGGTCTTCGCAGCTCGGTCCTGGTTCCAGTACCCGTCGTAGCGGTCGAGCGTGATGGACTGCCCCTGCTTCCAGTCGCCGACCTGGTAGGGGCCGGTGCACATCACGCCGGCGTCCGGGTTGCCGTAGTTCTCCCCGGCCTCCTCGCGATAGTCCTCCTGCACGACCACGCCCACCATGTTGGAGAGCGAATCGGTGAACACGGCGTCGGGCTCGGCGAGTTCGACGGTGACCTCCCAGTCCGCGGTCTGCTCGATCGACTCGATGTTGGCGGTCGTCGCCGAGGCCCAGTAGCTGCCCTCGTCGGGATCCAGGTGACGGTTCAGCGAGAAGATCACGTCGTCGACGGTCATCGGGGAGCCGTCCCAGAAGGTGACGTCGTCCCTGATGCCGAGCACCCAGGTCTTGCCGTCGGCGCTCTCCGCGGAGGTGGCCAGGTGCGGCTGAACCGACAGGTCGGGCTGCACCTGGTAGAGGGTCTCGCAGAGGTTCGCGACGACCTGGTTCTCCGGGTAGTTGAAGGCCTTGATCGGATCTAGGCTCGCGAGTTCTCCGTAGGCGGAGTTCCACACGATCTTCCCGGCGTCGCCGACCGCCGGCTCGGTGGTGGTCAGGAGTTCGGTCTCGGCGCCGCCGCCGTCGGTGTCCCGGCTTCCCGAGGCGCAGCCCGCCAGGGCGAGGCCGCCGACGGCGAGCAGGGCGATCGTCGCTTTCATCTTTGAGGTTCTCACGTTGCACTCCGTTCGAGTTTCGTCGTTGAATCTCTTTCCCCGGGTCGTCCGAAGAGTGGATCCACGCTCGATCGTAGGCATGCAATTCGATTTGCACAATTCGATTTGCTAATTCGTGATCTTCGTCCGGGGAACGAGATCCGGCAGCGGCCAGAATCAGCGGGCGACCCCTCGGGGCCGGTTATGCTGGGCGGGTGCTTCCCAGGAATCGACGGCCGACCATCAAAGATGTGGCCAAGGCCGCAGGGGTCTCCCCGACGACGGTGTCCCAGGCGTTCAACGGCAGGCGCACGGTGAGCAGGCAGACCCTCGAGCGGGTGCACGACGTCGCGGAGCGGATCGGCTACCGGCCGAACGCGGTCGCCCGAGGGCTGCGGGAGTCGCGCATGAACGTGATCGCCCTCGTGCTGCGGCCCCTCGACACCCTGGAGAGCTTCCTGCCCGAGGGGGTCGACTTCTTCATGCGCTTCGCCGGCTCGGCCGCGCTCTCCGCGATGGAGCACGGCTACAGCCTGATGCTCGTCTCCGATCCGACGAAGCCCGGTGCGCCGGTGAGCTCGCTCGCGGCCGACGTCTGCATCGTGACGGATCCGTTCGAGAACGACCCCGTCCTCACCCTCCTCAAGAACCAGCACATCCCGGCCCTCACGGTCGGAGTGGACCCGGCCCGGCCCGGGGTGGTGCCCTCGATCGACTCGAACACCCGCGCGGAGACCTTCGAGGTGCTCGACCACCTCGAGAGCGCGGGAGGGACGACGGTCGGCCTCGCGCTGGGAACCGACCGCAACGCTTGGAATCTCACGGCGAAGCGGGCCTATGTCGAGTGGTGCGGCGCTCGCGGCCGTGAGCCGATCATCTACGAGAACCCCGAGACGAGAGGCGAGGCCGCCGGCGAGCGGATAGCGGCGGAGGCCTTCGATCGCGTCGACCGGGTCGAGCGGCGCCCGGACGCCATCTACTGCCTGACCGGGCGGCACGCCTCCGGCCTGGTCGCCGCCGCCCGCTCACGGGGAATCCGGGTGCCCGAGGATCTGCTGGTGGCGGCGGGTTCCGACGCGCTGCAGAACCGCACCGGCAGACCCACCGTCACCGCGATGGATCTGCGCCCGGAGGAGACGGCCAGGCGCGCGGTCGAACTCGCCGTGCAACTGTTCGAGGGCAGCGATGCCGAGCTGCCGACCTCGGCGCCGGGCGGGATCCTTCGCGTACGCGAATCGACGTCGCGCGATCCCGTGCGGAGCGCGAGTCGGCGAAGAGGCCCCAGCTCGGACTAGCGCCCGAAGGCGCTTCGCCCTCGGTCGAGCGTAGATCCCCAGCCCGAACCGCGACCCCCTGAGCGAGTTCGCGCGGTGGCGCGATCAGCGACTCGCGGCGAAAGCCGTGCTTTCGCCCCTGAGCGAGTTCGCGCGGTGGCGCGACCAGCGACTCGCGGCGAAAGCCGTGCTTTCACCCCTAAGCGAGTCGCTGCCCCAGATTCTCGTCGATGGCCGCCAGGAACTCCTCGGTCGTGAGGAACGCCTGATCGGGGCCCACGAGCAGGGCGAGATCCTTCGTCATCTTGCCCGACTCGACGGTCTTCACGACGACGTCCTCGAGGGTCAGCGCGAACTCGATCAGCGCGTCGTTGCCGTCGAGCTTGCCGCGGTGCTGCAGGCCGCGGGTCCAGGCGAAGATCGACGCGATCGGGTTGGTCGAGGTGGGCTTGCCCTGCTGATGCTGGCGGTAGTGGCGGGTGACCGTCCCGTGCGCGGCCTCGGCCTCGACGATCCTGCCGTCCGGCGTCGACAGCACCGAGGTCATCAGCCCGAGCGACCCGAAGCCCTGCGCCACGGTATCGCTCTGCACGTCGCCGTCGTAGTTCTTGCAGGCCCAGACGTAGCCGCCCTCCCACTTCATCGCGGAGGCGACCATGTCGTCGATCAGTCGGTGCTCGTAGCTGAGCCCGGCGGCCTCGAAGCGCTCCTTGAACTCGGCGTCGTACACCTCCTGGAAGAGATCCTTGAACCGGCCGTCGTAGGCCTTGAGGATCGTGTTCTTCGTCGAGAGGTACACCGGGTAGTTGCGGGAGAGGCCGTAGTTCAGGGAGGCGCGGGCGAAATCGCGGATGGAGGCGTCGAGGTTGTACTGCACCTGCGCCACGCCGTCGCCCGGGGACTGGTACACCTCGAACTTCTGCGGCTCGCCGCCGTCCTTCGGGGCGAACTCCACGGTGAGCGTGCCCTCGCCCTGGAAGCGGAAGTCGGTGGCGCGGTACTGGTCGCCGAAGGCGTGGCGTCCGATGATGATCGGCTTGTTCCAGCCCGGGACGAGGCGCGGGATGTTCGAGATGATGATGGGCTCGCGGAAGATCACGCCGCCGAGGATGTTGCGGATCGTGCCGTTCGGGCTGCGCCACATCTGCTTGAGGCCGAACTCCTCGACGCGCGCCTCGTCCGGGGTGATGGTCGCGCACTTCACGCCGACGCCGTGCTTCTGGATCGCGTGGGCGGCGTCGACCGTCACCTGGTCGTCGGTCTCGTCGCGGTGCTGGATCCCGAGATCGTAGTACTCGAGGGTCAGATCGAGATAGGGGTGGATCAGGCGTTCCTTGATGAACTGCCAGATGATCCTGGTCATCTCGTCGCCGTCGAGCTCGACGACCGTACCCTCGACCTTGATTTTCGACATGGCTGCTCCGTCTCTGTGTGGGGAGGTCTCTCAGCGGGCGGCGACGCGGTGCGCGGTGGACTCGGTGCGGGACCGTTCGCCGAAGCCGGGTCTTCGTGAACCCAGAACAGTCTAGCGAACCTTCGGAGATATCTCGACGTCAAGATAAACGTTTGGTGACTGCATTGCCGAGCACGCGGTCAGCCGCTACCCTTGGCACATGAGTGAACTGCGCCTGGAAGAGCTCTCCGCCGCGACCATCGTGGCCGTCAACAGCCTCGGCCTCAAGCCCGGGCAGGAGCAGTTCGTCAGCCCGGTCTCCTACTCCGCCGCGGCCGCGGTCGTGCCCGCGAAGAGCGCGTGGCAGCGCGTCGTCCTCGACGGCGACCGGGTGGTGGGCTTCATCCACGGCAACTTCGATCCGGACGCCGCGCAGGAGGAGTTCCGGGCCGCGCTCTGGCGCATCAACGTGGACGCCGACGTGCAGGGTCGCGGCGTCGGCACCTTCGCGGTGAACGCCCTGATCGACGAGGCCAGGAGCCGCGGCGTCGACCGGCTCACCGTGCTGTGGGAGCGGGGCGAGGACGGCCCAGAGGAGTTCTTCCTGCACGTCGGGTTCGAGCCGGTCGGAGAGACGCCCTACGGCGAGGTCATCGGGGCCATCGAGCTCTGATCCCGGCCCGACCCTCCGCGCGGATGCAACCGGGAGCGAGGGGGTAGCATAGCCCGAGTGCGTGCGCCTTCCGCCGCCCCCAGGGGCAGTCTCGTTTCGGTCGCGTCCTCGGTGGGGTTCGCCGCCGTCTACCTCGTCACTCCCGTGCTCGCGCCGCTCCCGGCGGAGTCCATCTGGGCCGTCCGGTGGCTGCTCACGCTTCCGGTCGTCACCGTCGCCCTGTGCCTGATGCGCGACTGGCGGTCCGTCTCGGGGATCTGGGAGCGGGTCAGGCGCCGCCCGGTGATCCTGCTCGGTATCCTGCTGGCTGCTGCGCTGCTCTCCGCCCAGCTGTGGCTCTTCGGCTGGGCCCCGCTGAACGGCCGGGCGCTGCAGGTCGCCCTGGGCTACTTCCTGATGCCGCTGGTCCTGGTGTTCGTCGGTCGCGTGCTGTACGGCGATCGGATGAACTGGTGGCAGTGGCTCGCCGTCTCCTGTGCCGGCCTCGGAGTGATCTACGAGGTGCTGCGCGTCGGATCCATCTCGTGGGAGACGCTGCTGGTGGCGCTCGGATACCCGGCCTACTTCGTGCTGCGCCGCCGTCTCGGGATCGGGCACTTGGGCGGCATGTGGTGGGAGCTGATCGCTATGGTGCCCGTCGCCGTGCTGCTGCTCGGCGTCGAGGTCGGCGACGGTACGGCATTCGCCGAGAACCCCTCGCTGCGCTGGCTGGCGCCCGCTTTCGCCGTCCTCGCCGGTGTCGCCCTGCTCCTCTACGTCTGGGCTTCTCGACTGCTCTCGATGAGTGTGTTCGGCCTGCTCAGCTATGTGGAGCCGGCGCTGCTGGTGGTGGTCTCGCTGGCGATCGGCGAGCGCATCTCGGGTGAGGAGTGGGTCATCTACGGCGCCATCTGGTCGGCGGTGCTGGTGCTGGTGGTCGGCGGTGCCGTCTCTCTGCGTCGGCCGGGCGAGGCGGGCTGAGCGACGCTGCGCGGATACCTCGGCAGGGTATATCATTGCGCCATGCGAGAGGATCAGCACTCCCCGGGTTACGTTGACGACAAGGAGCGCCTGCTCACGCGTCTCCGTCGCGCGGAGGGGCAGGTGCGCGGCCTGCACCGCATGATCGAGGACGATGAGTACTGCATCGACGTGATCACGCAGGTCTCCGCGGTGACGAAGGCGCTCGAGCGGGTCGCGCTCGCGCTGCTCGACGACCACCTGCGGCACTGCGTCGCGCAGGCCGCCGCCGAGGGCGGCCAGGTGTCGGCCGAGAAGCTGAAGGAGGCGAGCGACGCCGTCGCGCGCCTCGTGCGCTAGACCCGCGCCAGGACGGGGGCCTGCGAGGGATCCGCGACGGGGATCAGGGGTTGGATTCCGGCGGATACCAGGATCGGCAGGTGGTCGCTGGTGCCCTGCGCGAGCGTGCGCACGCTGTCGATGCGCAGGCCGGTCGAGGTCGCGAAGTCGAAGTGCCCGCGGAACATCTTGTACCGGGTGTACGTGCGCCGGTCGCTGAGGGTGAGGTCGTACCCCGCCTCGCGCATGTGCCGGTCGAGCTTCGACTGGAACACCGGATAGTTGTAGTCGCCGACCATGAGCGCGGGGAGGCCGGGGCCGAGCTGCCGCAGCTCCGCCAGGGCCGTGTGGATCTGATGCCGGCGCAGAGAGTTCAGCGCCGTCAGCGGTGCGGCGTGGAAGGACGCCGCCACGAGATCCTGGCCGGTCTCCCGGTCGTGGAGTCGCGCGCCCAGAAGTCGCTCGTTCGCGGGGGAGAGCAGGTGGTCGTGCAGCGACTTCTTCAGTTGGAAGGTCTGGGCGGAGCGCACGTGGAAGCGCTCGTCGCGCACGTACATGGCGAGCCCCAGGCGGTTGTTCGCGGTGGCGTGCACGAGCCGGAGGTGCCCGAGCTCGGCGGGGAGCTTGACGGAGTCCGCCTCCTGGAGGCAGAGGATGTCGATGGCGTGCTCGTTCGCCAGCCCGTCGATCTCGCCGAGCGCACGGTTCTTGCGGAGGTTGTAGCTGATGGTCTTCATGCGCGGCCTCTTCACGGTTCGGTTGCTCACGCCCAGATTATGCCCACCGTCTTCGGATCGACTGAACGCAGGGTAAATGTCGGGTAGCGGAACGGTGCTACCTCTGCAGGGGGTGGTCCATCATGGTCGGCTCCGTTCCGTCGAGGAGGTCGTCCTCGGAGGGCCGGGGATCCCGACCCGCTGCGAATGCGAAGGCGAGCGCGGCGATGGAGGTGGCGAAGGCGATGATGCCGAGGGGGTTGCACAGCGCGATCGACATCTCGAGCCACTCGGGGCCCGCGAGATGGCTGAGGATCGTGACCAGGCCGGCATCCGCGCGGTCCGGCACCGTGAGACCGAAGGCCAGCGCGCACGCCCAGGACAGCGTCAGCGCGACGTAGGGGGCCCGCCCCGCCCGGCGTCCGCGTCCGATCGCCACCGCGATGCGGTGCAGCGTCCAGAGCTGCAGCACGCCGAAGGGGAGCGCGATGAGCGGGAGATACCACCAGGTCAGGCCGCCGCCGATGCCGAAGAGCCACCTTCCGGCGCCCATCCAGAGCGCGAGGGAGATGCCGATGGTGCCGAGAACCAGATTTCGCGCTGTCACATCCGAGATGGTACCCTTTTCAGGTTGCCGTCGCACGGGAGGCCGAGCGGTGCAGCGCGCCCCGATAGCTCAGTGGTAGAGCACTTCCATGGTAAGGAAGGGGTCGCCAGTTCAATCCTGGCTCGGGGCTCTGATCTGCTCATCGCCCACAAGGCGAAGGCCGTGGCTGAGTAGCTCAGCTGGTTAGAGCGCACGACTCATAATCGTGAGGTCGCGGGATCGAGCCCCGCCTCAGCTACCGAGCGGATCGCAGCAAAACCCCCCGATCCGGAGGGGTTTTTCTGTTTCTCGGGGCATCGGCGGCGACCGTGCGGCCGGCGGTCACGGCCGAGGCGCCGCGGAGAGGCCGGCACCACGGCCCAACCCCTTCAGCCGCTCGATCGCGGTGCTCAGGACGGACTCGTCCTTGACGAAGGTGAAGCGGACCCAGTCCGAGAGCGCGCGCGAGGTCTCCGACCCGGGCCGGCAGAACGCGGTCAGCGGCACGCAGGCGACCCCGGCGGCCCCGGGCAGCCAACGTGCGAACGCGGCGCCGTCTCGCGCCTCCTCGCGCAGGAACGGCCCGGCATCGGCGCAGACGAAGTAGGTGCCGCTCGGGCGCACGGTCCGGAACCCGGCGGAGCGCAGTCCCTCGAGCAGCAGCATCCGCCTGCGGTCGAGCGAGCGCTTGAGCTCGGCGATGTCGCCGTCGCCGTGGACGAGGGCCTGCGCGATCGCGGGCTGGAACGGCGCGCCGCCGGAGTAGGTGAGGAACTGCTTGATCGCCAGCACCGCGTCGACCAGGGGTGCGGGCCCCGTCGCCCAGCCGATCTTCCAGCCGGTCAGCGAGAAGGTCTTTCCGGCGGACGACACGGTCAGCGTGCGATCCCGCATCCCCGGCAGGGTGGCGAGGGGCGTGTGCTCGGCGCCATCGAAGGTGAGGTGCTCGTAGACCTCGTCCGTGATCACCACGGCATCGGCGTCGACGGCGACCCGGGCGATGGCCGACAGCTCCTCCGGGGCGAGCACGGTGCCCGTGGGGTTGTGCGGCGAATTGACCAGGATCGCCCGGGTGGCCGGACCTGCTGCGGCGCGCAGCGCCTCGAGATCCAGGCGGAACCCGTCCTCCTCGGCCCGCAGGGGAACGGTGACGTGCCGGGCGCCCGCCATCGCGATCGCCGCGGCATGGGAGTCGTAGAAGGGCTCGAGGGTGATCACGTCGTCGCCCGGCCCGGCTACGGCGAGCACCGCAGCGGTCAGCCCCTCGGTGGCGCCGGCGGTCACGAGCACCTCGGTCTCCGGATCGAATGCGAGCCCGTAGCGCCGTTGCTGGTGCTCGGCCACCGCGGAGCGGAGCGCGGCGATCCCGCGCCCGGGAGGATACTGGTTCGCCCCCTCGCCGATCGCCGTCGCGGCGGCGGCCCGGATCCACTCGGGACCGTCCTGGTCGGGGAAGCCCTGTCCGAGGTTCGCCGCGCCCTCGGCCTCGGCGAGGGCGCTCATCTCGGCGAAGACGGTGGGCCGGACGCCTCCGTCCGCCGAGACGAGCCCGGCGGCCTCCGCGACCTCGCGCCAACGTGTGCTCACACCCTCACCCTACCCAATCGCGGCTCGCGACGGCGGGGCCGGATGGCGGCTGCTCAGCCGGATTCCGTACCATCGAGGAATGAGCGACCCGAGCGAACCCGGTGACGACGACTACGCCGCTGCCAACCGGATCGGGCGCCCGGTCGCGCGTTGGATGTCGCGCTGGCGAGTCGCGATCCAGAAGCGCCCCTGGCTCGACCGGGTGTACCGCGTGCTCCTCACGGCCGTCGGGGCGCTCATCGTGGTCATCGGGCTCATCCTCGTGCCGCTGCCGGGTCCCGGCTGGCTGATCGTCTTCATCGGCCTCACGGTGCTCGGCTCCGAGTACCACTGGGCCCGCCGCCTCACGAGCTGGCTGCGCATGCAGCTGGCCCGTTTCTGGACCTGGTGGCGTGCGCGCAAGGAGCGCAGGGAGGCCCGCCGGCTGCCCTGAACGCCGAATCGCCCGGGACCGACGAGCGGGTCGGTCCCGGGCGATTCGCAGGCGTGGTCGCCGACCGCTACTTGATGAGCGGGATGTTGAAGATGAAGGGATCGGTGGATCCGCCGTTGCGGTAGGCGTCGGCCGCCTTCGTCGCGGCGATGATGTGGAAGACGAACAGCACGATCGAACCGATCCAGAGCAGCGGAACGAGGATCAGGCCCAGGTAGGGGATGAACCCGGCGATGCTCGTCACGATGACCACGGCGGTGCGCAGCAGCGAGAAGTTGAAGTTCGACACGTGGAGCGCCGTCGCCCGCTGGTTGCCCTTGTCCTTCTCGATGAGCCAGAAGATGAGGGCGGGCAGCCAGGTGAAGAACACCGAGAGCCAGTAGTTCAGCTGGATGTTGCTCACGGGGTCGGGGCCCGCGGTCTGCTGCGGCTGCTGGTAGCCGCCGGCCGGGGGCGCCGCCGGGGGAGCCTGCTGGTACTGCGGGGCCGCCGGGGGCTGCTCGGGCGCGGCGGGCTGCTGGGGGGCGGCCGGCTGCTGGGGCGCCTGGTACTCCGGCGCGGCCGCGGGCTGCTGCGGGGCCGCCGGGGGCTCCGGCAGGTCGGCGCCCTGGCCGTTGTTCTCTTCGGGGGGCAGGGTGGTCATGTGGGTCTCCTCGCGATGCGAATGTGTGTGATTATGAACTTACCGCAGAGCTGACAATTGCCTGGGAGGCGCGAAAGGATCGCCCATCGACTCATCATAGGTGAATCGATGGGCGAACCACACCCCTGATTTACGCGGCGTTACCGGGCGAGAAACCGACCGTCTCCGAACCGTTCGGGAGCGCGGCTCCCCGCGGATCGGGCGGCGCGAGGGCCCAGCTCCGCTCAGAACAGGTCGGGGCTGGGCGTCGACGACTGCAGAATGGCGACGTCGGCGTGCCGGTCGAAGCGGTAGCCGATGCCGCGCACCGTGCGCACGATGTCCTGGTAGTGCGCCAGCTTGACGCGGAGGCGCCTGACGTGCACGTCGATGGTGCGCTCGTTCGGCACCTCCTCGGCGGGAGCGCCCGACCACAGAGCCTCGATCAGCTCCTCCCGGCTGACCGTGCGGCCCTCGCGCAGGACGAAGTACTGCAGCAGCTCGAACTCGCGGTAGGTGAGGGGAGCGGCGACGTTGTCGAGCAGCACCCGCTTGCGCGACAGATCGACCGTCACGCCGCTCGCGGCCCGATCGTCCTCGGCGATCTCGTTCTGCTTCTGGCGGGCGATGGCGGCGGGGTCGCCGAGCGCCAGCCGCACGACGTCGACGTCGCGCCCTCCGGCGCCCTCCGGGGCGAGCGCGACCGCCGCGTAGGTCTCGGCGGCGGGGGCGAGCCGGGCGACGAGCTGCTTGATCTGGGCGACGATGGCGCCGAGGGTCGGATCGGTCTCGTCGAGCTTGTGGTCGGCCAGGCCGACGTAGAGCGCGAAGCCGCGCACCTCCGTTCCCTCCGGTACGCTGCGCTGGGGCTGCGGGGAGAGCTCGGCGGTGAAGTCGGGGCGGGCCTGGGCGAGAGTCTGGTTGGTCATGATGATGAAGTCCTTTGCGTGCTGCCTCGCGTCCGGCTCTGAGCGCCGGAGGCGATGGTGCGGGCCTGGGGCCCGCGGAATGTGCGATGAAGCGGAGGGATCCCTCCGTCGGTACCGTGCCCCCGATGGGGAGCGCCCGGTGCGGACGGGGCGCCGAACGCGGGTTCGGCCGGTGGCGCCGGAACGCGTGCGCTGAAGCTGCGTCGTTCCGTCAGTGCGCCATGCACATTCGGCAACACATGACATCGCGACCGGTCATCATCATGCCGGTCTGCCCAAGGTTCACCTCGACGGTGGACTGGGTGCGATGAATGTCACTCATAACGAGAAGTTTGGCAAATGTGACCGCCGTTGTCAAGTGTTGACCGTGCGTGACGTCGCCGCGACGGAGCGGCGAGTTGACACCGGTGAACCCGGCTCCCTACGATGCTTACGTTTGCCTAACCAACATCACATGTAATTCGGTGCGTTCTGAATGCACTCTTCCTCTTGGAGCACCATGCGCCCCTCCGCGTCTTCCCGCCTCGTCCTGCGCGCCGTCGCGCTCATCGCCGCACCGATCCTGGCGCTCTCGCTCGCGCCGGCCGCTCAGGCGGCGCCGCTCGCCGCAGCGGACGACGGCGGTGCCAGCGCCTCCGCCGCCGATCACCGTCGTGTCGACTGGAGCGGTGACGGCCAGAACGCCGCCCTCGGTACCTCGATCAGCAGCGAGGTCTGCGATGTGAACGGTGACGGCGTGGACGACATCGTCGTGAGCTCCTGGCTCTGGAGCGGTGCCGAGCGGGCCAGCGCGGGCGCGCTCTACGTGGTCTTCGGCGCCTCGGAGCTGCAGGGCGGAAATCTCGGCAGCGACTACCTCAGCACCGGCCGGGCGGTCCGGGTGGACGGTCCCGCCGCCGATGCGGAGATCGGATTCTCCATCAACTGCCTGGGCGATGTGAACGGCGACGGCATCGACGATTTCGGTGTCGGCAGCGACGTGACGCAGCGGGCCTACGTGATCTTCGGGGCCGAGGACTTCGGCCCGGCCGACCTCGCGGATCTGGGCGAGCGCGGATACGTCGTGAGCAGCGGCGATGAGGCCTCGGGCCATTTCGGGCACCGGATCGCCGCCATCGGCGACGTCAACGGCGACGGCAAGGCGGAGATCGTCGTCTCGGCCCTCGACGCGAGCACGCTGGGCCGCACCAGGAACGGACGCGTGTGGGTCATCGCAGGCAAGGCGGACACCGCCGACATCGATCTCGCCGACCCCGAGCAGGCGGAGGCGAATCTGCTCTTCACCATCGACGGCGCGATCAACCTCGACCGGCTCACCGAGGTCTCGAACATCGGCGACTTCAACGGCGACGGCGTGCCCGATCTGCTCATCAGCTCGCAGTGGCAGCGGGTCGGCACCGCGGCCAACGCCGGCCGCGCCTTCGTGATCTGGGGCGGAACGGGCGGGAACGTCGACCTCGCCTCCCTCGGCGACCGGGGCATCTCGATCGAGGGCCCGACCCGCGGCGCGGACCGTTTCGGCATCGCGGTGAGCAGCGCCGGAGACGTCAACGGCGACGGTCTCGCAGACCTGCTCATCGGTGCCCAGTCGAGCTCCTCCCGCCCCGGAGGGGTGGCGGTGGTCTTCGGCAAGAAGGACGAGTCCGCCAAGATCCACACCAATCCCCTCTCGACGGAGCTGTCGGTGTTCAGCTGCACCGAGGACGCCGCGCCGGTGGCGAACGCCTGCCCGGAGGGCTCCGAAGCCGTCCCCCGCGGGTACTGGATCAACGGTGCGAACAACGGCGACCTCACCGGCGCGGACGTGGCGGGCGTCGGGGACGTGAACGGCGACGGGCTGCCCGACTTCGCGGTGAGCGCGAAGGGCTACGATGCGATCGTCGGCGAGACGGCGCTCAACAACTCCGGTGCCGTGTGGGTGGTCTACGGCAAGCCGGACACGGCTCTGCAGAATCTCGCCGGACTCGCGGATGACCAGGGCTTCCGCATCGACGGAGCGGCGGCGGGGGACGCCATCGCCACCTCGGTCGGCGCGGTCGGCGACGTCGACGGCAACGGCGTCGACGACGTCGCCTACTCCGCCAACTTCGCGGCTCGACCGGTGGACGCCCCGGTGCTGAACGCCGGCGAGCTCAGCGTGCACCTGCTGGGCGAGCTCGTGACGGAGACCCGGCTCTCCGCGCCGCAGCGGGCCGACGCCGGAGCGACCGCGACCGCCACCGCCGAGGTGGTCACCGCGGTATCCGGAGGGCGTCAGGTGGGTGCGGGCGCGGTGCGGTTCCTCCGCGACGGCGAGACGATCCCGGAGTGCGCGGCGGTCGAGCTGGATGCGCAGGGCGCCGCCGAGTGCGATTTCGTGCCGGCCTCGCGGGCCGACGCATCGGAGCTGTCGGCCCGGTACCTCGGTGTCGCGGGAGAGTTCGCCGAGTCGGCGAGCGAGACCGCGTCGCTGTCGGTGCACGACACCTCGGTCACGGCCGTGGGCCAGCCCTGGCCGGCGGCGCCGAGCGCGGGTGAGCCCTTCGTCGTGAGCGCTGCGGTCTCCGCCGCGAACGGCGGGAGGACGCCCGAGGGCACGGTGGCCTTCGCGGTCGACGGGGCGGTGGTCGCGGAGTGCGCGTCGGTGCCGCTGCAGTCCGGCTCCGCCGCTTGCCCGCTGACCGTCGACGAGCCGGGCACGGCGAACGTCGTCGCCAGCTTCGCCGGAGAGGGCGAGACGCTCTCCGGCTCGGTCTCGAGCGTCCGCGCGATCACGGTGCGCGAGCGCGAGACGGGCGCCGAACGGGCGCTGCCGAGCGTGGCCGCCGTCGCCGCATCCGCGGTGCGCCCGCACGGCTCCGACTTCGTGATCCGCACGGCGGTGCGGGCGGGCGGAGCGCCCGAGACCGGTATCGTCCGGATCTCCTCGGGCGCGCGCGTCCTGGCGAGCGGCGTGCTGCAGCGGGGCGCGGTGACGATCCGAGTGCCGGCGAGCGGCCTCGAGATCGGCGCGTCGAAGCTGACCGTCTCCTACCTCGGTTCGGAGACCGCCGCTCCCGGCGACGACGCGGTGAGCGTCCGCGTGACCAAGGCGGCCACGAAGGTCTCGGCGAAGCAGACGACGAAGCGGCTCACCTCGGGCAAGCGGCCCAGGGTGAGCGTCGCCGTCTCGCCGAGGAAGCTCGTGACCGCCGGCACCGTCTCCGTGCGCATCAAGGGCAAGACCGTGAAGAGCGCCAGGCTGAGCCCGTCGAGGCAGGGACGGGCGACCCTCTCGCTTCCGAAGCTCAAGAAAGGCAAGCACGTCCTGACCGTGCGCTACAGCGGCGACGCGCGCTTCTCGACCTCGTACCAGAGGATCGCCGTCAGAGTGCGGTGATCCCGCCGGGCGGCGCGCTCTCCCGGCGAGGGCGCGCCGCCCGGCGGACGGCGCCGCTCAGTCGACCGCGCCGCTCAACCGACGGTCCCGTACAGGCGGTCTCCCGCGTCCCCGAGCCCCGGCACGATGTAGGCGTGCTCGTCGAGACCCTGATCGAGCGCGCCCAGCACGAGCGTGGCGCTGCGGTCGCCGACCTGGTCCCGCAGCGCCGAGATCCCCTCCGGCGTGCCGAGGATGCACACCGCAGTCACCTCCTCGGCGCCCCGCGCGAACAGGAACTCGACGGCGGCGGCCAGAGACCCTCCCGTGGCGAGCATCGGATCGAGCACGAAGCACTGGCGGCCGCTCAGGTCGTCGGGCAGGCGCTCGGCGTAGGTCTCCGGCTGCAGCGTCTGCTCGTCCCGCTTCATGCCGAGGAACCCGACCTCGGCCGTGGGCAGCATCTTGACCATGCCGTCGAGCATGCCGAGGCCGGCGCGCAGGATCGGCACGATCAGCGGGGCCGGCTGGCTCAGGCGCACGCCCGCGGTGGGCGCCACGGGCGTCTCGATCTGCACCGCCTCGACCCGGACGTCGCGCGTGGCCTCGTAGCCGAGCAGCATCATCAGCTCCTCGACGAGCAGCCGGAACGTCGGCGGCGGCGTATGCTTGTCTCGCAGAACCGTGAGCTTATGGGTGATCAACGGGTGATCGGCGATGACGACGCGCATGCCTCTCATCCTATCCGCGCGGGGCGCGGATCCCGACCCGCCCGCGAGAGGAGCAGCCATGAGTCAGCCCGCGCCCGGCGCCCGGCACCTCGGCGCGATGCGGCTCGCGCTGCAGGAGGCGCGGCTCGCGGCGGCGGAGGGGGAGATCCCGGTGGGGGCGGTGCTGCTCGGCCCGGACGGCGACGTGCTCGGCTCCGGCCGGAACGCCAGGAGGGCCACCCGCGATCCCTCCGCGCACGCCGAGATCGTGGCGCTGCGGGAGGCGGCCGCGGCCCTGGGCGATCGGATCCTCGACGACTGCACGCTCGTGGTCACGCTGGAGCCCTGCGTCATGTGCGCGGGCGCGGTCCTGGCCGCCCGCCTCCCGCGCCTCGTGTTCGGCGCGTGGGACGAGAAGGCCGGCGCGGCGGGCAGCGTCTACGACCTGCTGCGCGACGGACGGCTCCCGCACGCCGTTCCCGAGGTGATCGGCGGGGTGCTCGCGGACGAGAGCGCGGCGCTGCTCGACGGATTCTTCCGCGGGCGCCGCCGGCCGCGGTCCGGGCCCCGGATCAGCGGCGATCCCGCGCGCTGATCGCGCCGACCGCCGCGCTCCCGAGATCGCTCGCGATTCGGCCCGCCGGGTGTCGAGGGGTCGAGACTTCCGCGACTAATCGAGCCCGAGCCCCGCGTTCGGTGCAAAGCATCGCTTTGCTCGCGGGGTTCCCGAGATCGCTCGCGATTCGGCCCGCTGAGTGTCGAGCAGTCGAGACTTCCGCGACTAATCGAGCCCGAGCATGACCACGCTGCTGGTGGTCGGCTGCGCGACGTTCGGGTCGACCCACACGTCGGGCTCGATGTAGACGATCTTGGCGTCCGGGACCGACTCCCTGACCCGGCGCTTGGCCTGATGCAGGATGACCGAGACCTCTCGCATGGTGAGGTCGGCGTCGAGGTCCACCCGCGCCCCGACGACGAGGTCGGCGCCGGCGCTCGCCACCTGCAGGTCGATGACCCGGCTGATGCTGGCGCCCCTGAGGAGCGCCGCCTCGATCTGCGCCACGTTCTCGCTGGTATCGCTCATGCCCGATCCCTTCGTAGCCGCACGTTTGCTCTGCCACTATCTTAGGCTGGTCTTCATGGGTGAAGCATTCAGGGAAGCGCAACCGCTGCCGCGGGTGGCGATGGTCGGGGTCGGCTCGATGGGCGGCGCGATCCTGGCCGGTCTGAGAGCGCCGGGGGTGCGCATCGAGGGCCCCATCGCGGTCACGACCCGGTCGGCCGGGAGCGCCGCGCGATTCGCGGACGCGGGCGACGTCGTCGCCTACGCGAGCGAGACCGATCCGCAGGCGAACCGCCGGGCGGTGCGCGGCGCGAGGATCGTCGTGCTGGGGGTCAAGCCGTGGATGGTGCGCGACGTGCTGCGGGAGATCGCGGACGACCTCGAGCCCGACGCGGTCCTCGTGAGCGTCGCGGCGGGGGTGACCATCGCGAGCATGGCCGAGCTGCTGCCCGAGGGGGTGACGGTGCTGCGGGCCATGCCCAACACGCCGTCCCACGTCGGGCTGGGCGTGACGGGTCTGGCCGGCGGGGACTCGGCCGGCCCCGAGCAGCTCGAAGCGGTCCGCCGGCTGTTCGCCACCGTCGGCGAGGTGCTCGTGGTCCGGGAGGATCAGATCAATGCGATCGCGGCCGTCTCGGGATCCGGTCCCGCCTACCTCTTCCTCTACACGGAGCAGATGACCGCTGCGGCCCGCAGGCTCGGCTTCGACGAGCACCAGGCTGCGACGCTCGCGCGGCAGACGGTGATCGGCGCCGCGGAGCTCCTGCGCCGCAGCGGCGAGGATCCCGCACAGCTGCGCCGCAACGTGACGAGCCCGAAGGGCACGACCGAGCGGGCGATCGCCGTGCTCGAGGCGGCGGGCTGGCCGGAGCTGTTCGATCGGGCGCTCGCCGCCAACATCGCCCGCTCCGAGGAGCTCGAACGCGGCGAGTGAGGATCGCGGGGAAGGCGCCCGGCCGGCTGCCGACTGCTCGGCGGTTCGGGCTGAGAATGCGGTTCGGGCTGATTCCTCTCGCCGACGATCTCCGCCTGAATTGCGATTTCAGCCCGCGAGGCGGCGGCCCGCCGCCTCGCTGCGCGGCCGGACGCTACCCGATCGTGGCGAAGCGCTCCACGTCGGCGGAGGATCCGCTGACGATGATGAGGTCGTGCGGCGACACCACCGTGTCCTGGGTGGCGTGGGTGAACGGCTGCCCCGGCGTCTTCACCCCGACCACCGTGACCCGGTAGCGGGTGCGCACCCCGCTCTCCTTGAGCGCCAGCCCGCGGATCGAGCGCGGCGGGTACATCTTGGCGATCACGTAGCTGTCGTCGAACTGGATGAAGTCGAGCATGGCGCCGCTCAGCAGGTGCGCCACCCGCTCCCCGGCCTCGCGCTCCGGATAGATGACGTGGTTCACCCCGATCCGCTCGAGGATCTTCCCGTGCGAGTGCGAGATGGCCTTCGCCCAGATCTGGGGCACGCCCAGGTCGACGAGGTTCGAGGCGATGAGCACGCTGGACTCGATCGAGGCGCCGGTCGCGACGACCGCGATCTTGAACTCCTCCGCGCCGATCTGGCGCAGGGCGTCCATCGAGCGCGCATCGGCCTGCACGGCGTGGGTGACGCGGTCGGCCCATTTCTGGACGAGTGCGGGGTCGGTGTCGACGACGAGGACCTCTCGGTCCTGCCGGTCGAGCTGACCGGCGGTCGCGGCGCCGAAGCGGCCGAGACCGATGACGAGGACGGGGGCGTCGCTGCGGATGTCAACCAACGATCGGCCTTTCTTCTGGTAGGCGGAACATGCGGCGGCGGCTGGTCGCCGCGACGGCCGCGGCGAGCGTGACCGTCCCCACGCGTCCCGCCCACATGGTGGCGGAGAGGATGTACTTGCCGGCGTCCGGGAGCTCCTCGGAGACGCCGGCGCTGAGGCCGCAGGTGCCGAACGCCGAGATCACCTCGAACAGCACGACGTCGAGCGGCAGCTTCGTCAGGTGCATGATCGCGATGGTCGCGACCGCGACGATCGAGGAGCCCCAGATGACGATGGAGACGGCGAGGCGCAGCACCTCGACCGGGATGCGTCGGTCGAACACCTGGATGTCCTGGTAGCCGCGGGCCTCGGCGTAGGCGGCGAGGAACAGGACCGCGATGGTGGTGACCTTGATCCCGCCCGCGGTCGAGGCGGAGCCGCCGCCGACGAACATGAGCATGTCGAGGACGAGCATGGTCGACCCGTTCATGTCGAGCGGATCGACCACGCCGAGGCCGCCCGAGCGGGTCATGACCGACATGTAGCCGGAGCTCATCATCGTCTGCCAGAAGGTCTCCTCGCCGAACGTCGCCGGGTTGTCGAACTCGAGGCCCGCGATCGCCAGCCAGCCGACGATCACGAACGCGATCGTCGTGGTCAGCGTGAGCTTCGTGTGCAGGCCGAGCCTCCGGTGGCGGGACCGCTCGCCGCTGCGCGTGACGAAGCGGTAGAGCGCGAAGATGACGGGGAACCCGATGCTGCCGAGGAACACGCCGATCGCGAGCACGCCGAGCATGTAGGGGTCGGTGGCGAACGGCTCGAGCCCGCTCGGCATCGGCACGAAGCCCGTGTTGGTGAAGGCGGAGGCGGCCAGGTAGAAGCCGTACCAGAGGGCGTGCCAGATGTCGTAGCCGGCCGCCAGCAGGCGCGGCGTGATCAGCAGGGTGAGCGCGGCCTCGATGATGAGCAGGCTGAGCGCGACGGCGGCGAGCAGCCCGCCGATCTCGCCGAGCCCCACGGCCTGGCTCTCGCTCGCGCCCTTCACGGCGCGCGCCGGGTTGGTGTCGCTGGCGGCGAGCAGGCGCTGCCGCAGACCGAGCCTCCGGGTCACGGTGAGTCCGAGGATGCTGGCGAGCGTGAGCACGCCGATGCCGCCGATCTGCAGGCCCGCGAGGATGACGATGTCGCCGAAGAGCGACCAGTGGCTCGCCATGTCGAGCGTCGTGAGGCCCGTCACGCAGATCGCGGAGACCGCGGTGAACACCGCGTCGGCCAGCGGCGTCACGGTGCCCGCGCGCGTGGCCAGGGGCAGGGAGAGCAGCGCCGTCCAGACCAGGATCAGGGCGCTGAAGATCAGCAGCGCGAAGCGCGCCGGCGACGACTGGATGATCGCGTGCAACCAGGTCTTCCGGGACAGCGGGGTCTGGGCCCGCAGAGCCGCAGAATGGGCCTTCACGTCGCCTTCCCCCTCCGGCTCGGCGCCGCGTCGGAGAGATTCGCGGCAGGTTCTTCATCATGCTACCCGCGAAGCGGGCTACGCTTATGGGCATGCCAGACATTTTCGGAGTGATCGCCGACGCGAACCGGCGCGACATCCTGCAGGTGCTGCTCGAGCGCTATGCGCAGGGCGCCGAGATCAGCGTCTCCGAGATCGTCACGCAGCTGGAGATCAGCCAGCCCACCGTGTCGAAGCACCTGAAGGTCCTGCGCGAGGCCGACCTGGTCACCGTGCGCGAGGACGGGCAGCACCGCTTCTACTCGCTCGATCCCGAGCCGCTCGAGCTGGTCGAGGACTTCGTGATCCCGTTCCTCTCGGTGGGCTTCGAGACCGAGGTGACCGTCGAGTACCGTTCGGAGACGGGGGAGCTCCTGCCCGACCCCGAGGCGGGCGACACCGAGGTGCTCCCCGAGGAGCTGGCCACGGCCGCGGAGCGGATCGGCCGGGCGGCGGCGAATGCGGAGCACCGGGTCAAGGAGCTCGTGGCGAGGTTCCGACTGGGGGACTGACCGCCCCCGCGGTTCGACCCCTGGCCCGCCCGATCATGACGCGCGCACACGAGCCCTCGACCGGCGAGTCCGTCGACGCCTCCCACGAGGTGCGCAAGACCATCGCCGTCAACATGCGCAAGACCCGCCTGTCGCGGGGACTCAGCATCCGCGAGCTGGCCGAGCGCACGGGCATCAGCGCCGCGCTGCTCTCGCAGATCGAGCGGGGCAACGCGAACACCACGATCGACGCCCTCACCAAGCTGGCGGTGGCGCTGGATCTCTCCTTCGCGGATCTCACCTGGCGGTACCTCGCCGAGCCGCAGGTGGTGCGCGCCCACGAGGGGGATGTCGTCGAGCACCCCTCGGGCGCCGTGCGCACGGTCTTCGGATCGACCGACCGGCGCCGGTTCGAGATCTCCATCGGCGTGGTCGAGGCCGGCCGCCTGAGCGAGCGATCCACCCACGGCATCGGCTCCGTCGAGTACACCGTGGTGATCTCGGGCGGAGTCACCGTGGAGACACCGGAATGGAGCATCCTCCTCGATCGCGGAGATGCCGTCCGCTTCTCCGGGGAGCTGGAGCACGCCTACCGCGCCGGCGCGGAGCGCGCCGAGATCCTCACCCTCGTCTCCTCGACCGATGACTGGAACGGCTCCGCCGAGCCGGAGGAGCCGAACGCCTAGGCACACTCGTTTCCTCGATCGGGCGCTCATGCCTGGTCCGTGGGTCGATCCGGGCTGCCGTCCGGTTCGTATTCCGCCTGCCCCCGGGGGGGCTTTCCGTTCCAGGGGGTGGATTCCTTTCCCTCGGGGGTATCTTTCGCTTCCGGGGGCACGTTACTGCGGTTCACCGAGGTACCCCCCGAGTCCCAACGTACTTCCGGACGCACAGCCACCGCGCGCCGCGCGCCCGCGGGCTACGCCGAGGCCGGGTGCAGCACGATGACGCCGCGGTAGGCGGGGTCGCCCCACCAGGTGATGGCGTCGACGTCGGACGCCGCGATCGGCAGATCGTGGGTGTCGACCCAGGACTCGCCGTTCTCGGCGTCGATCCAGGGGTCGTGCAGCAGGAAGAATCCGTCGCGGTAGCCGTGGGCGAGCACCCAGTGGGCGCAGGCCGTTCCGTGCAGCAGCAGCTCGTCGATGAGCAGCAGTACGGGACGGTCCGCCGAGACGTGCGCCGCGATCTCGTCCACCGTGGTCAGCCGGTGACGCACGGGGATCCCCAGCTCGGCCGCGCGGTCCTCGTCGTCGGCGTCCACGAGGGCGCGCACCTCCAGGCCGACCTCGTCGCCGAGGTGCTCGTTCAGGAGCGGGCCCGAGGTGCTGACCTCCACCTCGGGGCGGTAGACGTCGAGGTCGGCGTGCACCGCCAGCCCGGTCGGCCCGCAGCCCGGGAAGTGCGCCGCGCGACGCCAGATCCGCAGCTCCTGCGCGCGGGTGATGCCGCCGTCCGAGGCCCCGGCCTGCGCCATCAGCAGCGCGACCGGCCCGCAACTGTACTCCGTGGTCTGGCGGTAGTAGGGGAACGACCGGTGGGGCCAGTCGTCGAGATAGCGCACGTAGCCGGCCGCCGCCGCGGTTCCGGCGCCGGACGGGATCGGCGCGGGCAGGGGCGAGAAGCCGTTCCGGAGCGCGTGCGCCCCGGCGCCGCCGTCGGCATCCTCCCACTTCACGCTCGCCACGCCGCCCCGGCCGCGCGCCTCGTCGAGCAGCGCCGCGACGGCCGCGTCCAGAGCCGCGTCGTTCAGCGCGCGGAGCCGGGCGATCTTGCGGTAGGCGGTGTGCGGCCGGTGCGTGACCAGCAGCGCCGCCTCGACGCCGTGCTCGCCGCGCAGCTCGACGACCTCGGGGTGGTAGACCTCGGGGATCGCGAGCCAGGCGTCCCGCTCCTCCTCGCCCAGCAGGGCGGCGAGTTCGTCGCCGGAGTCCTGCCCGAGCGCGAGCGCGCGGGGGCGGATGGAAGCGGTCGGTCGGTGCGTCACGGGATCTCCTGGGGGTCTGGGCGGTCGTCTGGTCGCGCGGGGTGGAACGCCGGGGCCGGGCGGGCGTCGTCGATCAGCTGCCGGGTATACGCGTGCTGCGGCGCCGAGAGGACGTCGCGCCTCGGGCCGCTCTCCACCACACGGCCGTCGAGCAGCACGAGCACGCGGTCGGCGAGCTGGTTGATCACCCCCAGGTCGTGAGAGATGAACAGCAGCGAGAGGCGCTCCGAGCGTCGCAGCTCCGACAGCAGGTTGAGGATCTGCGCCTGCACCGAGACGTCCAGCGCCGAGACGGACTCGTCGCAGATCAGGATCTCCGGCTCGAGCGCCAGTGCCCGCGCGATGGCCACGCGCTGGCGCTGGCCGCCGGAGAGATCCCCGGGCCGGCGCGTCGCGAAGGCGGCGGGCAGCCCCACGCGCTCCAGGAGCGCCCCGGTCCCGCCGGGATCCCGCCCCGCGATGCGCAGCACCTCCCGCAGCGCGAAGCCGACGGTGTGCGCGGGGTTGAGGGCCGACGCGGGGTCCTGGAACACGATCTGCACCGCGCCGGATCCGGCGGCCCGCCGAGCCGCAGCGCTCCGGGGCGCGGTTCTCCGTGCCGCGGCGCGCGCCCCGGCTCCGCCGGGCGTCTCGATCGTGCCCCGCTCCGCCTGCTCCAGCCCCACGATGCAGCGGGCCAGGGTGGTCTTGCCCGAGCCGGACTCGCCGACGATGCCGAGCACCTCCCCCCGCTCGAGCTCGAAGGAGACGTCGTCGAGCGCCGTGGCGGCGCCGAAGCTCTTGGTGAGCCGCGCGACCCGCAGGACGACCTCGCCCGCCGGCCCCTCCGCCGTCTCCGCGGTCCCCGCCGGAGCCGACGGCTCGGGGCGGGGATCCGCGGCGACGGGACGGACGCGGGGGAGGGGAGCGCCGGCCTCGTAGGCGGCGACCTCGCGGCCCTTCTCGCGGCCGTCCTCGATCCGGAGCAGTCGGGGTGGCGGCACCTCGCGCACCCGGGCGGCCTCCGCGTAGCCGTCGCCGAAGGTGAGGCCGGGCGGCGGGCGGTGCTCCGCCGTCTCGATCCAGGGCACGGTGGGCAGGCGGTCCGCGCGGTGATCGATCGAGGTGCTGGCGGCGAGCAGGCCCGCCGTGTAGGGGTGGAGCGGGCGTTCGAGCACGTCGGCGGTCGCGCCCCGTTCGACGACGGATCCCGCGAGCAGCACCGTCGTGCTCGCCGCGTACCCGCGCACCAGATCGAGATCGTGGCTGATGAGGACGACGGCGAGCCCCCGGCTGCGCTGCAGCTCCGCGAGCAGCTCGAGGATCCCGCCCTGCGTTGACGCGTCGAGCGCCGTGGTGGGCTCGTCGGCGAGCAGCACGTCGGGGTCGGCGGCGAGCGCCGCGGCGATGGCGGCGCGCTGCCGCATCCCGCCCGAGAGCTGGTGCGGATACTGCGCGGCGACCCGCTCGGGCAGGCTCACCTCGGAGAGGCGCTCGGACACCAGCCGGCGCAGTCGTCCCGCATCGCCGAACGTGCGCCGTCCCCGCCCGGTGCGGCGCGCCGCGGAGACGGTGTCGGCGATCTGGCGCCCCACGGTGTGCACGGGGCTCAGGCTGGTGAACGGGTCCTGCAGCAGCAGCGCGATCCGACGACCGCGCAGGCCGTCCCAGTCCGCCTCCCGCGATCGCGCGAGATCGAGCGAGGCGCGGTCGGTCCCGTCCCGCGCGCCGCCCAGTCGCACCGTGCCGCGGGCGGAGAGCGCGGGCGGCAGCAGCCCGATCATCGCGCGGGCCGCGAGCGACTTGCCGGATCCGGACTCGCCGACGATGGCCGCCGTCTCGCCGGCGGCGACGCTCAGCGAGAGCCCCCGCACGATCGGCCGGTCTCCCGCGGAGACGTCGAGATCCCGCACCTCGAGCACGGACGCGGTGCGCGCTCCCGGCGAGGGGTGGGCGCCGCGCGCGTCCGGCGTCGCGCCGATGCCGTGGTTCATCGCTCCGCGCCCCCGTCCGGCCCCTCCGCCGTGCCGCGCGCGGCATACCGCTCCGAGAGCCAGTCGCCGAGCAGGTTGACGGCGCACGCCACGGCGATGATGAGCAGGGCCGGCACCCACACCGCGGCGGGGTTGTCGGCCATGATGAGCCTCCCGTCGGCGAGCTGCCGGCCCCAGTCGGCGCTGCCCGGCGGCACGCCGAGGCCCAGGAAGGAGAGCGAGGAGAGGGCGACGAGCGCGAAGGCCACGTTGAGCAGGAGGTTGGTCACCACGAGCGGCAGCACGTTCGGCAGGATGTGCACGAACATGATCCGGCCCGAGCCGACCCCGGCGACGCGCGCCGACTCGATGTAGGGCCTGGCCGACTGCTCCAGCACCGCGGCGCGCACGATCCTGATGTCGGAGGGGCTGAAGAGCAGGATGAGCAGCGCGACGGTCAGCCAGTAGCCCGCGCCGAAGACGCCCACGACCACGATGGCGACGAGCACCACGGGGAGCGCGAACAGCAGGTCGGACCACCGGGAGACGGCGAAGTCGACGACGCCGCGCCGGTAGCCCGCGAGCGTGCCGAGCAGCACGCCGAGCACCGCCGAGCCCAGCGCGATGACGAGCGGGCCCGCGATGGCCGAGCGCGCCCCGGCGACGGAGAGCTGCCAGATGTCGCGCCCGAGCTGATCGGTGCCGAGGGGGTGCCCCGGCGCCCCGGCGGGCAGGAGGGCGTCGAGGATCTCCTGCCGCGTCGCATCGGGGTAGAGGATCGGCCCGAGGATCGCGGCCAGCAGCGCGAGCGCGACGATCACGGCGGCGGCGGCGATGAGGCCGGGCACGCGGGCGAGGCGCCGGGTCGGGCCGAGACGGCGGGCGCCCGCCGCGACCGCGCCGGTCTCGAGGCCGGCGCCGGCCTCGACGGCGGTGACGGTCTCGCGCGCCGAGCCGGGCTCCGACGTGCGCCGCTGCCCGCTCACCGTCGGAGCCTCGGGTCGAGGGCGGCGTAGAGCAGGTCGACGACGATCGCCACGCCGACGATCACCGCGGCCACCAGGAGGGTGACCGCCTGCACGACGGGGACGTCCTTGAAGATCACGGCGTCCTCCAGCAGCGTGCCGATGCCGGGCAGCGCGAACACGGTCTCGACGAAGATCGCGCCGCCGACCAGATAGGTGAGCACGAGGCCGGCGCCGGTGACGATCGGGATGGCCGCGTTCCGCAGGGCCAGGCCGCGCACGCGCCGGGCCGGCAGGCCGCGTGCCCGGGCGGAGACGATGTACTCCTGCTCGAGCTCGCGGATCACGGCCGTGCGGGTGATCTTCGTGAGGATCGCTCCGAGGCCGAGGGCGAGGGCCGCGGAGGGCAGCACCAGATGCCACAGGGTGTCTGCGCCCCCGCCGCCGATGCCGTAGAGGGGGAACCAGCCCAGCGCGAAGGCGAACACGTAGAGGAGCAGCAGGCTCGTCGCGAACGCCGGGGCGCTGATCCCGAGGATCGCGACGACCGTGATGGACCGGTCGAGCGCGGATCCCGGCCTGAGGGCGCTCAGCACGCCGAGCGGGATCGAGACCGCCGCGGCGAGGACGAACGCGCCGAGCGCGAGCAGCACGGTGTTGCCGGCCCGGGCGAAGATGACGTCGGCCACGGCCGATTGATGGCGGACGGACTGACCCAGGTCGCCGCTCAGCGCATTGCCGAGCCAGTGCAGGTACTGCAGATGGACGGGGTCGTCCAGGCGGTACTGCTCGCGGATGACGGCCACCGCCTCCGGAGACACGTCCTTGGGGCCCAGGATGTTCCTGACGATGTCGCCGGGGGCGAGGTGCACGAGCGAGAACACGAGCACCGAGATGACGAAGAGCAGCGCGAGCGCGCCGAGCACGCGCAGCGCGAGCATCCGGAGGAGCGGATGCCCGCGCTGCGCGCGACCCGAGGCGCCCGGGGTCATCCGGCGCTGCGCTGGAGCTTCGCCGGCCACGGCGAGACGAAGCTGAACGTGCCGTAGTCGGGCAGGGAGACGCCGTTCGAGAACGCCGTCGCGCGCTCGCCCCACCAGAGCGGGAAGTAGGCGTTGTCGGCGGCCTGCAGGCGGTTCGCCTCGATCAGGAGCTCGAGCCGCTTCGTCTCGTCGAGCTCGCTCCGCGCGGCGGTCAGCGCATCGGTCACCTCGGGGTTCTCGTACTTGGCCAGGTTCTCCGGCCCGAGGAACCACGAGGTGAGCTCGGCGGGATCCCCGGTGGTCGAGGAGTAGGACATGAAGCTCAGCCCGTGCTCGCCGTCGCCGAGCGTCTCGAACCACTGCGAGATGGGCAGCTCGGTCACGGTCACGGAGATCCCGATCTCCTCGAGGTTCTGGGCGAGGGACTGCGCGGCGAGGCCCAGCTCGGGCAGGGTGTTGGGGTAGGTCAGCTCGGTCTCGAAGCCGTCGGCGTGCTCCGAGGCGGCGAGTTCGGCCCCGGCCGTGTCGAGGTCGAAGGCGTAGCCGGGCAGCTCGCCGAGGCGCTGCCGCGCCTCCTCGGGCGAGAACGCGGTCTCGAGCTGCGAGGGCGTGAGCAGCGCCGTGGCCACCTCGCCGTGCCCGTTCAGCACCTTCTCCACGACGCTCGCGCCGTCGAAGCTGTGGGCGACGGCGTTCCGCACGTGCACGTCGTCGAACGGCGCGAGCGAGGTGTCGAAGGTGAGGCCCACGTAGGAGCGATCCGGCGTGTAGGCCACCTCGATGTTCTCCGAGCCCTCCCACTGCGCGGACTGCTGCAGGGGCACGTTGAACGACAGGTCGAGGTCGCCGCTCTGCTGCGCGAGCAGCCGGGTGTTCTCGTCCGGGATGATCTCGAAGCGGATGCTCTCGTACTCGGCCTCCCCTCCCCACCAGGTGTCGACGCCGGTGAAGGTGATGTGCGAGTCCGGCACGAACTCGCTGGCCTGGTAGGGGCCGGTGCCGAGGAGGAGGCCCTCGCCGGTGCCGATGTCGTCGCCGTGCTCCTCCCAGTAGGCGGCCGGAGCCACGAAGAGCCCGGCTGAGGCGCTGGGGATCCAGGTGAACCCGACGTCGGGCTCCGCGAGTCGGATGGTGATCTCGTTCTCGCCGGTCTCCTCGGCGCTCTCGAGGTTGCCGTACCAGGTGGCGAACTGCGGCGAGACCTCGGCGTCCTGCGACTTCTCGATGCTCACCAGGATGTCGTCGACGGTCACGGGGGTGCCGTCCTGGAACTTCGCGTCATCGCGGATCCGATAGACGTAGGTCTGCGGATCCGGTTGCTCCCACGATTCCGCGAGTCCCGGCTGCAGATTGCCGGTGGCGTCGACGGAGACCAGGCCCTCCGCGGCGATCGCCGCGACGTAGTAGTTGAGGATGCCGGCCTCCTGGCCGGGATAGAGGTTCTCGAGCGATCCCGGGAGGGCGACCGTCAGCTGCTCGGTGTCGCCGTCGCTCGGAGCGCCGCCCCCCGTCTGCGGGGCGCAGCCGCTCGCCAGCAGGGCTGCCGCGAGGGCGGCGGCGGTGGCGATCGAGGCCGGGCCTCGCCGTTGGATTCGTGTGGGTCTGGGCATGTCGGGGATCCCTCGGTTTCTGTGCGGCGAACGGATGGCGGGCCTCCCGGGCGCCGCCGGGCATCCCGATGAGATTGTTTGCCAGTTCTTGCTACTTGACTATTTATGGTAAACACTCTTCGGGACCGTCGCGACGGATTCCCGTCATGAAACGACATATTGGCGGGTCTCCGCGCCCCCGCGTCCGGGACGGGATTCCCCGAGCACCGGCTGGTGGGTGTAGCATAAGGTGTTTGAAGGATCGGGTTCTCGGTCCGAGGACTTTGTGAGGTATATACGTGGGTTCAGTCATCAAGAAGCGGCGCAAGCGCATGTCGAAGAAGAAGCACCGCAAGCTGCTTCGCAAGACGCGTCACCAGCGCCGCAACAAGAAGTAACCGCATCGGCCGGTGAAGTCGGCGTCGGGCGTCATCGCCCGGCGCCTTTTGCCGTCCCTGTCGCAGGGGGAGCGGGATGAGGCTGCGCAGCACCGTCTTCGACATCGCACTCGCTGCGGCGCTGTGGGCCGTCACCTGCCTGCCCCCGCTCAGCCTCGAGTTCGGCCCGCTGGCCGTGGTGGACTCCGCGCCGAGCGCGTGGGCGATGTTCGCGCTCTCGTCGGCGCTCGTCCTCCCCCTCGCGTGGCGCCGATCGCACCCCACCGTCTCGGGCGGGATCGTGGTCGGCCTCCACGTGCTGCAGCTCGCGCTCGGCGTGTCGATCGCGCCCGCGAACATCTCGGCGCTGTTCACGGCCTATGCGCTCGCCGCCTACGGACCGAGGTGGGCCGGACGTGCGGCGCTGGTGATCGGGCTCGCGGGATCCGCGCTCGCCCCGATCCGCTACGGCTTCGCCTCCCCGATCGACTTCGCCGTGTTCATGCTCCTGCTGGCGGTGAGCGTGCTCGCCAGCTGGCTGCTGGGCAAGCTGGTGCGCTCGCGCCGGGAGATCTGGCGGCAGATGAGCGAACGGGCCGAGCGGCTGGAGCGGGAGCGGGAGCAGGAGCGATCGCTCGCCGCGGCGGACGAGCGCACGAGGATCGCGCGCGAGATGCACGACATCGTGGCGCACTCGCTCTCGGTGATCGTGGCCCAGGCAGACGGCGGCTCGTACGCCGCATCGCGGTCGCCCGAGCAGGCGCGGGAGGCGCTGCGGACCATCGCCCGCACCGGGCGCGACTCGCTCGCCGAGATGCGGCGGCTGCTCGGGGTGCTGCGCGACGGCGGGCCGGCGACGGCCGGCCCGACCCCCTCGCTCGCGGACATCGACGCGCTGATCGGAGACGTGCGGCGCAGCGGCGTCGAGATCGAGGTGCTGCGCGTCGGCGCGCTCGCCGACCTCGCGCTGCCGCAGGGCGCGGAACTCGCGGTCTACCGCGTGGTGCAGGAGGCCCTGACGAACGTCATGAAGCACGCCGGGCCGGGCGTGCGCGCGGTGGTGCGCCTGGAACGGGACGACGCGGGGCTGCTCGTGGCCGTGCTGGACGACGGTCGCGGCGCGGCCGCCGATCCCGCGAGTCGCGGCAGCGGCCAGGGCGTGCGCGGGATGGCCGAGCGCGTGGGGCTCTACGGGGGCACGCTCGTGGCGCAGCCGAGGATCGGCGGCGGCTTCGAGGTGCGGGCGCACTTCCCGCAGGGGTAGTGTCGGCTGAGGAGACGGAGAGGCGGAGCGATGACCGGAGCGGAGATCCGAGTGGCGCTGGTCGACGACCAGCAGCTGGTGCGGGGCGGCTTCGGCATGCTCATCGGCTCGCAGCCGGATCTCGTGGTGGTCGGCGAGGCGGGCGATGGGCTGGCCGCGATCGAACTGCTCGAGGGCACCCCCGCCGACGTCGTCCTGATGGACGTGCGCATGCCCGGCATGAACGGGATCGACGCGACCCGGGCGATCCTGGAGCGACCGGATCCCCCGCGGGTGATCGTGCTCACGACCTTCGACCTCGACGACTACGTGCTCGAGGCGATCCGGGCCGGCGCGAGCGGGTTCCTGCTGAAGGACGCCGAGCCGGAGGAACTGCTCCGGGCCATCCGCTCCGTGCACCGCGGCGACGCCGTGATCTCCCCGTCGATGACGCGCCGCCTGCTCAGCCACGTCGGCCCGATGCTCGGCTCGGAGGGCGCGTCGGACCCGGCGCGGACGGCCGATGGCGCGGAGGCCGCGGCGGCGTCCGGCCTCGTGGAGATGGCCGCTTCGCTGACGGCTCGCGAGCGGGAGGTGCTCGAACTCGTCGCGCAGGGCATGTCCAATGCGGAGATCGCCGCGGCGCTGGTGCTCTCGGAGACCACGGTGAAGACGCACGTGCGCCGGATCCTCGCCAAGACGGCCTCGCGGGATCGCGTGCAGGCGGTCGTCTTCGCCTACGAGGCGGGGATCGTCGCTCCCTGAGCCGATAGCGGCGTCTGCCGGGTGGGGATGAGGATGAGGGGCCGAATCGGCATTCTTGTCACATGAGCGGGAGAGCGACGTGGCATCCTTGCCGGCCACGGCGCGAAAACGCTCCGGAGGGACGAGAATGCCGATTCGGCCCCTCATCCGGGGGCGGTGCGGAGGTCATCCGTGAGGAGGATGCCGGGCATCGCGCGGCCGCTTCGGGCGGGCGAAGATCCTCCCCCGGGTCGATGCCGCGCGCCCCGCAGCGCGGACAGGATGGACGCAGGGGTCGGATCGGCCCCGGCACACGATGCGGCGCGCGCGGCGCTGCGGACTCGGAGAGGGCGGAACGGATGAGCGACGTCGAACAGGGGCGGTACGCGGTGCGGGCCTTGGACCTGACCAAGACCTACGGCAGCGGAGAGACGCAGGTGACGGCGCTCGACCGCGTCGGCGTCACGTTCCGCCGCGGAGAGTTCACCGCGATCATGGGGCCGTCCGGCTCGGGGAAGTCCACCCTCATGCACTGCCTGGCGGGTCTCGACACCTTCGACAGCGGCTCCGCGGCGATCGGCGAGCAGGAGCTCTCGGGCCTGCGCGACCGGGAGCTCACCGTCCTGCGCCGCGAACGCATCGGCTTCGTGTTCCAGGCGTTCAACCTCGTGCCGACCCTCACCGCCGAGCAGAACATCCTGCTGCCCGTCGAGCTGGCCGGCGCCCGCGTGGACCGGGCCTGGATGAGCAGCATCGTCGACGTGCTGGGCATCTCCGAGCGGCTGCGGCACAAGCCTTCCGAGCTCTCCGGCGGCCAGCAGCAGCGCGTCGCGATCGCCCGGGCGCTGCTCTCGCGCCCCGAGGTGGTGTTCGCCGACGAGCCGACCGGCAACCTCGACTCGCGCTCCGGGGCCGAGGTGCTCGCCCTGCTGCGCCGCTCCGCGCGCGAGATGGGGCAGACGATCATCATGGTGACCCACGATCCGCTCGCGGCGTCGTACGCCGATCGGGTGCTGCTGCTCGCCGACGGGCGGATCGCGGGCGAGCTCTCGGACGCCGAGCCCGACGAGATCCTGGCCGCGCTCGGCCGTCTGGGGGCGTGAGCATGCTCAGGGTCGTTCTCGCGAACATCCGCGCGCACCGCGCGCGTCTCGTCGCCGTCTCGCTAGCGGTGCTGCTGGCCGTCGCCTTCATGAGCGCGACGCTGATCCTCGGCAGCTCGATGCGGGCGACGCTGCAGCACTCGCTCGGGCAGGACTACGCCCAGGCCGACCTGGTGGTGGTCGAGGATCCCGAGGCCCAGTACACCGAGGAGGAGATCGACTCCGGGGCCGCCCCGGGGGCCGAGGATCTCGAGAAGCTCGAGCGGGCGGTGAGCGAGGTGCCCGGCGTCGCAGAGGTGTTCGTGCCGCGCGCCCTCGACATCGCGATCGGGTCGGGGGACGTGCAGCAGATCTTCGAGCTCAGGCAGCTCGCGCCGGAGTCGTTCCGGGACGTGACGGTCACGGAGGGGAGGCTGCCCGAGGCGTCCGACGAGGTGGTGATGTGGGATACCGTCGCCGAGCAGTTCGGCCTGGAGCCGGGCGCCCAGCTCGAGATCACCTCCTATGCGGGCACCGCCGACGATTCCGCGCAGGCGGAGGCGAAGCCCGCGACCGTCGTCGGGGTGCTCGAGACGAGCCGCAACCCGTTCGCGGCGGGTCAGCCCGTGATCATCGGCGCGCCGAGCGGGATCGAGCACTTCGCCGCCGCCCCGGAGAACGTGCGCATGGACTACGGGACGCCGGCGCAGATCCTGCTCGACCCGTCCGCCGACCCTGACGCGGCGCGCGCGGCCATCGCGGAGGCGCTGCCGAAGCTGCCCGGATTCCACCCGACGCTGCAGACCCCGGACGACCTCCTCTCCGAGCGGTTGGAGGGCTACACCGGCGCCGCCGACGTGCTCACCCTGGTGATGCTCGCCTTCGTCGCCATCGCGATGCTCGTCGCGGCGCTCGTGATCGCCAACACCTTCGCGGTGATCGTCGCCCAGCGGGCGCGCGAGCTGGCGCTGCTGCGCTGCCTCGGCGCCTCGTCGGGCCAGGTGCGCGGCTCGGTGCTGCTCGAAGCGCTGGTCATGGCCGCGGTGGCCTCGGTGGTCGGGGTGCTCGTCGCCATCGGCCTCATGCTCGGGCTGGTGGCCATCGGCAACGCAGGGGGGCTGGGCGGCACGCTCGGCGTCTTCGGCATGGACTGGACGGCGGTGGTGATCCCGATCCTCGTCGGGATCGTGCTGACGCTCGTGGCGGCGCTCGCCCCGGCGCGGGAGGCGACGCGGGTCTCTCCGCTCGCCGCCATGCGCCCGCTGGACGCGGCGCGCGCCTCGACCCGTGCGGGGGCGCTGCGCCTCGTGGCCGGGCTGGTGCTCTTCTTCGGCGGCTTCGCGCTGCTCGGCGTCGCCGCGTTCCTCGTGGGCCAGGCGGAACTCGCGCTCCTGGTCGCGCTCGGGGGATCCGCCCTCAGCGCCGTCGGCGCGATCATGCTCGCGATCTTCGTCGTGCCCCGGCTCATCGGGTGGCTGGGCCGCCTGATCTCGGCGCGAGTGCCCGGGCGCCTCGCCGCGCTCAACTCGGTGCGGAACCCGCGGCGCACCGCCGCGACCGCGACCGCGCTGCTGATCGGCGTCACGCTCGTCGCGACGGTGTACACGGGCGCCGAGGTGGCGAGGGCCACCTTCAACCAGGGCCTCGACGAGGAGTATCCCGTCGACGTGGTCGTGACGCTGCCGGCCCTGGACGAGAGCGGTGAGGCGGTCGCGCTCGACGCGGCCGCATTCGACCGGATCGCCGCGATCGACGGGGTCGAGGGGCTCACGCCGATGCGGTCCGCCTATTTCCAGGAGGGGGATGGTCGCGTCTGGGAGGCCTGGGCCGTGGACGCGCGGGAGTACGACGCCGTGTCGCGGGTCGCACCCGTCCGCCTCGAAGGCGGGGCGGTCACGATGGCGGATCCGCCGAAGAACGGGGAGATCACGCTGGGCGGCGAGACGATGATGGACGACGCCTCCGCTGAGGAGACGACGCTGAGGGCCCTGCGGGGCGGGGCGCCCGATTCCGTGCTGCTCGTGTCGCCCGAGACCCTCGGGCAGCTGCCCGAGTCGCAGGCCGGGGACGGTGCGCTGCTGCGGCTGAGCGACGGGCTCGACTTCCTGCAGATCAACGAGATCCGCACGCAGATCACCGAGCTGCTGCCGACGTCCTTCGTGGGCGGCGCGGCGCTCGAGCGGGCGGTCTTCGAGCAGATCATCACGACGCTGCTGCTCATCGTCACCGGTCTGCTCGCGGTCGCCATCGTGATCGCCGTGATCGGGGTCGGCAACACCCTGTCGCTCTCGGTGATCGAGCGGACCCGCGAGAACGCGCTGCTGCGAGCGCTCGGGCTCACCCGCGCGCAACTCAGGTGGACGCTCGCGAACGAGGCGATCCTGCTCTCCGTGGTCGCCGCGGTCGCCGGGGTCGTGCTGGGCGTCGCCTACGGCTATCTCGGGGCGCGGTCGGTGCTGAACTCGGTGGGCGAGGTGTCGTTCGCGATCCCGTGGGCGGCGCTCGGGGTCGTGCTGGTGCTCGCGGCGCTCGCGGGGCTGCTCGCCTCGGTGCTGCCGGCGCGGCGGGCGGCGCGGCTCTCCCCGATCGCGGGCCTCGCGGTGGCCTGACCCGTTCCTCCCTCCTTCCCTCCTTCCCTTCCCTTCCCTTCCCTTCCCTTCCCTTCCCTTCCCTTCCCTCTCTCCCCATCCCGGCCGCTCCCTGTCCGCCCGCCTCTACTCCTGCCCCTCCTATCCGCCCTTCTTCCTCCTGACCCGCCCGCCCCTCTCCCCGCGCCCTTTCCGCTGCGATTGGTCCCGAAGTGCCCCTTCGCGAGTGGTGAAAGGGCACTTCGGGGCCAACGGGACGCGGAAAGGCAGGGGAATGAGGATGAGAGTCGCGGTGAGGGCGGGTCAGGAAGGAGAGGAATCTCCGGGAAGGAGCGGCGCGGGAGCGGAGAAGGGAGGAGCACGCGAGGAGCGCGAGAGCGGAGGCGGGAGGAGCGCGGGAGCGGAGATGGGAGCAGATGCGAGAGCAGCGGAGGAGCGGAGAAGGGAGGAGCAGCGAGGAGCGCGGGAGCGGAGGCCGGAGGAGGGCAGGGGCGGAGACGGGATGCGGCCTCGGAGCGGTGCAGACGAGGATCGTAGGAGGAGTACGGGAGGAGCGGGGGACCAGAGACCGGAGCAGCGAGGGAGCGGAGACCGGAGGAGCACGAGAGGAACGCGGGGACGGAGACCGGAGGAGCACGGGAGCGGAGGCGGGAGGAACGCGGGGGCGGAGACGGGAGCGGGGCGTGAGAGGAGGATAGGCTGGGCGGGTGCCGAAACCCGTCTCCCTGCGGCTCCTGACGAAGCCGGGCTGCCATCTCTGCGACGAGGCGCGCGGCGTGGTCGAGCGCGTGTGCGCGGAGGCGCTCGCGGACGGCATCGAGACCGTGCTCGACGAGCGGGACATCCTGAGCGATCCCGCGCTGGCCCGGCGCCACTCCGAGGACATCCCGGTCCTGTTCATCGGCGAGAAGCGGCACGCCGTCTGGCGGGTGGATCCGGAGCGGCTCCGCGCCGCCCTCGACCGGGCCGCTCGACGACGACCCCTCTCAAGACGACCCGGCAATGGAGGATCCCCATGACCCTGCGACACATCGTGACCTGGCGGTTGAGCGGTGCCGACCGCGCGCAGCGCGACGCCCAGGCCGCGGAGATCGCCGCCGCGCTGACGCCGCTCGCCGAGACCGTGGCGAGCGTGCGCGCGCTCGCCGTGCACCGCAACGAGCTCTTCGACGGCGACAACTGGGACGTCACGCTGATCGCCGACTTCGACGACGCCGACGGCCTCGCCGCCTACGCCTCGCACCCGGAGCACGTCGCGGCCGGGGCCGTGGTCAAACGCCACGCGACCGACCGGGTCGCCACCGACTTCACTCTCTAGATCCGCGCCGGCCCCGGAACCGGGGTCGCGTCGGCACCGTATCCGAGCCCGGTCGCGCACCGCGGTGCCCCGATCCGGGCCAACCGCCCGCCTTCGTGACGCGGTGTGACCGGACCCCGTGCGCCGCTCCGGTCTATCTGCGTAGGGTGGGGGCGAGGAGGACCGCGGATGACATCGCTGCTCGAGGAGGAGGCGCTCGAGTTCGTGCGCGAACTCATCCGGATCGAGAGCGTCAACACGGGCGACCCGGCGACCATCGGCGATGGCGAGACCCGGGCGGTCCGCTTCATCCAGGAGCGTCTCCGGGAGGTCGGCATCGCGTCGGAGCTGATCGAGCCGCGTCCGGGCCGGGGCTCGCTCGTCGCGCGCATCCCGGGATCGGATCCGGGCGCCGGCGCGCTGCTCGTGCACGCCCATGTGGACGTCGTGCCGGTCGAGGAGCGCGACTGGACCCGCCCGCCGTTCGCCGCCGAGATCCATGACGGCTACCTCTACGGCCGCGGCGCCGTCGACATGAAGAACTACGCCGGCACCGTGCTGGCGGTCGCGCGCCATCTCGCGCGCGAGCGCATCGCGCCGCGCCGCGACCTGGTGCTGGCCTTCCTCGCCGACGAGGAGGCGGGCGGCCTCTGGGGCGCGGGCTGGCTGGTCGACCGCCGACCGGAGCTGTTCGCCGGCGTCACCGAGGCGATCAGCGAGGTCGGCGGCTTCTCGGTGCCGCTGGACGGCGATGGGCGTCGCGACGAGGACGGCGACGAGGCGCCCGGTGCCGATCCTCGCCGCGCCTACCTGGTGGCGACGAGCGAGAAGGGCGTGGCCTGGGCGACGCTGACCGCGCGGGGGCGTGCGGGGCACGGCTCGCGGCCCACCGAGGACAACGCGGTGGTGCGCCTGGCCGGTGCGGTGCGGCGGATCGGCGAGCACCGCTTCCCGATCGTGCGCTCGCCGGCGGTGACGCGCTTCGTGGAGGCGTTCGCGCGGGCCCGCGGCCTGCGGTTCTCCGATGAGACGATCGAGGCGGATCTGGCGTCGCTCGGCTTCGTGGGCGAGATCATCGGCGCGAGCCTGCGGAACACCGCCACCCCCACCGTGCTCTCCGCGGGAGGCAAGACCAACATCATTCCCGGCGAGGCGACGGCGCGGCTCGACATCCGGGTGCTGCCCGGCCAGGACGCGCCGTTGCGCGAGACGCTCGCCGCGCTCGCCGGTCCCGGCGTCGAGGTGCGCGAGGGGCGGTGGTGGTCGGCGACCGAGGCCCCGGTCGACGCCCCGCTCCTCGATGTGCTGGGCCGCGCGGTCGCGGCGGAGGATCCCGACGGCCTCGTCGTGCCGTACCTGCTGCCGGCGAGCACCGACAACAAGCACTTCGCGCGTCTCGGGATCGCGGGCTACGGCTTCGTGCCGCTGCGCGTGCCGCACGACTTCGACGTGCTCGGGCAGTTCCACGCGGCCGACGAGCGGGTCCCGGTCGACGCGCTGCGCTTCTCGGCGCGCGTCACGGCCCAGATCCTGCGCAAAGCGTAAGAGGTTTCGGTCCCTGAGCTTGTCGAAGAGCCCGACACCATGAGCCGGATGCTTCGGTCTCTGAGCCCTTCGACAAGCTCAGGAACCCTTGTCGAAGGGCTCAGCAACCGGCCACCTATCCGCGGACTCTTTCAGGGGAGCAACCGCGTTGGTCCCCTGAACAGGTACGTGACCTCCCGGATCGACGACTGCTTCAGCAACAGCATGAGCACGCGGCCCAGCCCCATCCCGAACCCGCCGTGCGGCGGAACGCCGTAGCGGAAGAAGTCGAGGTAGAAGCCGAGTTCCGCCGGCTCCAGGCCCTTCTCGCGAGCCTGCGCCTCGAGCACATCCACCCGGTGCTCGCGCTGCGCTCCCGTCGAGATCTCGACGCCCCGGTAGATGAGGTCGTAGCTCTTGGTCAGCGCCGGGTCGCCCTCGTGCCGCATGTGGTAGAACGGGCGGATCGAGGCGTCGTAGTCGGTGAGGAACACGAAGTCGTGGCTCAGCTCCTCGTCGACGTACGCCGCGATTCGACGCTCGCCCTCGGGATCCATGTCGGCGTCGGCGCGAGGCACCTCGTAGCCGCGATCCTTGACGATCTGCTTCGCCTCGGCCAGGGGGATGCGCGGGAACGGACGGGTCGGCACCTCGACCTCGAGGCCGAAGAGCTTCTGGATCGCCTCGCCGTGCTGCTCCTTGACTGCGGTGAGGCCGGCGACGATCAGTTCCTCGTGCAGCGCCATCACGTCTTCGTGCGAGTCGATCCAGCTGAACTCGGTGTCGACCGAGGTGAACTCGGTGGCGTGCCGCGAGGTGAAGGACGGGTCGGCGCGGAACGCCGGGGCGATCTCGAAGACGCCGCCGAAGCCGGCCGACTGCGCCATCTGCTTGTAGAACTGGGGGCTCTGCGCGAGGTAGGCGGTGCCCTCGAAGTAGTCGACCTCGAACAGTTCGGCGCGCGACTCCGACGCCGAGGCCATGAGCTTGGGGGTGTGGATCTCGATGAAGTCGCGGTCGATCCACACCTGCCGCAGCGCGTGCTCGAAGGTGGTCTGCACGCGGAACACGAGGTTCTGCTCGGGGCGGCGCAGGTCGAGGAAGCGCCAGTCGAGGCGCACGTCGATGCCGGAGTCGTTGGCGACGGGGTTGTCGGGCAGCGCGCTCGTGACGACCTCGAGCCGGTCGATCTGGATCTCGACCCCGCCGAGCTTGACCCGCTCGTTGTGCTGCAGCTCTCCGGTCACCGTGACGAAGGTGCCGAGCGTGAGCTCGGCGATCGCGGAGGTGCGCTCGAGCAGGATCTCGCTGCGCGGGTTGTCGGCGTCGGGCTCGCGCAGCACGCCGCCGTTCACCAGTTGCACGGCCCCGCTCTCGTCGCGCAGCACGACGAACTGCACGAACTTCTGGTCGCGAACCTTCTCGACCCATCCGGCGACGCGCACCGGGCCGTCTTCGCGGGCGGCGAGATCCTTGATCAACACACGTTCAGTCACCCCGCCAGTCTAGTAGTGCGGCGCGCCTCATGAGCGACCGTGAGACGGGGTCGCGGTGCCGGGGCGCCCCCGGCACCGCGACGCGTCAGCCCGCCCGGGAGCCCTCCTGATCCCAGGCCGCACGAGCGACGGGACCGATGAGCAGTTCGAGCGAACGCAGGGTGTCCTGGTGCGGCGGATCGATCAGCTGCACCTGCGCCGCGAGTTCGGTGGAGCGCGCCAGAGCGGTGTCGGCCAGCAACTGCTCGGCGACCTCGTCCGGCGTGCCGATGACGGCGTGCCCCTCCTTCCAGATCCGTTCGCGCGTCAGCTCGGTGCCCTCGGGCACGAACTCCTTGCCGCCGGCCCAGCGCGCGAGCGCCCGGTGCGAGGACTCCACGAGCCGTTCCCGATGCTCCTCCTCGAAGACCAGCACCGTGCGAGAGACCGCGATGTCCGGTTCGGCGTCGTGCCCGGTGCGCGAGCGGTACTCGGCGAGTCCCTCTTCGTAGGCGTCGATGATCGGGTTCTGGTAGTCGGCGAGCGTGCGCAGATCATCGGCGGAGCTGCGCGGCTGCCAGCAGGAGAGGAAGAGCCCGTCGCCATCGGAGCCGGCCCGGAAGCTGCTCGCGGGGTCGAGGCAGGCGCGGGACATCCGCCGCGTCAGCTCGCGCCCGGGCGGGAACATCCGCTGTCCCCGGCTGCCCAGCGCCTCCCCGCGCAGCGCCTCGCGGAAGCGCTGCAGCGAACGGGCCCCGATGGCCTTGCGATCATCGAACGAGAGCCCGAACGGCTCCAGGCTGACGACGGTCCCGCCCATCGAGTATCCGATGCGCAGCCGGTCGCCCGAGAGGTGGTTGACCACCGAGGCGTCCTCCGCCGCCCGGATCGGATTCTCGTGCGAGAGCGTGATCACGCTCGTGCCGAGCCGGATCCGGCCGGTCAGCTGCGTGGCCGCGGAGAGCAGGATCAGCGGCGAGGGCAGGCCGCCCCCGCTGTCGCCGCTGAAATGGATCGACGACACCCAGGCCGTGTCGAAGCCCAGTTCATCGGCGCGCACGATCTCGCGCAGCGTGTGCCCGTAGCGCTCCGCGGGCGGCAGGAACTGATCCTGCACCTGCGAGAAGAAGCTGATCCTCATCGAGTTCCTCCGTTCGCCGGGGTCAGGCCGTGGCGGCGTAGAACAGCGGCCGGGACTCGGCGTTGTAGATGATCCCGCTGACGCCTTCGCGCAGTCCGTACACCTGCGGGACCGCGGTGAGCGGGAGCAGCAGGTTCTCGTCGACGATGAGGCGCTGGGCCTCCTCCAGGGTCGCCGTGCGCTCCGCCTCGACGCTCTGCCCGCGCTGTTCGTTGAGCAGGGCGTAGAGCTCGTTGCCCGGCTGCAGGCCGAACGAGTTCGATGCGCCGGGCTCGCCCGCCTCCGAACCCGAGACCTTGCCGTAGAGCACGTTGCCGTCGAGATCGGTCGTGTTCGACATGAGCGCCTGGAAGCCGCCGTTCTGGAGGACGTCGCCCACCTCGCCGGTCGCGATGAGGTCGACCACCTCGAGGCCGACGCCGATCTCGGCGAACTGGCTCTGGACCAGCTGGACCAGGGCGTTCGTGTAGCTGTAGGGGCTGACCGTGTCGAGCGTGAGCTGGAGCGGGGTCCCGTCCTTCTCCCGCACGCCGTCCGCGGTCTCGGTCCAGCCCGCCTCATCGAGCACCGACTTGGCCCGCGCGACGTCCGCCGTGAACTCCTCCTCGAACGGGACGTACTGCACCAGGCTCTCGGTGAGCAGCCCGTAGGCCGGGGCGACGGCGCCGTTGAAGATGCCCTCGGAGATCGTCGTGCGGTCGATGGCGAGGTTCAGCGCCTCGCGGACCGCGGGATCCTGCAGCACGGGGTCGTCGGTGTTGAGCGCGATCGAGGTGGGGATGCCCGGCACGGTCGCGATCTCGATGCTGCCGCCGGCGCTCTCCACCGTCGTGGCGTCGTCCACGGTGAGACCTTGGGCGATGTCCGCCTGTCCGGCGCTCAGGGACTGCGCCCGGGTCGACGAGTCGCTCACGAACTCGAAGCGCAGCTCCTTGATCGCGGCGGCCCCGGTGCGACCGGCCCACTCCGGCGCCCAGTCGTAGTCGTCGCGCGCCGCCAGCTCGACGAACTGGTTCGCCGCGTAGTCGTCGATCACGAAGGGGCCGGTGCCCACGACGCCCTCGCTGCTGCGCTCCTCGGGCGCCAGCTCCCAGGTCTGCGGCGAGAGGATCCCGAGATAGGTGCTGGCCGTGTAGGTCAGGAAGGGGGCGTTCGGCTCGGAGAAGGTCAGCTGCACCTCCTGCGGCCCGGTGGCCTCGACGCTCTCGAGGCCGGCCAGGTAGTTCGCCCGAACCGCGGCGGCCCCGAGCTCGAGGGCGCCCTCGAAGTTGCGCTTCACGGCTTCGGCGTCGAGCGCCTCGCCGTCGCTGAAGGTGACGCCCTCGCGGAGCTGGAAGGTGAACACCCGGCTGTCGTCGCTGACCTCCCACGCCGTGGCGAGGGAGGGCTCGAGCTCTCGGGACTCCGGGTTGAGGTAGGTGAGGGAGTCGACCACGTTGGCCAGGTAGGCGATCGAGGCGGGCTGATCCGTCTGGTAGGGGTCCAGGGGAGCGCCCTCGACCAGCTCGACCTGCACGGTGACCGACTCGGCGGTCTCACCGGTCCCCTCGGCACCGGGATCCCCTCCGGTGCAGGCGGTGAGCGCGAGCAACACGGAGAGCGCTCCGGCGGTGAGCGCGGAGCGACGGATGGTTCTAGACACGGAAGTTCCTTTCGATCGGGTGGGAGTCGCCCGCCTCTGCGGATGAGAGGCGGAGGCAGTGGTCGAGATAGGCGGCGATCTCCTGCTCGCGGTGGGTGATCAGGAGGAAGGCTGAGCCGCGCGTCCGAGCGTGTTCGCGGAGCATCTCGAGAACACGCCGACGGTTGCGGTCGTCGAGGCCCGAGAGCGACTCGTCGAGGACGGTCAGCGGTGCGCCGAAGAGCAGGGCCCGCGCGATGGACACGCGTTGCAGTTGCCCCCCCGAGAGCTGCGCGGCCCGAAGGCCGGCGAGCGCCGGCCCCAGATCGAGTCGCGCCATGATCTCCTCGGGACGGGACCGCGCAGCGTCGGCGTCCTCGCCGCGGAGGCGCCGCCCGCGGCGCTCGGCCTCGCGCAGGATGTGCGACACGCGGGAGCGCGGGTCGACGCACGAGCGGGCGTCCTGGTGCACGTAGAAGCCGACCCGGCGGCGCTCCGGGCCGCGGGGCGGCACGCGCTCGGAGAACGAGGCCCCGGGATACGAGACGCTCCCCGAGTCGAACGATTCGAGACCGCACAGGATCCGGGCCAGCGTCGACTTCCCCGATCCGGAGGGGCCCGTGAGTCCGACGACCGTGCCGGGCTCGATACGCAGGTCGACGCCGTCGAGCACGCTGCCGCCGGAGGGGTAGGATTTCGCGACGCCGGTCGTCGCGACGGCCGGGACGACCGTGCCGGACTGGTCCGTCCGTCGGCTCGGCGGTTCGGGTGCGGCCGCCGGAGGGCGCGTCTCCGCGTCGTCGGCGTCCCGGCGCGGCGCGTAGGCGTCGAGCTCGAGCACGCGCGTCGTGATGGCGGCGAAGTCCTCCCGGTCGTGCGTGACCACCAGCAGCGCGGGCGAGAGCTGCTGCTGCAGCCGTTGAAAAGCCGAGAGCACCAGTTCCCTCGCGGCTCCGTCGAGCGCGCTGGTCGGCTCGTCGGCCAGGATCACCTCGGGGGCGTGCACGAGCGCCTGCGCGATGAGCACGCGCTGCAGCTGTCCGCCCGACAGCTGCTGGGGCAGCGCGTCGAGGACGCGCTCGGGGTCGTCGAAGCGCAGCGAGCGGAGCGCCTCCGCGAGTCCGTCCCGCAGCTGCGCCGCCGGCGCCGAACCGCTGTCGCGGAGCAGCCGGGCGCTCTGCCGCCAGACGCTGAGGTTCGGGCTGAACGCCGTGAAGGGGTTCTGCGGGATCAGCATGGTGCGTCGGCGCAGGGCGCGGAGTTCCCGAGCCTTCGCACGCGAGAGATCCGTGCCCAGCAGCTCGATCCTGCCGGTGGAGGCGAAGGCCGCCGGCAGCGCGCCCAGGGCGGCGCGGAGCAGCGTGCTCTTGCCCAGGCCGGACGGGCCCGTGATCGCCACGCACGCTCCCGAGTCCACGCGCAAGTCGAGGCCCGCGAAGAGGGTCTGCTCCGCCTCCGCCTCGCCCGCCCGACGGTGCCGCGTGAGCGCGTAGTCCTCGATCACGATCCGCGAGCCCGGTTCAGACATGCTGCCCCCGCTCCTCGAGCGACTGCCCCACGACCGCGAGGGCGACGAGGATCGCGCAGAGCACGGCTCCCGGCAGCGCCGAGATCCACCAGGCCTGGGTGATGTACTGACGGCCCTCGGCGATGATCGAACCGATCTCCGGCGTCGGCAGCGGCGCCCCGAGGCCGAGGAAGCCGAGTGCGGCGAGGCCGAGCACCGCCTCGCCCAGCAGGGCCGGGGCGAGCGAGAGCGCGGGCCAGAGCGCGTTCGGCAGCACATGCCTGACCATGGTGCTGAGACGCGACGCGCCCATCTGACGATCGACGTCGACGTAGGCGGATCCGAGCACCTCGGGCACCGTGCGGTAGAGGACGTAGGCGATCCTCGGGGCGAGCGCGATCCCGACGGCGATCGACGCGTTGAGCGTGCCGAATCCGAGCGCGGCGACGATCACCATGGGCAGCACGATGCCCGGGATCGACTGCAGCACGTCGAGGCAGCGGAACACGACCGCGCGAACGGCGGCTCCGCCGAGCCCGGAGACGGTGCCCAGGGCGACGCCGAGAGCGTATCCGAGCAGCAGGGCGGCGGTCGAGCCCAGGAACGTCTCGCGCACGCCGAGGAGCGTTCGACTCAGCACGTCTCGGCCGAGGTAGTCGGTGCCGAACCAGTGCCCGCCGCCGGGCGGGAGGAACTTCTGCGTGAGGTCGACGGTGAGCGGATCCGCGAGCGGCACGCCGGGGAGCAGCATGCCGGAGAAGGAGACCCACACCAGATAGGCGAGCGCGACCACGAGGGCGAGCAGAGCGGTCTGCTGCGGCGCCCGGATCGCCCGGGTCGCGGTCGTTCCGGCGGTGACGCTCATCGCGCGGCTCCCGTTCGCTCGCCTCGCGGCTGCAGGCGCGCCACCACGAGATCGGTCGCCGAGATCACGAGGACGAACGCGACCGCCACCAGCACGGTGATCACCTGGATGTAGGGCAGGTCGTTCGTCATGATCGAGGTCTGCAGCAGGCGCCCGATACCGGGGCGCGAGAACACCACCTCCGTCTCGATCGCGCCGCTGATCAGCGTCGCCGCCGCGATGCCGAGCTGGGTCACGAAGGGGGCCGCGGCTCCCCGGAGCACGAAGCCGAAGAAGACCTGCCGGTTCGAGAGGCCGCGGAGTCGCGCGCCCGAGGCGTAGTCCCTCTGCCACTCGGCGCTCAGGCTGCGGATCAGCACGCGGGACATCGCCCCCGTGCCGAACATCGCGATCGCGATGGCGGGGAGCACGAGGGAGTGTGCGCCGTCGTCGCCCAGGGCCGGGAACCAGCCGAGCTGGAACGAGAAGATCTGGATGAGGATGATGCCCACCCAGAAGGTCGGCATCGAGACCCCCAGAATGCTGATCGCGCTCGCCAGGCGGCGCCCGAACCGGTGGCGCGTGGTGGTCACGTAGTAGCCGAGGAGCAGGCAGGCCGCGGAGATGAGCAGGAGGGCCGCGGCGGCGAGCGTCGCGGTGCTGCCGAGCGCGGCGAAGACCGTCTCGGCGACGTCGGCCCCGGTCGACCAGGAGCGTCCCCACTGGAGGGTGATCAGCCGCAGCAGCTGAGTGAGGTACTGGACGACGAGGGGTTCGTCGAGGCCGTACTGGTGGCGCAGCTCGGCGACCTGCTCGTCGGTGAGCAGGTTGCTCGCGGTCAGTCGCGCCGTGGCGGCGTCGCCGGGCAGCAGGCGCATGAGGAAGAAGGTGAGCGTGAAGGCCGCCCATGCGACGAACAGCAGTCGCCCGGCGAGTCGCAGCGCGCCAGCGCCGCGGAATCCGGGTGCGCCCCAGCCGCGGCGGAGCGTCGGTGAACCGACGCCGGTGCGAAGCGGGCGCATGGAACCTCGGTCTTTCTGCTCGGTAGAGCACTATGCAACATAACGGCTGGGGCCCTCGGAGCGGGCGTCGAGGGTCACAGAAGGTAACAGTCGGAGGCGGGCCGGCGACCCTTCCCGCGCCGGGCGGCTCCTCCGCTGCCGCCCGGCGGGCCGATCCCGTAATAGGGGGTCACGGTTCTCCGGCCTCCCCGCCCCGGGTCTACAATTTTCCGGGCACGCCCTCACTCGTCACCGCCACTCTCACAGGAGTCCCCAGTCATGGTCAGTTCCCCGGCCTCCCCGCGCCCGCTGCGGCACCTCGGCTTCATCCATCTGGTGCCGTTCGACCGGGAGGCCCCCGCGCAGGGCCTGGCCGACGGCATCGAGCTGTTCCGCTTCGCCGAGGAGCTCGGCCTCGACAGCGGGTGGGTGCGCACCCGCCATCTGCAGTACGGCCTGCCCTCGCCGGCCGCGCTGCTCTCCGCGGCGGCGCAGCACACCGAGCGGATCGGCCTGGGCACGGCGGTGATCCCGGTCGGCCACGAGAACCCGTTCCGGCTCGCGGAGGATCTCGCCACCGCCGATGTGCTCTCCGGCGGGCGCCTGCTGCCCGGCCTGAGCGTGCACCCGCCGGCCTACGAGCCGGAGGTGAACGATATCGTCCACGACACCGGGTGGCGCGAGGAGGACTACGGCTACGGGCGGATCGAGCGGCTGCGCGGGCTGCTGGCCGGCGACCCGGTGCGCGAGGTGCCGCCCTACAACGGGATCGGCGGCGACTTCGACTCCGAGCGGGTCGAGCCGTACAGCGCGGGCCTCTCGGAGCGTCTCTGGTACGGCGGCGGATCGCTCCGCTCGGCCGAGTGGGCGGGATCCGCGGGCCTCAACTGGCTCGTGAGCAACATCAGCACGACCGAGAACGGGATCCGCGACTTCTCGTCGGCGCAGCGGGCGCAGATCGACGCCTTCCGCGCCGCCCACCCCGAGGGCGAGGGCGCCCGCGCCTCGGTCGCGCGCGTGATCGTGCCGACCGACGGCGCGACGCCCGAGCAGGTGCGCAAGTATCGGGAGTACGCCGAGGCGCGCACCCCGCGGACGAGGCAGGTGCACGGCAGGAACACGATCATCGCCCTGGACGTGCTCGGCTCGCTCGATGAGATCGTGGAGTTCATCCGCGGCGATGTTTCCTTCCAGGCCGCAGACGACTACCTCTTCGAGCTGCCCTTCGAGTTCGAGCTCGCCGACTGGAAGCACATGCTCGAGCAGTTGGCGACGCGGATCGGCCCCGCGCTTGGATGGCGGCCAGCCGCATGAGCAAAGCAGCGCTTTGCGCACGTCGAGTTCAGACGAGAACGCATCGCGTTCTCGTGGGAGGCGTGCCGGGGCTTTTGCCCCGGTTGCCGCCGAGCGCGGTGACGCGCTCGGCCGACGTGCGGGGCACGGAGGAAGCCGCATGAGCCTGGTCATCCGGAAGGCGCGCTCAGACGAGTACGCGGAGATCGACCGGCTGATCGCCGACGCCTACGCGCACGACTACGGGCCAGGGGATTCTGACGGCGATCCCGTGCGCAGCGCCGAGGTGCGCGCCCGGGACTACGATCTCTGGGTGGCGGTCGAGGGCGATGCCCTGCTCGGCAGCGTGACGACGCGGCGGCCCGGCGGGCCGGCGCTGCACGAGGACTTCGGGGACGACGAGCTCGATCTGAGGCTGCTCGGGGTCTCGCCCGATGCCCGGCGCCGGGGCATCGCGGCGTCCCTGATGCGCTTCGTCGTCGACCGGGCGAGGGCTCAGGGGTTCCGCGCGGTGATCCTGAAGACGCATCCGGATATGGGCGGTGCGCACCGGCTCTACGACCGCCTCGGCTTCGTGCGCGCTCCCGAGCGGGACGGGCTGTGGATCGGCGGCCGGCGGGTCCTCGACCTCTTGACCTATGCGTATCCGCTCGCGGACGGGGACCGAACGCACGGGAACTCCCAGACGGGTCGATCGTAGAATGGTGGTGTGAGCGACAGACTGCTGCATTTGGTGCGCCACGGCGAGGTGCACAACCCCGATGGCGTCCTCTACGGTCGGCTGCCGGGGTTCGGCCTGAGCGAGCGCGGACGGCGGATGGCGGAGGCGGCCGCTCTCGAGCTGCGGGCGTCCGACCGGACGGTCGCGCAGCTCGTCGCCTCGCCGCTGCAGCGCGCTCAGGAGTCGGCCGCTCCGATCGCCCAGCTGCTCGGCCTCGAGACGCGCATCGACGAGCGGCTCATCGAGCCGACCAACGCCTTCGAGGGGCTGGTGCGCGATGGTGGGCGCAGCGCCTTCCGTAATCCTCGTTACTGGCACCGGTTCTGGAATCCCTTCCTGCCGAGCTGGGGGGAGCCGTACCGCCGTATCGCGAATCGGGTGCGCGCGGCGATGGACGACGCCTGGGAGGCGTCGCGGGAGGGCGACATCGTCATGGTCAGTCATCAGGCGGTCATCTGGGCTGCTCATCGGGATATCGGCGGCGAGCCGCTGTTCCACAACCCGGCGAAGCGCCGCTGCGAGCTTTCGAGCATCACCACCTTCGAGCGCCGGGGCGGCCGTTGGTACGAGGTCGACTACCGCACGCCGGGCGCGGGGCTCGCCGAGGGCTCGATCGACGTGGGGGCGGTGTGAACGGGGCGGCCCGGGTCGTGCCCGGGAGGAGTCGTGCGCTGAGGGCGCATCGCGCGCTGGTCGCGCCGGCGCTGGCCGCTGCGCTGGTGCTGGTGGGGTGCTCGGGATCCGAGGGCGGTCTGGCGGAGCAGTGGGAGGAGACGAGCGATCAGGGGTTCGTCTCGGGCGATCGCTCCTCGATCAGCATTCCGCGCGCCGAGCGCACCGATCCGGTGCGTTTCGAGGGGATCACTGAGTACGGCGAGACGATCGGCTCGGGCGACACTGCCGGTTCGGTCACCGTGGTCAACTTCTGGTATGCCGGGTGCGCGCCCTGCCGGGCCGAGGCGCCGGATCTGGTCGCGGCGCACGCCGAGTTCGGATCGGATGGCGTGCAGTTCCTCGGCGTGAACACGCGCGACCAGGAGGCGCAGGCCGTGCAGTTCGCCGAGCAGTTCGGCGTCGAGTACCCCTCGATCATGGACAATCAGGGCGGACGCGCGGTGCAGCGTGCCTTCGCCGGACAGGTGCCGCTCAACGCGGTGCCGACCACGCTCGTGCTCGATGTCGAGGGGCGCGTGGCGCACCGGGTGCTGGGTCAGCTCGCAGGCGAGTCTCAGTTGCGCACGCTCATCAAGGAGACCCTGGCCGAGACGGAGGGTGCCGAGCCCGAGGGCGCCGCTTCCGAGAGCACCGAGCAGTAGCGGTGGATGTGGGCGAGGTGGTCGCCGACGGGCAGTTGCTCGTCGCGGCGCTGATCGCGCTCGCTGCGGGGCTCGTCTCCTTCCTCTCGCCCTGCGTGCTCCCGCTCGTCCCCGGCTACCTCGCCTATGTCGGCGCGAGCGCGGGATCCGGTCCCGGCGAGACGCCCGCGCGGACCCGGCTGGTGGTCGGGGCGCTGCTCTTCGTGCTGGGGTTCACTGCGGTGCTGGTCGCCTTTCTCGCGGCCGCGGGCACCGTCGGCGTCTGGCTGCTCGAGTGGGAGGGCGTCCTCACCCGGGTCATCGGAGTGTTCGTGATCGCGATGGGCCTCGTGTTCATGGGGTTCTTCGGCATGATGCAGAGCACCAGGAAGCTGCGGATCAGGCCGCGGCTCGGGCTGGTCGGCGCTCCGGTGCTGGGGGTCGTGTTCGCGATCGGATGGACGCCGTGCCTCGGCCCGACCCTGACGGTGATCATGGGGCTGGGCCTGCAGCAGGGTTCGGTGGCGCGCGCCGTGATCCTCGCCGTGGTGTACTGCCTCGGGCTCGGGATCCCGTTCGTGCTGGCGGCCTTCGGCTTCGCCTGGATGACCCAGACCATGACATTCTTCAAGCGGCATATACGTGCGGTGAACGTGATCGGCGGTGCGCTGATGATCCTGATCGGCGTGCTGATGGTGACGGGTCTCTGGAGCAGGATGATGTTCGAATTGCAGGCGGTGATCGGCGGTTATGTCACGATCCTCTGAGGTCCGCGATCGGCCCCACGACTACGACGACGGCAGCGGCTCCGGCCGCGAGGCGGCACCCGCCGGACCGGAGCTCGGCATCCGGGGCTGGCTGCGCTGGTTCTGGCGCCAGCTGACCAGCATGCGGGTGGCGCTCATCCTGCTGCTGCTGCTCGCCGTCGCGACGATCCCGGGTTCGCTGGTGCCGCAGCGCGGCGCCGACCCGAACGGTGTCCTGCAGTACGAGGACAACCATCCCGAACTCTATGCGATCCTCGATTCGTTCCCGATCCAGGCGTTCGACGTCTATTCGTCCGTCTGGTTCTCGGCGATCTATCTGCTGCTGTTTATCTCGCTCGTCGGTTGCGTGCTGCCTCGTATCGCGCACCACTGGCGGGCGCTGCGCGGCCGTCCGCCGCGGACGCCGGCCCGGCTGAAGCGGATGGCGGGGTACGCGGAGCAGCGGATATCCAATCCCGCGGCGTCGCCGGAGGAGCGCGAGGAGTTCGCCGAGCAGGCGATCCGCGAGGCGCAGAGGCTGCTGCGGGGGCAGCGATACCGCACCGAGATCCAGCGCGTCCGGGTCCGGGGCGGGGGCAGCGCGGTCTCCGTCTCTGCCGAGCGCGGCTACCTGCGCGAGACCGGCAACCTCCTGTTCCACCTGGCGCTCGTCGGCGTTCTGGTGAGCGTGGCCGTCGGAGGGCTCTTCAGCTTCAACGGCCAGAAGGTGCTGGTCGAGGGCGAGACCATGGTCAATCAGCTGATCGACTACGACTCCCGGACTTCGGGAACCAGGTTCGACGAGGATCGTCTGGAACCCTTCGGTCTGCGCCTCGACAGCCTCGAGATCGACTACATCTCGTCGGATGACGGGAACGTCGACGCGAGGGGGCAGGTCCGCGACTATCGCGCCAACGTCACGCTGATCGACGCGGAGGGCGAGCATCCCGGTCTGATCCGGGTGAACCACCCGTTGCGCGTGCACGATTCGCCCATCTACCTGATCGCCAACGGCTACGCGCCCACCATCACGATCCGGAACGCGGACGGCGAGATCGTGTTCAGCGAGTCGGTGCCGTTCATCCCGCAGGACCAGAACCTCACCTCGCTGGGAGTGCTCAAGGTGCCCTACGGGCTCGAGCACGGGGGAGCGGAGACGCAGCTGGGTCTGAGGGGGTTCTTCTATCCGGCCAAGGCCGAACTCGACACCCGCGCCTACACGTCGAGCCATCCTGACCTCGAGAACCCGGTGCTCACTCTGGACGTCTTCGTCGGGGACCTGGGGATCGACGGCGGCATGCCTCAATCGGTATATGCGCTGGACACGGCGAACATGGAGCAGCTCACCGGCCGCGCCGTCGACGTCGAGTCCCTCGAACTCGGGATCGGCGATACCGTGGAGCTGCCCGACGGCATGGGCGATCTCACCTTCGAGGCCGCACCGCGCTACGCGTCCTTCGACGTGATGCGCAATCCGGCTCAGGAGTGGGTGCTGGTCTTCGCGCTGCTGTCGATCGGCGGTCTGCTGCTGTCGCTGTTCGTGCCGCGCCGTCGCATGTGGGTCAAGGCGGAGACCGACGACGGCGGCGTGGTGCTGCAGTACGCGGCGCTGGCCCGCGGCGATGACCCGGCGCTGGAGCGGGCCGTGGCGCAGCTCCGCGAGCAGCATAGGGAGCGGCTGTAGGTGTCGAGGGGAGCATGCTCTCAGCTTTGATGAAGCGCTAGAGATCTCCATGTCTATCCGGGCGGTGCGATCACTATTGTGGTGGTGTATCGACCGGCGTGGCACCCGCGGTGTTCAAGAAGCCCATGCCTCGGCGTTGTCAGGGTGCCGGCCCGGCCGATAACCTCAAGGAAATGCTGGCCACCCGTGATGTCTGGCCGGCCTACTCAGATTTGGCCAGCAGGACGTTAGCCCAAAGGCTTGACCCGAGAAGTACTTGACTTGGGAGTGGCAGAAGAACAGGACCGTGATGAGTTGCGCGGCCTTGAATCGGAGCTGCGGTAGGCCAAGCGTGACGGGGATCTCGACATGATCGGAGACGCGCGAGTTGACCCGCGTGCCCAGGTTGAACGACTCGAAGTCACTTGGCGCTCGTATCTTGAGTAACGGCCCCTGCTGAGAACGGTGACACGAACCTCGGTGGGTGAATAATGCCTGCGCTCATAGACATTCCTTCTCTGAGTGAGTGCTGGGTCCGGTAGGGAGTGTTCCGTTTGTTTCGGCCAGTTGTAGGCGGGCGGAACGTGGCGGGTAGACCGCTTCGTCTTCGATGGTGTGACGGTTCAGCCTCATGCAGAGTGGTGTGTCCCCGCGGGTGCGGGGCGGACTGCTCCAGGCAGAGGCAGACGAGAACGCGGAGCGGCTCATCCCCGCGGGTGCGGGGCGGACTGGGCCGCGAACAACGCCGGCGTGGAACTGCCGGGCTCATCCCCCCGGGTGCGGGGCGGACCCGGCGCGAGTGCTCGCTCTGCGACCGGTGACGGGCTCATCCCCGCGGGTGCGGGGCGGACGGATGCGGAACCTCAGCGCCGCACAACCTCGGGGGCTCATCCCCGCGGGTGCGGGGCGGACAGCGTACAGCGACTGATCCGCCTTCCGCCGACGGGCTCATCCCCGCGGGTGCGGGGCGGACTCAGCCCAGGAGCCCGGTCGCCAGAGCCACGCGGGCTCATCCCCGCGGGTGCGGGGCGGACCGGGTCTCTCGGCCGATCACGGCCCCTGAGTCGGGCTCATCCCCGCGGGTGCGGGGCGGACGCACCCTCCCCGAAACCCTGCGCGTGCATCGAGGGCTCATCCCCGCGGGTGCGGGGCGGACGCTGCCGCCTTCGCGCTGATCGGCACGACCCGGGGCTCATCCCCGCGGGTGCGGGGCGGACGCCGTCCGCGAGGTCTTTGAAGCTGCGTTCGAGGGCTCATCCCCGCGGGTGCGGGGCGGACCACTGCGCGCCCGGATTCAGCAGATCGGCGGGGGGCTCATCCCCGCGGGTGCGGGGCGGACCTGGTGCAGTGACCGTGAGCGTGGCCCGGACGGGGCTCATCCCCGCGGGTGCGGGGCGGACGGTTACTCGCTTTCGGTGGTGGGTTTGCTGGTGGGCTCATCCCCGCGGGTGCGGGGCGGACATAGTCGAGGGGTTCCGTGCGGGAGGCTTGGAGGGCTCATCCCCGCGGGTGCGGGGCGGACCATTCAGAGTCTCCACCCGACGCCCGGAGACGGGGCTCATCCCCGCGGGTGCGGGGCGGACTTTATGAACTTGAAGGAATCGACTTGCTCATCGGGCTCATCCCCGCGGGTGCGGGGCGGACAGCTTCCCGAACGGGGCTACTGCAAGCTGGACGGGCTCATCCCCGCGGGTGCGGGGCGGACAGGCTCTTACCCACGGGTTTCCTCCTCGATCAGGGCTCATCCCCGCGGGTGCGGGGCGGACCCGGCGGCGATCTGCGAGGTCATCTCCTCCGCGGGCTCATCTCCGCGGGTGCGGGGCGGACATCCAGGTGATCGGGGACGACAGCCACGCGGCGGGCTCATCCCCGCGGGTGCGGGGCGGACTGCTCGATGACGGCCGCAGGGTGAGTGGTCGAGGGCTCATCCCCGCGGGTGCGGGGCGGACTTGCTTGTCAAAACAAGCATTGCAATTGCTTATGGCTCATCCCCGCGGGTGCGGGGCGGACGGCAGGTTCTTTCGTGAGAACCCTACAAAGACGGGCTCATCCCCGCGGGTGCGGGGCGGACTTCTCGATCGTGTTCCGGGCGTCATCGATGCCGGGCTCATCCCCGCGGGTGCGGGGCGGACCTTGTAGAACGAAACTACTACCTTCAAGCCCTGGGCTCATCCCCGCGGGTGCGGGGCGGACAGATCGTCAATGGTGGGATCGTCGTCCGACTTGGGCTCATCCCCGCGGGTGCGGGGCGGACAGATCGTCAATGGTGGGATCGTCGTCCGACTTGGGCTCATCCCCGCGGGTGCGGGGCGGACAGCATCAGGCGCTTCATGGCTCGCAACAGCACGGGCTCATCCCCGCGGGTGCGGGGCGGACAACTCATCGCGGAGCCGATTCATCCGCCTCGTGGGCTCATCCCCGCGGGTGCGGGGCGGACCACGCCTCCGTCCACGAATCGGGCTGGCCCGTGGGCTCATCCCCGCGGGTGCTGGGCGGACATGCCCGTGATCTCATCGAGCAGCACGTCGCCGGGCTCATCCCCGCGGGTGCGGGGCGGACTGTTTCGACCTCCAGGCGGGATGCCCGGACTGGGGCTCATCCCCGCGGGTGCGGGGCGGACCGCTCGCAGCAAGCGCACATTTTATTCGCGGCGGGCTCATCCCCGCGGGTGCGGGGCGGACTGCCGCTCCCACTCGTTCCCATCCAGGCCGACGGGCTCATCCCCGCGGGTGCGGGGCGGACCTGGGCCGCAGGAAGGCCGAGGCACTCGCCGAGGGCTCATCCCCGCGGGTGCGGGGCGGACCGGTGAGATCGCGGTGGAGGTGACGACCCGCGGGGCTCATCCCCGCGGGTGCGGGGCGGACTTCCTCGGCGATGCCTGGGACAACATCGCCGGGGGCTCATCCCCGCGGGTGCGGGGCGGACTCGATCGCCCGACAGTTCACGGTGAATCGTGAGGGCTCATCCCCGCGGGTGCGGGGCGGACCGGCTGTGCTTTTCACGACTGAGGCGGGAGACGGGCTCATCCCCGCGGGTGCGGGGCGGACTTCACGATCCGGCCGACCGCATCCGGGACGCGGGGCTCATCCCCGCGGGTGCGGGGCGGACCTCGGTGGTCATGATGGGTGTGTCCTCTCAGGGGGCTCATCCCCGCGGGTGCGGGGCGGACCTCGGTGGTCATGATGGGTGTGTCCTCTCAGGGGGCTCATCCCCGCGGGTGCGGGGCGGACCCTCTGGGCCTGCTCGAGGTCATGCCCGCAGCGGGCTCATCCCCGCGGGTGCGGGGCGGACGCCCCCGAGTGCTCGTCGACCGTGCTGAGGTCGGGCTCATCCCCGCGGGTGCGGGGCGGACCCGGCCGACGTGCAATTCCTCGAATCGCAGCAGGGCTCATCCCCGCGGGTGCGGGGCGGACCGAAACGGGCGTGTTGTCTGCCAAATCGACGATGGCTCATCCCCGCGGGTGCGGGGCGGACAAGTTCGCGAGCAATCCGAACGTGACAAGCAAGGGCTCATCCCCGCGGGTGCGGGGCGGACCCTCGTCACCGACCCCGACAGTCTCGACCGGCGGGCTCATCCCCGCGGGTGCGGGGCGGACGTCTGCGCCGACTGTGACGGCACCTGGCGTGCGGGCTCATCCCCGCGGGTGCGGGGCGGACGAGAAGTGGCCCGACCGGCCCAGCCGGGTCGCGGGCTCATCCCCGCGGGTGCGGGGCGGACGAGCTGGACGATACGCCCGAGCTTCGGGCCGAGGGCTCATCCCCGCGGGTGCGGGGCGGACAGGGGGCGACCGGCGAGCTTCTCGATCACCCGGGGCTCATCCCCGCGGGTGCGGGGCGGACTTCGGCCTGTGGGGCGCAGACACGCTCAGCTCGGGCTCATCCCCGCGGGTGCGGGGCGGACTCCAGCGTGTCATACGACGCGAACGCCAACGAGGGCTCATCCCCGCGGGTGCGGGGCGGACCGCTCAGGCTCTACCGGATTATCCAAGTGCCGGGGCTCATCCCCGCGGGTGCGGGGCGGACAGCGACGCAACTTTCCGGGCGGCAAGGGTGCTGGGCTCATCCCCGCGGGTGCGGGGCGGACCAGCTCGCCGAGCGCCGCCGCTTCCTCATCGGGGGCTCATCCCCGCGGGTGCGGGGCGGACTTCGGGAGTGAATTACACTCAGGCAGAGGTTCGGGCTCATCCCCGCGGGTGCGGGGCGGACCACCATCGTGGCAGTGCCCGCCACGGGTTACAGGGCTCATCCCCGCGGGTGCGGGGCGGACCTCACGTTTAACGACGTTCGCCCCGGCGCGGTGGGCTCATCCCCGCGGGTGCGGGGCGGACATCGCGGACGGCGGCAACGAGGTAGTTGCTGAGGGCTCATCCCCGCGGGTGCGGGGCGGACCCGGACTGCCGCTGCAGTTCGATGATGTCGATGGGCTCATCCCCGCGGGTGCGGGGCGGACTACCAGACCGTGCAGAACGGCAGGATCAGCCTGGGCTCATCCCCGCGGGTGCGGGGCGGACACCTGAATACTGAAGCCGGTCTCCGTGACGGAGGGCTCATCCCCGCGGGTGCGGGGCGGACGCGCTCCTGCTCGGCTTCGAGTAGCTTGCCGAGGGCTCATCCCCGCGGGTGCGGGGCGGACTTGGTGGTGGTCTTCTCGCGGACGAGGTTGCCGGGCTCATCCCCGCGGGTGCGGGGCGGACTCGGGATCTTAGTTCCGTGCGTCGCGAGTAGTGGGCTCATCCCCGCGGGTGCGGGGCGGACTTTCGAAGATGCCGATACCGCTCGGGAATCATGGGCTCATCCCCGCGGGTGCGGGGCGGACAAGCAACGCGGAAACACGTCTCAATATGACGAGGGCTCATCCCCGCGGGTGCGGGGCGGACTTCGTTCACCCGGACGGCCGACGTCGGACCCTGGGCTCATCCCCGCGGGTGCGGGGCGGACAGCTTCGGCCTGGAGGAAGGCTCCGCGGGCGGGGGCTCATCCCCGCGGGTGCGGGGCGGACGTGATTGCAACGCACAGATTTGCTCCGTAGCCGGGCTCATCCCCGCGGGTGCGGGGCGGACCTATGCCTCGCATTGTTGTATCTGATTGGATTGGGCTCATCCCCGCGGGTGCGGGGCGGACCTTCCCTGCATTCAAATCAAAGGTAGTTCGCAGGGCTCATCCCCGCGGGTGCGGGGCGGACGGCACGAGAAGCGACTGGATCGCATCGGGGACGGGCTCATCCCCGCGGGTGCGGGGCGGACACGACGCCGGGAACCCCTCCGGCTGGGACGTCGGGCTCATCCCCGCGGGTGCGGGGCGGACTCGTTGACCGCGCGCACCCGGACGCGGATCGTGGGCTCATCCCCGCGGGTGCGGGGCGGACCGCGCGTCGAAGTCCACGACGCTGTTCTGCCTGGGCTCATCCCCGCGGGTGCGGGGCGGACATGTCCCGCACCCATAGTGACGGCTTGTTCGAGGGCTCATCCCCGCGGGTGCGGGGCGGACGATCCAGGTGATCGGGGACGACAGCCACGCGGCGGGCTCATCCCCGCGGGTGCGGGGCGGACGGGACATGGTGGTGGTCCTTTCAGTCGAGGGGGGGCTCATCCCCGCGGGTGCGGGGCGGACACGAGCGCGGGATACACGGCCGGGCGGGCCGGGGGCTCATCCCCGCGGGTGCGGGGCGGACACCCTCACCTCCGGGAAGGCGGGCCGGAAACGGGGCTCATCCCCGCGGGTGCGGGGCGGACGCGACCTTCAAGGGGCTCACCCCGACCGCCGCGGGCTCATCCCCGCGGGTGCGGGGCGGACCTGATGCCCATCTACACGGGCACCGTGCGCGAGGGCTCATCCCCGCGGGTGCGGGGCGGACCTTGGACTTCACGGTGACCTTCTTCGGATACGGGGCTCATCCCCGCGGGTGCGGGGCGGACGTTCTCCACCGCATCGAACGTGTCATATGACTGTGGCTCATCCCCGCGGGTGCGGGGCGGACGATCAGAACCAGCGACGGCTCAGCCGTACGTGGGGCTCATCCCCGCGGGTGCGGGGCGGACCTCATTCCATATTCGCGTTCGCACAATAGAGAGGGCTCATCCCCGCGGGTGCGGGGCGGACATGACCAAACACGACAATCTGCCGGATCGGTAGGGCTCATCCCCGCGGGTGCGGGGCGGACCTCGGCATGGTCGGCTTCTCCGAGGAGGGCCGGGGCTCATCCCCGCGGGTGCGGGGCGGACGGAATGGTAAAGGTTTCGATGGGACCGAACCTGGGCTCATCCCCGCGGGTGCGGGGCGGACACACTCCCACGGGAGTGTAAACGGGAGAACGCGGGCTCATCCCCGCGGGTGCGGGGCGGACGTAGGCTGTGCCGCATTGGAGACTCTAATGTAGGGCTCATCCCCGCGGGTGCGGGGCGGACCTCTTCCTTGTATCGACGGAGATAAACGAATTGGGCTCATCCCCGCGGGTGCGGGGCGGACGCACCCGAGTCATGCATCTTATTGAGTTCGTTGGGCTCATCCCCGCGGGTGCGGGGCGGACAGGAACAGCACGTGAAGGTGCGCGTGCCAGCCGGGCTCATCCCCGCGGGTGCGGGGCGGACGCCTCGGCCGGCGCTGCCCCACCTGCGGCATGGGGCTCATCCCCGCGGGTGCGGGGCGGACTCGACCGTGCTCGCGATCACTGCCGGCGGCTTGGGCTCATCCCCGCGGGTGCGGGGCGGACGAGGAGCGCAGCATGGACCGCGGCAGCGGCCGGGGCTCATCCCCGCGGGTGCGGGGCGGACCGGACCCTCTGCACCCTCGACTACGCTCCCCTGGGCTCATCCCCGCGGGTGCGGGGCGGACTCGGGCACCGCCGGCGAGGCGAAGGCCGGCCCGGGCTCATCCCCGCGGGTGCGGGGCGGACTCGCCTCCTCGAATGTGATTTCAACAGACATGGGGCTCATCCCCGCGGGTGCGGGGCGGACATACAGCCGGAGGTCGGCGGCGGTCACGATGGGGGCTCATCCCCGCGGGTGCGGGGCGGACGAACTGGACGATACGCCCGAGCTTCGGACGGAGGGCTCATCCCCGCGGGTGCGGGGCGGACAGCTGCCCGAGCCAGTTGTCCGGCAACCCCTTGGGCTCATCCCCGCGGGTGCGGGGCGGACGCTCCCTGCTCGGTTTCGGCGTACTCGATAAGGGGCTCATCCCCGCGGGTGCGGGGCGGACTCCCGGTAGACGGTCTTCTCGGCGCGGGTGGGGGGCTCATCCCCGCGGGTGCGGGGCGGACTGTTCATCACAAGCTGGGCGCGCGATCTGACAGGGCTCATCCCCGCGGGTGCGGGGCGGACGGGGTATCCCCATTCCATAACACTCGCGTAACGGGCTCATCCCCGCGGGTGCGGGGCGGACGAGCTGGTCACGACCGAGGCGACGCGGCGGGAGGGCTCATCCCCGCGGGTGCGGGGCGGACGATCGATCTCACTCTGGAGGACGCATGAAGTCGGGCTCATCCCCGCGGGTGCGGGGCGGACTCGCTACGACGCCAGGCGCCAACTGTCTCGCAGGGCTCATCCCCGCGGGTGCGGGGCGGACTTGTAGACGTGCACGCCGATGAAGCGGCCCGCGGGCTCATCCCCGCGGGTGCGGGGCGGACGCGATCCGCGTCATTAACCATCCGAACGCGACGGGCTCATCCCCGCGGGTGCGGGGCGGACCTTGGCATATCCGGAGGAGGGGCCCGCGGCGCGGGCTCATCCCCGCGGGTGCGGGGCGGACTCGATGAAGCTCGGGAGCGCGGCGAGGAGCCCGGGCTCATCCCCGCGGGTGCGGGGCGGACAAGCTGAAGCGAAGATTATGCAGGGAGAGTTTGGGCTCATCCCCGCGGGTGCGGGGCGGACCACCTCATGCTTCCGAACTCCGTCAAGGGATGGGGCTCATCCCCGCGGGTGCGGGGCGGACTTCGTGCTTCTAGGAGGCGTCCATGGTTGATCGGGCTCATCCCCGCGGGTGCGGGGCGGACCCTGCCGGTCCTGGTCGGATGCGCCGGCGCGGGGGCTCATCCCCGCGGGTGCGGGGCGGACGGGTCTTTCTCTTTGAAAGGGGTAGGACATGAGGGCTCATCCCCGCGGGTGCGGGGCGGACATCGACACCCGCATCGAGGGCGACCTGTGGGAGGGCTCATCCCCGCGGGTGCGGGGCGGACCGCTGTCACCCGCTACGTCGGCCGCGTCTTCGGGGCTCATCCCCGCGGGTGCGGGGCGGACTCGGCCTGCTCCGAGCCCGGTGCGACGCTCGCGGGCTCATCCCCGCGGGTGCGGGGCGGACAGGTCGCCCTTGGCCTGCACCTTGTCGACGTCGGGCTCATCCCCGCGGGTGCGGGGCGGACGTCGCCTGAGTGCTGTACACCCACGCCGACACGGGCTCATCCCCGCGGGTGCGGGGCGGACTCAGCCCAGGAGCCCGGGCGCCAGATCCACGCGGGCTCATCCCCGCGGGTGCGGGGCGGACCCTTGATACCGGCCCGCCACCCGAAGGCGTCCGGGCTCATCCCCGCGGGTGCGGGGCGGACGTCGAGTTCTGGCCGCTGGAGACCGGCCCGAAGGGCTCATCCCCGCGGGTGCGGGGCGGACGTTCCTACAATGCGTTACTTGGTGACGGGGGTGGGCTCATCCCCGCGGGTGCGGGGCGGACCACCTCACGGGTCTGGCCGAGGCCGAGGCAGCGGGCTCATCCCCGCGGGTGCGGGGCGGACCCGTGCCGCAGGCAATACGTGTTCTCAACGGTGGGCTCATCCCCGCGGGTGCGGGGCGGACTCACGTGATTGGCTGCTCGAGGAGGCTCGCGAGGGCTCATCCCCGCGGGTGCGGGGCGGACGGCCCTGCGTGCCTGCCGTGAGTTGGTGGCTGGGGCTCATCCCCGCGGGTGCGGGGCGGACCGGTCGAGAGCATCGAACGCCAGTCGCTCGAAGGGCTCATCCCCGCGGGTGCGGGGCGGACTTTGTTCACTGAGGATGCCGTGGTGGAGTGGCGGGCTCATCCCCGCGGGTGCGGGGCGGACGTGAGAACGGCGGCGGCAAGTCTCTCGCCATGGGGCTCATCCCCGCGGGTGCGGGGCGGACCCGTGCTCCCAGCGGTGGGCTGTGGCGGTGATGGGCTCATCCCCGCGGGTGCGGGGCGGACTACAACATGGCCAAGGTCTGGCAGAAAGAACGGGGCTCATCCCCGCGGGTGCGGGGCGGACGTGCCGCCGGTGTAGGCGCGCTCCAGCAGCTCGGGCTCATCCCCGCGGGTGCGGGGCGGACTCCGGGATCGAGGTGAAGAACCCGACGATGTCGGGCTCATCCCCGCGGGTGCGGGGCGGACCTCGTCGCCTATGGCGACCTCGACGCCGCAGCGGGCTCATCCCCGCGGGTGCGGGGCGGACTTCGAGTTGCAGCGTGCGCAGGCCGGACGCAGGGGCTCATCCCCGCGGGTGCGGGGCGGACTCGACGCTCATCCTCACCCCTCCTGGCCGCGCGGGCTCATCCCCGCGGGTGCGGGGCGGACAGCACGGCGTCCGATCCGTTCGACGCGGGGATGGGCTCATCCCCGCGGGTGCGGGGCGGACAGCGCAATGCTAGACAACTGACCCGCGACAAAGGGCTCATCCCCGCGGGTGCGGGGCGGACAGCATCCGCTGGTGCGGCGACATGGCGAGCACGGGCTCATCCCCGCGGGTGCGGGGCGGACAGGTTCGTGGGATGCCGACGCGCACGGCCCGGGGGCTCATCCCCGCGGGTGCGGGGCGGACCAGCCGCGATCGCTGAACAGCTCGGGGCGCACGGGCTCATCCCCGCGGGTGCGGGGCGGACGCACCGCTGATCGCGAGGTTCTGCCGTTTCGAGGGCTCATCCCCGCGGGTGCGGGGCGGACCGTCCGCGTCTGACCGAGGCGGAGGAGGTCGAGGGCTCATCCCCGCGGGTGCGGGGCGGACGCCTGGGTCTGCAGGCCGCGAGCGATGATGTCGGGCTCATCCCCGCGGGTGCGGGGCGGACTCAAGAAAGTCGCCGACAAAAAGCGCGAGCCCGGGCTCATCCCCGCGGGTGCGGGGCGGACTGGAGGTCACCGCCGGCGAACTCGGCGACGCCGGGCTCATCCCCGCGGGTGCGGGGCGGACATCTTCGACGCCTCGGCGGGCACCCTGTCCGCGGGCTCATCCCCGCGGGTGCGGGGCGGACGGGATCGGCCGTGGCGCGCTCATGCGCGCGCTGCCCGGCTACGGCTGGACCTACCGGCAGGCCGGCCAGGGCTCATCCCCGCGGGTGCGGGGCGGACGGCCACCTGTTCGACATGCGCGCCCTGCAAGGGGGCTCATCCCCGCGGGTGCGGGGCGGACACAGTGTTGGTGGCGAGTTCGGCGTACTCGATGGGCTCATCCCCGCGGGTGCGGGGCGGACCGAGGTAGATCGCGGTGCGTGCGGGCATTGTCGGGCTCATCCCCGCGGGTGCGGGGCGGACGTGCGCACGAAACAGCGCGGCGACTCGGGCAAGGGCTCATCCCCGCGGGTGCGGGGCGGACGATCAGAACCAGCGACGGCTCAGCCGTACGTGGGGCTCATCCCCGCGGGTGCGGGGCGGACGGTCTGTAGCAGCTCGATCATCGGAGCATGAGGGGCTCATCCCCGCGGGTGCGGGGCGGACTTGAACACGCGGTGCCCGGCGGTTTCCAGCGCGGGCTCATCCCCGCGGGTGCGGGGCGGACGAGGGCGAGCTGCTCGGGCGGCTGGCGTGGCTGGGCTCATCCCCGCGGGTGCGGGGCGGACAGCGGCGGGGCTGAGCCGTGCGGGCCGCCCCGGGGCTCATCCCCGCGGGTGCGGGGCGGACGGCTACGGCTGGACCTACCGGCAGGCCGGCCAGGGCTCATCCCCGCGGGTGCGGGGCGGACCGCTTGCCGCTGCGCACGTCGGCAAGGGCCTGGGGCTCATCCCCGCGGGTGCGGGGCGGACTCCGAGTGGTTGGGAGGGAACGGTCGCTCGTCGGGCTCATCCCCGCGGGTGCGGGGCGGACACGGCGCTGCTGTTCCTGCGCCGTCGACCGAAGGGCTCATCCCCGCGGGTGCGGGGCGGACAGGGCCAGGCTGGTGCCGGTTTCCTGGGTCATGGGCTCATCCCCGCGGGTGCGGGGCGGACTTCGCGAGCGTCATCTCGGGAAGGGGTTCCACGGGCTCATCCCCGCGGGTGCGGGGCGGACCCACCCCCTCGAAGGAGACGACCGATGCCGCAGGGCTCATCCCCGCGGGTGCGGGGCGGACTGAATGAGTTTACTCGCGGGAATCTGCATCAGGGGCTCATCCCCGCGGGTGCGGGGCGGACTAATCAACCGAAACCTGCAAACCGAATTTCTGGGGCTCATCCCCGCGGGTGCGGGGCGGACGACGTTTCTTGCAGCGTTTTCGCTGTTAGGTTGGGCTCATCCCCGCGGGTGCGGGGCGGACCCATAGGCGGCGCGCACATCGGAGACGATGCCGGGCTCATCCCCGCGGGTGCGGGGCGGACTGCGGATACGGCGAGCGCCCGCGCGAGCGGGGGGGCTCATCCCCGCGGGTGCGGGGCGGACGAATGCCAATCTGCGCGACGCCCACGGGGGGCGGGCTCATCCCCGCGGGTGCGGGGCGGACCGGGCAGTCGGTAAGCACGTTATTTCTCCGGGGGGCTCATCCCCGCGGGTGCGGGGCGGACCCGGCCCACGCATAGAGGACTACGCGACCGCCGGGCTCATCCCCGCGGGTGCGGGGCGGACAGGAACAGCACGTGAAGGTGCGCGTGCCAGCCGGGCTCATCCCCGCGGGTGCGGGGCGGACCCCAAGGGATTGGTCTTAGAGCGCAGATCATCGGGCTCATCCCCGCGGGTGCGGGGCGGACTCTCCCATGGAGACGTTCTATTGCTCCATCTGGGGCTCATCCCCGCGGGTGCGGGGCGGACTCGCGGCGCACGTCGGCGGGCGTCGGGGCAGGGGGCTCATCCCCGCGGGTGCGGGGCGGACATGGCGGGATTGAGGGTCCGTCCGGCCTGTCGGGGCTCATCCCCGCGGGTGCGGGGCGGACCAATAGATTGTAACATCAATCGCCGGGTAGCGGGGCTCATCCCCGCGGGTGCGGGGCGGACGTTCCCCGGCTCGGAGTCGGCGGGAATGAGGCGGGCTCATCCCCGCGGGTGCGGGGCGGACTATCCGGCGCGCGTCACGGTCGGCGACCAGACGGGCTCATCCCCGCGGGTGCGGGGCGGACCTGATCCACGCTAGCAATTCTCCCATGGAGACGGGCTCATCCCCGCGGGTGCGGGGCGGACCAATAGATTGTAACATCAATCGCCGGGTAGCTGGGCTCATCCCCGCGGGTGCGGGGCGGACATTCGATCGCCTTCATTCTTCTACGCTCCTTCGGGCTCATCCCCGCGGGTGCGGGGCGGACGCGGGCGCGTCGATCTGCACGATCGTGGTCGCGGGCTCATCCCCGCGGGTGCGGGGCGGACCAATAGATTGTAACATCAATCGCCGGGTAGCTGGGCTCATCCCCGCGGGTGCGGGGCGGACAGACCCGCGCGGCCGTGTCGCCGAGTCGCGTCGGGCTCATCCCCGCGGGTGCGGGGCGGACTATCCCGCGCGCGTCACGGTCGGCGACCAGGCGGGCTCATCCCCGCGGGTGCGGGGCGGACGCCGGCGCTCGCCGCCGGGCGCGTTCCGAGCCGGGCTCATCCCCGCGGGTGCGGGGCGGACAAGATCAGCGGCTCGCGCTTCTCGGGCCATAGGGGCTCATCCCCGCGGGTGCGGGGCGGACCTGATCCACGCTAGCAATTCTCCCATGGAGACGGGCTCATCCCCGCGGGTGCGGGGCGGACATGGCGGGATTGAGGGTCCGTCCGGCCTGTCAGGGCTCATCCCCGCGGGTGCGGGGCGGACTGCCCGATACGCCCCCCGCGGCGCATGATCACGGGCTCATCCCCGCGGGTGCGGGGCGGACCAATAGATTGTAACATCAATCGCCGTGTAGCGGGGCTCATCCCCGCGGGTGCGGGGCGGACTTCAGGTGCTTCCCCGTCGTCGTCCCCCAGATGGGCTCATCCCCGCGGGTGCGGGGCGGACTGGCCGGCTTCGTGGGCGAGCTTGAAGTATTCGGGCTCATCCCCGCGGGTGCGGGGCGGACACTCCCATTATCCTAAGAACAAGAGGGGCTGGAACCAGCAAAAACTTCACTTTCAACAATGGCACTGGAGCGGCTTATTGGGCCAGACCCGAGTTGAGGTGAGAGAAGGGATCTTCATGTCATCCGCCGCCGTTCCAGGGGTGCGTCCTCCAGAACTTCCTGAACTGGTTCGCGCACGAGACCGTTTGACCTTCATATACCTAGAGCGCAGCGTTATCAGCCGAGACTCCAACGCGATAACCGCCACGGACGAACGTGGCACAGTACACATCCCAGCGGCCTCGCTGGGCGCGCTGCTTCTGGGGCCGGGCACCACGGTCACTCAGCAGGCGATGGTGCTCATCGCCGAATCCGGCTCCACGGTTGTCTGGGTCGGTGAGCAAGGCGTCAGATACTACTGCCATGGCCGCTCGCTCGCACGATCGAGTCGTCTTCTCGAAGCTCAAGCCCGGCTGGTCTCCACGACGCGATCGAGGCTCAGGATCGCGAAGGCGATGTACGCGTTGAGATTCCCCGGCGAGGACACTTCGGGAAACACCATGCAGCAACTGCGAGGCAAGGAGGGAACAAGAGTTCGGCAAGCCTATGTGGAAAACGCAAAGAGGACCGGTGTCGACTGGCGGGGAAGAAGCTACAAGGTCGAGGATTTCGAGGACGCGGATCCCGTCAATCAGGCGCTCTCAGCGCTCAACGTGTCGTTGTACGGCGTCGTGCACTCAGTGATCGTGGCGCTGGGCTGTTCGCCCGGGCTCGGCTTCATCCACACGGGTAATGAGCGCAGCTTTGTCTTCGACATAGCCGATCTCTACAAGGCCGATTTCACGATCCCGCTGGCATTCGATATCGCTTCGCAGCAACCCGACGATGTCGGGTCTGCAGCCCGCAGAGCGGTGCGCGACGCGATGAAACGCGGGGGCTTCATGCAGCGGTGCGCATCCGATATCAGACAACTCATGCTCGAGGACACAGACGAGGCGGGAATCGAGGTCGAGTTCGAAGATGAGCTGAGCCGCGACGTGGTGCAGCTTTGGGGTGGAATGAACAACGAGAACGTCGCTTCAGGCAGAAATTATCAGGGCGGTCAACAGTGATCGTCGTCGTGCTCTCGTCATGCCCGGCCAAGTTGCGCGGGCATCTGACGAGATGGGTGCTCGAGATTTCGGCTGGCGTGTTCGTGGGCTCGGTGACGGCGAGGGTGAGGGATCTGCTCTGGGACCAGATCCTCGAGAATATCGGTGCCGGCCGGGCGATCATGGTGTTCCAGACCAATACCGAGCAGAAACTCGATTTCAAGGTGCACGGGCACGAGTGGATTCCGACCGACTTCGAGGGCATCTCGTTGATGATGCGTCCGAACAGCAGCGCGAAGCAGGTGACGAACGCGCGGAAGACCGGGTGGAGTAATGCGTCCCGGTACCGGCGGGGGAGAGGGTGAGGCGAGCCCGATCACATACTCCTCATGGGCGTGCAGTAGCTGTATGGCTGTCGACGGAGTGAAGAACGAGCGGATCGCCCTCCGGATGACCACTGCGCAGAAGCAGACCATTGAACGTGCCTCGCGCACCCAGAGCTCCAACCTGACGGAGTTCTCGGACCAGCGCTGCTGCAGTGCGCCGAGGACGTGCTGGCCGAGCAGTCTTTTTTTGCTCTGAGCGAGTCCCAGTGGGCTGAGGTGGATGCGGTGCTCGCCCGGTGACGGAGCTGCCGAAGACAGGCCCCCTGACGGCAAGGCCCGGCTATCGGGCATCGGATCAGCACGAATTCGATTCGTTCGACTCCGGAGAGCCCCGATCGAAACTTGGCTGCTCCGGCGAGCGTTGAATAACCAGGAAGACTCTGTTTCTCGTAGCTATGTGGTCACGATAGAGGGTCATCTCGCCCGTGTTGTCGCGTCTACAGTCTTCCTTCATGCCGGAAGTGCTGAGGCCCGCGCGGTCTCCGCGGCGTTCCGCAGAAACTCGCCCGATCCGATCCCGGTGCTGGTCATCGGCAGACTGGCTGTGGACCGACGCTATCGGGGTGCGGCCTGGGCGTTTCGTTGCTGCAGGACGCGGTGAAATGAGCGAACCTGGCCGGTCGTATCGTCGGAGCCAAGGGTATTCTGGTGCAGGCGAAGAATGACGGTGCAGCCGACTTCTACCGCCGCTACGGCTTCAAGCCGCGGCCTGGTGATCTGCTGGTGCTGCTGCCAGCGGAATTGAAGAGTCGTCCGATTCGTGACCGAACAGCCCTGAGTGATCTTCGATAGAATCGATGGGGTGCTCTGCAGTCACTATTAGCAGAGATGCACCCAGGCAACCTTGCGGTTTTCATTGTTCATGGGAGAACGCCCTGCCTTCGCAGGGAACATTTATGTTAAACAACAGGTAACCTTGTGTTTTACTGTTACTTGATCTGATTGAAAGCTGTGAAAGGGCGGCGACGTCGGTGGTGGGTTGTAGCTTGAGAACGTCACCCACCACCGGCTCAATCCAGGGGGAGTCATGCTCGACACCATCTCTCAACGCACACGGCAGCTGTGGGCGAAGACGGGCGAAGATCGGAGGTGGCTGAGCTTGCAGCAGCACATGCGCGACTCGGCCGATGCGGCCGGGTTCCTTTGGGATGAGTGGCTTTCCGCTGATGTGAAGCGCACGCTCATCGAACACTCCAGCCTCAAGGAGGCGGAACTGCGCCCTCTGGTCACCTGGCTGGCGGGCACCCACGACATCGGCAAGGCGAGTAAGCCATTCGCCTTCCAACTCGATCAGAGCCCGGATCACAGGTGGCTCTCCGAGCGGGTGCGCAACACGGGATTCGACTCGAACCGGTTCAGCGAGCTTGGCATCGAGGTCGAGGATCTGCCGCACTCCGTCTACTCGCAGGGCATCCAGACGTGGTGGCTCTGCGAAACCTTCGGTTGGAACTCATACAGCGCGGAGCGGCTCGCCGGGATCAGTGGGGCCCACCACGGGCTGCCGCCGACCGAGGATCAACTCTCGAAGCTCCACTCCAGTCTCCTGGCCACACACGGCGAAGACTGGCAGCAGGCGTGGCGGGAACTCCTCAGCGACATCACCGCCCATACTGGTGCCGAGGAGATCCTGCGCGGGCACCCGAAGCTGAAGATCCCCGTCAACGCGCAGATGGTGCTGACCGGTCTCGTGATCATGAGCGACTGGATCGCCTCGAACCCCGAGTTCTTTCCGCTTTCGCGCCCTGAAGCGCCGATCACCGCAGCTGCTGCTCAGGACCGCGGACGGGCTGGGATCGACAGTTTGCAACTTCCGGATCCCTGGCGTCCGGCCCAGCAGCAGGGCGACACGGCCGCCTTCTACCGGCAGAGATTCGACTGGCCCGAGGACTTTCACCCGAACCAGTTGCAGCGTGTGGCCGCGAAACTCGGTTCTGAGGCGATATCGCCCGGCCTATTCATCATCGAGGCACCGATGGGCACCGGCAAGACCGAGGCCGGCTTGGCGCTGGCGGACCTCCTCGCCCAGCAACTCGGCGTTGGTGGCCTCATGTTCGCCACGCCCACTACCGCGACCTCCGATGGGCTTTTCGGGCGTACCCTCACCTGGGCGAGAAACACTCAGCCTGGCGGCAGCCTCACCTCGATGTTCCTGGCGCACTCGCGCAACACGCTGAGCGACAGCTTCATGCGTCTGCGCTACGAACGAGCCCAAGCCGAGCAAACCGAAGAGGAATCCAACCGCGGTCAGGCCATCTCGCACGACTGGCTCTACGGGCGCAAGAAGGGGATCCTCTCCCACATCGTCATCGGAACCGTCGATCAGGTGCTGCAGATGGCTCTCCAAACTCGGCACGTCATGCTGAAACATCTTGGATTCTCCGGCAAGGTCGTGGTCATCGATGAGGTGCATGCCTACGACTCCTATATGCAGATCTACCTGCAGCGTGCATTGCAGTGGCTTGCATCGTACGGCGTCACGGTGATTCTGCTCTCCGCAACCCTGCCGCAGTCGGTGCGCGTTGAGCTGAGCAACGCCTACCGAACCGGACTGGGAGCGGAGCCCAGGGGTGAACCCGAAGGTCACCGCGCTCAAAACCAGGAACCCGAAAAGATCGTTCTCGAGCTGAGCTACCCGCTGATCACCCAGGTCGACGTCGCAGGAACTCATCAGCACGCCGTGTCGATCGACTCGGAGACGAAAAACGTCACGCTGCATCAGATCGACGACTCCCTGGGGACGCTCGAGGAGAAACTCGAACCCGTGCGTATTGACGGTGGCTGTGCGGTCGTCATCTGCAACACCGTCAAACGGGCGCAGGCTGTGTACGAGCGACTGAAACCGATCTTCGGCGACGACGTCTCACTGCTGCACGCAAGATTCACGGCGATCGATCGGAAAGAGAAGGAAGAAACGCTGCTGTCATTCTTCGGTTCCAGCTCGAACCGCGGATCGGGGCGTCCTGAGCGTCGGGTGCTGGTCGCGACCCAAATCGTGGAGCAATCGCTCGATCTCGATTTCGATCTCATGATCACCGACTTCTGTCCCGCGGATCTGCTTTTGCAGCGCGCCGGGCGCCTGCACCGACACCGGCGTCCCGCAGAAGACCGTCCCGGATGGTCACGTCAGCCGACCATCTATGTCCGCGGCATCGAACAGGCGGGAGACGAGAACGAGCCGCCGGTGTTCAGTAGTGATTACCGTGCCATCTACGCCGAAGCGATTCTGCTCGCCTCATACGCGCTGCTCCTACCCAAATTCCAACAGGGCGAGCAACTCCGCATTCCCGACGAGATCAGCGCCCTCGTGCAGCATACGTATCGATCGGCCCCTGCAATCCCGGAGGCCTGGGCAGATGCCTACCGCCAGGCACGCACGAAACTCGTCGAAGAGATCCACCGTAAACAGGCCAAGGCGAGCGGATTCCTGCTCAAGGATCATCGCGGCCATCGAACCATCGCCGAGATCATGCCTTACCGCGAAGCGAGGGTGAAGGAGCACGTCGATGAACTTCGCGCAGCGGCGCAAGTACGTGACATCGACCCGGCGCTCGAGGTGCTGCTCGTGCAGCGTGTTGCGGGCGAGTATCGGCTCCTGCCCGGCCACCCGCGCAGTGACGAAGTCATCAGTATCGCTCTGCCGCCCGACGAAGAGATTGCCAAGGCGATAGCGCTGAACAGCGTCCGACTTCCCTACTACTTCTCGAGACCTCGAGCGTTCGATGCGGCGCTCGACGAACTCGAGCGATCGTACTTCATCGACTCCTGGCAGCAGTCACATTACCTCCGGAGTCAACTCATCCTGCCCCTTGATGAGAAGCTTGAGGTCGAGCTCGCCGGACAGCGCCTGCGCTACAGCAGCGAACTCGGACTTCAGCACCTCGCCAACCTCGTAGACGCCGCTCCGGAGGACACATGACCAGCACGCTCGCCGAGCCGGATTCCGCGCCGGCGGAGTTCGTGGCCCCGGATTTCAACCTCCTCGACGAGCCCTGGATCAGAGTCATCACGACGGACAACGAGCCCAGACACCTCTCTATCCGGGATGTCTTCCGCGAAGCCGGCAGCGTCAGACGAATCTCGGGCGAGCTTCCCACCCAGGATTTCGCCGTCCTCCGACTCCTGACCGCGATCCTCTGGCGTTCCTACACGCGGGACGGCACGCTGCCCGGGGCAGGCATCGACGCCGCCGAGGAGTGGTGGGCCGAAACCTTCGAAACGGGAGAGCTGGCGCTGGAGAACATCGAGCGCTACCTCGATGAGCAGCACGATCGATTCTGGCTCATCCACCCGACCCAGCCTTTTTATCAGGTGGCGGATCTGAGCACTTCGAGCGGGGAACATTCGGCGGTCGAGCGTCTGATCGCAGACGCGGAGTCCGACTATTTCTCCTCGCGAGCGGGGAAAAGACTCTATAACTTGAGCTATGCGGAAGCCGCCCGCTGGTTGCTGCATGCTCAAAGCTACGACTATTCGGGGATCAAACCTGCCGCTGTGGGCGACGCACGGGCGAAGAACGGGAAAGGTTACCCCATCGGTGTCGGCGCTGCGGGCGGGGGCGGCGGCGTGATCATCCACGGCGCAAACCTTATCGAGACGCTCATCCTGAACCTGCCGAGCCCACGAATCGCCGAAACCGCACGAGCGGCGGCGGATGGCCGAGATGAAGACCGCCCGGCATGGGAACTCTCACCGCACACCTCTCAGGCGCGAAACGAGGAGGCCTCCATCCCACTCGGTGCTCTCGACGCACTGACGTGGCAGAGTCGTCGGCTCAGGCTGTTCCCCCGGGACGGACTGATCGCAGGTGTGCTCATCACCAACGGCGACAAGCTGGAACTCAAGAACAACCGCGCCGACCCGTTCTTCGGGCTGCAGCACAGCAAGAACCTGTCATCGAAGACCGACACGGTGTTCCTACCTCGAAGGCATTACAGTCAGCGAACATTCTGGCGCGGGGTCGAGAGCCTGCTCTACCGTCACGGGGTACTTTCCCGTGACCTGCAAGAAAAGGTACCCGCGGAACTACCGGACAATGTCGAGGCGCTCTCCCGACTCAGCCGACACGACTCCGGCGCGCTCCAGAGACGAGTGAATGTCGAACTGGTCGGCATCGACTACGGCACTCAGGATTCCGTGATCACCGACATCGTCCACACGGAAATACCAGTGACGCTCACTCTGCTCACCGCAGAGGGCAGCAGGTGGTCAGAAGTGATCGTGCAAAGTGTCCGGAAGACGCTCGAGGCCGCATCCGCCGTCGGATCGTTCGCCGGCATGCTCGTGCAAGCCGCCGGGGGCGAGTACGCGCACAACGCGGATGCCAGCCGCGAAGTGCTGGCGGCCCTCGAAACAGAGTTTCGCAACTGGCTGTTCGAACTGCCCGCGGCCGAACCAGGGCCAGAGCCCGCGCTGGAGTGGCGCCGGACCGCGCGCGAGGTGATCCTCGACCACGCCGACGCGCTCATCCGCGACGCCGGTCCGCAGGCCTACCAGGGCAGGATCGTCGTGCCCGACGCCGAGCGCAGCGCCGATGCTCGTCCGCGGCTCAACTCGGCCGGAACGGCCAGAATCTGGCTGCTCACCCAGCTCAACAAGCATCTGCCCCTTCAAGCACCGAATCCCGCACCCAACAAGGAGAGCGCGCAATGACTGGAGCGCACGACATCAGTGCCGACGAAGTCGTGGAGAGAAAGACGACGAGGGATGAACTGCTTCGCAACTCCGTCTCGTCGAAGATCTCCCGGATTCAGGGCGCGCTGCTCGGTGAGAACCCGAGGACCCAGGCGAGAGCCAGAGCGATCCTTGCCAAGCTGAGAAAGGCGGCGTCGCGTCAGCGAGAGTTCGACCCCCAGGCCTGGCAACTGGTGCTCGGCGGCACCGGCCTGATTGCGCAAGAAGACGATGAGTTGCTTCCCGCAGAGTTGCAGGGGAGCTCCAACTCTGCGAGCGAACACGAGCGCGCCGCCTACACGGCGATCGTGACGTATGCGATTCATCAGCAGTCGCAGCAGAAGCGGATGCATCAGCCCGGCAAGCGCTTCGCCACCGCCGTGGGTGAACTGGTGCGCGACACCACCCCTTCGGTGAAGACGCGATTCGATTCCCTGGCGAACGCAAAGGAGGCCGACGCGACCGCATACCACCTCCGCTCGCTCGTCACCCTGCTGCGCTCGGCCGAGATCGGCTTCGACTACGGGTTGCTCGCGGTGGACCTCAAGCGGCTTTCACACGCACGAACCAGGCAGCGAGTGCTGATCCGATGGAGCCGAGACTTCGTCAACGGATACCAGCCGCGCAAACCCGAGGCATCCGATTCGGCCGCCTGAACCGCCGCCCGGACCACACCAAGCGACCAGAACCACTCAACCCGCCTCATCAGGAAAGCAGCAGATCCATGTCAATTTTCATCGACCTTCACGCGCTCCACACCGTGCCGCCGAGCAACATCAATCGGGACGACACCGGCGCGCCCAAGACCGCCTTCTACGGCGGCGTGCAGCGCCACCGCGTCTCCAGTCAGGCCTGGAAGCGCGCGATCCGCAAAGTATTCCCGGACTATCTCGACGCGGATGCGCTCGGAGAGCGAACCAGGCGGGTCGGGGAACTCGTGCTCAAGCGGGCGCAAGCGATCGAACCGAATGTCGATATCGCGGAACTCGAGAAGTCGCTGGTCGCCTCCTTCGCGCAGTTCAAGTGGAAACTCGAGGCGCCCAAGACCAAGGAAGAGACCGAGGAGAACGCTTACCCCTACGTGCGAAGCAGCTATCTCGCATTCTTCAGCACACGGCAGATCGAGAAGCTCGCGCGTGCACTGCTCGCCCTGGAGCCCGGCGGCAAGATCCCGAAGAAAGAACTGGAAGCGATCCTCGACACCGAGCAGAGCGTCGACATCGCGCTCTTCGGCCGGATGATCGCGGACGCACCGGACTTCAACGTCGACGCCGCGGCGCAGGTGGCCCATGCGATCAGCGTTCACGAGAGCACCTCGGAGCACGACTACTACACCGCGGTCGATGACGTGATCGAGAGCTCGGAAGAGGAGACCGGGGCCGGCATGATCGGCACGATCGAGTTCGCCTCCTCAACCCTCTACCGCTACGCCACGGTGCACCTCGACGGGCTCGCGGAGAACCTGGGGGATGCGACGGCCGCGAAGCAGGCGGCGATCGCCTTTGCACAGGCATTCATCACCTCGCAGCCGACCGGCAAGCAGAACACCTTTGCCAACCAGACCCTGCCCGAGCTCGTGCTCATCAGCGTTCGCACGGACCGACCGATCTCATACGTCAACGCCTTCGAGGAGCCGATCGTTTCCGACAGTGGCCGGAGAAAGGCCGCAGCCGAGAAGTTGGTCGATGAAGTGCGGGCCGTCGAACGCGGATACGGCCTCACCGCGAAGCACACCTTCGTGATCGGTGTCGGAGAGACCGCGAGTGTCGCGGCGGAGCTGGGCGAGGCCGTTCCGTTCACTGAGATCGCGGACCGCCTCGGGGCGGCGCTGACTGCTGCGGGGGAGTGATTCGTATGTCGTCCCTGCTGCTCAAGCTAGCAGGGCCCCTGCAGGCCTGGGGCTCGCAGAGCAGGTTCACCCAGCGCGGCACGGAGACCGAGCCGACGAAGTCTGGCGTGATCGGTCTCGTCGCGTCGGCGCTCGGGCTGCAACGCGGCGAGCCTCTAGGAGAGCTTGCAGAGCTCGATTTCGCCGTGCGGGTCGATCAGCCGGGTCGCCTGATCCGTGACTACCAGACCGCGATCGACTGGAAAGCCACCTCGAAGAACGATCGCAACCCGAAGCTCAGCACCCGCTTCTACCTCTCGGACGCGGTGTTCCTGGCAGCGCTCGGAGGCGATCGCGACTTGCTGCTGGGGCTCGAGGAGGCTCTTCGGAGTCCACGATATCCGCTGTTCCTCGGACGGAGATCCTGCCCCGCACCTGTCGACCTCGTGCTCGGCCTGCGCGACGGAAGCCCAGCCGATGCCCTGCGTGAGGAACCCTGGGAAGCGGGCAAAGCGCACCGGAAATCGCGGCTGAAACGCGTCGCCCTGCCGATCCTCCGCGACGCCGCGGCCGGCGAGAGCGGGGACCGGCGCCGGGACGTGCCCGTCAGCTTCTCCCAGGAACAGCGCATCCATGAGTGGCGGGAGGTCGTGCCCGACGAACCGGCCTCGATCGAGAATGCCGAGGGGCGCGAGCGCAGAGACTCCTTCTTCGAGGCGGTGGCACGAGCATGACGTACTTCTCAAGGTTCGAGATCAATCCGCAGCGCAGGGACTCACGCAGGATTCTCGCCAATCCCCAGGCCATGCATGCGAGCGTCCTCTCGCTGTTTCCGCCTTCCGCTGCGCGTGAGGAGCGCGTGCTGTGGCGACTCGACAGCGATCATCCCCATCACACCCTCTACGTCGTCAGCCCGGAGCGGCCCGACTTCGCGCACCTGGTCGAGAGTGCCGGATGGGAGACCAGCCCGGGGCAGAGCCTCGAATACGCGAGATTCCTGCGTCAGGTGACCAATGGCTCCGAGTGGCTCTTCCGCGTTCAGGCGAACCCGACCAAAGCGGTGCGCGAACAGAAGAAGGGGGAGGGGCCCAACGCGCGAGGAAAGGTGATTCCTCTCGTCACCGAGGCCCAGCAGGTGGAGTGGCTGCTCGCGCGAGCGTCACGATCCGGGTTCGAAGTGACTGCTGCACCGGGAGCGGGTGCTGACGAAGCGGAGGATGCTCCCGAACTCAGGCTCATCGAGAATCGGGAACAGGTGTTCTTCAAGGGAGAGGCGGAGCGCGAACAGCGGCGGAGAGTGACGCTGAGGAAGAGCGTATTCGAAGGCAAGCTGAGGGTCACCGACGAAGACGCTCTCCGGGCCACCCTCGTCACCGGACTGGGCAGGGCGAGATCGTACGGATACGGTCTGATCACGCTGCGGAAGTGAGCGGACTCGCTCGGACGTCCTACGGCACGGCCTTCTCGGACGCCTTCTGCGAGAAGTAGACTGGGATCAGCGAGAGCAGGATGATGAGGGTCGCCACGACGTTCACCTGGTTCGCCTCGTTCGGCCGCGCCATCTGGTTCATGATCCACAGCGGCAGCGTCTCGATGCCGGGGGGAGCGGTGAAGATCGTGACCACGACCTCGTCGAAGCTGAGCGCGAAGGCGAGCAGGCCGCCGGCGATGAACGCGCTGCGGAACTGCGGGAAGGTGACCAGGCGGAAGGTCTGACCGATGCCCGCGCCCAGATCCATCGACGCCTCCTCGAGGTTGGGGTTCATGCGCCGCAGCCGGGCGATCACGTTGTTGAACACCATCACCACGCAGAAGGTCGCGTGCGCGATGATCATGCCCGCATAGCCGACCTGGATCCCGATCGGGTCGAGCACGCTGTAGAAGGTGTTCGACAGCGCCACACCGGTGACGATGCCGGGCAGCGTGATGGGCAGGATGATGAGCAGGTTCACCACATCGCGGCCGAAGAACCTGAAGCGCTGCAGCGCGAACGAGGCCAGCGTGCCGAGCAGCAGCGCGATCGCGGTGGCGCAGAGCGCGACCACGACCGAGTGGAACACGGCGGCGTGCACGGCCGGGTTGCCCAGCGCCTTCCCCCACCACTCGAGTGAGAACTCCGAGACCGGCCAGCCGGCGACGCGACTGGCGTTGAAGGAGTTCAGCACGATCACCATGAGCGGGACGTAGGTGCTGATGAGGACGAGGGCGGCGATCACCGAGAGGGTGATCTTGGTTCCGCGACCGAGTCGGAGCATGAGGATCCGCCTTCCGGTTCAGAGGTTCTCGAGCGCGCCGGTACGGCGCACGGCGAGCAGGTAGACGAGGACGATGACGATCGGCACCACCGAGAAGGCGGCCGCGACCGGCGGGTTGAGATTGATGTTCTGCGCGATGATCGTGCCGATCATCTGCGTCGATCCGCCGACGAACTTCGCGGCGATGTAGTCGCCGAGGCTGAGGGAGAACGTGAAGATCGAGCCGGCGATGAGCGCCGGCTTGAGCAGCGGCAGCACCACGGTGCGGATGGTGCGCAGGCCGCGCGCGCCGAGATCCGACGACGCGTCGAAGAGGTTCGCCGGGATCTGCGCGACGGCGACGTAGACCGGGATCGCCATATAGGGGAACCAGAGGTAGACGAGCGTGATGATCGTGACGGTCACGCCGTAGCCCGGGCTCTGCACGCCCAGCGGCCCGAACAGCCAGTTGAAGAATCCGCCGTCGCTGAACACGATCCTGACGGAGAGGATCTTCACGAGGTAGCCGGCCCAGAGCGGGAGCGTCACGGCCACTGCGAGCACGGAGCGCAACCAGATCGGGGCGATCTTCGCCATGAAGATCGCGAGCGGCACCGAGAAGACCGCGCAGATCACCGTGACCGCGGCGGCGATGCCGAGGGTCCGCCCGGAGGCGGCGAGGTAGGCCGGCACGGTGAAGAGATCGATGAAGTTGTCGAGGGTGAACCCGGGCTTCACCTTCGAGGTGAAGGGGTCCGTCAGCCAGAACGCGGTGATGAGCATCAGCGCGAGCGACAGGATGTAGACGCCGACGAGCCAGACCATCGGCAGCGTCAGCAGGGACGCCAGGCGTCCCCTCGGGTGCCGGTAGAGGCTCGAGGAGAGTCGCTTCGGTTTGCTGGTGAGCGAGAGCTGGGTGGTCACGTCATTCCTCTGTATCCGATGCGTATCGGGGTGGGGAGGTGGGGCGCCGATCCGGCGCCCCACCCGGGCGGGCGGATACGCAGCCCCGGGGCGGCGAGCGGATACAGCCCGGGCAAAGGCCAGGGG
>NZ_JAGDYM010000003.1 GCF_017565745.1 Leucobacter weissii
GGGTCACCTTTCTTGCTGTTTGCGCGGGGGGTGGGGGGGGGGGGGGGGGGGGCCGCCCCCCCCCCCCCCCCCGGGGGGGGCCCGGATCCGCTGCCGCGGGACGGCGAGCGGATCCTGCCGGGTCATCGGCCTGGCGGCCTCTGACCATGAGCAGTGCCTATCGGACCCGAAAGTCCGAGGATTTTCGGGTCAGCCCTTCACGGTCTGCCAGGCATCCGTCCACTGCTGGAAGTTGGTGCAGGTGACGTCGGTGCGTCCGTCGATGCACTGCTCGATGGGCGTGGTCCAGAACCAGACCTTCGAGAAGTACTCCTCGTCCTCCGCGTTGAAGAGCTCGCAGTGCTCCGCCGCCTCGTCGCTGGTGTCGCAGAACGCCGCATTGGCGGGGGCCATGCCGAAGTTCATCGCGATCTGACCGTTCACCTCGGCGGCCGACGTGTAGTCCATCCACGCGTAGGCGCAGTTGGGGTTCTTCGACTTGGAGGAGAGCATCCACGCGTCGGACCAGCCCGTCGACCCCTCGGAGGGCAGGAGGCCCTGCAGGCTCGGGTTCTCGGAGAGCTTGCGCAGCACCTCCCAGGAGGTGCCGACCACGACGTCGCCCTGGTTGAACGCGGTGATCTGCTTCACCGGATCGGCCCAGTAGTCGCCGATGATGGCGTTCTGCTGCTTCAGCAGATCGACCGCGGCGGCGAGCTGCGTCTCGTCGAGCGCGTAGGGGTTGGTGATCCCGAGATCCGGCTGGTGCGCCATCAGGTAGACCGCGGCGTCCGCGATGTAGATCGGCGCGTCGTAGGCGATGATCTTGCCCGCGTAGGGCGAATCCTCCTCCCACACCACGTCCCAGCTGGTCGGCGCCTCGGTCACCTCGTCCTCGTTGTACTGGAGGATGTTGGCGCCGCGGCCGATCGGCACGCCGTAGGGCACGCCGTTGAGGGTGTCGTAGATCTGCCCCTGCATGCCCTCGACGATGTCGTCGCCGAAGTTCGGGATCAGCTCCTGGTTGAGCGGCTGCACGTCGCCGCCCACGATCAGCCGCAGGCTCGCGTCGCCGGAGGCCGAGACGAGATCGTAGTTGCCGGTGCGCATGAGCTGCACCATCTCGTCGCTCGTGCCGGCGATCTTGCGGTTGACGGTGCAGCCGGTCTGCGCCGTGAACTCGTCGGACCAGGCCGGCTCGACGAAGCCGGACCAGGCCACGATGTTGACCTCGCTCTCGTTCTCGCCGAGCTCCTCGATCATCGGGATCTCGGGCACGTCGATCTGCAGTGCGCCGGTTCCGCCCTCTTCGCCGCCGCCGTCGCTCGCGCAACCGGTCAGGGCGAGGGCGAGGGCCGCCGCCATCGCGGCAGGCGCCGCCATCTTCTTCATCATCTGCTACTCCTTTGTGTGATGGGTGTTGAGTCGGGTTCGGGGTGCGCCGGCCGCGCGCGGGGTGGGCGTTCAGCCGACGGGCACCTTGGCCTCGTCGGGCACGGCGGTCGCGTGGTCGCGCTGGAAGCGGAGGCTGACCCGGTCGCCGCGCCGCACGCTGGGCTCGGTGCGGGGGGTGTGCGTGTTCTGCTTCTCGGAGATGATGCGGAGGCCCATCTCCGTGTCGACCAGGTAGCGGGTGTGGGCTCCCGCGTAGACGGTCTCGGCGACGGTGCCGGCGACGGCGACGGTCCCCGGCTCGACCCCCGCGGCGAGCTCGGCGAGGTGCACGCGCTCCGGGCGCAGGCTGTGGAGGCGCCCGTCGTCGAGCAGCTGCTGCGAGGCCTCGGGGGAGATCAGGTTGGTGACGCCGAGGAATCCGGCGACGAACGCGGTCTGCGGGAACTCGTAGACCTCGCGGGGGCTGCCCACCTGCTCGATCTTGCCGCCGTTGAAGACCGCGACCCGGTCCGAGAGGGTCAGCGCCTCCTCCTGGTCATGGGTGACGAAGATGAAGGTGATGCCGACCTCGCGCTGGATCTGCTTCAGCTCGATCTGCATCTGCTCGCGCAGCTGCTTGTCGAGGGCGCCGAGGGGCTCGTCGAGCAGCAGCACCTTGGGGCGGAGGATCAGCGCGCGGGCGAGGGCGATGCGCTGCCGCTGGCCGCCCGAGAGCTGGGACGGCCGCCGACCGGCGACGTGGCCGAGTCTCACCTGCTCGAGCGCCGCGTCCACGAGGCGCCGCTTCTGCGCGCGGTCGATGCCGCGCACGGTGAGGCCGTAGGCCACGTTCTCCGAGATCGAGAGGTGCGGGAAGAGCGCGTAGTCCTGGAAGACGGTGTTCACCTCGCGGTCGAACGGAGCCGCGCGGGTGACGTCGGCGCCGTGCAGCAGGATCTGACCGGAGGTCGGCTCCTCGAACCCTGCGATCATGCGCAGCACGGTGGTCTTGCCCGAGCCGGACGGGCCGAGCATCGAGAAGAACTCGCCCGGCTGGATGTCGATGTCGAGATCCTTCACCGCGGTGAGGTCGCCGAACTGCTTGCCGATCCCGCGCAGCGAGACTGCGGCGGTCGACGTGTCGGTCATGGGGCTGTGCTGGGCCATGGTGACGTTCTTCTCCTCAACGGCGGTGTCGGAATTCCTGAAACATTAACATAGGGTGTTAGATGTTTTGTTTCTGGGCGGCGAAATCCGCATCACGATTCGATTACGTCGCGTGACCCTCGCGGGCGGGACGCTCCGGATCGTCTCAGCCGCCCGCCGGGTCGACGTGACAGACTCGGAGGAAGACGACGGAAGGGAGCCGCTCGGTGTCGGACGTGATCGCGCTTCCCCAGGGCTCCGCGTCGAGCCGCCTCCGCACGGCCGCGTTCGCGCCGATCGGGGACGAGGGCCGCGCGGAGCTCGTCGAGGCGCGGCTCCTCCAGGCCATCTCCACGGGCGCCTTCATCGAAGGGGAGCGCCTGCCCAGCGAGAACGAGCTCTCCCAGCTGCTCGGCGTCGCGGTCGTGACGGTTCGCGAGGCGCTCGGATCGCTCCGGCACCGCGGGCTGATCGAGACGCGACGGGGCCGCGGGGGCGGCAGCTTCGTCAGCTCGAGCCCCGGGGTCGTCGAAGAGGTGAACGCGCGGAGGCTCATGGAGACCCCGCGCGTGGCGCTGGCCGATCTCGGAGTGCTCTACGAGGTGATCGCGGGAGCGTGCGCCGAGTACGCCTGCCTGCGCGCGACGGCGGATGAGCTGGAGGTGGTGCACCGGGTGCTGGTGGAGGCCAGGGAGCTGCCCGCGGGGCCGTGGCGCAGGCGCATCACCGACATGCAGCTCGAGCTCGCGTCGCTGAGCCAGTCCGTTCGCCTCACCTCGGAGCACGTGCGCATCCAGACGGAGTTCACGCCGCTGCTCGCGCTGCAGGACATCGACATCGCGCAGCGCCACTTCAGCCACGACGCCCTGCTCGAACAGATAGAGGCGACGCGAGCCGGCGACGTCGAGGCGGCGCGCGCGGTGGTGCGGAGGAGCATCCGCGGTTCGGTGCGGTGGCTCGGCGATCTCCGCTCGGCGCTGAAGGCGCAGCCCGCGGGCGGCGATCTTCGTGCGACACTTGAAAGATACCGGGACACGGCTGTCGAGACGAGCATCACGGGGGAGGTCGCGTGATCCAGGAGACGAGCGTCCGATCGCGCGATGAGCTGCTCGCCCGCGTCGACGAGTTCTTCGACGGCGTGTTCGCGCCGCTCGAGGCCTGGCTGCCGCGCCTCCGCGAGCAGCTCTCGGAACGGCTCGCGAGCGGTCCGCTGACCGGCACGCAGCTGGTGGCGCTCATCGCCTCCGACGTGCACGCCGTGCTGGAGACCGGGGACCGCGCGCTCTACGGCGCCGGCTACTGCGCGGACGACGAGGTCGTCGCGGAGGGGAATCCGCTCGCCTGGTGGCAGGGGCCGGATCGCAGCCTGCTGGCCTCGTCCACCTTCGGCCCCGGCCAGGCCGCCATCGACCTGAACCGGCTCGAGTGGTACCGCGTGCCGGCCGAGACGCACGAACGCCACGTCGCCGGGCCGTTCGTCGACTACCTGTGCTCGAATGAGATCACGGTGACGTCCTCGCTGCCGGTGATGCTCGGGGACCGCTTCGCGGGGGTCGTCTGCGCGGACGTGCTGGTGGCCTCGCTGGAGGACCTCCTGCTGCCCGGGCTGGCTGCGCTGGGCGAGGCGACGCTCGTGAACGCGGGAGGCCGGGTCGTGATCTCCGCGGATCCGGACTACGAGACCGGAGACCGGTTCCTGAGCGGCGATCCCGACGACGGGCGGCCGGGCGACGGATCGCGGTTCGCGCGCTCCGAGCGCTACCCCTTCGCCCTGGTCGTGCCCGGGCGCTGAGCCCGGCGCGGTCGTCTCCGCGTCTCCCAGCAATTTGCGACGAAACCGGATTAAGCTGAGTGGCCATGCTGGAAACACTGGAAGAGTACTCCGTGCTCGCGCTGTATTCGGCGATGGTCGTCTATTCGCTGGCGTTCGTGTTCTACGCGGTCGATCTGGCGAATCGCAGCGGCGATTCCTCGGCGGCACTCGCGAACGGCGGGGCGCGGAAGCCCGCGGCCTCGACCGCGACCGGTGCGGCCGGCGGCGGGACGACCACGCTCGTCCGCCCGGCCGTCGGCTCCGCCGGCTCCGGCACCGTGCGGACGGCCCCCCGCAGCCGGGCGCTGCGCATCGGATTCTCCCTCACGGTGCTCGGCTTCCTCTTCCACCTCGCGGCCACGATCCTCCGCGGTATCGCGGCCGAGCGGGTGCCGTTCGCCAACATGTACGAGTTCGCGCTCACCGCGACCCTCTCGATCGTCGGCATCTTCCTGCTGGTGCAGTTCTTCGTCGACCTCCGCTTCCTCGGCGCGCTCGTCACCGGTCTGGCGGTGCTCTTCCTCGGCCTCACGAAGATCAACTTCTACGTCAGCATCGTGCCGCTCATGCCGGCGCTCGACTCGTACTGGCTGGTCATCCACATCCTCGTCGCGGTGCTCGCCGTCGGATTCCTCACCCTCTCCTTCGGGCTCTCGGTGCTGCAGCTGCTGCAGACGAGGCGCGAGAACTTCGCCGGGAGCGGACCCGGGACGATGAGCTTCCTGGGCGGACTGCCGGATTCGAACCGGCTCGAGGATTTCGCCTACCGCATGGCGATCATCGGCTTCGTGTTCTGGAGCTTCACGCTCATCGCGGGCTCGATCTGGGCAGAGGCGGCCTGGAGCCGCTACTGGGGCTGGGACACCAAGGAGGTGTGGACGCTCGTGATCTGGGTGCTCTACGCCGGCTTCATCCACGCGCGCGCCACGCGCGGCTGGCGCGGCACGCGCTCGGCGTGGCTGTCGATCGTCGCCTACGCCGCGGTCATCTTCAACTTCGCGATCGTCAACGTCTTCTTCAAGGGCCTGCACGCCTACTCGGGGCTGTAGGGCGCGACGCGGCGCGCCCCGCCGACCGCACGGGCGCCGAGGGCGACCCGGCCGGCGGTCAGGAGAGCACCCCGTTGCGGAGCGCCTGCGCCACGGCGGCGGCTCGGTCGCTCACCTCGAGCTTCTCGTAGATGTGCTGGAGGTGCGTCTTCACGGTGGCGACCGAGATGAAGAGCGACAGCGCGATCTGCTGCGACGAGTTCCCCTCGGCGGCGAGGCGCAGGATCTCGATCTCCCGGCTCGTGAGCGGCGGACGGGCGTCCTTGGTCTCCCGCAGGCGCAGCTCGTCTGCGATGATGTCCTGCGTGACCGTCGTCATGACCGTGCGTCCCTCGGCGATCGCGGTGATGGTGTCGGCGATCTCCTGGGAGGAGGCGACCTTCTCCATGAAGCCGCGCGCCCCGAGCGAGAACGCCCGGAACACCGTCGCGCTGTCGACGTAGGCGGTGAGTATGAGCACCCGCGTCGGGCATTCGCGGTCGCGCAGCTGCTCGAGCACGGCGAGTCCGTCCATACCGGGGAGTCGCAGGTCGAGCACGGCGACGTCGGGCTGCTCCCGCAGGATCATGGCGAGCGCGTGGCGGCCGTCGCCGCTCTGCCCGATCACGCTGAACTCCTCGGTCTCCGACCAGTTGCGCGCGAGGCCCTCGCGGTAGACGGGATGATCGTCGGCGATCACGATGCGGTAGGCGCTCATGATCGCACCTGCACCGCGTTCACGAGCGTCGACTTCAGCAGACGCATGTCGAAGGGCTTGGTGAGATAGGCGAAGGCGCCCCGCGAGCGCAGATCGGCCATGCGCGCCGGCGTGGCGTCCGCCGAGAGGATGATGATCGGAATGCCGCGCAGCTCGCCGTCCTTGGCGAGCTCCGCGATCACCTCGGCGCCCGACATGTCGCGGAGGTTGAGATCCAGGAACACGGCGTGGGGCCTGACCCGGCGGATCAGGTCGAGTCCCTCGGATCCCGAGGCGGCGTTGTGCAGATCGCGGACCCCCATCCGGGTGAGCACTTCCTGGAGCAGCAGCAGGTTCGCGGGGGTGTCCTCGATCTGCACGACGCGGGCGGTCTCGAGGAGCCGCTCGTCGCCGGGCTCGTAGTCCGACTCCGCGATCGGCATCACCTGGGCGGCGTCGGCGTCGGCGATCGGAAGGTCGACGAAGAAGCTCGTTCCCTCCCCCGGGGCGGTGTGCAGCACGCCGATCCGGCCGCCCATCTCCTCCACGAGGGCCCGGCTGAGCGCCAGTCCGAGGCCGGAGCCCTCGATGCCCACGGCGTTGCTGAGCCGCTCGAACGGGGCGAACAGGGAGTCGATCTCCTCGGGGCGGATCCCGTTGCCCGTGTCGGTGATGAGGTAGCGCAGGGTGCCGTCCATCTGCTTCGTGCTGACCCGGATCGCGCCGTGCGGCCGATTGAACTTGATGGCGTTGCCGAGCAGGTTGAAGAACACCTGCTTGAGACGCTTCGGGTCGGCCTTCAGGCTGATGTCGATCGCTCCGTGGAGATCGCTCGCGATCTCGATGTCGTGCTGCTTGGCGAGCGGCCGGATGATCTCCAGCGCCTGATGGATGGGGATGCTCGCCGGGAGGTATTCGGTCGTGATGCCGGGGGCGCCGCTCTCGAGCCACGAGATGTCGAGCACGTCGTTGACGAGGGTCAGCAGATGCTGCCCCGCTTCGAGGATGTACGAGACGTTCTGCCGGTGCTCGGGCGCGAGCTCGGACTCGCCGAGCAGCTGCGCGAAGCCGAGCACGGCGTTCAACGGGGTCCGGAGCTCGTGGCTCATGCGCGAGAGGAAGGCGCTCTTCGAGCGGTTCGCCCGTTCCGCCTCGTGCATGGCCTGGGTGGCAGCCGACTCCGCCCGCTTCCGAGCGGTGATGTCGGTGGAGATCGCGCCGAGGGCGTAGGGGACTCCGGAGTCGTCCAGCAGGGGGAACTTGATGGACAGCCAGCGGCGATCCGCGTCCGGATCGGTCTCGCCCCCCATCTGCGAGAAGGGCTCCTCGACCTCCCGGGCGGTCTCGCTCTCGAGAACCGTGCGATCGTGCTCCTGGTACACGTCGGCACTCGTGGCGTCGAAGAGGTCGTGGTCGGTCTTGCCGAGGATCTCCGACGCCGGGCGGCCGAAGAGGGACGCGAAGTAGCGGTTGACGATGGTGTACTCCCCGCGGGGGTTCTTCACGTACATGAGCGCGGTCGAGTTGTCCGCCAGGTCCTGCAGCTGCCGCACCTGGGAGCGCAGATCCTGCCAGTCCGACTCGTTCTCGTCGAGTCGCTGGAACTCGGCCACGATCCGCCTCGGTCCCGATGATTCGTCGCGCTCCGGCATCTGCAGCACGATGCGCAGGTAGCCGGTGCCCGCCTCGTCCGGCACCACGACCGACGCCGGCTCATCGGAGGCCGACATCCGCGCCACGACCCGGGTGATGCTGTCGAGAAGACGAGGGATGGAGCGGCCGCTGCGAAGCCTGCTGTCGTCGAAGATCTCGGCGAACCGCCGATTGCCGGCGACGAAGCGCAGGCGGTTCTCATCGTCGTCCCGCAGCTCGAAGACGGCGATCGGCGTGGTGGCGAGGTTGAGCACCTCCAGGGCGAGCCCCTGCTCCGCTCCAGTGAACACCTGTGTCATCCCCAATAGGGTAGCTCCCCGGGGCCGTGCCCGGGGAGCCACCGGCGGTTCTCAGCGCCGCGGACCGCCCGCCCGCAGCTGCGCCGTCTCCGCCTCGTCCACGCGCAGTCCGACGTGGAGCTCCTCCTCCTCGAAGGCGACGCCGTAGACCTCGCGCGCCCGGTCGAACGAGACGAAGCCGGCGAGCACGTCGGCGCGGACCCGCTCCGGCTCGCGCTCGAACGGGGCGCCGTACCCTCCGCCGCCCGTCGAGTGCTGGCCGATCTCCTCGCCCGGCTGCAGCGTGAGCGAGCCGAGCGGCGCGATCGCCTGCTCGGCGCCCGCGGCGTCGCGCATGAAGGCCCGGCTGCCGGCGGCATCGAGCCCGTTCTGGGTGCCGCGCGGCGGGAACACGACGCAGTCGGTGACGTAGGCCGCCTCCATCGGATCCCATTTCGGGCCGAACCGCACGGTCGCGCCGGGGGCGCCGCGTCGGCGCCCCGCACCCTCCGAATCCCGGCGGATGCGCAGCTCGCCGACGCGGAACGGGTACTTCAGCTCGGCCAGCTCGATGCTGTCCCGGAACATGAGCCCGGCGGCCACCGCGAGTCCGTAGGTGACCCAGCCGTCGATCTCGGCGTGGGCCGGTCCGCCCTGGGATCCGAGGAACACCTGGTTGACGTAGGGCTCGCCGTCGAAGCGCCGGTCGACGCCGGAGACGACCGAGAACCCGGGTCCGAGACCCGTCGCCCCCTCCGCCGCGCCGAACCCGGCCCAGGCGTCGGCCATGGCCTTCTGCGTGGTCACCGTGAGCCGGTCGCCCACGTTGGTCGTCGCCACGGAGGTGGAGTGGGGGAACCTCGGCGTGCCCACGATGCAGTTCTCGCGAAGGGTGAGATCGAGCCGCCGGAACGCGCCGGAGTTGGCCGGCACGCCCGGTCGCAGCGAGTTGAACACCCCCGCCATGACGTTGCTGACCGTGCAGGCCTCCGACTCGTTGACCCCCGCGGGGATGCAGTCGATGTTCTCCGTCAGGTCGACGCCGATCCGGCCCGCCGCGGAGTCGACCTCGATCTTCACCGTGATCTCGATGCCGTCGGGGAGGATCCCCTCGACCGGGTCGTGGCGGCCGAAGCCGAGGGCCGAGCCGCTCGGCAGCTCGGAGATGGCCTGGATCATGCGCTGCTCGGAGTAGTCGAGCCAGTCGGCGATGAACTCCTTCACGACCGCTCGTCCGTAGCGGTCGCAGAGCTCCTTGAGCCTGGCCTCGGCGACGCGGGCCGCCCCGACCATCGCGAGGTAGTCGCCGTACCACTGATCCGGCACCCGGATGCGCGAGCGGCACATGCGGATGATGTCCGCCACGTCCTCGCGATCCCTCTGGATGCGCACGCAGGGGAAGATGAGCGCTCCCTCCTGGTACACGTCCTTCGCGAACGGCATGTAGGTCGTCGGCTCGGAGTTGCCGATGTCGGCCTGATGCGCCTTGGCCAGCGCGGTGAACATGTGCTCGCCCTCGAAGAACACGGGCACCAGGATGGTGTGGTCCGCCGCGTGGGAGTTGCCCCGGTAGGGGTCGTTGTGGAGGAAGGCGTCGCCGTCGGCGAGATCCGGATGCAGCGAGGTCATCGCATCGGTCATCAGGTGGGCGCCGAAGATGTGGCAGGGCAGGCCCTCGGCCGAGGAGAGCAGCTCGTTCTCGCCGGTGGTGATGGCGCACGAGAAGTCGCGGGCCATGTTGAGCACGCCGCTGCGGCCGGTGCGCAGCAGGGTGTTCTCCATCTCCCGGACGATGCTGTCCAGGCGATTCGAGATGACGGCCATGAGAATCGGGTCGGTGCTCATCGCGCAGCCTCCTTCGTGTCCGCGAGCTCGCTCACGGTCTCGTTCACTCCAACGTTGATGATGTAGTCGCCGCTGTCGGCGACGACGAGTTCGGCCCCGGGGTCGAGCACCAGCGTGGTGGTCGGCTCGAGCACGATCCCCGGCCCCTCGATGCGCGCACCCGCGGCGAGGTGCTCGCCGCGGTAGATGGGCGTGTCCGCGCGGTTGCCCATCGCGAACCCCACCTCTCGCACCCGCACCGGCGCGGGCGCCGCTCCGCCGGCCTCGCGGAGTGCGACCCTCGGGCGGTCGAGCTCGGCGGTGACGCGCTCCTTCCAGACGAGGAACTCCGGCCGCTGGCTCGGATCGTTCACCTGGAAGACGCGCAGGTGCTCGGCGTGGAAGGCCGCTTCGAGCTCGCGCAGCGCCGCCTCGTCCGCCAGGCCCCCCGGCGGCACCTCCACCTCGAGCTCCCACACCTGGCCGGGGTACCTCGCATCGACGGAGTAGCGCCGCCGCACCGCGTTGGGCTCGAGGCCGGCGATCTCGTCGAGGAACTCGGCGCCCTGCGCATCGAGATCCTCGATCGCGCTGCGCACCCCCGCGAAGTCGAACGCCGCGGCCGGCGTGAAGCAGCTCGCCGCGAAGTCGCTGATGACATCGGCGTTCAACGCCCCCGCCGCGGAGAGCGCGCCCGCCGTGCGCGGGAGCACGACGCGCCCGACGCCGAGCTCGCGGGCGATCTGGACGATGTTCACGCCGCTCGCACCGCCCCCGGCGACGATGGTCAGGCCGCGCGGGTCGAGCCCCTGCGAGATCGTCATCTCCCGGATCGCCGAGACGATGTTCTGGGTCGCGATGACGAGGGCGCCCTTGGCCGCCTGCTCGACGCCGAGACCCAGGCGGCGCGCCACCGGCTCGATCGCGGTGCGCGCGGCTTCGACGTCGAGGGCGAGCTTGCCCCCGATGAACCCCTCCGGATCGAAGTAGCCGAGGACGAGCGCGGCGTCGGTCACGGTCGGCAGTCCCCCGCCCCGCCCGTAGCAGGCCGGGCCCGGGTCCGCCCCGGCGCTCTCGGGGCCGACCCGCACGAGGCCCCCCTCGTCGACGCTGATGATGGATCCGCCGCCCGCGCCGATCGAGCGGACGTCGACGGACTTGGTGCCGGTGATGTGCCCGGTCCACTTCTCCCCGAGCCAGGTGTCGACGCTGTAGTGGATGTTTCCCGAGCTGACCAGGCCGACGTCGAAGGTGGTGCCTCCGGTGTCGCAGACGATGAGGTCGGGGGCGCTCTCGCCGAGGGTCGACCGGCCCGCCTCCAACGCGGCGATCGGAGCCATGGACGGTCCGGAGCCGACGCTGTAGATCGGGCGGTCCACCATCCGGGTGAGCGGCCAGGACCCGCCGAAACTGGTCGAGAGCAGGAGGCGGCCCGCGAAGCCGGCCGCGTCGAGATCCTCGGCGAGCTCGCCGAGGAACTGCTGCATGAGGGGCTTCAGCGAGGCGTCGATGGCGGTGGACGAGGCCCGGCGGTACTCGCGCACGATCGGGTTGAGCTGGTGGCTCAGCGTGTAGCTGGCCTCGGGGAAGCGCTCCTCGAGCAGCTCCCCGACCCGCAGTTCATGCTCGGGGTTGACCGTCGACCAGAGCAGGGTGACGGCGACGGCCTCCGCGCCCTGCGCCCGAGCGCCCTCGATCGCGGCGATGACGCTCTGCTCGTCGAGCGGGCGGTGCACGTCGCCGTCGCTGTCGATGCGTCCGCCGATCTCGTAGCTCAGATAGCGGGGCACGTAGGGCGGAGTATACTCGCGCGGCGAGAACGCCCCGCCGAGCCGGCCGCCCTCGCGGAGCAGCAGGATGTCGGGGAAGCCCTCGGTCGTGAAGAACGCCGTCCGGGCGGTCTTGTTCTCGACGATCGCGTTGGTCGACCGGGTCGTGCCGTAGGCGAAATGGGAGGAGGCGGCGAGCAGATCCCGCACCGTCAGGCCCAGCTCGGCCGAGATCTGCTGCAGCGCCTGCTCGATGCCCTCGAAGGCCCGCCGGTAGGTGGTGAGCGCCTTGCCGATGTGCAGGGCGCCCTCGTCATCGGCGACGACGACGTCGGTGAAGGTGCCGCCGGTGTCCACGGATACTCGATATGCCATATGCGATCCTCGTCTCGGTGTCGTCTGCGATCGGACGGCTTCGCTCCGACCGTTGAAGCAGCCCGCCCGAAGCTGCTGAACCGCTCCGTTCGGACCTGGAACCATGCTTGCTCCCCGGCGGTCGGCGCGCATCGTCCCATCGGCTTGCCAAAGGGATGAGATCCGCCTCATTCCTTCGGTTGATTCTTCGCCGGCGGCATTCCGATCCTCCGCATTCTCCGCTTCACTCGGGTTCAGCGCGGCCCAGCGTGCCGCGCACCCGATGCAACGAGGCAAGGAGAGAGCGCATGCAGATTCGAAACGCACCCAAGGGTGTCGTCGCAGCGATGGCCGGGGCCGCGGCCATCGCGCTGACGTTCAGCGGATGCACGTCGGGGGAGGCCGATGAGGAGCCGGGCGGCACCGCCGCCGGGGGCGACCAGGACTGCCTCGCCCAGGTGCAGCCGGCCGTCGACGAGGGGTTGCAGCCGAGCGCGCTCGTCGCGCCCGAGTCCCCGCTCGATCTGGACTCCCTCGCGGGCTCGAGCATCTGGCACCTCACCAACAGCCACAATCAGTTCTCGACGGAGATGGCCGCCGGGGTCGAGGAGGCGGGCGAGGCGGCCGGCGTCGACGTGACCGTGTTCGACGGTCAGAACTCGACCAGCCGCTACAGCGAGGGCATCAACCAGGCGATCGCCCAGGGTGCCGACGGCATCATCCTCATGGCGATCCAGCCGTCGGTGGTCGCCGAGGACCTCAAGGCGGCGGAGGCGGCGGGCATCCGAGTGCTGAGCACCCTCAACGGCGACCCGGATGAGCCGGTGGAGGCCGGGACCTTCGGCAACCTCACGGCCGACTACACCGCGGACGGCGAGCTGATGGCCAAGTGGGTGCTCGCCGACTCCGGCTGCACCGCGAACTCGGTGGTGATCCAGTCGAGCCCCGTCCACGTCTGGGATCTCGCCACGAAGGGCTTCGAGGCGGCCACCGAGGAGTTCTGCGCCGAGGCGTGCGGGGTCGAGGTCATCGACCTCGACCCGGCGAACATCGCCAATGATCTCGGCAACCAGCTGCAGACCAAGCTGCAGACCAATCCCGACATCGACTACGTGGTCCCCGTGTGGGACAGCGCGATCCCCCTCGTCTCGCCCGTGGTGGCCACCGCCGGGCGTCCGATCACGGTGTTCGCCCACGACGGCATCACGGAGAGCCTCCAGCTCATCTCCGAGGGCACCGATCAGCAGGGCACGCTCGCGATGGCGCCCTCCGGATGGATCGGCTGGGCGGCGTTCGACGAGGTCGCGCGGGCCATCCTCGGCGAGCCCTCCCCGGGCTACGTGATCCCCACCAGGCTGGTCACCCGGGAGAACGTGGGCGACGGGAGCCTCGCCTCGGTCTCGCCGGAGTACGTCGACTTCCAGTCCGCGTTCATCGACGCCTGGCAGGGCTGAGCGGCGCGCGCCGCCGATCCGGGCACGAGGAGGGGTCCCGACATGTCGACCGAACAGACGCACGCACCGACCGCTGCGGCGCAGGCCGCCGAGGCTCCGCCGCCGAGCGGCAGGAGGAGATGGAACCCGGCGAACTGGGTGCTCGTCCTGATCCTGCTGGGGCTCTTCCTCCTCTGCCTGGCCGCGATCCCGCAGTTCCGCTCCTGGGGGCTCATCGCCGGGATGCTGAACTCGCAGTCGATCATCCTGCTCCTGGCGCTCGTCGCCACGGTCGTGCTGCGCAGCGGCGGCTTCGACCTCTCGATCGCCCAGACCATGGTGGCGAGCGCGGCCGTCACGATCGTGCTCTCGAAAGCCGGTCTTCCGCTGTTCGCGAGCATGCTCGTCGCGCTGCTGCTCGGGCTCGCCGTCGGCGCGCTGAACGCCTTCCTGGTGGTCAGGGTGGGGGTCGACTCCTTCGTCACGACGCTCGGCTCCTACTCCGCGCTGGCGGGGTTCTGCTACTTCGTCACCGGGTCCAGCATCATCTCCGGCGCCCCCGCCGAGCTCGTCGGGGTGGTGCGCGCGCCCATCCTCGGCATCCCCGCGGCGGCCTGGTTCGCCTGGGGGCTCGCCGTCGTGCTCTGGTACGTCTACGAGAAGACGCCGCTCGGGCGATATCTGCTCTTCATCGGCGGCAATCCGGCGGCGGCCCGACTCGCGGGGATCCGGGTCGAGCGCATCCGCGTGGGGGCCTATCTGGCCTCGGGCGTGCTGGCCGCGCTGGTCGGCCAGGTGTTCCTCGGCTGGTTCGGCTCGGTCGACCCCGGCGTCGGAGCGCAGTTCATGCTGCAGCCGCTGGCAGCGGCCTTCCTCGGCACGACGGCGATGGTCCTCGGGCGCTTCAACGCGTTCGGCACGCTGATCGCGGTGTACCTCCTGATCGTCGGCATCACCGGCCTGCAGGTGCTCGGCGCCCCGACCTGGGTCACCAACGTCTTCTACGGCGTCGCGCTGATGGTCGCGGTCACGGCGGCGAAGATCGCCGACCGTCGGAGGAGGCGGGCGTCATGACCGCTCCCGAGGCCGCTCTCGACGTCTCGCGCCTGACGATGCGCTTCGACGGCGTGACCGTGCTCGACGAGGTCTCGCTGCGCGTGCGGCCCGGCGAGGTCCACGCGCTGCTCGGCCTCAACGGATCGGGCAAGAGCACGCTCGTGAAGTGCCTGACCGGCGTGCACACCCCGGCGGCGGGGACGGTGTCGACCTTCGGGCGCGAACTGGATCTGCCCGTGCGCGACCCCGGCGCACACGGGATCGCGGTGGTGCATCAGGACGCGGGTTTCGTGCCCGGGATGACCGTGCTGGAGAATCTCGGCGCCAGCACCAGCTACGGAGCGCGGCTGCTCGGGCCGGTGCGCGTGGCGGCGGAGGCGGCGGGATACGAGGAGCTCTTCCGGCAGTTGGGGCTTCACGTCCCGCTGCACGCCAAGGTGGCCGAGCTGAGCGCCGCCGACATCGCGATGCTCGCGGTGGTGCGCGCGCTGCACGTGCTCGAGGCGGAGCACGGCGGGCGCGTCTTCATCCTCGACGAGCCGACGGCGACGCTCGGGCGCGCGGAGGCCGAGGTCGTGCTCGCGCTCATGCGCAGGATCGCCGCGACCGGGGCCGGGGTCGTCTTCATCGGACACCGGCTCAAGGAGGTGTTCGCCGCCTGCGACCGGGCGACGATCCTCCGCGGCGGGCGCGTCGCCCACACCGGCCCGATCGACGAGCTCGATCACGGTCTCGTCGTGCAGCACATGCTCGGCGCGAGGGTGGCGAACTTCTTCCCCGATCCGCCCGAGCTCGCGGGAAGCGGCGTGGTGCTGCGCGCCAGGGAGCTCGGCGGCGGGGCAGTGTCCCGGCTCTCGCTCGAGGTGCGCGAGGGTGAGATCGTGGGGATCACGGGATTGCTGGGCATGGGGCACGAGACCATCCCCGCGCTGCTCGCCGGGGAGATCGCCCCCGTCTCCGGGTCGCTCGAGATCGACGGGGCGGAGCGGCGCTTCCGGCATCCCGCCGACGCGATCCGGGCCGGTGTGGGCCGCCTTCCGGCCGACCGCCTGCGCGACGGCTGCTGGGCGGAGGGCACCGCCCGGGAGAATCTGACCCTTCCGCTGCTCCCGCGCTTCTTCCGCGCGGGGCGGCTGCGGGGCCGCGCGGAGGCCGAGTACGCGCGCGAGCGGCTGCGGGAGGTGCGCCTGCACCCGGCCGATCCGGAGCGGACCATGGCCTCCTTCAGCGGCGGCAACCAGCAGAAGGTCGTCTTCGCGAAGTGGGACCAGCTCGACCCGCGCGTGTTCATCGTGCACGAGCCGACGCAGGGCGTCGACCCGGCGGCCGGGCACGAACTGCTCGAGCGCGTCGTGGAGCGGGCCAGGAACGGGGCCGCCGTGGTCGTGGTGTCGGGCGATCACGAGCAGCTCGTCGAGATCTGCCACCGGGTGATCGTCATGGTGGACGGGGAGGTCGACGCCGAGATCCTGCGCGAGGATCTGAGCGAGGAGGCACTGCTGCTGGCCTGCTCGAACTGACGGCTCACCCCGAGGCGTTGAAGCGCCGCAGCAGTTCGCGCAGCAGACCGAGATCCTCCTCGCTCCACTCCGCGAAGCGCCTGCGGTAGTCCTCGGCGATCCGGCGGTGGAGCTCGTGAAGCCGCTCACGGGCCTCGGGAGTGGTCGTCAGCAGCGCGGCGCGGCGATCCTCGGCCGAGGGCTCGGCGACCACGAGGCCGAGCCGTCGCAGCTTGCTCAGCTGCCGGCTCACCACCGCCTTGTCGGTGTGCTGGAGCTGCCGCAGCTGCGTAGCCGTGAGCGGCCCTTTGCGCTGGATCACCTGCAGCGTCATCATGTCCACGCCGCTGAGATCGGCGTGGATCTCCTCCGCGTAGCGGGCCCAGCGAACCCGTGCGAAGGCGAACGCCTGCGAGAACTCGCCGATGATCCCGGGGATCCCCGTCGCCTCGTTCGGGTCGTGCGTCATCCTGGGAGCCCTTCCCTCGTGCGCGGCGGGCTCATGACACCGCGGCTCCCGGCTGCGCCGGGCCCGATCCGCCCGCCTGCAGATCCGCGAGGCGCTGAGCGTTGTTCTTCGTGCCGAGGGGGGTGTTCGGCAGCAGTGCGATCGCGATGATCGCGAGGATCCCGAGCGGAGCGACCACGAAGAAGACGTCTCCGATGGCGTGCCCGTACGCCGCTTCGACCACGATCCTCAGCGCCTCGGGCAGCTCGGAGAGCTTCGGGATGGCGCCGCCGGCGAGACGGTCGGCGCCGGCCGCGGCGGCGGGATCGGTGCGCGCGAGCTCCGCGAGCCCCTCCCCGATGAAGTCCTCGACCTTGTGCGCCAGCAGGGTCCCCATCACCGACATGCCGGCGCTGCCCGCGAGGGTGCGGAAGAAGGTGACCGCCGAACTCGCGGCGCCCATCTGCGTGGGCGCCACCGTGTTCTGCACGACCAGGACGAGGTTCTGCATGGTCATGCCGATGCCGCAGCCGAGGATCAGCATGGCAGCCCCCACGTACCAGTAGGCGGTGTCGTAGCGCAGCTGTCCCAGCATGAGCAGGCCCGCGAGCAGCGCGAAGGATCCGGCCACCATGTAGCCCTTCCACCTGCCGGTGCGGGTGATGAGCTGGCCGACCACCGTCGAGGAGACGAGGGTGCCCGCCACCATGGGCAGGGTGAGCAGGCTCGCCTCGATGACCGAGCGGCCGCGAGCGAGCTGCATGTACTGGCCGAGGTAGACCATGGTCGCGAACATCGCGACGCCGACGGCGAGGCTCGCGAGCACCGAGAGCGTGAAGGTGCGGTTCGCGAACAGGGTCAGGGGGAGCAGGGGCTCCTCGACCCGCAGCTCCACGAGGATCGCGGCCCCGAGGAGCACGACGCCGGCGCCGACCATGAGCGCCGTCTGCCACGACCACCAGTCGAAGGACGAGCCGGCCATCGTCACCCATATCAGCAGGCTCGAGAAGCCGGCGGAGATCAGGACCGCGCCCGCGTAGTCCACCCGGATCCGGCGCTTCAGCGTGGGCAGCCGCAGGGTGAGCTGCAGCATGACGATGGCGGCCACCGCGACCGGGACGGCGACGTAGAAGTTCCAGCGCCACCCCAGGGTGTCGGTGAAGAGCCCGCCGATGAGCGGGCCGCCCACGGTCGCGACCGCCATGATCGCGCCCATCATGCCCATGTACTTGCCGCGCTCGAGCGGGCTCACCACCTCGGCCAGCACGATCTGGCCGAGCGCCCCGAGCCCGCCGACGCCGATCCCCTGGATGATGCGGAACGCGATCAGCCAGCTGGGATCCTGCGCGGTGCCGGCCAGCATCGACCCGACGGTGAAGACGACGAGCGCGGTCTGCAGCAGCATCTTCTTGCTGGTGAGGTCGGCGAGCTTGCCCCAGATGGGTGTCGAGATCGCCGAGGAGAGGGAGGTCGCGATCACCACCCAGGTGAACGCGGATTGCGTGCCGCCGAGATCGGCCATGATGATCGGCATCGAGGTGCCGACCACGCTCATCGCCAGCATCGACACGAACATGCTCATGAAGATGCCCGTGAGCGCGAGGGTCTTGGCGCGGCCCTGCAGCAGCTCGCCGGTGGGCTGGGAGGAGCCGCCCCTGGCCGCGGGTGCGGCGGCGGTCGCGCCCGGCGTCGGCGTCGTGCGGGACGGCTTGGTCGGGTCGGGTGCGGTGGTGCGGTCGGGTGCGGTGCGTGGCATCTGCGGGAGGGGATCCTTCGTCGAGTCGGGGTCGAGCACGGGCGCGCGGAGCGGTCTCGGCCGGTGCGTCGGCCGGACGCGGCAGCGGTCTCCGCCCGCGCGAAAGTTGATCGTCGTCAACTATACCCATATGGTTGATTCTCGTCAACTATGCGTAGGGTCGCGCCGCAGCTCCCGGCAGACCTCTCCGCCCGGACAGGCCTCGGCCGTTGGATCCCGCCGTCGGAGCGCGAATCTCCGGCCCGAGTCGCGGGCGCGGGGCGGGGATCCCCGCGCCGCGCAGCGAGGTACGACAGAATGGAGGGCATGGCTGCAGGCGAGAACGGCATCATCCGAGTGGGCGTCATCGGCGGCGGGCAGCTCGCCCGCATGATGGTGCCGCCGGCGATCCACCTCGGATTGCGCATCGGCGTGCTCGCCGAGAGCGCGGGGATGAGCGCGGAGCGCGCGGCCGACGCGGTCGGCGACTACCGCGACCCCGAGACCGTGTACGCCTTCGCCGAGACCGTCGACGTCGTCACCTTCGACCACGAGCACGTGCCGCAGCCGATCCTGCGCGAACTCGAGGCGCGCGGCGTCGCCGTGCACCCGCGCCCCGACGCGCTGCAGTACGCGCAGGACAAGATCCTGATGCGGCAGCGGCTCGACGCGCTCGGCGTGCCGGTGCCCGCCTGGGCTGCGGTCGCCGACGAGCGCGAGCTGCAGGAGTTCGTGGAGGCGCACGGCGGCCGCGCGGTCGTCAAGACGGCGCGCGGCGGCTACGACGGCAAGGGGGTGCGGGTGGTCTCGCGCGCCGACGAGGTGCGCGACTGGTTCACGGCGCTCGCCGAGGACGGGCGCGGCGGGCACCTGCTCGTCGAGGAGCTGGTCGACTTCACCCGGGAGCTCGCGCAGCTCGTCGCGCGCCGCCCCTCCGGCGAGACCCGCGCCTGGCCCCTCGTCGAGACCGTGCAGCGCGACGGCGTCTGCGCCGAGGTGATCGCTCCGGCCCCCTTCGACGATCCGGCGACCGCCGACGAGGCGGAGCGCATCGCCCGGGCGATCGCCGAGGGCGTCGGAGCGACCGGCGTGCTCGCCGTGGAGATGTTCGAGACGCGGGACGGCCGCGTGCTGGTGAACGAGCTCGCGATGCGACCCCACAACTCCGGCCACTTCTCGATCGAGGGTTCCGTGACGAGCCAGTTCGAGCAGCATCTGCGCGCCGTCGCCGACCTGCCGCTGGGCGACACGGCGATGACCGCGCCCGCGGCCGTGATGATCAACGTGCTGGGCGGCCCGACGGAGGGCCCCATGCCGGTGCGCTACGCGGAGGCGCTGGCCGCCCATCCCCGGGCCAAGGTGCACAGCTATGACAAGCTGCCGCGCCCGGGCCGCAAGGTCGGGCACGTCACGGTGACGGGTGAGGATCCCGCCGCGGTGCTCGCCGAGGCGCGCGCCGCCGCCGCGCTCTTCGACTGATCCTCCAGTCCCTTTCTCGTTCGGCGGATGCCCCGCCGCCGCGCGTCCCCCGCCTTCCTTCCTTCCTTCCTTCCTTCCCTTCCCTTCCCTTCCCTTCCCTCCTTCTCCCTCTTCCCTGTCTCCCGTCACCCATCGAGTGGACGCGAAGTGCCCCTTCGCGGCCGCTGAAAGGGCACTTCGCGTCCAATGGTGGCGCGGGAGGCTGGGGAGCAGCGCGGGGTGGAGGAGAGCGCGAGGGCGGGGCTCGGGAGGCTGAGGAGCGGCGGGGCGCGGGGCGGGGCGCGGGAGGCGGGGAGCGCGCGGGGCGCAGGCGAGCGGGAGGCTGGGGAGCGGCGCGGGGCGGAGGCGAGCGCGGGGGAAGGCGGGGAGGGGTGCGGGGTAGGATCGAGGCATGAGCGAGCAGGGAGCGCGCGCCGCGCGCGTCGGCGTGATCATGGGCAGCGACAGCGACTTCGCGGTGATGAGCGACGCGGTGCAGGTGCTGCGCGAGTTCGGCATCCCGCACGAGGTCGAGGTGGTCAGCGCGCACCGCACCCCGGACAAGATGGTCGCGTACGCGCGCGAGGCGGCCGGCCGAGGGCTCGGGGTCATCATCGCGGGGGCCGGCGGGGCGGCCCACCTGCCGGGCATGGTCGCGTCGATGACCACGCTCCCCGTGATCGGCGTGCCGGTGCCCCTCGCCAGGCTCGACGGACTCGACTCGCTGCTCTCGATCGTCCAGATGCCCGGCGGCATCCCCGTCGCCACCGTGAGCATCGGGGGCGCCAAGAACGCGGGGCTCCTGGCCGCGCGGATCCTCGGCGCGCAGGACCCGGCGCTGGCCGAGGCGCTCGCGGCCTACGCCGCGGGCCTCGAGGAGCTCGTCGAGGAGAAGAACCGCGCACTGCAGGCGCGCGTCGCCGAGTCCTGAGCAGAGCGCGCCCGGACCCCTCCCCGTCGACGCGCGGACGAGTGTCCCGCGCCTTGAACGCGCTCCCCGGCCCGCGCGCTGCGCGGTTGCACGACAGCACGGCATCGCGTTGCGAGGCGACTCGCGGGCGCTCCCGCGCCCGACGCCTCGCGGCGGCGCACGCGCTCGACGTGCCAGCGGCAGGCCTTCGCCGCTTCGCCTCGCGATGCGCCGACTCCGCACGCGATTCAGGAAACGGATCTGCGGCGCGGGGCGCTAGATGTTCGCGTGCAGCTCCCACAGCGACATCGCGGTGCTCGTCCAGCTGAAGCTGCGGCTGCGATCGCCGGCGAGCACGCCGAGCCGCGCCCGCTCGGCGTCGTCGCGGATCAGCCGGGAGAGTTCGTGCGCGAACGCCGCCGCGTCGGGCGCCGGGACCCCCGCGTCGAGCGAGAGCTCCGCGGCCACCGGGCAGTCGGCGTGCAGCACCGGGACATTCGCTTCGAGCGCGCCGAGCACCTCGTAGCCGGCGCCGAGGAGCGCCTGGGGCAGCGCGAGCAGCGTCGCGCCCGAGAGCACGGTCCCGATGTCCGCCACCTCTCGCGGTCGCACGATGCGGACGCGGTGGCGCAGCGCCTCGGGGACGGCCGGGCCGGCATCGGCGTCTCGCGGCCCGCTCGGCTTGGCGGGCTCGCCAGACGCGGCGCCGTTCGCGGCTGCGGCGCCCGACCGCTCCGCGCCGGCTCGCGCCGTGTCCGCCGGTGCGCCATCGCCAGCGCTCTCGTTCTCGCCCTCGGCCACGGCGCAGGGCACGGAGCCCGAGAGCACGACGAGCGGTGGCAGCGACTCGTCGGCCAGCAGCGCGTCGAACAGCCACTGGAGCCGGCCGGTCGCGTCGGCCGTCGCGGTGGTCGCGAGGTACCGCTCGGGCAGTCCGAGCGTCGCGCGGCGCGCGTCGGCGTCGGCGGGGCGCAGGTATCCGGAGGGCGCGGCGACGGGGACCACCTGCACGGCGAGGCCGCCTCCGAAGCGCTCCTGCAGGGCCGTCGCGGTCGCGTGGGTGGGGGTGACCAGCACGTCGGCGTATTTGACGGCGCGCTTCACGAAGCTCCGGTACTGCCGCGCGAGGGACGCGCCCATCGCCTCGGGCGCGAGCCAGCCGAGCGCGTGCGGGATGGTGACGGAGGTCTGCGAGCCGTCGTGATCGCCGCGTGCGCGCAGCGGCACCAGCGGGGTCAGCGCGTGCACGAACTCGCCGTCGAGCGGCCGGGCGGTGAGGCTCGTCCGCCACAGGAACGGCAGGGTCGCCGCCCGGAGGGGGAGCTTCTCCACGCGCACGCGGGCGGAGGAGAAGAGGGGCGTCTCGTGCTCGGCGGCGATCAGCAGGCGCGCGCTGCAGCCGCGGGGCGCGGTCGCGGCGACGGCCCGCGTCAGCTCGTGGGTCGCTTCGGCGTGCGCCGCCGCGTCGGCGTCCGCGAACGGTTCTCCGATGAGGGTGAGCGTGGCCACGATCCTCCTCAGTGTCTGCCGATCCGAATAGACCAATACTACGAAACTCTCAGGTTCCGAGACTGCGGGTTCCCCGAGACCGGCCCCGTCGCCCGCGTCGGGCGCGTGTGCGGATCGGCGCTGACATCGGCGGGTTTCAGTCCGGGCACAGCCCCGCCCCCATACTCTGGTGTGCATGCGCGTACTCCTCACCGGCGGGGCCGGGTACATCGGCTCCCACACGGGACTGGCCCTCCTCGAGAGCGGGCACGAGGTCGTGGTGCTCGACGACTTCTCGAACAGCAGCATCGAGGCGGTGCGCAGGATCGAGGAGCTCACCGGCGCCGGGATCGTCGTGGTGGAGGCGGATCTGTCGGATCGCGCTGCGACATCGGCCGCGCTCGCCGCGGCGGGGGAGCGCGCGGAGTTCGAGGCGGCCGTCCATCTCGCGGGGCTCAAGGCCGTGGGCGAGTCGGTGGCCCAGCCGGGCCGGTACTATCGCGTCAACGTCGCGTCGACGTTGAACCTCCTCGATCTGCTGGAGGAGCGATCCGTGACGAAGCTCGTGTTCAGCTCGAGCGCGACCGTCTACGGTCTTCCGCAGTACGTCCCGCAGGACGAGCGGCATCCGGTCGGGGTCGGCCTCGCCAATCCCTACGGCCGTTCGAAGGCGATGAACGAGCAGATCATCCGCGACGTCCAGGCGGCGAGGCCGGAGCTCGAGGCGGTGCTCCTCCGCTACTTCAACCCGGTGGGAGCTCACGCCTCCGGCCGGATCGGCGAGGATCCCTCCGGGATCCCGGGCAACCTCATGCCGTTCATCGCGCAGGTGGCCGTGGGGGTCAGGGAGGAGCTCAGCGTGTTCGGCGACGGCTATCCGACGCCGGACGGCACCGGCGTGCGCGACTACATCCACGTGATGGATCTGGCCGAGGGGCACGTCGCCGCGCTGGAGGGGCTGACGCCCGGCGTCGAGGTCTACAATCTGGGCTCCGGCTCCGGCTCCAGCGTGCTCGAGGTGATCCGGGCGTTCGAGGCGGCCTCCGGGCGCACGATCCCGTACCGGATCGCTCCGCCGCGGCCCGGAGACGTGGCCGAGACCGTCGCGGATCCGTCGAAGGCGAACGCAGAGCTCGGATGGAGGACCAGGCGGAGCCTCGCCGAGGCCTGCCGCGACGTCTGGGCGTGGCAATCGGCGAATCCGAGGGGGTACGCCTCGTGAGCGTCGACCTCGAGCGCCCGCTGCGCCACCCCGACTCCGATTCGCCCCCGCTCATGAACAAGCGGGCGCGCTGGCTCGTGCTGCTCGGCTTCCTGCTCCCCGGCAGCGCCCAGCTGCTGGCGGGCAGCAGGAGGCTGGGGCGGTTCGGCGTCGCCGCGACCATCGTCCTGGTCCTGGGTCTGCTGCTGGCGCTCGCGGGGTTCCTCTGGGCGCGCGAGCTCACCCTGACCGTGTTCACCAATCCGATCGCACTGCTCGCGGTGCAGGCGCTGATCGTCGGCTACGCGGTGCTCTGGCTCGTGATCGGCTTCGATACGCTGCGCCTCGCGAGGCTGGTGCGGCTGTCTCCGGGGTGGCGGGTGCCCGTCGCGATGCTGTCGGTGCTGCTCACGCTCGTGCCGGTGGCCGGGGCCGCCTGGGCGACGATGACGGTGGGCGCGGCCCGGGGGGCGATCAGCGACATCTTCGGCGACGGCGCGCCCGCGGTGGATCCGGTGGACGGGCGCTACAACATACTGCTCCTCGGCGCCGACGCGGGGGAGGATCGCGAGGGTCTGCGCCCCGACAGCATCTCGCTCGTCAGCGTCGACGCCGAGACCGGCCAGTCCGCCATCATCGGGCTGCCCCGGGAGCTCGAGAACATGCCGTTCCCGGAGGACTCGCCGATGCACGAGCTGCATCCGAGCGGTTTCGGGATCGACAACGGCTGCAACGTGGGCAACTGCTACCTCAACGGCGTGTACGCGGAGGTGGAGTTCTTCCAGCCGGAGCTCTATCCCGACGCCGAGTCGAGCGGATCCTCGCCCGGCATCGAGGCGACGAAGGACGCCGTCTCGGGGGCGACCGGGCTGGAGGTGCAGTTCTTCGTGCTGATCGACATGGCGGGCTTCGAGAAGCTGATCGACGCGCTGGGCGGCGTGACGGTCACGGTGGACGAGCGGCTGCCCATCGGCGGGGATCAGTGGGGCAACGGCGTCGAGGGCTACATCGAGCCGGGGGAGCAGCACCTGGACGGCTTCGACGCGCTCTGGTTCGCGCGCTCCCGCTACGGCTCGGCGACGGGGGACTACGCCCGGATGGAGCGGCAGCGACAGCTGCAGGCCGCGATCCTCGCGCAGATGAACCCGGGCAACGTGCTGCTCCGCTTCCAGGAGGTGGCGGGTGCGGGCAAGAGCCTGGTCGAGACGGACATCCCCGAGTCGATGCTGGGCCGCTTCGTCGACCTCGCGGCGAAGGCGCGGGAGCACACTCCCGTGACGCTCGACCTGACGCCGCCCGAGGTCGATCCCGCGATGCCCGACTACTCGGAGATCTACGGGATGGTGACCGAGGCCGTGGCCGAGGCCTCGCCGCAGCCGGAGGAGCGCTGACCGGCCCCTCGGGATGACGCCGCACGGCGGCACCGTTAGACTGGGCGGCGATGTCTCGCACGCAGTACGCAGGGGTGCTCCCTCCGGGGGACCGCCAGTCGTCTCGTCTGCCGGACTATCTCGCGGGCGTCCAGGGGCTCCGCACCCTGGCGGCCCTGCTCGTCGCCGTCTACCACATCTGGTTCAGCCGGGTCTCCGGCGGAGTGGACGTGTTCTTCGTGGTGGCGGGGTATTTCGCGGCCAAGTCGCTGATGCGTATGGGCGTCGCGGGCACCGTGCGCGAGCGGGTCGGCGGCCTGGTCGCCTACTGGATGCGCACGCTGCGCCGGGTCACCCCCTCGGCCGTCGTGGTGATCATCGGGACGGTGATCGCCGCCGTCCTCTTCATGCCCCGCAACGCCTGGGAATACGCGCTCCCGCACGGCTTCGCCGCCCTGTTCCACTTCGAGAACTGGCTGCTCATCTCCTCCGACGCCGACTATCTGCAGCAGGGACTCCGCGCCTCGCCGTTCCAGCAGTTCTGGGCGCTCTCGGTGCAGGTGCAGCTCTACCTGGCGGTTCCGCTCGTGCTGCTGCTCGCGGTGAGCCTCGCGGCCTGGCGCCGCTGGCCGGTTAAGGCGACCGCGCTCGTGCTGCTCGGGCTGGCCTTCGCCGCGTCGTTCGCGTTCTCCGTCTGGTACACGGCCGCGGATCAGGAGGCCGCCTACTTCAACACGGCCGCGCGGGCCTGGGAGTTCCTGGCGGGGGCGATCCTCTTCCTCGTGATGACGCGCGGGCTCGCGGACCGGCGCCTCGCCGGTCTGCTCGGCTGGCTCGGCCTCGTCATGCTGGTGTCGCTCGGCGCCCTGCTCGACGTGTCGCGGCTGTTCCCCGGCTGGGTCGCGCTCGTCCCCGTGGCCGCGGCGATCCTCATCATGGTGAGCGCCGCCAGCGAGCGAGCGCCGTGGCCGCTGCGGGCCAAGCCGCTGGTCTGGTTCGGCGACGCCTCCTTCGCCTTCTACCTCTGGCACTGGCCCATCCTCGTGATGTACCGGTACCGCTTCGGCGAGCACGTCGGGATCCTCGGCGGTCTCCTCATCCTGCTGCTCTCGGCGGTGCTGGCCTATCTGACCACGCGGTTCGTCGAGCTTCCGCTGCGCAACTGGAAGCGCCTGGGCGCCTCCGCGGTGGCGACGCTGGTCGCGGTCGCGCTCGTCGCCGCGCCGGCTTTCGCCGCCCTGGCCACCTGGCAGCGGGTGTCGGAGGCGGAACTGCGCGCGGCCCAGCACGAGGTGGAGACGGCGGTCATCGGCGGCGACATCCCGGTGGATCGTCTGGTGCCCGACTTCCTCCTCATCCGGGAGGATCAGCCGGACGTGTACCGCAACGGCTGCCACCAGCGGCTCAGGGCCGAGGAGGTGATCGCCTGCGAGTCGGGCGTGATCGACGGCGCCCGTACCATCGCGGTGGTCGGCGGTTCGCACTCCGCCCAGTGGATCGACGTGGTGCGGCGGGCGGCCGAGCAGGTCGATGCCAGGGTGGTCTCGATGACGAAGAGCGCGTGCCTCTTCGGCGACCCCGACGAGGGGCAGGTGGGATCCGACCCGTCCTGCGCGGTCTGGGCCCGGGCCGTGCTCGACGAGCTGCTCGACTCGCCGCCGGATCTCGTGGTCACGATCGCCACGCGGAAGTCCGGCGACACCGACATCGTCGGCAGGAGCTACCGCTCGTATTTCGGCGTGCTCGCGGACGCCGGGATCCCGGTGGTCGGCATCCGCGAGAACCCGCGGTTCGCCTTCGACGTCCCGGACTGCATCGAGGCGGAGGGGCCCGAGGCGTGCGCCCGGCCGCGATCGGACTTCTACGCGAACGAGAAGCCGCACGACTTCTCCGAGTTCGCGGGCTTCGACTTCGTCGACGTCGCCCAGGATCTCTGCCCGGGCGAGACCTGCGCGGTGGTCGACGGCAACGTGATCGTCTACCGCGACCGGCACCATCTCACCCGAACCTGGACGCTCCGCTTCGGGGATCGCGTCGAGCAGGCGATCCTGGATCGGCTCGGCGGATCCTGATGCGCTGCGGCCGCGACCTCCGATCCGTGCGGCCACTACACTTGCTGACGTGACTGAACGGGGTACAGATGCGCGCGTGACCGCGGTGATGGTCGCCTACAACCGCCGGGCGCTGCTGGGCGAGGCGCTGGCGGCGCTGGCGGCGCAGACGCGGCCGGTGGATCGGCTGATCGTGGTCGACAACGCCTCCGAGGACGGCTCGGCGGAGTTCGCGGAGGAGCGGCTCGCGGACTGGGGCGAGCGGGCGAGGCTCATCAGGCTCTCCGAGAACACCGGGGGCGCCGGCGGCTTCGCCGTGGGCGTCGCGGCGGCGGTCGCCGACCCGCGCACCGACTGGGTGTGGGTGATGGACGACGACACGGTGCCCGGGCCGGAGGCGCTCGCCGGCGCCCTCGCCGCGCACGCGCGCTATCGCGAGACCGGCCCCGACAACCTCGCGGTGATGGGTTCGCGCGTGGTCTGGACCGACGGCGAGGACCACCCGATGAACACGCCCAAGGCCAAGATCGGGGCCGGCCGCGCGGAGCGCGAGCGCGCGGCGGCGGTCGGTGCGATGGAGATCCGCTCCATCTCGTTCGTGTCCGCGTTCCTCCGAGCCGCCCGCGTGCGCGAGCTGGGCCTGCCGATCGCCGACTACTTCCTCTGGAACGACGACTTCGAGTTCTCGGCGCGTCTGCTGCGCGGTGCCCGCGGCCTCTACGTGCCCGGCTCCGTGGTGACGCACAAGACGAGGATCCGCGGATCGAGCGACCAGGATCCCGGACCGCGCTTCTACTACGAGGTGCGCAACAAGCTGTGGGTGTTCCGCTTCAGCCGGGCGCTCCGCTGGTGGGAGTCGCTGCTGTACCAGGCCGCGTCGGCGCGCCGCTGGGCGCGCACGATGCGGGCCTCGGCGGATCGTGCGCAGCTGCGCGACTGCCTGCGCCGGGGATGGCGCGACGGCCTCCGCACCCGCCCGCGCGCCAACGCGCGCGTGCTGGCGGGGGCGGGCGTGCCCGCGGACGCGCTGGACGTGGTCGAGCGCCTCGACGGGGCGCCGCGCGCCTGAGCGGAGCGCTTCACCTGTCGTTGGCCTCTCGGCCATCTCCTATTCTCCTCCCCGCAATCGGGTCGTCACCGAACGATCACCGAACGGTTCCGCGGCGCCTCTAGCTTGGACCTCGCGTGCGCGGATTCCGCTGCCGCTCGACCGATCAGGGGAGCATGAGGATTCACATGTCTGAGCAATCATTCTCGGCGAGGTTCGGCAGGGGCCTGCTGGCCGCAGCCGCGGGCCTGGCCGTCGCCGTCACCGGCCTCGTCCCGGGGGCCACGGCAGCCAATGCGGCGACCGCGTGGGATGGCGTCGTCATCAACGAGGCCTACCTCAGCGGCGGCAGCGCCGGCGCGGCCTATACGAACAAGTTCGTCGAGCTCTACAACACGACGGATCGCGACATCAGCCTCACCGGCACGTCGCTGCAGTATCGCTCGGCGACGGGGTCCGGCAGCACCACCGGCGTGACCGCGCTGACGGGGACGATCAAGGCGAAGGGCTACTACCTCGTCCAGGGGGGCTCGAACGGAGCCAACGGCGCGGCGCTGCCGGCTCCCGACGCGTCCGGCAGCCTGAACCCCTCGGGCACCACCGGCACGGTACTCCTCGCCGTGGGCACCAGCGCGCTCACGATCCCGACCGGCAGCGTCGTCGGCGACGCGAACGTGGTGGACCTGCTCGGCTACGGAACCTCCAACACCTTCGAGGGGACGGTCGCGACCGCCCCCTCGGGCAACACCGATGTCCGGTCGAACAACCGCACCGACGGCGTCGACACCGATGACAACCGGAACGACTTCTCGCTCTCCGCGACGATCACCCCGCAGAACTCGGCCTCGACGGGCGGCGGCACCGACCCCACGGATCCGACCGATCCCGAGCCGGGCGCCGAGAAGACCATCGCCGAGATCCAGGGCACCGGAGCGACCTCGCCCGAGGTCGGCAACACGGTCACGACCAGAGGCGTCGTCACCGCGAGCTATGCGACCGGCGGCTTCAACGGCTTCTACATCCAGACCCCGGGCACCGGCGGCGACATCGACCTCGCCGCGCACACCGCGTCGGACGGGATCTTCGCCTACGGCGGCAACGCCGCGGGCACGGTCGCGGTCGGCGACTACGTGAAGGTCACCGGCGTGATCGCCGAATACCGGGCGAGCAGCGCCACCACCCCCGGCACGTTGACCCAGATCCTTCCCGCGAACGCCGCCGCCGTCGAGAAGCTGACCGAGTCGGTCACGCCGCCGCAGCCCGCCAAGGTCGCGTTCCCGCGGAACGAAGCGCAGCGCGAGAGCCTCGAGGGCATGCTGATCGAGCCGCAGGGCGACTACACGGTCAGCAACACCTACTCCACCAACGCTTACGGAACGGTCGGCCTGGCCACCGGCACGAGTCCGCTCATCACCCCGACGGAGGCGGCGAAGCCGGGCACGCAGGCGTACCAGGACGTGGTGGCGGACAACGCCGCGCGCGGCGTCGTCCTGGACGACGGCGCGTCGACCAACTACGGACCTTCGGCATCGGCCGCCAACAAGGCGATTCCGCTGCCCTACCTCTCCAAGACCAAGCCGGTGCGCGTGGGTGCGAAGGTCGCCTTCACCAGGCCGGTGATCCTCGACTACCGCTTCGACGTGTGGGGCTTCCAACCGACCCAGCACATCACCGGGCAGACGCCCGAGGCGCAGCTGCCGGTTTCGTTCGAGAACACCCGCACCCCGAAACCGGAGGAGGTCGGCGGCGACCTCAAGCTCGCGACCTTCAACGTGCTCAACTACTTCACCACCACCGGTGATCAGGTCTCGGGATGCTCGTTCTACAACGACCGCGACGGCAATCCGATCGCGGTCAACACCAACTGCGACGCGCGCGGTGCGGCCAACGCCGTCAACCTCAAGCGCCAGGAGGACAAGATCGTCGCGGCGATCAACGGGCTCGGCGCCGACGTCGTCTCGCTCGAGGAGATCGAGAACTCGGTCAAGTTCGGCAAGGATCGCGACGACGCGCTCTCGAAGCTGGTCGCTGCGCTCAACGCGAAGGCCGGTCCGGGCACCTGGAGTTTCGTGCCGTCGCCCGCTGCGGCCGATCTCCCCGCGCCCAGCGCCGAGGACGTGATCCGCAACGCCTACATCTACCGCTCCGCGACGGCGGAGACGGTCGGCGGGTCGGTCGTGCTCACCGGCAACGCGGCGTTCTCGAACGCCCGCGAGCCGCTCGCCCAGGCCTTCAAAGCCAAGGGCGCGCCCGACGCGGCGAAGATCCTCGTGATCACCAACCACTTCAAGTCCAAGAGCGGGCCGCGCTCGGGATCGCCGGCACCGTCGCCGGAGAATCAGGACACGGGCGACGGTCAAGGCTACTGGAACGGCGACCGCAAGGCGCAGGCGACGGCGCTCGTCGCCTTCGCCGACGCGCAGAAGCAGGCGCACGGCACCGAGCGGGTGTTCCTGGTCGGCGATTTCAACGCCTACGCGAAGGAGGATCCGATCGGGATCCTCGAAGCGGCCGGCTACGTGAATCAGGGCGCCAAGACGGGGAAGTACAGCTACTCCTTCAGCGGGCAGAGCGGATCTCTCGACGTGATCTTCGCTTCGGAGCAGGCGGATGAGGCGGTCACGGGCGCCGACATCTGGAACATCAACGCCCCCGAGGCGATCGCGCTCGAGTACAGCCGGTACAACTACAACGTCACCGACTTCTACGATGACTCGGCGTACCGCTCGAGCGACCACGATCCGGTGCTCGTCGGCGTGTCCAACGGCGAGGGCGAGGGCCCTTCCGAGACGGTGAAGCTCAACCTGCTGAACATCAACGATTTCCACGGCCGGATCGATAAGACCACCACGGTGCAGTTCGCCGGCACGATCGAGCAGCTCCGCAAGGCGGAGGGCGAGGACAACACGCTCTTCCTCTCCGACGGCGACAACATCGGCGCGTCGCTGTTCAACTCCTCCGTGCAGAAGGATCAGCCGACGATCGACGTGCTGAACGCGCTCGACCTGAAGGCCTCCGCGGTGGGCAACCACGAGTTCGACCTCGGCATGGACGATCTCACCGGTCGCGTGATCGGCGCCCCCGAGGCGCGGAACGCGAAGTGGGACTACCTCGGCGCGAACGTGTACCAGAAGGGCACCCAGAAGGCGGCGCTCAAGGAGTACTCGATCCAGGAGATCGACGGGCTCAAGGTGGCGATCATCGGCGCGGTGACGGCGGAGACGCCGACGCTCGTCGGCCCGGCCGGTGTGGCGGACCTCGAGTTCGGCGATCCGGTGGACGCAGTGAACCGTGTCGCGGCGCAGCTCACGGACGGCAACGCCGAGAACGGCGAGGCGGACGTGCTGATCGCCGAGTACCACGAGGGTGCGAGCGCCGGCTTGAAGGAGGGCGCCACGCTCGACCAGGAACTCGCTCAGGGCGGTGTCTTCGCGAAGATCGTGAACGAGACCAGCCCGAAGGTGTCGGCGATCTTCACCGGCCACACCCACAAGGAGTACTCGTGGGACGGGCCCGTCAAGGGAAGCGACGCCAAGCGGGCGGTTCTGCAGACCGGCAACTACGGCGAGAACATCGGCCAGAACGTGCTGACGATCGACCGCGCGACGAAGAACGTCCTCTCCTACGAGGCCAAGAACGTCAAGCGGACCACCGCCGCCGAGGCGGATCTGGTCGCCGAGTTCCCGCGCGTGGCGCAGGTGAAGACGATCGTGGACGCGGCCCTCGCGTACGCGGCGACCGAGGGGCAGAAGCCCGTCGGCTCCGCGACGGCGGACATCACGACCGCACACACGGGCGGCGCCTACGGGGTCGACGGCTACGGCGGAGCCGATGCCAAGCGCGACGATCGCGCCAACCAGTCCGCCTTGGGCAGTCTGGTCGCCGACTCCCTCGTCGAATCGTTGAAGGAGCCGCGTCTGGGCGGCGCCGAGATCGGCATCTCGAACCCGGGCGGCATGCGCGACGAGCTCCGCAAGGGCACGATCACGTATGCCCAGGCGAATGCCGTGCTGCCGTTCGCGAACAACCTGTGGACTACCTCGCTCACCGGTGCGGATCTCAAGTCCGTGCTCGAGCAGCAGTGGCAGCGGGACGCGGCGGGCAATGTGCCCAGCCGTCCGTTCCTCGCGCTGAGCGTGTCGAAGAACGTGCGCTACACCTTCGACACCTCGAAGCCCGAGGGCGAGCGCATCACCGGCATCTGGGTGAGTGGCGCCCGCGTCACCGACACCGCGAAGTTCCGCGTGGCGGCGCCGTCGTTCCTGATCGAGGGCGGAGACAACTTCACCGCTTTCAAGAAGGGGACCGACGCCCGCGACTCGGGTCTTGTGGATCGCGATGCCTGGATGGCCTACCTGACGGCGCATGAGAACGCCGCACCGGACTTCGCCAAGCGCGGTGTCGAGGTGCAGAATGTTCCGTCCGCGGCCGTACGGCAGGGGTCGGAGTTGTCGTTCCGGATCGGCGACGTCGACGGAGCGAACACGAAGACGAATGGCGGCCTGAACCTCACCTCGCTGGGGAGCCCCGACAACACCGCGGTGAAGGTGAGCTTCGCGGGGTCGTCGGTCGCTCCCGCGGAGGTGTCGCTCACCGACGGGAAGGCACTCGTAAAGGTGCCGGTGCCGTCCGACGTGTCCGGCGACGTCCTGGTGAAGGTCGTCGGTGCGGAGTCCGGCACCGAGGTCACGATTCCGGTGACCGTGGAGCAGGCGCCGGTTGTGGAGCCGGAGCCGGTCGTGCCCGCGATCTCGGTGAAGTTCGCGCGTACGTCGCCACGCTACGGGCAGTCGAATACGGCGACGGTCACCGTCTCCGCCGACGGCGTACGCGCCTCGGGCGACGTCCAGGTGGCCTTCGACGGCAAGACGCTGGCGAAGAACGGCAGGCTTTCCGCCGGGAAGTACACCGTGACGCTGCCCAAGACGGTGAAGCCGGGCACCCGGTCGCTGGTCGCGAAGTTCCTTGGAACGAAGACCGTCGCAGCCGGGCAGGTCTCGAAGAAGCTGAAGGTCGCCAAGGGCAAGGCGTCCGTGTCTGCGAAGCTCGCGAAGTCGAAGATCACGCGCAAGCAGAGGGGCAAGGTGACGGTCACGGCCAAGCTCTCGGACGCGTCGGGCGTGTACGCGACCGGGAAGCTGCGCGTCCTCAAGGGCAAGAAGGTGCTCAAGACGGTGAGTCTGAAGTCGTCGCAGAAGGGGAAGGTGCGCATCGCTTTGCCGAAGCTGAAGAAGGGCAAGCACGCGTTGCGGGTCCAACTGCAGGGCGGCCTCCTGATCTCCAAGGCGACGTCGAAGCGGTTCACTCTTCGGGTGAGGTGACGTAGCGATCGGCTGTGAGGCACGCCGGCGGCTCCGGAGTCCGTTCCACGGGATCCGGAGCCGCCGGCGTTCCCGGTAGTGCGCGGGTACTGGGTAGGCTGGTGCGGTGGAGACTGGCGGGGCGCGGGAGCGCCGGGACGACGGGTTCTCGCTGCTGCTCCCCGTGTACGCGGGCGACGACGCGGGGTTCCTGCGCCTCGCCTTCGCCAGCTCGGTGCTGGAGCAGAGCCAGCCGCCCGCGGAGGTCGTCATCGTGCAGGACGGCCCCGTGCCGGGGGACCTCGCCGAGGAGCTCCGACGCCTCGCCGAGGAGAGTCCGGTCCCGGTGCGGCTCGTCGTCCTGCCGGAGAACCGGGGTCTCTCCGAAGCGTTGAACGCGGGGCTCGCGGTCTGCGGCTACGAGGTCGTGGCGCGGATCGACGCCGACGACGTGTCGATGCCGGAGCGCTTCGAGCGGCAGTGGCGCCTGATCCGGGAGGGCTACGACCTGATCGGCACCGGCATGGCCGAGTTCGAGCGGGATCACGGGACTCCCGGCGACGTGCGCGTTCCCCCGGTCGGCGCCCGGCGCATCCGCGAGCACGCTCGCACCCACAACCCGTTCAACCACCCCACGATGATGTACCGCCTCGCCGCGGTGGAGCGCGTCGGAGGCTATCAGCCGCTCGGCAAGATGGAGGACTACTGGCTCGGCGTGCGGCTGATCGTGAGCGGCGCCCGCGTCGAGAACATTCCGGATCCCCTCGTCGGCTACCGCGTCGGCTCGGGAGCGTTCTCGCGGCGCGGCGGCTGGGCCGAGGCGCGCACCGAGTGGCGGCTGCAGAGCGAGATGCGCCGGATCGGGTTCATCACGACGGCTCAGTACCTGCGCAACGTGGTGATGAAGGGCGCGTACCGGCTGATGCCGGCGAGCCTCAAGCGGGTGCTGTTCCGCCGTTTCGTCGCGGGCGGCCTGCCGGGCGACCGGGCCGTGTGAGGTCTCCCGGGAGTCCGGGGTGCGGATGCCGGGCTTGCGGGCGGCGAACCCGGCACTCGCGTCCCCGATCCGGGGCGCGCGTCCTCAGTCGCGCCGAGCGGCCGGGGTCTCCGCATCCTGGGGGAGGCTCTCGGGCGCCTCGGGCGCACCCGGCGCGGACACCTCCGCGGGATCCGGGGAGGTGTCGCTCGGCGCCTCCTCCGCGGGATCCTCGGCGGGTGCGACCGGGGCCTCGGGCGGCGTCTGCGCGGCGCGCGAGGCGGCGGCCTTGGCGAACCTCACCCCGCCGCTCTTCGTGTAGGTCGCGATCCCGCCCGAGAAGCGGATCTGGGACTTCGTCTTCGAGAGCTGGGTGAGGCCCGATGTCGGCCATCCCCAGGCTCCCCTCGGACCGCCGGCGTTGAGATAGGCGCGCACGATGGGATCGAGCTTGAGCAGCACGGTCGCCTGGGGCCCGAAGAAGCGCACGTGCTTCGCGTAGCGCTGGTAGGAGCCGTCGGAGACCACGCGGGTGCTCTGCGTCGGGAAGCCGAGCGACGACTTCGCCTTGTAGCCGCCCTTCTTGCGCCAGTCGTTGTAGGCCGCCTTCGTCAGGAAGACGACGCCGGCCTTCTTGCTGTACACGGCGACGCCGTTCTGGAAGGTCAGACGGCTGCCCGCTCCGATCTTGGCGACGTTCTGCGTGGGCCAGCCCCAGGCTCCGCCCAGGCCGCCGGCCTTGCTGTAGGCGGAACGGTAGGCGCCGCTCGGCACGAACACGCTCGTTCCCGGCGAGGTCCGGTAGAGCACCCCGCGTTCGGTGTTGCGGTAGCTCCTCGTGCCGACCTCGACGCTCGGGCCGGTGAAGAAACCGAGGGTGGCATGGCCGCCCGCCCGCTGCCACTGGGCGGTCTCCGCGGCGGTGAGCCACTGGACGCGCCCTCCCGAGACCATCAGCGTGCCCTTCTGGAAGCGCTGACTGGCCGAGGTGCCGGTGGGGAAGAGCGCGGTCGCGTTCGGCCATCCGTAGGTGCTCTGGCCGCCGCCCGCGAGCCAGGCCCGGTAGACGGGCGCGGGTATGAACCGCACGCCCACGGTCGAGTTGGAGATCGCGGTGCCGCGCTGGAACTTCAGGTTGCGGTGGCCCGGGCTCGCGACGGTGCCCGCGATGAAGCCCCAGGAGCCCGCGGCGCCGCCCGCGGCGAGGTAGCGCGAGGCCCACCGGTCGGTCGTTCCGTCGTCGAAGACGCCGTACGCCTTGCGGAGCTTCTTCGAGTAGGTGATGACGCCGTTCTCGAAGCGCTGCTCGTAGCCGCCGCCGTTCTTCTTGATCGTCTTGCGCGGGCTGAGCGCGCCGCCGTAGGCGGCGCCGTTGCGCTGGTGCACGGTCTTGATCGCCCCGGTCACCTTGATGCCGCTGCGCACCGACCCGAACCAGCTGTTCCAGTAGTTGTAGAAGTTCCGGTTGCCGTAGGAGGAGCAGCGATCGCCCGTGCCCCAGCCCGCTCTGAGCGCGGCCTGGTTGGGGCGATACGGCGTGTAGGTGTAGAGGGCCGCGGTGGCGTGGTTCTGGATCCTGACCCTGGAGGTTCCGCAGGATGCGTTCGGGTGCCACTGGACGTTGACGGTCGCGCCCCGCTGGAAGTTGTAGTTCTGGGGCTTGGCCCGATACTGCTTGAGCTGCCAGGCGCCCCAGTAGACCTGGTTGAAGAAGCCGAAGTACTTGCTGTTGCAGTTCGCCGAGTTGTTCGGCCCGCTGTCCGGGCAGGCATAGCCCATCGCGACGTTGAACTGGCGCACCGTCGGCCAGGAGTCGGTGACGAGGCTCTGCTCCTTCTCGAGCATCACCAGCAGCACCTTCGGGCTGATCCCGCAGGCCCGGCTGACCTTGGTGATGATCTGAGCGGCGCTCTCCTTCTTCGATCCCCGGTACGCCTTGCAGTTGCTGTTGGAGGCGCGGCTGCTCGTCTTCATCGTGAAGTTCCGCAGGCACGCCTTGGCGATCTTCGTGCTGCCCCAGGTCTTGCCCGCTTTGCGGCCGGAGTCTCCGATGGTGCATCGGCCGAGTCGCTTCTTCAGGAACGACTTCACCTGGGACGTGGTCATCGCGTTGCCCTTGTAGAAGAGCGCGTCGTCGATGATCCGGCCGGCGTTGAAGTTGGTGGCGCTCCAGGCCTGGGCCGGTGCCGCGGTGGCGGTCGTCTGGACGACGGACGTCAGGACGATCGCCAGAGCGGCGAACATCGCCACGGCGATCCTCCGGGCAGCGGATCCCTTGCGCAAAATCTCATCCTCAACGTCAGCTTGAAAGATACCGTGGGGCATCCCACCATTCGACACTAGCGCCAACGGGATGGTATCGGAAGGTCCGAGAGCGGTCGCGGGGGCCGGAGCGAGCGCGGTTCCGGATCCGACGCACCGGTGGCGCCGGATCCGAACGCGTGCATTTCGCACAGGATGAGATCGCATCATTCGGGAGTCACGGGACCCCTCCGAGATGAGAAACGCCAGGGAGAGCAGGGGTTCTCCTCCTGGGCCGATGATCGGTCGCACCCGGCCGGATCGCCCCGGATCTCCCGCTGTTTCCTTTTCGTTTACCTCTCGTTCGGACGACCTCAGTTTGCTTTCGCACGGTCTACGTTCCGGTCGTCTGCGCAGCTTCAGGGCAGGCGATCCCACTCGCCCAGATGGAGAAGATGCGCGTTATGAAACAGCATTCGACGTTGTTCTCGAACCGGCTGCGTTCCGCCGCCACCCGCTTGCTCGGAGTCGCCGCCGCCACCGCGGTCGCCGTGACGGCTCTGGTGCCGGCGGCGCCGGCGCTCGCCGACGAGATCGCCGACATCGCCACCGTTCCGGTGGCGGGCGACCTCAACCCGATCGACGTGAAGGTCGTCAGGGCTTCCGGAGCCCTCAAGAACACCATCGTCGAGGGCATCGCCGACGGCCTCGGGCGCCGCGGCCTCTACGAGCTGCCGGGGCTGACCTCCCCCGTCGCCGACCAGGAGGGCAACGGGCTGAACGAGGCCTCCTACGGCGCGAACGACGTCGTCGGCACGCAGTGGAAGCCGAAGTACGGCTGGGACTACGAGACGGTGCTCGAGGAGCGGCCGGAGCGGCTGGAGGCCGTCGAGGGCGGGCTGCGGATCGGATCCGGCACCGACCGGATCCAGCGCGATGCGAACGGGCTCACGAGCACGACCGCGCTCAACGACGCCGTGCTGAACCTCGAGGAGCTCAGCGATGACGCCGCAGCGGTGCTCGACCTCAAGGGCGACGACGCCGAGATCCTCACCGCCGACAGCATCGTGACGACGGCCGAGTCGACGGGCGGTCTCGAACTCGAGCTGAGCACCGCGATCAACGGACTCACCCTCTTCGGCGAGCAGATCGACACGCCGGGCGGCGTGCTCGCGGAGCCGGTCACCCGGTCGAGCTCCATCGCGACCGACGACGTCGTCGCGCTGCTCCGCGGCCTCGGCGTCGATCCGGAGGACATCGACCAGTACGCGCCCATGGTCGGCAGCTCCAACCTCGCCGCCGAGCTCTTCGTGACCGCCTCCACCTCCGAGACCGGGGGCCTGGGGGTCGAGATCAAGGTCGAGGTCGATCTCGCCGCGGTCTCCGCCGGCGACGAGGAGACCCCGGCGGGCCTGCTCTTCGACGTCGAGCTGCACGCCGACAACACGCTGCTGGAGGCGACCTTCGGCGGCGCCGAGATCGCCGCCGAGCCGGTCGATCCCCCCACCGTCACCGAGCTGACGCCGCTGAGCGCCGTGGCCGGCGACCTCATCACCGTGCAGGGCACGGGCTTCCAGCCCGACGCCACCACCGTCACCGTGGGCGGGGTCCGCGCCACCGACGTGGCCGTGCTGGCCGACGGCACGACTCTGACCTTCCTGGTGCCGGCCGGTGCCGCCGGTGCCGATCTGCCCGTGATCGTGAAGACCCGCGGCGGCGAGGTCGAGGCAGGCGCGCTGACCGTCTCCGCGCCGATCACCATCACCGAGCACCCGTCCAACCGCACGATCGAGGCCGGCGACGAGGCGCGGTTCACCGCCGCGGCCAGCGGCCACCCGGCCCCCTCCGTGCAGTGGCAGTTCCGCACCGCGCTCGGCGGCGCCTGGACCGACATCGACGGCCAGACCTTCCCCAGTGCGCTCACGGGCACCCTGGAACTGCCCGCCGAGGCGGCCTGGACCGGACTCCAGGTGCGCGCGCTCTTCAGCAACGGCGCGGGCCAGGAGGTCGCCAGCAACTCCGCGACGCTCACCGTGAACCAGCCCACCGTGCCCGTCGACAGCGATCTCGCAGCGCTCGCCTCGCCGGTCAAGGTCGGCGCCGTGGCCCTGATCCTCACCGGGCAGGCCAGCGGGGGCACCTTCGCGGGTCTCATCAACGGCGAGCTGAGCAAGGGCGTCGAGCTCGGCGAGCCGGGCCGCTTCGTCCTCACCGAGACGGGCACTCCGGCTCCGGGCCGGACCCTGCGCGCCACCTACCCGGCCGACAGCAGCGCGACCGGCTCCGGCATCGGCGACCTCGCCTCCGGAACCCGGTTCGGACCGGTCACGGTCGAGAACGTGCACGGCGCCGAGCGGATCACCTCGACGGCCACCGTCGAATCGTTCCTGCTGACCGACAAGGCGCTCGACGACAAGGGCCGCATCGGCTCCGTCGCCGAGGTCACCGACCTGATCGAGGCGACCCAGGTCACCACCACGGTCACCGCGCCGGTCGATGAGAGCGCCCCCACCACGGCCGAGGCGCGCATCGGCTCGCTCAAGATCCTCGGCGAGCCCGTCACCGAGGCCGACGGCCTCGTGGACGGCGTCATCGCGGAGCCGATCACCAAGACCTACGCCAAGGAGATCACCGACATCCCCGCCGTGCTCGAGGGGCTCGACGTCTCGATCAGCGACTACTTCGAGGATCCCTCCGAGCTCGTCGGCAACGCGCGCGTGGTCGTCGAGATCACCGTCGAGCAGAAGACGGAGACCGAGACGGACACCGCCGCTGCCAGCGGACTGGTGGTCACCGGCAAGGTCGAGCTCGATCTGCTGCTCGAGCCGATCGGCACCGCGGCCGCGTTCGTCAAGCGCGTGGAGATCGCCTCCGACGGACTCGGCGAGGCCTTCAACACGGAGCTCGCGGCCACGGCGGTGGCTCGCAACGGCGCCAAACTGCCCGAGCCGGGCGACGGCAACGGCCCGGGCCCGGTCGACCCCGAACCGGAGGAGCCGGAAGAGCCCCTGCCCTTCCTCTCCTACAAGCCGGAGGCCGCACCCGACCGCGTGATCCTCAACCCGACGGCGACGCCGTCCACCTCGCAGAACATCACCTGGCGCACGATCGACACCGTCACCTCGGGCACGGTCGAGTACTGGCCGACCGAGGCGGGCAGCGCTCAGAAGGCGACCGTCCAGGCGACGACCGGTGACGTGTACACCACGACGAGCAAGGAGGAGGGCGAGTACGACTCGCGCAAGCACTCCGCGACGCTCGAGGGGCTCGCCCCGGCCACCTCGTACACCTACCGCGTCGGCACCGAGTCCGAGGCGGGCGATCGCTGGAGCCCCGAGTACACCTTCCGCACCGGAGCCGCCCAGGCCGAGGCCTTCGACTTCGTCTACCTGGGCGACGCCCAGAACGACCTGCGGCGCCGCTGGGAGCCCGCGGTGAAGAAGGCCTTCGAACGGCTGGAGGACGCCGAGCTGGTGCTCCACGCCGGAGACCAGATCAACAACGCCGACAAGGACGACGAGTGGGGCGAGTGGTTCAACGGCCTCGCCGAGACCGGCGCCCAGGTGAACCAGGTGGTGGTCGCGGGCAACCACGAGTACCACAACGGCAACCTCGGCAAGACCTGGCGCCAGAGCTACACGGTGCCGCAGAACGGCCCCGTCGTCACGGCTGAGCCGGGCACCTGCGAGTACGTCTACCAGCGCAAGATGACCGCGTCGATGAAGGACATCGTCTACTACACCGACTACCAGGGCGTGCGCTTCGTCACCCTGGGCGGCACCACCCAGGCGGGCGATCTGCTGCCCTCCTCGGGCGACCTCGCCGGCGTCACCTGCTCCGAGGACTTCAACTTCCTCGACTACTGGTTCCAGATCCAGGCCGAGTGGCTGGACGGGGTGCTCGAGGAGAACCCCGGCCGGTGGTCGGTCGTCTCGATCCACCAGCCGATCTTCTCGACCTCCGAGGGCCGCGACAACACGCACCTGCGCAACCTGCTGCTGCCCACGATCGAGAAGCACAACGTCGACCTGGTGCTGCAGGGCCACGACCACACCTACGGCCGCGGGCATCTCGCCAGCAACAACGTCGAGGGCAAGAAGGGCCTGCAGGACGGCCCGGTCTACGTGGTCTCGGTGCTCGGCCCCAAGTCGTACAAGCTCGACACCTCCGAGAACAACGACTGGACCGAGAACGGCGCGGAGCGCGTGACCGCCTACGAGGGGGTCCGCACCTACCAGAACATCTCCGTCGCGGGGAACCGCCTCGAGTACCAGGCCTACGAGTGGGAGTCGGGCAAGGTCGTCGACTCGTTCGAGATCTGCAAGACCCCCGAGGGCGCGAAGGTCGCCACGAAGACCGGCGCCTCCGACCTGCCCGAGGGCTGCGACGACCCGGTCAGCCTCGCCAACACCGATCTGCCGGAGGTGCTCGGCTCCGCCAAGGTCGGCGCCGCGCTCCAGGCCGATCGCGGCGCCTGGAACGAGTCCGGTCTGAGCTTCGCGTACCAGTGGCTGCGCGACGGCGCCGAGATCCAGGGCGCCACCGGTCGCTCCTACGAGGTGCAGCCGGCCGATCAGGGCTCCGTGCTGAGCGTGCGGGTCACCGCGAGCAAGGACGGCGCCGAGGTCAGCGCGGAGTCCGCCGGCACCGAGCCGGTGCGTCCGGGCACCTTCACCAACCTCACGCTCCCGACCCTGCGCGGCACCGTGAGCGTGGGGCAGACGCTGCGGAGCAACGGAGGCACCTGGAGCCAGGAGGCCGAGCTCGGCTACCAGTGGCTCGCCGACGGCGCGCCGATCGCCGGGGCCACCGGGGAGACCCTGACGCTGACCCCCGCGCACCTGGGAGCCGAGATCACGGTGCTGGTCACGGCCACGGTCGAGGGATACCCCGCGCTCGAGGCCGAGTCCGCGCACAGCGGGCCGGTCGTCGCGGGTGCGCTGAGCAGCCTCGTGACCCCGCAGCTGGCCGGAACGGCGCGCGTGGGCGCCGAGCTGACCGCCACCCCCGGCGTCTGGAACGTCGCCGGTGCGGAGGTCGCCTACCAGTGGCTGCGCGACGGCCAGCCGATCGCGACGGCCACCGAGGCGCGCTACGCGCTGACCGCGGAGGATCTCGGCACCCTGATCGGTGTGCGGGTGACCGCCTCGGCACAGGGCTACGCGGATCGCATCGTGACGCTGCGCAGCGCGGACCTGGCGGTGCGCGGCGGCGTCGAGCTGAACCGTCAGCCCACCGTCTCCGGGACGGCGCGGGTCGGCAGCGCGCTGCGGGCGACCGCGGGCGAGTGGTCGGTCTCCCCCTCCGCGGTGCGCTACCAGTGGCTGCGGAACGGCAAGGCCATCGCCAAGGCGACCGGCGCGCGCTACGTCGCCACCGGCGCCGATGCGGGCAAGCGGATCTCGGTCCGCGTGACCGCGACGACCGCGGGGTACGAGACGGCGACGGCGACGAGCCCGGCCACCAAGACCGTGCAGAAGGGCAGCTTCAGGGCGAAGTCCCTGAAGATCACGGGCAAGGCCGCTCAGGGCCGTACCGTGAAGGCCGCCGTCAAGTGGTCGACCTCCGGCGTGCGCGCCACCTACGTGTGGAAGGTCGGCGGCAAGACCGTGCAGCGCGGCAGCAAGGTCGGCTACAGGATCAAGGCGAAGGACGCGGGCAAGCGCATCACGGTGACCGTGAAGGGCGCCAAGACCGGGTTCGCCGCCGCGAGCAAGACCGCGAGCAAGAAGATCGCCAGGCGCTGATCCGCGAGCGGCCGGGAGCCTCGGCTCCCGGCCGCTCGCCCGGCGCGCCGAAACCACCCAGGATCGACCCACCGTCACGACGAAAGAGTGGACATGACGTTCGAAACCCCCGCGCGATCCGCCGCCGAGCAGGCCGCGCACACGCAGCTTCCCCCGGCGCGCCGCGCTGGTCGGCGATCGCTGGCCGCCGCGCTGGTCGGCGCGCTCTCCCTCGGCTCCCTGGTGGCGTTCAGCCCGGTGACGGCCGACAGCAGCCAGGCCTCCACCGGCGGCACGGCCACCACCAAGCCCGTCACCGCGCGACTGGATCCCATCCTGCTCGACGGCACGACGAGCGGCCAGCTGAACGGCAGGATCGACCTGCCCGTGCCGCTCGGCGATATCGGAGAGTACGAGCTGCCGGGCATCACGGCTCCCCAGCCCGACGCGAGCGGCAACGCCACGGTCGAGAAGAGCTACCCGGCCGGACCGATCGACGGCGTGCTCACCGATCCCGAGGACGGCGAGGTCGACGAAGAGCCCGGTCGCGGCATCGACATCGGCGACAGCACCGACCGCATCGTGCGCACCCCCAGCGGGCTCGAGGCGCGCACCGAGCTCCGCGATGTCGTGGTCGACGTGAACGGGCTCAACGACAAGGCCGGAACGGTCCTCGAGGTGGGCGAGATCGTCCGCGCGGATCGCGTGGACACCGTGGCCGTCGCGGGCGTCGGCGGGGGCACCTCCGTGAAGACCGAGGTCGCGGGCCTGACCCTGCTCGGCCAGGGCGTCGCCCTCGTCGAGGGCCGGCTGCCGTCGCCCGTCACGCGCACGCACACCGTGAACCTCACCAAGAACGACTTCGTTCGGATCGCAGCCGCCCTCGGCATCGATCCCGAGGACGTGAGCGAGTACGAGGGCCTCATCAGCTCCGCGACCCTCAATCTCACGCTGGCCGTCACGGTGAGCACCCCGGCGGCCGGCGGCCTGCTGGTCACCGCGAACATCAGCGGTACGGCCAAGGCCTCGGCGATCCTCGGGCTCGGCAGCGCCGATCTGCGCACGGGAGCCAACGATCGCATCCTCGACGCCACGTTCGCCGCCGCAGAGGTGTCGGCCCCGAGCGCCCTCCAGCCCGTCGCGGAGAGCCTGGACCCCGACACCGCTGAGCCCGGCGAGGCCGTCACCGTGCACGGCACCGGCTTCGTCGTCGGCGGCACGCGCGTGACCGTCGCCGGCACCGACACCGAGGTGCTGCGCGTCGATCCCGAGGGCCGGAGCGTCGAGTTCCGCCTGCCCGAGGGGCTCAGCGGAGGACGCTACCCCGTCCTGGTCGAGACCGTCGGAGGCTCCGTCGACGCGGGCGAGCTGACGGTCGACGCCGACGACACGGTGCCTCTCAGCATCACGGGCATCACGCCGGGCAGCGGCATCGGCGGATCCCAGGTGACGATCACCGGTTCCGGTCTCGTCCCCGGCGCCACCTCCGTGCGTCTCACCGACGCCGACGGCACGGTCCACCGGATCGGCGCCTCGCGCGTCAGCGTCGCGGAGAGCCGCGTCTCCGCCACCTTCCTGCTGCCCGACGCGGCGGCGACCGGCCAGGCGAGCGTCGTCGTCTCGGTGCCCGGCCAGACGGCCGATCCGGTGAACGTGACCGTGACGCCGTACGAGCTCTCCGACGTTCCCGCGAGCGGGGACGCCTGGGCGAAGGGGCTGCAGGGCAACCAGCAGAAGGTCTCGCTGACCGTCGACAACTCCTCGGCGATGACCTGGACCGCGCCGACGGTCATCAACCCGGCCGGTGAGGCCGGGCCCTACAGCGTGCTGAACGTCTCGCAGGGCGGCGTCGACACCACCGGCCACGGCAGCAACAGCGGAACCGAGGGCGGCTACACCGGCACGGTCACCCGCACGCTCGACGCGCTGAAGTCCGAAGTGCGCAGCGACGACTTCAAGCTCGATCTCCCGGCGCCCTGGAACTCGTTCTTCTCTCCGGCGGGCTCCGTCGTGCGGGCGAACAGCGTCTCCGCCTCCTCGACCGCGCGCACGGACGGCGGCCTCAGCAACCAGGTGGCGCTCGACAACCTCACCGTGCTCGGCAATCAGGTGCCGCTCGTCGACGGCAAGCTGACGCAGGCCCACACCTACGAGGTGCGGTACGACTCCAACGACCTGAAGAACCGCCAGGCGATGAACGGCGTGTTCTGGTCGGCGGCCGGAGGCGGTTACGACCGCCTCAAGTCGGAGACCTACGGCACCCTCTGGGTGACGGTGCGCCCGGCCGCCGAGACGGCCTCGGGCGGCGTCGCCTCCACGGCGGCCTTCGAGGTCACCGCCGAGATCCAGTACCGCTACAACGGCGAGAACGGCGGCTTCCTCTCGACCCGCGCGCGTCACGGCTCAGGCAACAGCCGAGACGGCCAGCGCGTCACCTTTCTCGACGCCAAGGTGGGCGAGGTGCGGGCGACGACACCGGCCGCCGTCGCTCCGGCGATCACGAGCGCGACGCCCTCCGACATCGAGGCCGGCACGCAGGTCTCGCTGCAGGGCCGCGGCTTCAGCGCAGACAGCGTCGTGCGCCTCGGCGGTCAGAGCATCGCACCGGATTCGATCTCGTCGAACGGCACCCAGCTCGCCTTCACGGTGCCCGACCTCGGCACCGGGTACTACGCGGCGACCGTGCGCAACACGGGCGGCGACTCCAACGCGCGCACGCTCGCGTTCAGGGGCGCTCCCGTCTTCACGCTGCAACCCGAGGCCACGGTCACGGGTCGCGCCGGGCAGAACGTCACGCTCAACGTGGCGGCCGATGGGGTGCCCGACGCGGACATCCAGTGGCAGCGGCTCGGCGAGCAGGGCTGGGAGGACATCCCGGACGAGACCGCCGCCGGCTACCGCTTCGGTCTGGAGGAGGAGGATCACGGCGCCCGCCTGCGCGCGGTCGCGAGCAACTCCGAGGGCAGCGCCTCGAGCACCGAGACCGAGATCTTCGTGCAGATTCCGCCCAGCATCGTGGAGCAGCCGGGCGACGCGTCCGTGACGGCGGGCGAGTCCGCGGTCTTCACGGTGCAGGCGGCCGGCCGTCCCACCCCGGACATCCAGTGGCAGCGCCGCACCTCCGAGGGCTGGGAGGACATCGCCGGCGAGACGGGCGCCCAGCTCTCCTTCGCCGCGACCTCGGCGGATCACGGCTCCGAGTTCCGGGCGAGGGTCAGCAACGCCGCCTCCGCCGTGTCCTCGCAGCCCGCGGGCCTCTCCGTGAGGTTCCAGCCCGAGATCACGCGTCAGCCGGGCGCCGTGCTCGTGGCGGACGGCAGCGCCGTCCAGATCGTCTCGGAGGCCGCCGGCAATCCCGCACCGTCCGTCGCGTGGCAGGTCCGCGCACCGGGCTCCTCGGAGTGGACCGCCATCGACCCGGCGGAGCACGCCTCCGCGTCGACCGGTCGCCTCGAGCTGACCGCCGGGGCCGCCTGGCACGGGGCCACGGTGCGCGCGGAGTACCGCAACGAGGTCGGTTCCGCGGTGTTCACCGACGAGGTCCCGATCGCGGTGCTGCCCGAGCTCTCCGTGCGGGGCACGGCCGATGTCGGCGATGAGCTGAGCATCGCAGGGCTCGGAGACCCCGAGACCGATCTCTGGGGCGCCGATGCCGGCATCTCGCTCGAGTACCAGTGGCTGCGCGACGGCGAGGAGATCGCCGGGGCCGACGCGATCGGGTACACCCTGAGCGCGGACGATCACCGGTCGGAGATCTCCGTCCGCGTCACGGCCGCGCGCAGCGGAGTCGATCCCCTCGTGGTGGTCGTCGGCCCGACCGGTCCCGTGATGGATCACTTCACCAGCACCGAGCCGCCCGCCATCAGCGGAACGGCCACGGTGGGGCACGACCTGACGGTCGACCCCGGGGCCTGGAGCATCGACGACGTCGAGCTGAGCTACGCCTGGTTCGCCGACGGCGTCAGGATCGACGGCGCCGACTCCGCGGAGCTGACGCTGCGCCCGGCCCAGTACGCGGCCAGGATCACGGCGCGCGTCGCGGCCGAGCGAGAGGGATACTACTCCGTCGCCGTGCTGAGCGACGCCACGGAGGCCGTGAGTGCGGGAGCGTTCGAGCACACCGCCGAACCGGAGATCACCGGCACCGTCCGCGTGGGCGAGACCCTCTCCGCCTCGGCGGGCGAGTGGAGCGTCGACGGGACCGCGGCGAGCTACCAGTGGCTGCGGAACGGCGCGGAGATCGACGGTGCGACCGGCCGCGACTACCTGCTGACGCCGCTCGACTTCGAGCAGCGGATCGGCGTCCGGGTCACCGCGACCGTCCACGGGTACGCCGACGCGCAGGCGGAGTCCTCCGATACGGCGGCCGTCGAGGCCGGTCATATCGCCGGAGTGGACGCCCCGAGCATCAGCGGCACGGCCCGGGTCGGCGAGTCGCTGCACGCCACCACGGGCACCTGGTCGGTGCCCGGCACCGCGTACCAGTACCAGTGGCTCGCGGGCGGCGAGGAGATCGAGGGGGCGACGGCCGCGGCCTACGCCCTGACCGCCGCCGATCTGGGCAAGACGATCACCGTGCGGGTGACCGCGATCGCCACCGGCTACCGGCCGGAGCCGGCGGAGTCGGCCGCGACCGAGGAGATCGGCAAGGGCAGCTTCGCCAACACCGCGCTGCCGCAGCTGAGCGGCGCCGCGATCGTCGGCGAGACGCTCACCGTCAGCGCGGGCGAGTGGCAGGTGCCCGGCACCGACCACAGCGTGCAGTGGCTGCGCAACGGCGTCCCGATCGCGGGGGCCACGGGGTCGAGCTATCTGCTGACCGACCGCGACCACACGGCGGCCATCACCGCCACGGTCACCGCGACCAAGGCCGGCTACCTCTCGGCGCGCGCCACCTCGGCGGCCAGCGACCCGGTCGCGAACGGGTCCTTCGCCAACACGGTGCTCCCGGCCGTCAGCGGCTCCGGTCGCGTGGGCGAGCCGCTCAGCGTCGATGCCGGGGAGTGGGGCGGGATCTCGCCGACGCTCGCCTTCCAGTGGTATCGCGGAGACGATGCGATCGCCGGGGCCGTCGACTCGGTCTACGAGCCCACTGCCGAGGATCGCGGTCAGACCCTCACGGTGCGGGTCGTCGCCACGGCCAAGGGCTACGCGGACACCGTCGTGACCGCGTCGGTCCCCGCGCAGGTCACCGAGGGCGTCATCGAGAACGAGACCGCGCCCGCGGTCGCGGGCGAGCTCGAGGTGGGCGGCACGCTCACCGCCGAGCCGGGCTCCTGGTCGCGGCACGGCGTGAGCGTCAGCTACCTCTGGTCCGTCGAGGGCAGCTCCGCGACCCATCGCGGACGCGAGTACGTGCTGCGGCCCGCGGACGAGGGCCGGCGCGTCACCCTCACCGTGACCGCGAGCAAGATCGGCTACGCCGACGCCACCGAGACGGTGACGATCGCGGGCGTCGTGAGCCCCGGCACGCTCTCGCTCGCCGCGGATCCCGTGCTGAGCGGCGATCCGGTGGTCGGGTCCGAGGTCACGGTCGCGCCCGGTCGCTGGGATCGCGCCGGTGTCGCCACCGCCTACCAGTGGCTGCGCGACGGCCGCCCGGTGGACGGAGCGACCGAGGCGACCTACACGATCCGCCCCGACGACGTCGGCCGGGATCTCGCCGTGACCCTCACGGGCAGCGCCGCGGGCTACCGCTCGATCTCCGTCACCGTCGAGCTGGGCGAGGCGCCGCGCGCGGCCGAGCTGGCTGTCAGCACGCGGCCGAGCATCGGCGGCCGTGCCGTCGTCGGCGGCACCGTGACGGCGAACCCCGGGTCCTGGGCCGCGAACGGCGTCGCCGTGAGCGGGGTCGAGGTCTCCTACCAGTGGCTGCTGGGCGGCAGCGCCATCGCCGGAGCCACCTCGGCGAGCTACCAGGTGCCCGCCTCCGCGCGCGGCAAGCAGCTGTCGCTGCGGGTGACCGCGAGCAAGGACGGCCACGTCGCCGCGGGCGTGAACGTCGCCCCGCGCACGGTCGCCGCGGGGACCTTCGCGGCGCGCTCGGTGTCGCTGAAGGGGACGGCCCGCGCGGGCAAGACGCTGAAGGCGAGCGCCTCCTGGACGGTCGGCGGCGTCAAGAACCGCTATCGCTGGGTCGTCGGCGGCAAGACGGTCTCCAACGGCACCAAGTCCGGCTACAAGGTGAAGGCCAAGGACCGGGGCAAGAGGATCACGGTGACCGTGACCGGCACCAAGAGCGGCTATGCCACGGCGACGGCGAAGACGAAGACGGTGAAGGTCTCGAAGAAGAAGTAGACCTGCCGCGCGGGACGGGGTCGGTGCGATCGTGAGATCGCAACCGGCCCCGTTCTCGTGTTTCTGAATCGTAGGAAAAAGGAAGACGAACCGCAGGTTGCCCATAGGTGAACAGTGGGCGAAGGGTGCCGCCCGAGTCCCCGCGGCGGGCGCGTGCGAACTAGCGTCGTCACCAGGTGCGCCCCGTCTCCGGAACGGTCCGCGGCGCTCCACTGCAAGCTCCCGACCAGCACCCGTTCACAGCGAGGAATGCCAATGACGCCCAGAACCCCGGAAGCCGGACTCCGCGTCCACGGACGGACGACCCGCTTCGCCCGCAGTCTCGTGGCGGGGGTGACCGGACTCGCGCTCATCGCCTCGGGCTTCGCGGGCGCCTCCGCGGCCTCGGCCGTCACGCCGGCGCCGGCCTCCGGAGTCGTGCCGCAGAACGTCACCGAGTCGGACCGCGACTCGATCCGGATCAACGAGGTCCGCTCGAATCCGAACCCCGACTTCGTCGAGCTCGTGAACATCGGCGACCAGCCGATCGACCTCAACGGCTGGCGCGTCGCCGACACCGATCACGCGGCGACCCCCATCGTCACCGCGACGCAGGTGATCGAGCCCGGCGGGTTCTACCAGTTCAATCCGGACGGCATCCCCGGCGGTTTCGGCCTGGGCAGCAGCGATCTGGTGAGCATCTACTCCCCGAGCGGCATCGATCCGGTCGACAGCTACTCCTGGACCTCGCACCGCAACCCCTCCTGGCAGCGCTGCGCGAACGGCACGGGCGCCTGGGCGCTCGCCTCCGCCTCCACCCCCGGCGCGGCCAACTCCTGCGCGCAGACCGCGTCGTCGACGGCGCTCGCGGTGAGCGGCGAGCTCGAGACCGGCAAGCCGATCACGCTCACCGCATCGCTGGCTCCGAGCACCGCGCTCGGCACGGTCGCCTTCAAGGACGGCGACACCGTGCTCGGCACCGCGCACTCGACCGCGGGACACGGCAGCCTCGAGACGACGCTGACGGCCGGGACGCACTCGATCACCGCCGAGTTCACCCCGATGTTCGCCGGCGACTTCAGCGCCTCGGCCTCGGCGGCGCAGACGGTCGAGATCGAGGACACCGGCGAGCAGCCCGGTGACCGCACCATCCAGATCGTCACCGCGCAGCCCGTCACGGCCGGCAGCGCATTCGATTTCACGGTCGCCGGCTTCTCCCCGAACGAGTCGTTCGAGCTTCGGCTGGCCGGTGACCCGGTCATCGGGCTCGGACAGTTCACCGCCGACGGCGCGGGAGGCTTCACCGGACAGGCCACCATTCCCGGATCCACCGCAGGAGGAGCGAAGACCGTCGAGGCGGTCGCCGCGAGCGGCAGCGCGAGCGCCCCGCTGCAGGTGACCGCGCTGCCGAACCTCACGCTGCAGTGGGACAACGCGACCGTCTTCGGCGCCGTCGTCGGAGCAGCGAACAACCCGGTCGTCACCGGGCGGGTCGCCGGACTCGGCGACGCCTCGGCCACGACGGTCGAGGCCACCGCGGTCGGCAACGCCCAGGTCATCGCGACGAGCGACGTGACGGGGCAGATCGACGCCGACGGCGGCTTCGCGGTGAGGGTCGTGCCCCACGGCGTCGGCACGTCCTCGGTGACGCTGACCTTCACCGCCTCCGACGGACGCACGACGACGGGGATCCTCACCTACCGGGTCTCGGCCGCGCTGCCCGCGGGCGCCACGGCCTACCACGGACTCGCGGACGCCTCCGCGGCGCAGGAGGTGGGAGACGGCTACCTCCTCGTCGCCGACGACGACACCAACGGGATCCGGCTCTACGGCCCGGACGGCGGACTGCCCGTGAAGACCTTCGACTTCTCGGCCTCCGGCACCAATCAGGTGCCCGCGCTGAAGTCGGGCGAGGAGTGGGATCTCGAGAGCTCGGCCCGCATCGGCGACACCATCTACTGGGTCGGCTCGATCGGCAACACCCGCAAGGGCAACATCCGGGCGGATCGGGATTCGGTCATCGCGACCAGGATCACCGGCTCCGGCGCCGACACCGTCCTGGAGTACGTCGCGCACAACCAGAACATCCGCCAGTCGCTGATCGGCTGGGACACGAGCGACGCCCACGGCTACGGCGCGAACTTCTTCGCACTCCAGGCGGGCACCCAGTCCGGCGTGAGCGTCACGAACAACCCGCGCGCGCTGAACGTCGAGGGCGCGGCGATCGCCCCGGACGGGCAGACGCTGTGGCTCGGGTTCCGCTCCCCGGTCGTGCGCCCGCAGGACGCGCCGAGCTGGAACCTGCAGAACAATCTGGCCGTGATCGCGGCCGTGACCGATGTCGCCGGACTCGTCGCCAGCGGTCGCACGACCGCGGCGTCCGTCGCGCCGAAGCCGATCCTGCTCGACCTCGGCGGCCGCGCGATCCGCGACCTCACGCACACCGACGACGGCAAGTACCTCATCGCGGCCGGATCCTACGGCAACGACCGCGACTTCGCGATCTACGGCTGGGACGGCTCGGTCGACGCGAACGGACGGGCCACCAACCTGGTCCGTTCGGCCCAGACCCCGGATCTGGCCGGCTGGGCGGGATCCTACGAGGCGCTGCCCGGCGCGTCCGGCCTGAGCGACGGCACGCAGATCAGGGTGCTGCAGGACGTGGGAACCGTCGACCTCTACGGCGACGGCACCGAGGCGCAGGATCTCTCGCCGAAGAACGTGCAGAAGTTCCCCGTGCACGCCTACACGCTCGACTTCGGGGGCGCCTTCGAAGAGGCGCAGACGGTGCAGACCACGACCGGTCTCGCGGTCTCCGGCAATCGCTTCGCCGGACAGGAGCTGACCCTCACGGCCAGCGTGAGCCCCGCGGCCGCTGCGGGGTCGGTCGAGTTCCGCGACGGCGACCACGTCATCGGCAGCCAGGAGGTCGCCGGAGGCGCCGCGACGCTGAGGACGAGCGCGCTCGCGGCCGGGGAGCACTCGCTCACCGCCGTGTTCACGTCCTCCGACGAGGCGGCCTACCTGGGCTCCGCATCGGAGCCCGTGGCGCTCACGATCGGCCAGGACCCGTTCACGATCCGGCTGAACGAGGTGAAGACGAACCCGAATCCCGACTTCGTGGAGCTGATCAACATCGGCGACCAGCCGATCGACATCAACGGCTGGCGCGTGAACGACTCGGACCACACGCCCACGCCGATCGCGACGGTGTCGACGATCATCGAGCCGGGCGGGTTCTACCAGTTCAACCCCGATGCGATTCCGGGCGGCTTCGGTCTGGGCGCGAATGATGCGGTGAAGATCTACCTGCCTGACGGCACGACGCTGGTCGACGAGTACTCGTGGACCAGCCACCGCAATCCGTCGTGGCAGCGGTGCCCCGCGGGCACGGGGGAGTGGGTGCTCTCCGCTGTGGCGACCCCGGGCGCCGCGAACCAGTGCCCGGCGGTGTCGACGGCCACGGTGCTCGAGGCGAGCGGCGAGCGGGTCGAGGGGGAGCCGCTGACGTTGACGGCGACGGTCGCCCCCGCTGACGCGGCCGGCGCCGTGGAGTTCCGCGACGGCGCCGCGGTGCTGGGCACGGAGACGGTGAGCGGAGGCGCGGCGTCGGTGACGACGACCTCGCTGACGGCCGGGGGCCACACGCTGACCGCGGTGTTCACGCCGGCGGATCCGGGAGCGTTCACCGCCTCCACCTCGGATCCGGTGTCCGTGGCGATCGCCGCCAAGCCCGCGGTGGACACGGTCACGCAGCTCGCGGTGAGCGGTGACCGCGTGGAGGGCGAGACGCTGTCGCTGACCGCGACGGTCACGCCGGCCGCCCCGGGCTCCGTGGAGTTCTTCAACGGCTCCGCGCTGCTGGGCTCGTCGGGGACGAGCGCCGGCGTCGCATCGGCCACGGCGACGCTGCCCGCGGGCACGCATCAGTTGCGCGCCGTGTTCGAGCCGGCGAACCCCGCGGCCTTCACCGGCTCGACCTCCTCCGTCGTGAGCGTGACGGTGGCCGAGAAGCCGGTGGGGCCGGAGCCCGAGAAGGCGACTCCGCAGGTGTCGGTGACCGCGGCGAAGACGTCGCTCAGGTACGGTCAGGCGAACACCGCCTCCGTGACCGTGCGCGCCGACGGCGCGGCGGCCGCCGGCAAGGTGCGGGTCCTCTTCGCGGGCACGAGCGTCGCGACCGTGGACCTCTCCGCCGCCGGAGCGGCCCGTGTGGCGCTGCCGAAGACGGTGAAGCCGGGGGCCCGTGCGCTGACGGCGGAGTACCTGGGCAGCGACACGGTCGCCGCGGGCCGGGCGCAGACGACGGTGCGGATCGCGAAGGCGGCGCCCGCCGTCTCGGCGAAGCTCGCGAAGAAGTCGGTGAAGCGGTCTCAGAAGGCCAGGGTCGCCGTGACCGTGAAGCTGCCGGGCGCCGGTGGCGTGCATGCGGCGGGCAAGGTGCGGGTGCTCGACGGGAAGAGGACCGTGAAGACGGTGACCCTGAAGGCGTCGCGCAAGGGCAAGATCTCGATCGCCCTGCCGAAGCTGAAGAAGGGCAGCCACAAGCTGCGCGTGGTCGTCCCGGCGACCGCCACGCAGGCCCAGGCGCAGTCGAAGCGGCTCACCCTCCGCGTCCGGTAGCCCCAGCGAGCTGAGCCGGGTGGCGGGGTTCCCGCCCCGTCACCCGGTAGGCTTGGCTCGACCCTGACGCCGTGAGGGGCCGCTGTGAAAGGTCGTGAGCCGTGTCCACCACGCTGCAGAACGTCGTCTTCCCCGCGTCCGCGGATCCCGAGGTTCTGCCCCTGTACGAGGAGACGGAGCCGACGCCCCGTGCGGATCGCTCGTTCTCGCGGCGGGGCACCGTGCTCGGCGCGGGCGATCGCGTCTCGTTCGCCAGCTACTTCAACGCCTTCCCGGCCTCCTACTGGCAGCGCTGGACCGTCGTGGAGCAGGTGTCGCTCGAGCTGCGCACGCGCGGCGCGGGCAGCGCCGTCCTCTACCGCAGCACCGCGGACGGCGTGCAGCAGCGGGTCGCCTCGCGCACGCTCGACGGCGAGGCGGTGACGCGCTTCGAGGTGCCGCTGACGCGCTTCGGCGATGGCGGCTGGCTCTGGTTCGAGCTGATCGCGGGAGACGAGGGGCTCGCCCTCGAGGGCGGCGAGTGGCGCACGGACGCCCCGCCGGTGACCGATGGCAAGCTCAGCATCGGCATGACCACCTACAACAAGCCCGACTACTGCGTGGCGACGCTGCGCGGCCTCGCGGACGATCCCGCTCTGGCCGAGGTCGTCGACCGCGTCCTGCTCATCGACCAGGGCACGCGCAAGGTGCGCGACGAGCCCGGCTTCGACGCGGCCGCCGCGGAGCTCGGGGCGAAGCTCGCCGTGATCGAGCAGGGCAACCTCGGCGGTTCGGGCGGGTTCGCGCGCGCCATGGCGGAAACCCTGCGCCTCGACGACACCGACTTCCTCCTCCTGCTCGACGACGACATCGAGCTCGAGACCGAGAGCGCGCTGCGGGCGCTGCAGTTCGGGCGCTTCAGCCGCGAGCCCACCATCGTCGGCGGGCACATGTTCGATCTCCTCGACAAGCCGGTCATGCACGCCTGGGCGGAGGTCGTGCGCCAGCGGGACTTCATGTGGCAGCCGTCGTTCCCCGAGCAGCGTCGGCACGACTTCCGGCGCGGCGCGCTGCGCGAGACGGGCTGGATGCACGCGCGCCTCGACGCCGACTACAACGGCTGGTGGATGTGCCTGATCCCCAAGCGGATCATCCAGACGATCGGCCTCGCGCTGCCGCTGTTCATCAAGTGGGACGACGCGGAGTACGGGCTGCGCGCGCGCGAGTACGGCTTCCGCACGGTGTCGCTGCCCGGCGTGGCGCTGTGGCACGTCGCCTGGCAGGACAAGGACGACACCCAGGACTGGCAGGCGTTCTTCCACGCGCGCAATCGCGTGGTGGTCGGCCTGCTCCACTCGCAGGAGCCCCGCGGCGGCGCGCTGGTGCAGTTCAACGGACGGCAGGACATCAAGAAGCTGTTCAACATGCAGTACTACGCGGTGCGCCTCTCGGTCGACGGGCTGGAGGCGGTGCTCGAGGGCCCCGACGCGCTGCACCGCAGCCTCGCGACGGCGATGCCCCGAGCCAGGGAGCTCGCCGCCGAGTACCCCGAGACGAGGGTCTACCTTCCGGACGATCCCGGGCTGCCCGCCGCGGAGCAGGGCCGTGCGCTGCCGCATCGCGGCCCGAAGCCGGCCGGCCCCGCGGGCTGGCGGCTCGCGCTCTTCACACTGCGCACCGCGCTCGCCCAGGCGCTGCGCCGGGACGACGAGACGCGCCCGGCTCCGCCCGAGGTCGAATACGCCAAGCGGGACGCCTTCTGGTGGGTCGTCCCGCGGCACCGCAGCGTGATCGTCGGCACGGCGGACGGTGCGGGCAAGACGTGGTTCCGGCACGACCGCGCGAAGTTCCGGCGTCTCTGGCGGCAGAGCCGGCGCGCGTCGCGGCGGATCGAGCGCGAGTGGAACGACCTCGCGGCCCGGTACCGCAGTGCGCTGCCGCGCATCGTCTCGCCCGAGGAGTGGTGGAAGACCTTCGACGGGCGCTGAGGCCACGCGGAGGGTCCGCGGCGCGACGGGTCGGGGCTCAGGGCCGCGCGGCTGCGGCCGGGCGGCGATCCTCCCGCTCGCGCCACTGGGCCAGATCCTCGGCGAGGGATCCGCTCCACCGGCCGGGGTCGGCGCGCTCGAGCAGCAGGTCGCCGGCCTCGTAGGCGTCTCGCAGCGCCGCGATCTCCGCTTCGTCGATGCCCTGACGGCGCAGACCGACCGCGTTCACACCGTGGATGCGCGCGGGCGAGCCGTAGGCGGTGACGTGCGGCGGCAGATCCCTGGCCAGCGGCGTCCCCATGCCCACCATGCTGCCGGCGCCCACGAAGACGCGCTGGTGGATCGCGGCGTTCAGACCGAGGTTGGCGCGCGCGCCGATCACGCAGTGGCCGCCGATGCTCACCCCGGCCGAGACGGTGGCGCCCGGCCCGAGCCTCACGTCGTGGGCGAGGTAGGCGCGGTTCAGGATCCAGGCGCCCGCACCGACCGTGGTGGGGCGATGGCTCCCCTGATGGATCACCGCGCCCTCGCGGATCACGGCACCGGTCTCGACGCGCACGCCCGCGTGGAGGAGGTCGCCCGGGCGGCCGTCGCGATCCTCCCAAGCGGCGTTCTGCGGCCGATCGCTCAGCTCCGGCGGCGCGCCCAGCTGCGCGCCCGCGCCGATGAAGACGTCGTCCTCGACCACGCACGGGCCGAGCAGCACGGCACCGGGGCCGATCCGCACGCGCGCGCCGAGCTCCACTCCGGCGCCGATCACGGCGTGCGGGCTGATCCGGCACCCGCCCTGGTCTCCTCCTGGCGCGCCCCGCCCGGGTCCGGTGCCGTCGTGCGGCTCGGCCGTCGTCGGCTCAGCCATCGTCGGGCCCCAGCGCGATCGTGCGGCCGCTCCGCGCCGACTCGACCGACGCCTCGCAGACGCTGAGCACGCGCAGCCCCTCGCGCAGGGTCACGGCCTCGCTGGTGCGCCCGAGCACGCGGTCCCGGAAGGCCTCGTGCTCGTTCTTCAGCGGCTCCCGCTTCTCGAAGGCGAAGCGGGTCATGGTGCCCTCGCTGACCCCGCGGAAGCTCGCGACCGCGTCCCAGTCGCTCGCCACGGTGCCGTTCTCGTAGAAGGTGAGATCCGCGGTGAGCGTGTCGGCGACGAAGGCGCCGCGCTCGCCGGTCACGACCGTGACCCGCTCCTTGAACGGGGTGAGCCAGTTGACCAGGTGGCTCGTGATGGTGCCGTCGGCGAGCTTGGCCGAGACGGCGACCATGTCCTCGTGCTCCCGCCCGCTGCGGAACGCCGTCTGCGCGCCGACCTCGACGTAGTCCGCGCCGGCGAGCCAGGCCGTGAGGTCGAAGTCGTGGCTGCCGAGATCCTTGACCACGCCGACGTCGGCGATCCGGGACGGGAACGGCCCCTGGCGGCGGGTGTGGATCTGGTAGACCTCGCCGAGCTCGCCGGCCCGCAGCCGGCGCCGCAGCTCGATCAGCGCGGGGTTGAAGCGCTCGATGTGGCCGACCGCCCCCACGAGCCCGCGCGACTCGAAGGCGTCGACCAGCTTGCGCCCGGCCTCGATCGAGTGCGCCACCGGCTTCTCGATCAGCGCGTGCACCCCCGCCGCGGCGAGGGTGAGGCCGACCTCCTCGTGGAAGCGCGTCGGCACCGCCACGACGACGGCGTCCACGCCGTGGGAGATGAGGCCGTCGACGGAGTCGTAGAGCGGCAGCGCGCCGGCCAGCCCGTGCGGATCGCCCAGCGCGTCGGCGAGCGCCACCAGTTCCACGCCCTCGGTCTCACGCGCGACCCTCGCGTGGTGCCGCCCCATCATCCCGAGCCCGATCAGGCCGAGTCTGAGCGGCCTCGCTCGTGTTCGCGCTTGTGCCGGTGCCGGTGCCTGCGTCTTTGTCACCATGGACCCTCCGCGTGCGTGTTCGCACGGGACTCCGCGCGTGCATCCATGCTACTGGGCATGATCCCGCCGGCGAGTGGGCTCGAAGTGCCCCTTCCCCACGTGCGAAAGGGCACTTCGGGTCCACTCGCGGCCGCGGGCGCGGGAAAGAGACCAGGGGGGCGGCGTGCCGGGCACGGGGGAGTGGGGGGAGGGGGCTCAGGGAAGGAGAGGGCCGGGAGCGGGGATCAGCAGGCGACGCGGTAGAGGGTCGCGTCGCCCTCGCGGTCCACCGGTTCGAGCGCCGGCGAGGCGCCCACGTCGCGGAGGCCCGCGAAGCGCGCCGCCACCTCGGGTTTGTCGCTGACCAGGACGGGGCCGCGGAAGTCCAGCACGAACGCCACGTCGAGTTCGCCGAGCAGGGCGCAGGCCGCCGGGCCGTCGAGGTCGCGCAAGTCGGCGGCGAGCGCCTCGGCCGCGTCGCCGAAGTTGCCGGAGAGGTGGGGGAACAGCACGTCGCGGCCCGCCAAGGAGGAGGCGAAGGCCGTGCCCGTCCACGGATCCCCCGCGATCAGCGCCCCGTCGGGCACCTGCTGGTCGAGCCGCTGCAGCAGGGCGTACTCGTCGGGGTCGAGCAGGGGCGACTCCTCCGAGATCGCGTGCTGATCCGAGATCCAGCCGCTCTGCTCCGCGAGGGCGTCGCCGCGCCCCCCGAAGAGCAGCAGGGCGATCACGGCCACGCCCCCGGCGGCGGGCAGGATCCGCCGCGCGGCGCTGCTCGGTCCGCCGAGGTCGCGGCGCCCCCCGCGGACGGCGTCCCCGGAGGTGCCCACGAGCGCGCGGAGGCCGTCCACCACGAGGTCGAACAGCAGTGCGGCCGCGACCCCGGCGAGCGGGAGCGCGATCACGGGCAGCAGCGCCGCGAGCCGCGCCGCGTCGCTGTACCAGCCGCCCGTGAGGAAGTCGCGGACCGGCCCGCTCAGGCCCGTCGCCGCCGCGTAGAGCACGAGGAGGATCGCGTACGAGCCGAGCAGCCAGCGGTGCCTGCGGAACGCGAGGAGCAGACCGGCGCCGCCGAGCACGAGCACCGTGGTGAACCAGGCGGTCGAGCCGAGCATCGGGGCGTTGCCGAGGGCGTCGAGCAGGGCGATCGCGGCATGGCCCTCGGCGCGGCGCTGCTCGGTGGTCGCGACCGTCGACCACAGCAGCAGGATGCCGAGCCCCGCGGCGGCGAGGCCGGCCCAGCGCAGCAGCGCGGCGCGGCGCGTGAGCGTCGGCCCGTGCGCGAGTGCCGGCTGCCGCGACGTCCGGGCCCGGCGCAGCTCCAGGGCGGTGACCACGAGGAGCGGCACGATCAGCGCGGCGATCCCGAAGAGCGCGTTCGGGTGGGCGAGCGCGGCCGCCCCCGTGGCCGCCGCCGCCACCGTCCAGAGGGCGGCGGGGGGTGCGTCGAGGCCGAGCACCCGATGCACGGCGGCGCTCCCGCCCGGCCTCGGCCGCCGCATCCCGGGCCGGAGGGCGAGGTGCGCGGCGCCGAGGACGACCGGGACCAGCGCGGTGGCCAGGAAGTTGGGGGAGAGCACGCCCCAGGCGAGGAGCAGATAGGGGAAGGCGGTGAAGGCCGCGGCGAGCGCCCCGCCGAGCAGCAGGTGGGCCGGGCGCCGGGCGAAGAACGGCGCGGCGAAGAAGAGGATCGCGACGGGCCACGCCCACGCCGCCACGGCGAGCGCCGTCGCGTTGCTCGCGACCGCGATCCCGGCCCCGGACAGCTGCGCGACGAGGGCGACCGTGGCGTGCCAGAGCGTCGGGTAGAACACGCTCTCCCGCTCGGGATTCGCGAGATTCATGTGCAGCGGCGAGGCGTCCCCGGTCTCGAGGATCTGCGCCACGGCGCCCAGATGGAAGACGCCGTCGTAGGTCTGCGACGGCAGGGTCGGATCGCCGATGGCGCGCACGAGCTCCTGGCCGATGACCGCCGCGGCGATCAGGAGCGCTCCGCCGAGCGCGAGCGCGGCGCGGCGCGGCGCGGGGCTCCGCCGCCCGGCGGAGACGGCCGCGGAAACGGCCGGCGCGGGGATCGCGAGCCGGAGCAGGGCGCAGAGCAGCGCCGCCGCACCGGCGACGCCGAGCACCGGCAGCACGCCCCAGGAGAGGCCGAGCAGCGGCGCGGCGAGCGCGGCCACGGCGATGGCGGCGAAGGAGGCCGCGACGGAGGCCGCGAGCAGCGCGAGACCGCGCAGGCGCAGCGCGAGGGCCGCGGGCAGGCCCGGAACCGTGATCAGCGCGATCGCGCTCAGCAGCGCCGGGACGGCGGCGATCCAGTGGTTCACAGGGAGCCCGGCTCTGGACGATCGCGACGCGGCGACCCAGGATCCTGTGCCGGATGATCCTGTGCTGTGCGATCCTGTGCCGTGCGATCCTGCGCGACGGGATCCTCGGCCCCGCCGCCGCGCTCGCTCAGCCGCGCCTCCATCAGCGAGACGGCCCGCGCCAGCTCCGTCACCCTGGCGTCGCTGCGCGCCTTCGACCGCACCGCGGCCACGCCGAAGAGCAGCGTCGCGATGATGAACACGTAGAGCAGCAGGTCGGCGCCGCGACCGATCCCGAAGAAGTGCGCGACCGCCGTGAGCGCGCTCGGGAAGAGGATGGCGAGCACTGCGGCGAGGGCGAACAGCACGGCGAAGATGCGCTTCAGCGCGAGCGCTCGCTCGCCGGGCAGCAGCCGCAGGACCAGCAGCGCGGCGACGGCGACCCCGAGGATCAGGAGGAACTGGAAGAGCGTCATCTGCGGCTACCTGATGAAGAGGTCGGTGAGGATGTTGACCGAGTTGAGCAGCGACTGCCCCTTGGCCCTGGAGTAGTCGGTGTAGAGGACCTCGACGGCCTGCTCCGCGTAGGGGAGCCGCGTGCGGCCCAGCTGCAGCACGATCTCGGTGCCGTGCGCCATGCGGTCCTGGCGCAGCCGCACCTGCCGCAGCGCGTCCGCGCGGATCACGCGCAGGCCGTTGTGCGCATCGGTGAGGCGGGTCCGGGTCGACCAGTTGGTCACCGTCGCGGCGGTCTTGAGCACGATCCGCTTCATGAGGCCCGGGCGCGTGCGATCGTCGAGGAAGCGCGAGCCGAACACGATCGCCAGCTGCTCGACCCTGGCGCGCTCCACCATCGCGGCGGCGTCCTCCGGCCGGTGCTGGCCGTCGGCGTCGAAGGTGACGGCGTAGCCCGCGCCCCGTTCGAGGGCGTAGTCGAAGCCGGTCTGCAGCGCCGCGCCCTGGCCGAGGTTGATCGGGTGCGTCACCACGCGCGCGCCGGCCGCGCGTGCGAGCGCGCCGCCGCCGTCGTGCGATCCGTCGTCCACGCAGACGATGCGGGGGAAGAACGGCCGCAGCCCCGCGACGACCTCCGCGATGACGGGGGCCTCGTTGTAGAGCGGGATCACCACCCACGCATCGGCGCCGGCGGCCCCGTCGGCGGCGCGCGCCGGCGCTGCCGCTCCGGATGCGCCGGATGCGCCGGAGGCCGGAGTCGTGGAGGCCGCAGTCATGGAGCCATTCTGGCAGACCGGGATCCCCCGGAGCCTGTGTCGCGCACCCGGAGTCCGTGTCTCCCGCGCCCCGCGCGCCGCCCCGCCCCGCGGGCGTGACCGTCCGGCGCTGCCGGTAGTCTCGTAGGGGATCGGCCCGTACCACCGGGCCAGGAGGCGAGAGGCGGCTGATGGCATCGGAGTTCATTCCCGCGGCGAAGCCCATCATCGGCGAGGCGGAGCGCGAGGCCGTGGATCGGGTGCTGCGCTCGGGCATGATCGCTCAGGGCCCCGAGGTGGCGGCATTCGAACGGGAGTTCGCGGACCACTTCGCGGAGGGGCGCCCGACCGTCGCCGTGAACTCCGGCACGAGCGGCCTGCACCTGGGCCTGCTCGCCGCGGGCGTCGGCCCGGGCGACGAGGTGATCGTGCCGTCGTTCACCTTCGCGGCGACGGGCAACGCCGTCGCGCTGACCGGAGCCTCCCCGGTGTTCGCCGACATCGAGCCCGACACCTTCACCCTCGACCCGGCCTCGGTGCGGGCGGCGATCACGCCCCGGACGACGGCGATCATGCCCGTGCACCTCTACGGCCATCCCTTCCTCGCCGACGAGATCGCCGCGCTCGCCGCCGAGCACGGCCTGGCCGTCTACGAGGATGCGGCGCAGGCCCACGGCGCGAGCTGGCGCGGCCGGCCGGTGGGCGCGCTCGGCGATTTCGCGATGTTCAGCCTCTACCCGACCAAGAACATGACCTCCGGCGAGGGCGGCATGGTCGTGTGCGCTGACGAGGATCTCGCGCGTCGCGTGCGCCTGCTGCGCAATCAGGGCATGGAACGGCAGTACGAGAACGAGGTCGTCGGCTTCAACGCGCGGATGACCGACATCCACGCGGCGATCGGCCGGGTGCAGCTCGGCCGGGTGGATGCCTGGACCGCCGCGCGGCGGCGCAACGCGGCAGCGCTCGACGCGGGCCTGAGGGGGATCGCGGGCGTCGCCGTGCCGCGCGTGCGCGAGGGCGCGGTGCACGTCTACCACCAGTACACCATCCGCGTGCCGGCCTCCGAGCGCGACCGGATCCGCGGCGCGCTGAAGGAGGAGCACGGCGTGGGGAGCGGCGTCTACTACCCGATCCCGAACCACCGCCTCCCGTCGCTCGCCCGCTTCGCGCCCGGCGTCGAACTGCCCGAGACCGAGCGCGCGGCCGCCGAGGTGCTCTCGCTGCCCGTGCACCCCTCGCTCGGCGAGCCCGACATCGAGCGGATCGTCGCCGCGGTCGCCGCCGTGTCCCGAGCCGGCGCGTAGCCGAGCCCCGGGACGGGAGCCAGCGTGCGTGTCGCGATCGCCAGCCGCATCTTCGAGCCGGAGCCGGCCGCGGCCTCCTTCCGGCTCGCGGCGCTGGCGCGGGAGCTCTCGGCAGCCGGTCACGAGGTGACCGTGCTGACGGTTCGCCCGCCGGCCGCGCTCGCCGCGGCGGAGGATGATGCCCGCGGCGGCGGGGCTGCCGGCGGTGGTGCCCGCGGTGGTGCACGCGGTGGGGGGGCTCGGCCCTACCGCGTGGCGCGCGCGCCCGTGCTGCGGGATCGCAGCGGCTACGTGCGCGGCTACCTGCCGTACCTCAGCTTCGATCTGCCGCTCTTCTTCCGCATCCTGTGCGGGCCGAGGCGGGATCTGATCGTCGTGGAGCCGCCGCCCACCACCGGGTTCTTCGTGCGGATCGCCGCCGCGCTGCGGCGCACCCCCTACGCCTACTACGCGGCCGACATCTGGGCCGACGCCGCGGCGCAGACCGGCGCGCCGGGCTTGGTGGTGGGCGTGCTGCGGAGGGTCGAGCGCTTCGCGCTGCGCGGTGCGCGGGCGGTGCTGTCCGTCTCGGAGGGGGTGACCGCCCGGCTGGCCGAGCTCGGCATCGGCCCCGATCTCGGCGCCGGCTCGCGCGTCGAGACCGTCGGCAACGGGATCGACGTCGCGGCGTTCGCGGCGGGGCTGCGCGGTTCTGAGGAGCCGGGCGGCCCCGAGAGTCCGCGCGGCGCCGAGGATCCTGGCCGAGCCGCGGAGCCGGGTCGAGCGGAGGAGCCGGGTCGAGCGGAGGAGCCGGGTCGAGCGGAGGAGCCGGGCCGCGCCGTGGATCCGTCGCCGGCGCGGTCCTCGGCGGCGCAGCCGCCGACCTTCGTCTACGCGGGAACCGCGAGCGAGTGGCACGGCGCCGAGGTGTTCGTCAGGGCGATGCCGGAGGTGCTGCGGGCCGAACCGGCAGCGCGGTTGCGCTTCATCGGAGGGGGGTCCGAGCGCGGGGCGCTCGAGTCCCTGGCGGTCGAGCTCGACGTCGGCCGAGCGGTCTCGTTCGAGCCGGTGCTGCCGCCCGATCGGATCGCGCCGGTGCTCCGCGCGGCGTCGGCGGCGGTGGCGAGCGTCCGCCCCGGCACGGGCTACGACTTCGCCTTCCCCACCAAGCTCTACAGTGCCGCCGCCTGCGGCGCGCCGCTCATCTACGCGGGTCCGGGCCCGGCGGTGGCGTTCATGGCGGAGGAGGTCGACGGGCGCCCCGTCGGCGTCGCCTGCCCCCTCGACCCCGTCGCCGTCGCCCGGGCCATGATCGAGGCGGCCGAGGATCCGGCGTCGCCTGCGCGCCGCGCCCGCGTCGCGGAGTGGGCGGGCGAGCGGGTCGGTCTCGACCGCGTGGCGGCGCGCATCCGGGCGATCCTCGAGGCGCTCGTCCCGCGCTGACGCTCCCGCTTTCGGCCCCGCTCTCCTGTTTCCGCTTTCGGCCCTCGTTCTCCTGTTTCCGCTTTCGGCCCTCGTTCTCCTGTTTCCGCTTTCGGCCCTCGTTCTCCCGTTTCCGTTTTCGGTCCTCGTTCTCCTAATTTCCGTTCTCGGTTCTCGTTCTCCTAATTTCCGCTTTTCGGCCCTCGCTCTCCCGTTCCGGCTTTCGGTCCTCGTTCTCCTGTTCCCGTCCTCGTGCTCCCGTCTCTATTTCCCGCTCGCCTGGTGCCCCGCCCCTGCGATCTCGCCTGCGAGTGGACCCGAAGTGCCCTTTCAGGTAGCAGCAAAGGGCACTTCGGGTCCAATGCCGGGGCTTAACCCCGAGGATGGGGAGGCGCGGGCGCGGGCGCGCGCGGGCGGGCGGGCGGACGCGCGGGCGAGGGGAAGCGCGCCGGATCAGCCGCGGGCGGCGATCCGCTCCACGAGCTCGCTCCACACCCGCGCCTGCACCTCGCCCGAGAGTTCGCGGGCGTGCTCGTGGGCGGCGCGCTTCCAGGCGTCGACCCGCTCGGGGGTGAGCTCGTCGAGCACGCGCGCGAGCGCCTCCGCCGTGAAGTCGTCGGCCGTCTCGCCGAAGCCGTAGCGCTCGATGAAGCGGGCCATCTCGGGCGAGGGGCCGATGATCACGCCGAGCCGGGCCTGCACGAAGTCGAAGAACTTGTTGGGCAGGCACCATTCGAGGTTGAACGTGGTCGGGGCGATCAGGCTCAGTCCGACGTCGTAGCGGTGCAGGGTCCGCACGAGTTCCGCGTAGGGCACCGGATCGCGGAAGACGATCCGCGGGTCGCCCCCGGCGCGGGCCTTCAGCTCGTCCAGGTAGGCGCGGTTGTTCTGCATCAGGTACAGGTCCAGGGTCACCTCGGAGCGGGTGGCCAGCACCGCGTCGATCATCACCTCGAGCTTGCGCGCCGGCGCCGGCAGGCCGCTGTGCACCAGCTTGATCGGCGACGCGGTCGGAACGGGCGCGAGCTCGTGCCACGGCGTCGCGTTGATCGCGAGTTCGCCACGGAAGCCGTAGACGCGCTCGTACTCGTCGAGGATCCCCTGGCCCACGCTCGTGACCCCGGCGACGCCCCGGCCGTCGGCTCCGCCGCCCCGGCCACCGGCGCCGCCCCGGCCGACCGTCCCGCCGCCGGCCACCTCGGTGCGCAGGATCCAGTCGAAGAACGGCGCGATCAGCAGGCGCCAGAGCCACCGGTTCTCGCCCTGCCTCGGGGCGTACTCGTGCAGGTCGGCGATCACGCCGAGCCGCGACCGCAGCCGGTTCGCGATCGGCACGCCCAGCAGATCGTTCGAGACGATCAGGTCCCACTCGCCGTCGCGCAGCTTCTCGAGCGCCTCGCCCACCAGGGGGTGCGCGTTCAGCGTGCCGCGGTGCCGCCGGAACAGCTGCCGCAGCGCGTTCTTGATCCGCCAGACCCTCCCCCCCTGCAGCTCGGCGAGCGTGCGGAACTCGACGTGGGGCAGATCCGGGAACGGCGACGGGCCGATCCCCGCGGTGGTGACGCTGTGGTGCCGGCGCAGCTCCTGCACCTGCTTGATGCCTCGGGGCTCGGTCATGAACGGCGTGACGGCGAGCACGAGGATGTCGAGGCGGGGCTGGTCGGTCATCGGGTCCGTTCGGGTCGGGGCAGGGAGTTCGGGGCAGGGAGTTCGGGGCGGGGGATCGGAGAAGGAAGCGGGGCGGGGGCGGTGTTGGCGGGCGGGAGCAGGATCGGGATGGGGCGATCGCGGGCGCGGCGTCAGTCGAGGAGTCCGGAGAGCCGGGCCTGGCGCCGGAACCCCTCGACCTCTCGCACGAGTTCGTCGAACGCGCCGTGGGCGGCGAGACGGCCGTGCTCCAGGTAGAAGAGCCGGTCGGCCTGCCGCACCGTCGACAGCCGATGGGCGACGAGGATCACGGTCGTCGATCCGCGGAGCGCGGCGACCGCGTCGGAGATGGTGGCCTCGGTCTCGGCGTCCAGGGCGCTCGTCGCCTCGTCCATGATCAGCACGCGCGGCTCGCCGTAGAGCGCCCGGGCGATGCCGAGCCGCTGCCGCTGCCCGCCGGAGAGCGACAGTCCGCGTTCGCCGACCGCGCCGTCGATGCCGCCCGGGCGCCGCTCGACGAGGGGCAGCAGCTGCGCCCGTTCGAGCGCGGAGCGCACGCGGTCCGGGTCGATGTCGTCGCCCCAGGTGAGTGCCACGTTCTGCGCGACCGTGCCGTCGAAGATGGAGACCTCCTGCGGCACGTAGCCGACGCGGGACCCCCAGGCGCGGCCGAGTTCGGGGATGGGGATCCCGTCCACCGAGATCCCGCCGGAGGAGGGCGAGAGCAGTCCGAGGAGCAGGTCGATCATCGTGCTCTTGCCCGAGCCCGACTCGCCCACGAACGCCACCGTCTGGCCGAAGGGGATCGTGAACGACACCTCCGTCAGCGCGTCGACGGCGGAGCCCGCGTAGCGGAAGCTCAGGTCCTGCACCTCGATGGCCCGCGGATCGGCCGGGAAGTCGGCGTTCCGCTCGGGCGCCGCCCGCCTGGCGGCGTGCTCGCTGCCGTCGATCTCGTCGGCGACGCGCCGGGCGTGCGCCGAGGTCGCGTTCATCTGCGACATGATCGTCTGGAAGCGGATCACTGACGGCGCCATGCGGAACCCGGCGAGGGCGAACAGCGCCACGGCGGTGAGCGCGGACGCGGCGCCCCCCAGCAGGAACGACGTCCCGCCGATCAGCAGGAAGCCGCCGACGATGCCCGCGTCGAGCACGAAGCGCGGCACCTGGCCGAGGAACTGCACGTTGGCGCGGGCGCGGGTCGTGGTGCGGCGGTTCGCCGAGAGCACGGCGGCCACCTCGCCGAACTTGCCGCGGAGCGCGATCTCCTTCAGCGCTCCCACCATCTCGGTGATGAGCCGCGAGTTCTTGAGCGCGTAGCTGAGCGTGATCTTGCCGGCGGCGCGGGCGTGCCGTGCGATCCACAGGTAGAGCACGAGGCCGATGAGGCCGAGGTAGACCAGGGTGATGACCGCGACGAGCGGCTGCGCGATGGCGAGCACCGCGATGACGGCCACGAGGCTCGCGGCCTCGCCCAGCAGCGTCGCGCCCGGCAGCAGGAAGTTGCTGATCGTGATCGCCACACTGTTGTCGACGAGCCGCACGAGGTCGGCGGAGTTCTTGCCCAGCCGCTCCTCCCACGGGGCACGGAGGTAGCCGGCGAAGAGCCGGTCGCCGAGCTCCAGCTCGTAGCGCGCGAAGCCGCGGGTCGCCCAGCGGAGCAGCACGACCGAGACGATCGCCTTCGACATCATGAGCAGGCAGATCACGGCGATCGCCCACACCACGCCGGCGGTGTCGAGATCGCCGACGAGCGGCAGCGAGACGGCGGCGCCCTGGCTCAGCGGCGCGATGATGAGGGCGAGCAGGCCGAGGGCCGCGGCGTCGAAGACCGCGAGCACGGCGAGCGCGGCCGAGTAGAAGCCCAGGAACCGCCGGGCGTCGGCGGGCAGGATGCCGAGCACTCTGCGGTAGAGGCGGAACACGTCCCTCACAGCGCTCCTCCGCAGGTTTGTTCGTGGCGGGTATCGTTTGTGTCTGACGCAACATACTAATGCGCTCCGAGACGAGGAGGATGAAAGGACGTGGTGGACGCGGTGAAGCCCCGGATCCTCTGCATCTCGCTGACGCCCCTCCGCCGGGACGCGCGGGTGCTGCGGCAGATCGCGCTGCTGGCCTCGCTCGGCGAGGTCACGACGATCGGTTTCGGGGAGACCCCGGAGGGGGCCGCGCACCACCTCCGGGTGCCGGACGGGCTGGCCACGCTGCCGCAGACCCCGGCGGGCGTCGCGCGTCTCGCCCTGCGCGCGCACCGCTCCGCCGAGTGCTCCTCGCCCGCGGCGAGGTGGGTGCTGCGGCAGCGGGTGCCGCGCGACGGGCTCCGGGCCGAGGGGCTCGAGGCGGACGGGCGCGGGGCCGGCGCCCGCCCGGACGGCGAACCGTGGGTTGGCGAGCACTGGGATCTGGTGGTGGCCAACGACGCCCGGGTGCTGGATCTCGCGTTCCGGCTCGCCGGCGATGCGCCGGTGTGGGCGGATCTGCACGAGTGGGCGCCGGAGGAGCGCACCCACATCCGGTCGTGGCGCCTGCTCGTCGCGCCCTTCATGGTGCACCTGTGCGCCCGCTACCTGCCGCGCGCGCCGCTCGTCACGACGGTCTCCGAGGGCATCGTCGAGCTGTACCGGGAGCGCTTCGGCGTCGACGCCCGGCTGATGACCAACGCCGGCCCGTTCCGCGGGATCGCCGTAGGTCCGGCGCCGGGGAACGGCGGCCCGGCCCCTCGGGTCGAGGATTCACCGGTCCGCTGCGTGCACAGCGGTGCGGCGATCCACGGCCGCGGCCTCGAGCGGATGATCGCGGCGTTCCTGCGCCTGCCCGAGCGCTTCACGCTCGATCTGTTCCTCGTGCCCGGCGGTGACGGCGGCGCGCACCTGCGCGAGCTGCGGAGCCTCGCGGCGGGATCGCCGCGCATCGCGTTCCGGGATCCGGTCGCCCCGGCGGAGCTGCCCGACGCGCTCGCCGCCTACGATCTCGGCGTGTTCTGGATCCCGCCCACGCACACGAACGCGCGGCTCACCCTGCCGAACAAGTTCTTCGACTACGTGCAGGCGCGGCTCGGGCTGGCGATCGGGCCGAGCGAGGAGATGGTGCGGGTGCTGGAGCGCTACGGGCTCGGCGTGGTCAGCGACTCCTTCGAGGTCGAGGATCTGGTGGCCTCGCTGCGCGACGTGACCGCGGCGCAGCTCGACGGGTGGAAGCGCGCGGCGGATCGCGCCGCCGAGCCGCTCGGCTTCGAGGCGCAGGCCGCGCCCATCCGGGCGGCGCTCGGCCAGCTGCTGCGCCCCGCCTGAACGGCGCAAGCTCCGTGCCCCGGGGCAGGATCGCAGCGAGAGCGCGGGGGCGTAGACTCGTCGCGTGAGAATCGCAGTCGTCGCCACCGGCAAGATCGGGCTCCCGCTCGCCGTCCAGTACGCCTCGATGGGCCACGAGGTCGTCGGGGTCGATGTGAACGAGGCGCTGGTCGCCGCCATCAACCGCGGCGAGGAGCCGTTCCCGGGCGAGGCGCAGCTCGCGGAGAAGCTGGCCGAGCTGGTGCCGAGCGGTGCGCTGCGGGCCACCACCGACTACGCCGACGCGATCCCGGGCGCCGACGCCGTGGTCCTGGTGGTGCCGCTGCTCGTGGACGAGGAGACGTGGCAGCCCGACTTCGGGTGGATGGACGCCGCGACGCGCTCGCTCGCCGAGCACCTGACGCCGGGCACCCTCGTCTCCTACGAGACCACGCTGCCCGTCGGCACCACGCGCGGGCGGTGGAAGCCGCTGATCGAGGAGGTCTCGGGCCTCGTGGAGGGCGACGACTTCCACCTCGTGTTCTCGCCGGAGCGCGTGCTCACGGGCCGGGTGTTCGCCGATCTGAGGAAGTACCCGAAACTCGTCGGCGGGCTGAACGAGGCCGGGACGACGCGGGCGATCGAGTTCTACGAGGCCGTGCTGAGCTTCGACGACCGCGACGACCTGCCGCGGCCGAACGGGGTCTGGGACATGGGTACCGCCGAGGCCGCCGAGATGGCGAAGCTCGCGGAGACCACCTACCGCGATGTGAACATCGGCCTCGCCAACCAGTTCGCGCGCTACGCCGACACCGCCGGAATCGACGTGTACCGGGTGATCGAGGCGTGCAACTCGCAGCCGTTCAGCCACATCCACCGGCCGGGGATCGCGGTGGGCGGGCACTGCATCCCGGTCTACCCCAGGCTCTACCTCTCGACCGACCCCGACGCCGACATCGTGCGGACCGCGCGCAACGTCAATGCTTCGATGCCGGCCTACGTGGTGGATCGCGTCGAGCAGACGATCGGGGATCTCGCGGGGCTGCGGGTCGTCGTGCTCGGCGCGGCGTATCGCGGCGGCGTCAAGGAGACCGCGGTCTCGGGCGTGTTTCCCACCGTGGAGGAGCTGACGCGGCGGGGTGCGACGGTGACGGTGCACGATCCGCTGTTCGGCGATGACGAACTGGCGGGGCACGGCTTCGCGGCGCATCGGATCGGCGACCCGGTCGACATCGCGATCCTGCAGGCCGATCACGCCGGGTACCGCGAACTCGGGCCGGCCGACTTCCCCGGCATCCGGCTCTTCGCGGACGGCCGCAACTTCACCGATCCGGCCGCCTGGCGCGGGGTGCCCCGCATCGTCATCGGCGCCTGACGCCCCGGCGGACCGTGTCCGCCGGTTCTCGAGGGCGCGGCGTGCCCGACCCGCAGCGGCCGACTACCGCGCGGGCGTCACGATGAGGCGCTTCTCCGTGCCGCGCTCCACGATGTTCAGCCGCTCGTCGATTCGAGCGACCGTCAGCTTGAGGCCCTCCAAGTTCTTGCGCAGCTCGTCGACGTCAGCGCGGAGCCTGTCGACGTCGGCGCGGAGCCTGTCGACTTCGGCGCGGAGCCTGGTGACTTCGGCGCGGAGACTGTCGACTTCGGCGCGGAGACTGTCGACTTCGGCGCGGAGACTGGCGACTTCGGTGCGGAGGCTACCGACATCGGCCTCGATCTTGTCGAACCGGGCGTTGAACTCGGCGCGCAGGCTGTTGTGGGACGACCGCGTGAAGCCCCAGATGGCGAGAATGGTCACCACCACGCCCAGCACCGTCACCCAGCTCTCCACGCTCATGCCTCGATTCTTTCAGGAAGTCCGTCCGATTGCGAGCAACGCTACCGCCGCTGGAGCGCGCGAGCACACGGTTCCGCGGGATCTGTGGATAGCTTGCGCGGAACCCTCTATCGTGCCGTCCGGTGAGGGGCGACCGCTCCTCGGCGGGAGGGGCGTCGCTTCGCGACGGGAGCGGCGGCGCATCGCCGCGAGGACATCAGGGCGTCGGCGCGGCTCCGCCCCGCGCCGCAGCCGCGCCGGGGACTCCCACCGGCGTTCGGATAAGATGTCCGGGTGACTCAACACCCCGCGCTCAGCGACCCTGAGTATGCCACCCCGGGCACCAGTCGCGGCCTCATCAGTGTGTTCCAGCACCGGTACCTCCTGTCGCTGCTGCTCAAGAAGGGCATCGCGACCAGGTACTACGGCTCCGCCCTCGGCTGGGCCTGGTCCTACATCCGGCCCCTGGCCCAGTTCCTCATGTACTACGTGGTCATCGGCATCCTGCTCGGGCTCGAACGCTCGGTCCAGCCGTTCCCGATCTACCTGTTCTCGGGCATCATCGTCATCAACCTGTTCAGCGAGACCTTCCGCAGCACGACCGACGCGGTCCTCAACAACAAGTCGCTGATCCGCAAGATCTATCTGCCGCGCGAGCTGTTCCCGGTGGCCGCCGCGGGCGGGGCGATCATCCACTTCCTGCCGCAGGCCGCGGTGCTGCTCATCGTCTGCATCATCGTCGGCTGGACCATCTCCTGGGTGCAGATCCTCGCCTTCCTGGCCCTCGTGGTCATCGTCGTCGTGTTCGCTCTCGGCCTGGGGCTCTTCTTCGGGGCCTTCAACGTCGCCTACCGCGATTCCAAGAACATCGTGGACATCATCCTCATGTTCTCCACCTGGGTCTCGCCGGTGCTCTACACCTCGTACATGGTGAAGGAGCGCGCGGCCGGGATCGGGATGGACTGGGTCTACCAGCTCTACATGATCAACCCGGTCACGACCGCGGTGGAGCTCTCCCACCTGGTGTTCTGGAGGCCGGTCTCGCAGGACGCCCCGCCCGCGCCCGATCTGCTGCTCACCTACAGCTTCACGGGCATCGGGTTCGCGCTCGTGGCGCTGGTGCTCGGCCAGCTCATGTTCCGAAAGATGGAGGGGCGCTTTGCCCAAGACCTCTGACGCATCCGCCGCGGCCGTCGACACGAAGCCCGCGATCATCCTCCACGAGGTGGTCAAGGAGTTCCGGATCAAGCACGCCAGGTCGCTGAAGGAGTCCTTCGTCTCCCTGTTCAGGCGGAACGGTCCCGCGACGGACGACTTCCGCGCGCTCGACGGCGTGAGCTTCGAGGTGGGCCGCGGCGAGTCGCTCGCGGTGCTCGGCCGCAACGGCTCGGGCAAGTCCACCACGCTCAAGCTGATCTCCGGCGTGATGCTGCCGGACGAGGGCTGGGTGCGCACGCGGGGGCGGGTCGCGGGTCTCCTGGAGGTCGGCGCCGGGTTCCATCCCGACCTGACCGGCCGCGACAACATCTACCTGAACGCCGCCATCCTCGGCATGTCGAAGCAGGAGACCGACGACCGCTTCGACGAGATCGTGGAGTTCTCCGGCATCGAGCAGAAGTTCCTCGAGACCGAGGTGAAGCGCTACAGCTCGGGCATGCGCTCGCGGCTCGGCTTCGCCGTGGCGGTGCATACCGAGCTCGACGTGCTGCTGGTCGACGAGGTGCTCTCGGTGGGAGACGCCGCGTTCCGCGCGAAGTGCAACGAGAAGATCCTGGAGCTCCGCGATCAGGGCAAGACCATGTTCGTGGTGAGCCACAACATCCGCACCGTCAAGGCCCTCTGCGAGCGGGGCATCGTGCTCGAGCGCGGCAAGGTCGTCTTCGACGGCCCGATCGACGAGGCCGCCAAGCTGGTCGCGCCGAAGCGCCCCCGGCGCTGACCCGCGCGGCTCCCTCCCCTTTTTCTTTCTTTCCTCGCGCTTCCCCCTGCCTTTCTCCCTCCCGCGCCTTCCGCCCTTTCTCGCGCCTTCTTCCTTTCCTGCGCCTTCGTTTCTTCTCGCTCCCTCCCCTTCCTTCGCCTTCTTCCCTTCCCACCCTCTTCCCGCTCCGCTTGTGGACCCGAAACGCCCTTTGCCGAGGTATGAAGGGGCGTTTCGGGTCCACAAGCGGCGAGACGCGCGGGGAGCGGGGAGGCAGGAGAGGATGGAGATGCGCGGGGAGGCGGGAGATGCGGGAGACGCGGGGGCAGGCGGAAGAGGAGAGGCGGAAGAGGAGAGGCGGAAGAGGAGAGGCGGAGCCGGGAGAACCGGGAGAGGTGAGGGAGGGGCCGGGCGCTCAAGGCGCGGGCAGCGCCTCCGCCAGCGCCTCGGCGAGCACCGGCGCCATCTCCCGCGAGAAGGTCTGGGAGATGTGGTGCGAGTCCTTGAACACGAGCACGTCGCCCTGGATCGGCGGGCAGGAGTCCGCGTTGCAGACGTAGTCGGTGAAGTCGAACTCGACCAGGTCGAAGTCGGCGAGGAGTCCGTCGTCGACCTCCCGGAAGCCCGGCTTGAAGCCGTCCTCCCGCGAGACCGAGCAGGCATCGGGGTCGCCGGTGCTCCCCGAGAGGCAGGCCATCGGGTCGCCGGGGAAGGCGGGCGTGTCGCGGATCAGCACGACGCGGCTCTCCTCCGGCAGCTCCGGGAGCAGTTCCCGCATGCCGAGGTCGTACGCCTCGGGCAGCGTCTGCCCCACGGAGTTCGCGATGAGGATGACCTCCGGCTGCTCCTCGTGCAGCAGCTCGATCACGTCGTCCTTCCAGCTCAGGCAGTCGCGCGATTCCGTGAGCTCGCCGGTGAGGGTGCGATCGTAGATCGTGCACCCGCTCCGCACGTGGGCGGTGAGGAAGATGTCCCCGGCGTCGGCGATCTCCTCGAGTCCGGGCGCCCACTGGGCGGCGTGGGAGTCGCCGACGAGCGCCACGCTCGGCGCGTCGGGGTCGCTCCCGTAGGTGCAGGCCGGCGGCGGATCGGAGCTCGTGACGGTGAGGTTGCAGCCGCGGCCGCTCGGGATCGCCTTCTCGCTCTGGAAGTCCTGGAGGCGCACGCTGAGGTTGGAGCCGACGATCGGGGCGGAGACCGGCTGCTCGCTCAGCGAGAAAGCGGGGGCCGGCTCGCCGGCGTGCAGTTCGGCGGATGCGATGCTGCGCATGCCGACCACCGAGACCCCGGCGACGAGCGCGCTCGCGAGCACGGCCGAGGCGAGCGGGAGCCACACGGCGCGCCGGCCGGTGGATCGCGGCCTGCGGAACGGTGTCTCGATGAAGCGGTAGCTCAGCCAGCCGAGCGGGAAGGCGAGCAGCCCGAGCAGCAGCGACTGCCACAGCTCCAGCGGCGTCATCCAGGCCCCGGCGGCCTGGGGCAGGATCAGCAGCGGCCAGTGCACGAGGTAGACCGAGTAGGAGATCGCGCCGATCCAGAGCGCGGCGCGATTCTGGAGCAGCGCCCCGACCGCGCCTTCGTAGGGGCCGGCGAGGATGACCGCGGCGGTGGCGAGCACCGGCACGGCCGCCCAGTAGGAGGGGAACGGGGTGGTGTGGTCGAAGAGCAGGGCGGCGCCCAGCAGCACGAGCAGCCCGGCGATGCCGATCCACGAGCGCGCCCGTGCGCCCAGGCGCAGTTCGCGGCGCGCGAGCAGCACGGCGATGATGCCGCCGACGCCGAGCTCCCAGGCGCGGGTCGGGAGGAGGAAGAACGCCCACGGCTGCTGCGTCTCGGTGAGCACGACGGACCCGGCGAACGACGCCGCGACGAGGATCGCCGCGGTCCAGAGCACCGCGCCGATCCGGCGCCCTGCGAGCCGGTACACGGCCCAGAGGATCAGCGGCCAGAGCAGGTAGAACTGCTCCTCGATGCCGAGCGACCAGTAGTGCTGGAAGAGGCTCGGTTCGCTCGAGGCGAGGTAGTCGGTGCCCTCGCGCGCGAAGAGCAGGTTCGGCACGTACAGGGCGGTCCACGCGGCGTCCCGGCCTATCCGGGCGAGTTCGAGCGGCGGAACCACGAGCCAGGCGATCACGAGGCTGGCGATGAGCACGGCGAAGGAGGCGGGCAGGATGCGCCGGACGCGCCGGGCGTAGAAGGAGCCGAAGGAGAACTCGGAGCGCTGCAGGCTCCGCGCGATGTGGCCGGTGATGAGGAAGCCCGAGATCACGAAGAACACGTCGACGCCGATGTATCCGCCGCCGAGCAGCGGCAAGCCGGCGTGGTAGAGCACCACGAGCACGACGGCGACGGCTCTCAGGCCCTGGATGTCCGGCCGGAACGACTGCGGCTCGGTTGCGGTTCCCACCCGAACAAGCTACCCCAAAACGGTTCGAGGATCGTCGCCATCCCCCGTCCGCTTCGTCTTTTCGGGCGAGTGTTTTGTAAGCTGTTCGAGTGACGGTAAAAGAACACCCGAAGCTGGCGGTCATCGGCCAGGGCTATGTCGGACTGCCGCTCGCCATGCGGGCGGTCGACGCCGGGTACGACGTGGTGGGCATCGACTTCGACCGTGCCCGGATCGAGATGCTCGCCGGCGGCGAATCCTACGTCGACGACGTGACCGGCGACACCCTCCGCGCCGCGCTCGGCACCGGCCGCTACGCGGCGACGGCGGAGTACGCTCCGGCGGCCGGCTTCGATTTCGCGGTGATCACCGTGCCGACGCCGCTGCGCGATGCGCGCCCCGACCTCAGCTACATCGAGAGCGCCACCCGTTCGCTCGCGCCGCTGCTCACCCCGGGCGCGACCGTGGTGCTCGAGTCGACGACCTACCCCGGCACGACGCAGGAGCTGATGGTGCCCCTGCTCGAGGAGCTCAGCGGTCTGCGCGCGGGGGTCGACTTCTTCGCCGGGTACAGCCCGGAGCGGATCGATCCGGGCAATCGCCGGTTCACGTTCCAGACGACGCCGAAGATCGTCTCCGGGATCGATGCGGCCTCGCTGGAGCGCGTCGACGGGCTGTTCTCCGACCTCGTCGACACGACGGTGCCGGTCGGGTCTCCGCGCGAGGCGGAGATGGCGAAGCTGCTCGAGAACACCTTCCGCCATGTCAATGTGGCCCTGGTCAACGAGCTCGCGATCTACGCGAACGAGCTGGGTGTCAACGTCTGGGAGACCATCGAGGCGGCGGCGACCAAGCCGTTCGGCTTCATGAAGTTCACCCCGGGCCCCGGCGTGGGCGGTCACTGCCTGCCGATCGATCCGAGCTACCTCTCGTGGAAGGTGAAGACCGATCTGGGGCGCGACTTCCGCTTCGTGGATCTGGCCAACGACGTCAACGAGCACATGCCGGAGTACGTGGTGCAGCGCGCGATGCACGTGCTGAACGATCACCGGAAGTCGCTGCGCGGCTCGAAGGTGCTCGTGCTCGGAGTCGCCTACAAGCGGGACTCCAGCGATGCGCGCGAGTCGCCGGCGCTGGAGGTGATCCGCCTGCTGAACGAGTACGGTGCGGAGGTGACCGGTGTCGACAGTCATGTGGAGGATCGCCGCTGGCCGGCGGGTGCGGCCCGCGAGGAGCTGACCGCCGAGCTCGTGGACGAGGTCGACCTGGTGATCCTCATCACCGATCACTCCGATATCGACACCGGGCTGCTGGAGAACGCCGCCACGCCGGTGTTCGACACCCGGAACAAGCTGAGCGGCGAGAACGTCACCCGCCTCTGACTCCCGTGGCGGGATCATGCGGGGGCGGCGCCCTCGGTTAGGATCGACCTCGTGCCCAAGTACCATCTTCGCAATCTGCGCCTGCCCCAGCCGGTCATCGAGGGGGAGGCCGGGCTGCGGCTGTTCGGCGAGGAGGACTATCTCGGCATCTCTCGCCGCACGGCCGGCGCGATGATGGAGCTCGGCACCAGGATGCTCTCGCCCCAGATGATCGATGCGCTCACGCGCGTGGGCACGGAGGGCCGCTTCGACTGGCCCGGCCTGTGCGCGCATCTGCGGGAGTCGGGCCTGCGGGAGCTGCCGGAGGAGTGGCACCTGCCGTACCTGCTCAACGCCGCGTTCCTCAACTCCACCGTGGTGGGGGGAGCGGAGGCGATCCAGCAGGCGGCCGCGCTCGTGCGTCTGTCGCTGGAACACATCTACTTCCCCGAGGCGCTGAAGCGGCTCCGCTCCCGGCTCTACGTGCTGCAGATCGCGCATCTCTCCCGGGACCGGGAGCTGCTGCGCGAGGTGTTCGCGCGGGTGCCGAACACGGTGGACCGCCGCAACGGCAGCGTCTCGTGGGCGGTGCGCACGGACGAGCTGCTCCCCGTCGAGTGGACCGAGGACGACGAGGAGCGGGTCGAGGAGTGGTGGCGGGCCTTCAACGAGCCGTTCGCCGAGGCGGGGCTGGAGGACTGGGAGTTCCGCCGCTCCGAACTCTCGATCGGCAGGTCGGTCTTCTCGTGCATCCACGCGCCGCGGCTGCGCACCTGCGAGGTGCCCGTGGACCGCCAGCCGCTCGTCACGGTGATCGTGCCCACCTACTGCCCCGGGCAGTCGTTCCTCAACACCATCGAGTCGCTCGTGCACCAGAGCTGGCAGAATCTCGACATCCTCATCGTCGACGACGCCTCGCCCAGCGGCCAGGAGTTCATCGATCGCGCGGTCGCCAGCGATCCTCGGATCCGCATGGTGCGCATGGAGGTCAACGGCGGCGCCTACAAGGCCCGGAACCGGGGCATGCGTCTCGCGCGCGGCGAGTACGTCACGGTGGTCGACTCGGACGATCAGTCGCATCCCCGCAAGATCGAGCGGCAGATCATCCCGCTGCTGCGGGATCCGTCGCTCCTGGGCACGATGGCCTATGCGATGCGCGTGTTCGACAACGGCAGCATCGTCAATCTGGGCGGGCATCCCGTCGGTCACCACCTCCCCTCGCTGCTCTACCGCAAGGAGCAGACGATCTCGGCGCTCGGGTACTACGACGACGTGCGCAAGGCGGCCGACACCGAGTACGCGGCGCGGCTGCGGCACCGCTTCGGCGGGCGGGCGATCCTCAATCTGGAGCAGCCGCTCGATCTCTACCAGTTGACCGCCGGGTCGCTCTCGCGCAACGATTTCCGCGCCGGATGGTTCAGCGATCGGCGGGTGGCCTACCGTCATCAGTGGAAGACCTGGCACGAGAACGTCCTGGTCGATCCCGAGGTGGATCACTCCCCGATCCGCCCGGACGGGTCGCGGGCGTTCGTCGCTCCTCCGGCGTATCTGAAGGAGCCGATGGTCGAGTTCGTCGAGTTCGCGTACCTCTCGGAGTGGGCGACCTCGGTGGAGCAGCACGAATCGCCGGCCGAGACCGTCCGCGCGCTCGCGGCCGCGCGGCCCGAGCATCCGGTCGGGCTGCTGCACGGCGTGCATCCGCGCTGGACGCCGCCGGAGCGCGAGTTCAGCGTGTCGCATGAGACGTGGGAGCTGGTGGAGACGGGCGCGGCCGCCTGGATCAGCTGGGACGAACCGGTTCACGTGGGAACCCTGGTGGTCCCGTCGCCCGAGTACCTCCTCTATCTGCCGGTCGAGGGCGAGAACGCGCTCGTCGTCGACCGGGTGGTGATCGGGGTCGACACGGTCCTGCAGGACGAGGACGGGCGTGCGGGCATCCTCGACCCGCGCGTCATCGAGGAGCGCTGCCGCAGCGCGTTCGGCGTCGAACCGTCCTGGATTCCGGCGACGTCGCGGATCGGCGCGGCGCTCGCCCCCGCCGCGACGGCGGAGCTGCTGCCGGCGGGCAGCCTGCGCGTGGCTGCGCCGGATGCGGGCAGGGACGCCGTGGGCGCTGGGGATCCGCCGATCTTCGGCTTCGCCCCGTTCGCCCCGTTCGGAGGCGGTCTCGGTCGTCTGCGGCGCTTCTTCCGCGCCGTTCCGCGGGGGTCGCGCGCGCTGGTCTACGACGGATACGGGGCGTTCCCGTTCTGGGCGCGGGCGGCCAGGCCGCACCGCGTCTCCTTCATCGCGCAGGACGAGCTCTCCCCGAGGGAGTTCGTCGAGCGCGTGGATGTGCTCGTCCTCGACCCGTTCGAGTACCGCTTCCCGCTGCCGCAGGCCTATCTCTGGGCGGCTCTGGCCCGCGGCGTCGTGGTGGTGGCGCCCGAGGGCTATCGCAACGAGCTCGGTGACGCGGTGACCGCATTCCCGCCCGGCGGCCTCGAGGATCTTCTCGCGCGGCTGGGCGGCGATCGGGAGTTCTTCGGGTCCCGTCGCGAGGCCGCGCGGAGCGCCTGGGCGGAGCATGCGTCGCCGGCTGCGTTCGCGGGCGTGCTCGCGCGTGCGGGGCTGATCGGGGAGGGGTCCCCGCAGGCTCAGAAAGCTCCGAAGCGCGAGCCAGTAGAGTAGCTCTCATGAAACTCTCTGTCATCGGTTGTGGCTACCTGGGCGCCGTGCATGCTGCGGCGATGGCGTCGATCGGGCACGAAGTCGTCGGCATCGACGTCGATTCGGCGAAGATCGCTTCTCTCACCCGGGGCGAGGCCCCCTTCTTCGAGCCGGGACTGCAGGAGATCCTCACCGAGGGCGTCGCCTCGGGGCGTCTGCGCTTCACGACGGAGACGAGCGAGGCGAAGGGCGCGCAGGTGCATTTCATCGGCGTCGGCACGCCGCAGAAGAGGAACGGCAAGGGCGCCGATCTGACCTACGTGAACGCCGCGGTGGACGCGCTCCTCCCGCATCTCTCCCCGGGCGACATCGTCGCCGGCAAGTCGACGGTGCCCGTGGGCACGGCCGAGGCGCTCGCCGAGCGCGTGGCGCCGACCGGCGCGACGCTCGTGTGGAATCCCGAGTTCCTGCGCGAGGGCTTCGCGGTGCAGGACACGATCGATCCCGACCGGCTCGTCGCGGGCGTCCCCGAGGGGCCCGAGGGCGAGCGGGCGGAGGGGATCCTGCGGGAGGTCTACCACACCGCCGTCGCGAAGGAGACGCCCTTCATCGTCACCGACTACGCGACCGCGGAGCTCGTGAAGGTGGCGGCGAACGCGTTCCTGGCGACCAAGATCTCGTTCATCAACGCGATGGCGGAGATCGCCGAGGTGACCGGCGCGGATGTGACGCAGCTGGCCGACGCGATCGGCCACGACGCCCGGATCGGGCGCCGCTTCCTCGGAGCGGGCATCGGCTTCGGCGGGGGATGCCTGCCGAAGGACATCCGCGCCTTCTCGGCGCGGGCGGAGGAGCTCGGCCGGGGCGAGTCGGTGGCCTTCCTTCACGAGGTGGATGCGATCAACCTGCGCCGCAGGGAGCGCGCGGTCACGCTCGTCGTCGAGGCGCTCGGCGGCAGCGCGGTGGGCAAGAAGGTGACCGTGCTCGGCGCGGCGTTCAAGCCCCACTCCGACGACATCCGCGACTCCCCGGCGCTCGATGCGGCGGTGCGGCTGCGCGGGCTCGGCGCGAACGTGGTGGTCACCGACCCCGAGGCGATCGACAACGCCCGGCGCGTGCATCCGCAGCTCGCCTACGAGCGCTCGACCGACGAGGCGCTGCGCGATGCCGACGCGGTGCTCGTGGTGACGGAGTGGGACGAGTACCGTCGGGAGCTGGCGCCCGAGCGCGCGGCCGCGCTGGTGCGGACGCAGACGATCGTCGACGGCCGCAACTGCCTCGACCCGAAGCAGTGGCGCGCGGCCGGCTGGGAGTACCGGGGCATGGGCCGCCCCTGACGCGCGTCCCGATCACGATGCATCGTGCGGGCCGGGAAGATCGATGATGTCGCGCGAATGGTCGCTGCACGGCGCTTCGTGCGACCATGCGTGCGGCATCACGTGCCGGCGGGCCCAGCGCGCTGAGCGGACGGCTCAGGCGGTGCGCCACTCCTCGACCGTCAGCGGGGCGTGCCAGGCGGGGATCCGCGCGGCGTAGTCGCGGGCGGCGGCGACCCGCTCGGCCCTGAGCACGTCGTCGAGCGCCAGGAGCAGCGCCAGATCCCCGCCGCCCCCCGTCACGAAGGTGCTCACCAGCTCGCCGTACTCCGCGGCGTAGCTGCGCGGGGCGACCACGGGCACGCCCCGCCGCACGGCTTCCTCGATCCACGAGGGGGAGGAGAGGAGGCGCCGGTCGAAGGGGTCGAGGATGAGCGCGTCGATCGTGTCGAGGAACTCGGCTCGGCTGCGCTCGGCACCGGGCACCAGCGTCCACTCGTCGGTGCTGACCAGATCCTCGCCGAGGTACTCGGCGGCGAGGCCGGTCTCATCGTAGATGAGCGATTCCGCGAGGCTCGGCGATGGCAGGAGCGCCCGCAGCCTGCGGGGGCGCCACTCGAGCCTGTCGCGCGGCGAGTACCAGGGCAGACCGAGGACGGGGAGTCCCGGCTCCCGGGAGGATGCGCGGGCCGTGCGGGGCGGTTCCGCGCCCGTGGAACGGCCCGCCCCGAAGCGGAAGGATCCGATGCGCGCCTCGGCTCCCAGCTCGGTCAGGGCCTCCGCGATGCGCGGGGAGACGGTGAGCCATTCCGGTCGGACGCCGAAGACCGCCTCGACGCGGCGGTCGAACCAGTCCGTCGGGGGCAGCGCGGAGCGCCCGCGCACCCGGCGCGTCGACCCTTCGAGCGCGATGATCACCCGTTCGGCGCGCAGCCCCACCTCTGCGGCGAGCGGCAGGTAGCTGAGATATTCCGGATCGGTGATGATGAGGGTGCCGATCTCGGTGCGGTCGGCCCAGGCCATCCAGCGGGCCCGGCGCTCCGCGACGTGCCGGTACAGTTCGACGGGGATGGTCGCGCGGCGGAAGGAGCTCAGCCGGGGGTTCACTCCGCTCAGCACCCCCACGGCAGATCCGGCTCGCCGGTGCAGCTCGGGGATCGTCGGCAGCCAGTTCTCGGCGGTCGCGTATTCGCGCTCCCAGTCGGAGAGCACGGCGATCTCGATGCGCTCGGGCGCGGGGACGCCGAGGATCGAGACCGGCAGCACCTCGGCGGCGGCACGCTGCGCGTCGTCCAGGCGCCACTCGGGCGCCGCTCCGTCGCGTTCGGCGCGCGCGCGCGCCGCCTCGTTCCTCGCGCGGAAGTGCAGACGGTAGTTCGAGCGGTCGTCGGACATCCAGCCGTAGCGGAAGTCGGCTCGTGAGAGAGAGCCCACGGTGAGCTGGACGAGGCTCAGCACCTCCTCCATGCGGAGGATGGCCTCCTCGCCGAACGCCTCCAGCAGGCGCACCTCGAACTCGGAGTCCGCGCCCTTCCGCGTCAGCTCGAAGCCGCCGATGCGCTCGAGCACCTCGGCCCGCCGGAAGAGCAGGGAGGACATGTTCATCCGCATCGGGGGATAGCCGAAGTAGGTCACCCGCCCGTCGCTGAGCAGTCGCAGGGAGCGCGAGGTGGTGGCGGTGAGACCGGGGTCGTCCAGGAGCGGGATCGCCTGCAGCTCGATGCGCCGGGAGTGGGTGATGTCGTCGGCGTCGAGGAAGGTGACGAACTCGCCCCGGGCGGCCCGCACGCCGGCGTCGCGGGCGCGGTAGGCGCCTCCGTTCTGCGGCTGTCGCAGCACGCGGACCCGCGGGTCCATCGCCTCGGCGGCGCGGAAGAACTCGTCTCCCCCGGGGGAGCAGTCGTCGACGACGAGCACCTCGAGGGCGCGCCAGGACTGCCGCACCAGCGATTCGACGGTGCTCAGGAAGCCCTCGTCGGGGTTGTAGGTGGGGACGACGACGGTCACGAGCGGCTGGTCGGCCTCCGCGATCGCGCAGCCGCTCACCACCGGGGCGTGCGCCGAGGCGAACACCGCGTCGGGGTCGAGGTCGTCGGCGTCGAGTGCGAAGGGCTCGACGCCCGAGAGCCGGAACGGTTCGTTGAGCGCGGCCCACCAGCGCCGCCGGGCCTCCGGATCCTCAGCCGCGCCGTCGACGGCGGCATCCCGCAGGAGGTCGGTCTCGGCCGCCCAGAACTGCTCCTCGGCGCGACTGCGGTGGGAGGCGAGCGCCTGCCGCGCCGCGCCGTTCCGGGTCACCGCCGTGACCTGCACCGCGAGGCGCAGGAGGCCCTCGTTCTCCTCGTCGGAGAAGTCGATCTTGCCGGACCGGCCCAGCGCGGCGAGCGCGAGCGCGAAGTTCTCCTCGCTCGGGTCGAGCACGCAGGCGAGCAGCGGGGCGAGCGGCAGCGCCGGGTTCTTGCGCAGCGAGCGGGGCGCTTCGGCGAGCGCTCGAGCGAGGGAGGCCCAGTCGTGGGCGCCTCCGGTGGCGCGACGGCTCAGTTCGTCGACGATCTCGGGGGAGCGCATTCGCGTCCCGAGCCTGAAGAGCATCCAGGGCGAGATCCTGCGGGTGCGCAGTTCCGCGACGGTGTAGGCCCGGAATCTGCCGAGCTCCTCCGCCGACTCGGCGAGCGGCGGGCGCGTCCCCGCGTCCGGGAGGCGCTCAGGCATCTGCGTGCTTCGTGCCGCCGGCCGGCTCCTCCCGGTCGGCGCTGCCGTCGCGCAGCTCGCCCAGCAGCGCGTTCCGCATGCGTGCGAGGTCTGCGGCGGAGCGCACCGACAGCCGCTCCGGCAGCTCTTCCTCGAGGCGGTCCATGCGCTGGTCGAAGGCGGCGATCGCGGCGTTCAGCTCCTGCGTGGCGCTGCGCAGCTGCGACATGTAGCCGCGGGGTCCGGTGCGGTCGTCGACGACGGACCGGATGGTGTAGTAGCGGAGCAGCAGGATCGTGATGGTGAGTCCGACGAGGATCATGCCCATGATGACGAGGGCGACGATCCGCCACGGCGCGAACAGCGCGACGAGGGCGCTCACCGCCACCGCGAGCACGAGGAGGGTGATCATGACCTTGAGATTCTTGAGAATCTTCACTGGCGGGATCCTTTCGTCAGGGGCGCCGCAGACTTCGATCGCCCTGCCGGACGGCCGGGGCCGACTGGGGCGAGGGCGACCACACCGATCCTACACAGGCATCGCCCCGAGTCCGCTGCGGGAGCGCGAGAGTGTGAGAAGATGCTAAGCGGTGCCCGCGCAGCCGGGCGAGCGGACGCGCGTCTGCCGCGGAGGGAGCTGAACGATGGATGAGACCGGCCGGGTCGCCCGCGTCGCGGTGGTGATCCGCACGAAGGACCGCCCCGAGCTGCTGCGGCGGGCCTTCCGCAGCATCGTCGGTCAGACCTTCGGGGAGTGGGAGGCCGTGGTCGTCAACGACGGCGGCGACGCCGCGGCCGTCGACGCCCTCATCGCGGCCCAGCCCGAGGGGGTGCGGGAGCGGTTCCGCGCCGTCCACGCGGAGACCTCCCGCGGCCGGTGGGTGAGCGCCAACGCCGGGGTGCTGGCGACGACCGCGCCGCTGCTCGTGCTGCACGACGACGACGACTCCTGGCATCCCGAGTTCCTGGAGCGCGCCGCGGCCTATCTCGACGCGCATCCCGAGCGTCAGGGCGTGGTCTCCCGCATCCAGATCGTGTGGGAGAAGCTGGTCGAGGGGCGCCTGCGCACGGTGCGGAAGGAGATCTTCGAGGAGGGCCTGCCCGTGCCGACGCTCTCGGACGAGCTGCTCTACAACCGCTTCGTGCCGATCGGCTTCCTCTACCGTCGTGCGCTGCACGAGGAGCTCGGCCTCTACGACGAGAGCCTGCCGGTGGTGGGCGACTGGGCCTTCTACCTCAAGGTGCTCGCCCGCGGCTCGCTCGAGTATCTGGGCGAGACCCCCTACGCCTACTGGCATCAGCGCGAGCGCTCGGAGGGCGCCGAGTCGAACAGTGTGATCGGCGCGAGCGGGGATCACGCCAAGTACGATGCGCTGATCCGCGAGCGGGCGCTGCGCGAGTACGTGGAGGAGCACGGCCTCGGCCTGGTGCTCTATCTCACCAAGTACATCGACCAGCGGCTGGAGGAGACCGAGTTCCGGGTGCGCCACGAGGTGCGCAAGTTCAATCCGGTCGAGCGGGTCTATCAGAAGCTGCGCACGATGCGGGAGCAGCGCCGGGGCTGAGCCGACGGGATCACCTCGCGGCCTTCGTGCCGTCGATCCAGGATCGGCGCACGGCGGCGCCGCCGCGCGCCCAGCCGTCGGAGAGGCGTGCCGGGCGCCCCGCCCCGTCCGCGCGTTCGAGCAGCTCGCGAAGCCGCTCGGCCGCGGCTCCGCCGTCGACGGCGCACCAGGCGACCGCGTGGTCGCGGAGGGCGCCGCGGTCGACCTCGCCGCGCCGTGCCCGCTCCGCGAAGCCGCGGGCGTCGTCCGGGGTGCGGATCGCGGGGGCGACCCGCTCGTCGGCCAGGAAGCGGTAGCTCACCGGGGCGTCGTCGAGTCGAACGGTCGCGGTGGGGACGCCGAGCGCCGCGCTCTCCCACGCCACCCCGCTGGAGAAGTGGAAGAGGAAGGGGGCGCCCTCGGCGAGCAGGTCGATGGTGCGCACGTCCTCGCGCAGCGTCCAGCCGGCGGGCAGCAGCTCGCGCAGCTCGTCGAGGTCGGAGCGCGGGTGCGGGGCCACCGCCATGGGGCCGAGGCCGTCGCCGGCGACGGCCTCGAAGATCCTCCGGATCGTGGGGGCGGGGTGCGGGGAGAGCGCGAGGATGCCGGGCGCATCGGGGCGGAGCGAGGGCACGGGGGAGGAGAGGACGTCGCTGGCCAGGTTGCCGACCTCGTCGAGCAGCGTCGCCGGGACGCCGAGGGCTGCGGAGTAGAACTCGCGTTCGCCTCGTCCGCGCAGTCCGGCGTAGCCGACGGGCAGGTCGAGGTAGGCGCTGTTGTCGGCGGCGGGGGCGTGCGGCACGTAGACGACGGGCACCGCCTGCTCGTTCGCCGCGACGATGAGCGCCCGGATGATGGGGGAGTGCTGGGTCGAGACGAGCACGCCGCGGTAGGCCCGCAGATCCATGCCGCGGTAGAGGTCGAGGGCGAGGGCGACCTTGTAGAGCTGGTTGACGAGGGAGTCGCTCACTCCGGCGCTCACCGCTTCTCCGGGTCGGCGGGAGATCGCGTGGAGCATCCGCCGCTGCGCGGCGCTCACCGCCTTCGCGTCGAGCACGGGGGCGCGCGCCGCCTCGCTCGGCGCCTCGATCGGGAGGGCCTCGGCTTCGGCGGCGATCAGCCGTTCGAGGGCGCGCGCCTGGTTGACGGTCTCGGTGACGACGAGGTGGGAGCGGAAGCGGGAGTGGGTCGCGGGCCGGAAGGGCCGCTCCTCCGGCCGCAGGGCCGCGATCTTCTCGGGCAGGGGCCCGCGCAGGTGCAGGAGGTCGAGGGGCGGGCGCATGCACCAGAGCAGCGTCTCGGCTTCGGTGCTGGCCCGCATCGGTCTCCTCACCCCTCCACCCTATCCGTGCGGTCCGGCCGTCGCCGGAACCCCGGGCTGCTCGCCCGGCCCGGAGAGCCGCCGGCCGAGGCGGTTGAGGGGGATCTCGAGGCAGCGGTAGCTCAGGTAGGCGGCGGCGAGGGTGAGCGCCATCGCGAGGGGGATCAGCAGGGCTGGCGGGAGCACGTCGGCGCCGAGCCGTTCGAGGATCTCGTGGACCAGCGGATGCAGCAGGTAGACGGCGTAGCTGATGTGGCCGAGGGTGACGAGGGGCACGTGCAGCGGGCGCGGCAGCGACACGGGCATCTTGTAGACGGCGATCACGAGCGCGGCGCACAGGGCGGTGAACGCCAGGCGGTTCCAGCCGGTGACGAGGTCGATCTGCTCGGCGCCCGTGGGGAGGAGGACGAAGGCCGCGACTCCGCCCCAGAGCAGCGCGTGCGCGGCGGGTCGAGGGAGGCGCACGGAGCCCAGCAAGCGGCCGATGAGCACGCCGAGGAAGAAGAGGAAGGCCTGGCCCAGCGGGTTGATGTAGTGGCTCCACTGCTCGGAGAGCGGGACCGAGGCGCTGAGGATCCCGAACGCGAAGAGCAGGTAGACGCCGCCGAGCACGGCGCCCGCGACCCAGAGGCTCCAGGGGCGCCGCGCGGCGAGCGCGATGATCGGGAACATCGCGTAGAAGACCAGCTCGTTGCCGATGGACCACACGCCCGGCGAGAAGTAGGTGTCCCAGGCGACGAAGCCGAAGAGGCCGGTGAGGTTGAGCGCGAGGTCGGCGGGATCCGGCGGCTGCTGCGACAGTGCGACGGCGAGCAGCGTCACCGCCCAGAGCAGCGGGAAGATGCGGAAGCCGCGGCGGATGAAGAAGCCGCGCACCGAGCGGATCGTGCCCATCCGGTCGGCGTAGACGTGCTGGAGGGTCAGCCCGCTCAGGATGTAGAACACCGAGACGCCGTAGATCCCCACGCGCCCGAGGACGGTGTCGGCCGGTTGCGGCCCGTGCTCCCACGAGGCCAGGTGGTACGCCATGATGCCGAACGCGGCGGCCCCGCGGAGGTAGTCCAGCGCGTCCAGCCGCGCGGCGGTGCGGGGCTGCGGATCGTGGGGCACGCTGCCATCCTATGCGCGGCGGCGCGTCAGCCGCGGGCGTAGAAGCCGAGCACGGCGTCGATCACCCGGGCCTGGTCGGCCTCGCTCAGCTCCGTGGAGCTCGGCAGCGAGACGCCGCGCTCGAAGAGGGAGGCGGCGACGGAGTCCCCGGCCGCGGCCTCGTCCGCGCTGCCGCCGGACCCGCCGCGCACGAGCCGTCGCGCTCCGGCGAACGGCGGTTGCGCGCTGAGCGGCCGCCACAGCGCGCGGGCGCCGATGCGCCGCTGCTGCAGGTGATCCAGCAGCAGGTCCCGTTCCGCGGCGTCGCGGGCGAGGATCGAGTACAGCCAGTAGCTCGACTCGGCGCCCGGCAGCCGCGGGGGGAGCCCGACGGGCAGCTCCCCGAAGGCGGCCTCGTAGCGGCGCGCGATGGCGAGCTTGGCGGCGATGAACTCGGGGAGCCGGCCGAGCTGCGCGTTGCCGAGCGCGGCGGCGACGTTGGTGAGCCGGTAGTTGTAGCCGACCTCGTCGTGCAGGTAGCCGACGCCGGGCGCCTTCGCCTGCGTGGTGAGGTGGCGGGCGCGTTCCGCGAGGGCCGCGTCGTCGGTCACGATCATGCCGCCGCCTCCGGTGGTGGCGATCTTGTTGCCGTTGAACGAGAAGCAGCCGATCCGGCCCGCGGTGCCGGTGGCGCGGCCGGCGAGCGCGCCGGACGACCAGCCGGCCCCGAGCGATTCCGCGGCGTCCTCCACGACGGGCACGCCGTGGCGCTCGGCCGCGTCGAGCAGCGCGTCCAGGCGTGCGGGCTGGCCCAGGATGTGCACGGCCTCGATCGCGGCCGGCTGCCGTTCGCCGGCGGCGGCACGCCGGTCGAGCTCTCGGACGACGAGCTCGGGGTCGAGGTTCCAGCTCGCGGCCTCGGAGTCGACGAACACGGGCACGGCGCCGAGGTAGGCGATGGGGTTCGCCGACCCGATGAACGTGAAGTCGGAGCAGAGCACCTCGTCGCCCGCGCCGACCCCGACGAGCCGCAGCGCCACGTGCAGGGCGGCGGTGCCGCTCGCGCAGGCGACCGCGTGCGTCGCGCCGACGGTCTGCGCGAAGCGCTGTTCGAAGGCCTCGACCTCCGGGCCGACCGAGGAGACGAAGCCGGAGGCGACGGCGGCCTGCGTCGCCGCGATCTCCGCGAGCCCGATGTTCGGCACGGCGAGGGGGATGAACGACGGTTCGGCTGGTGATGCGGGATGCGTCATCTGGTCGGTCCTCAGCGGTGGTATCGCTGGGCGGTGGCGAGGTCGACGCGGCCGCGCAGCCAGTCGGCGGTGCGGGCGAGGCCGTCCTCGAGGCCGACGGTGGGGGACCAGCCCAGCAGCTCGCCGGCGAGCGAGGGGTCGGAGAGCAGGATCTCCACCTCGGAGGCGGCGGGTCGTACGCGGTCCTCGTCGTGCTCGACGGCGGCGTCGTTGCCGGTCACGGTCTTGCAGAGCTCGACGAGCTCGCCGATCGACACGGTGCGCCCGGTGCCGAGCTGCACGGTGGCGCCCGGCTCGAGGTCCGCGACCGCGGCGCGCGCGAAGCCGTCCGCGGTGTCGGTGACGAAGGTGAAGTCCCGCTGCGGGCTGAGGGCGCCGAGCCTGATCCGCTCCGCCCCCGCGAGCAGCTGCGAGAGCACGGTGGTGATCACGGCGCGGGCGGACTGGCGCGGGCCGAAGGTGTTGAAGGGGCGCAGCACCGTGAGCGGCAGCTCGAAGGAGCGCGCGTACGACTCGGCGAGCTTGTCGGCGCCGATCTTCGAGGCCGAATAGGGCGACTGCCCCTTGAGCGCGTGGTCCTCGCTGATCGGCACGCTGTCGGGCGTGCCGTAGACCTCGGAGGTCGAGGTGTGGACGAGGCGCTCGATGCCGTGCTGCCTGGCGGCCTCCAGCACGTTGAGGGTGCCGCCGATGTTGGTGTCGACGTAGGATCGCGGCGCCGAGTAGGAGTGGGGGATGGCGATGAGCGCGGCGAGGTGCAGCACGATCCGCTGCCCGGCGACCGCCTCGCGCACGTGCTCGGGGTCGCGGATGTCGCCGAGCACGGTGCGGGCGCGGTCCTCGGCGAGCGCCGCCTGGAACGTCTCGGATTCGTCGAGCCAGCCGAGCGTGCCGAAGGAGTTGTACATGCAGAACGCGGTCACCTCGGCGCCCGCGGCGAGCAGGCGTTCGACCACGTGCGAGCCGATGAAGCCGTCGGCTCCCGTCACGAGGACGCGCGCGCCGGAGAGGGGGTGCTGGTCGGGGGTCACTGTGCTGCTCCTTGTGCTCGTGCGAGGTCGTGCGGGGTGCCGATGTCGATCCAGCCTGCGTCGATCGCCCAGGCGCTCACCCGTCGGCCGGAGTCGAGGCACTGCTCGGCGAGTCCCGGCATCGTGCTCGGGCGGTTGTAGGGGAGCAGTCGCACGAGCTCGGCGTCGATGCAGTAGATGCCGGTGTTGATCTCGACGGCCAGCTCCGGCTTCTCGGAGACGGCGGTGATCGTGCGCTCCTCGTCGTATTCGACGACGCCGAAGGGCACGGTGTGGCGGTAGGTCTTGACCCCCATCGTCAGCGCCGCTCCCGATGCCTCGTGCTCGCGGATGAGCCTGGCGGCGTCGAACTCGACCAGCAGGTCGGCGTTCAGCACGAGCAGCGGAGGCGCCTGGGCGGAGGTGACCGCGGGGTCGAGCAGCGTGAGGGAGCCCGCGGTGCCGAGCGGGTTCTCCGCGGTCTCGCGCAGGTAGTCGATGGAGCAGCCGAGGCGGCTGCCGTCGCCGAGGCGCGCCTCGATCTGCTCGGCGAAGTGGTTGACGCTGATCGAGAGGTTGCGGATGCCGTTGCCGACGAGCTGCAGGATCACCCATTCGATGATGGGGCGGCCCGCGACGGTGATCAGCGGCTTCGGCACGTGGCGGGTGAGGGCGCCGAGCCGGGTGCCCTTGCCTCCGGCCATGATCACGGCCCGGTTCGGCAGCACGGCGCCGCCGATGATCTCGGAGAGGGTGTGGATCGAGGCGACCGTTCCGTCGGGGGCGATCTCGGGCACGGCGTTGATGCGCAGCGCGGTCATGAGGTCGAGGATGTGCGCGCGGGCGGTGCCGGTGGGCACCGTCCTGGGCGCGCGCTTCACGTGCGGTGCGATGGGATCCTCGAGCCGGGCGCCCGAGATGAGGGCGCGTCGCAGGTCGCCGTCGGTGATCACCCCGACGAGCTTCCGGGCGTCGTCCACCACGCAGGCCAGGCCGGTGGCGCTGCCGTCGATGGCGGTGAAGGCGTCGAGCACGGTGGCGTGCTCGCGCAGCAGGTAGTCGGCGATCATCATTCTCCCAGCGCCGTCCCGCCTGGCAGGGTGCGGAACGGCTTCATACGCAGGGTATCCGGTGCGGGCAGGATCGACGATTCGATGGCGGCGACGATCTGCTCGGCGGCGGATCCGTCGGGGCCGGCGTCGTTCCGGTACGGGTTGCCGAAGCGGCGGCCCGGCCCGCGGGGCAGCGCGAGGGCCGCCTCGACGGCGCGCGCCACGTTCTCCCGGCCCTCGTCGGCGTGCAGCACGGAGTCGGCGCGGAGCCTGCCCTGCTGGCGCTGCCCGATGTCGACCGACGGCACGAGCGCGGTGGGCGCTTCGATGATGCCCGAGGAGGAGTTGCCGGCGACCACGTCGACCGAGGCGAGCACGCGGGGGAAGTCGGCGCCGATGCTGTCGACGGGGATGACGCGGGGCTCGCCGTCGGCGACGTGCCGCAGCGCCGCGATGATCCGCTCGCGGCCGGTGTCGTAGCCCGGTGCGGTGACGATCACCGTGCCCGTGCGGTCGAGCACGCCGCGGAGGGCGGCCGCGGCCGCGGCGCCCGGATCGGCCGCGGCGCCCGGATCCTCGCCCGGGTTCGCGGAGGTCGGCGGGTGGTAGGTGAACAGGGCGATGGGGCGGGCGAGTTCGCGGCCGAAGCGCTCCCGCAGTTCCGCGTCGCTCAGCGGCGCGGCGCCGGCGATCCGGTCGAGTCCGGGTGCGCCGGTGCGGACGATGCGCTCCGGCGGCTCGCCGAGCTGCCGCACCCGTGCGGCCGCGTCGGCCGACGCCACGCAGTGGAGGTCTGCGAGCTTCGTCACGGCGTGGCGGACGCGCTCGTCGAGGGCGCCCTCCGTGACTTCGCCGCCGTGCAGGTGGACGATGGGGATGCCGTGCAGAAACGCCTGCGGCACGACGAAGAGCAGTTCCCAGCGGTCGCCGAGCACCACGAGCGCGTCGAAGCGGTGCTCGGCGAACACGCGGTGGGCGCCGGCGACGAGCAGCTCGCCCTGGGCGGCGACGGCGTCCCGGTCGAGGGAGCGCAGCGGCGGGGCGAGGGCGTGGATCTCGGGCTCCGCGCCGAGCCGCTCGGCGAGGGACGCCGCGTCGAAGGCGACCCCGGTGAGCAGGTGCAGCGCGATGCCGGGGCGACGCCGGAGGGCGGAGAGCACCGGCTCCAGGGGGCCGAGGTCGGCGCGGGTGCCGACGAACACGGCGACGTGGTGCATGGCGCTACCCCCGGTCTCGTTCGGGGTGCTCCTCGAGGTGCTCCTCGGTGATGGGGTCGTGGGCGCGGAGGTCGCGGGCGAGGCGGCGCCCGGCGATCGCCTGCGAGGGGCGCAGTCCGGTCTCCGGGCGCAGCGCGACCAGGTCCTCGGCGGTCAGGACGTGCCCGCGCGGGAGCGGTCTGGCGGCGTGCCAGGAGCGGCGCACGAGCGGTGCGTTCTCCTCCTCGGAGGGCATCCGCCGCTTGCGTCCGTCCCCGAGCATGGCGATGGCGCGGGCGATGCGCGCGGCGTAGTCGCCGAGTTCGTCCGGGGTGAGGCTGGCCTGGTGGTCGGGCCCGGGGAGCGTCCGGTCGAGGGTGAAGTGCTTCTCGAAGAGGCGGGCGCCGAGCGCCGCGGCCGCGAGCGCCGCGTCGGCGCCGAGGGTGTGATCCGACCAGCCGACCGGCACGCCGAAGCGCTCGTGCAGGGCGGGGATCGCGGCGAGGTTGCAGTCCTCGGGGGGTGCGGGGTAGGCGGAGACGCAGTGGAAGAGGGCGACGGCGGGGGCGGCGCTCGCCGCCGCGAGCGCGGCGTCGATCTCCGGGAGCTCCGCCATGCCGGTGGAGAGGAGCAGCGGCAGGCCGGCTCCGGCCAGCTCGGCGATGAACGGCGTGTTGGTGAGTTCGCCGGAGGGCACCTTGAGCGCGTCGACGCCCAGGTCCACGAGCAGCCGGGCGCTGTCGAGGTCGAAGGGGGTGCTGAGGAACCCGATGCCGGCGTCGTCGGCGTGGCGCCGCAGCTCGGGCCACGCCTCGCGGGGCAGGGCGAGGGAGCGCAGGAGCGCGGTCTGATCCTGCGGTCCGCCCTGGCGGCGCTGGTAGGGGGTGGAGGCGGCGTCGGGCGCGACCAGCTGGTCCACGACGAACGTCTGGAACTTGACGATGTGCGCGCCCGCGGCGACTGCGGCGTCGATGAGCCGGTGCGCCAGCGCGAGGTCGCCGTTGTGGTTGACGCCGGCCTCGGCGATCAGCGCGAAGCCGTCGCCGCCCTGCGCGATGTTCCGCAGCTCAGCCACGGTCGCCTCCGATCGGTCTCGCGGGCGTGCCGACGACCGTGCTGCCCGGGGGCACGTCGGCGACGACGGTGGCTCCGGCGCCCACCGTCGCGCCCGCGCCCACGGCGAGCCCCGGCAGGATCGTGGCGCCGGAGCCGATCAGCGCCTCGGCGCCGACGGCGACGCCGCCGAGGAGTCGCGCGCCGGGTGCGATGTGCGCGCCCGCGCCGACCTCGCACTCGTGCTCGACCACGGCCGAGGTGTTGACGATCGCGCCGGCGCCGATCGCGGCGCGGGGGCCGACGTGGGCGTGCTCGAGCACGACGCTCACGGCGCCGATCGCGGCCGAGGCGGAGACCGACGCGGTCGCGGCGAGCAGCGGAGGGAGGGCGAGGCCGGCGGGGATGCGTGAGAAGAGGGCCATCCTGGCGCGGTTGTCGCCGATCCCGACGAGGATCCGGATGCGATGCAGCTCCGCGTGCGCGATCGCGGCGCCGTCGTCCTCGAACGCGACCGGGAGCACGCTGGCGGCGGGGTCTCCCGCGTGGCCGGCGATGCGGAATCCGGCCCGGACGAGCGCATCGGCTACACTCAGGGCGTGGCCGCCGGCGCCGAGCACCAGCACCTCTTCCGCTGGGGTTCCGGGCGACGAGGACACGGAGACAGTCTATCGGGCGGCCGTTCCGCGCGGACCGGCGCCCGAGCCCGACGGATGACGACGAGGGGAGCCCAGCGTGTCGACGATCGCGACCATCTGCGCGCGCGGCGGATCCACCGGCGTGCCGGGCAAGAACATCCGCGTGCTGCAGGGCAGGCCGCTGATCGCCCACACCATCGGGCAGGCGCTGGCCTGCCCGGAGATCGACGGCGTCTACGTCTCCACCGACTCGGCCGAGATCGCCGAGGTGGCCGAGCGCTTCGGGGCGACGGTCCTGGGTCTGCGCCCGGCGGAGCTCGCCACGGACGAGGCGCCGAAGCTGCCGGTGATCCGCCACCTGGTCGAGGCGGTCGAGGCCTCGGGCGCGACGGTGCGCCGCATCGTCGATCTCGATCCGACCTCGCCGCTGCGCGAGGTGGCCGACATCTCCGCGTGCCTGGGGCTGCTCGACGCGCGCACCGATCTGGTGATCACCGGGTATCTCTCCGACAAGAACCCGTACTTCAACATGGTGGAGGAGCGCGAGGGCGGCGTGTTCCGCCCGGTCGTGCATACGGGGCGCGATGTGGTGGCCCGGCAGCTGGCGCCGCGCGTCTATGCGATGAACGGGTCGGTCTACTGCTGGTGGCGCGAGACGTTCTCCGAGAGCCTGTGGGCGGGGCGGACGCGGCTGCACGAGATGCCGCGGGAGCGCTCGGTCGACATCGACCACGAGCTGGACTGGAAGCTCGTCGAACTGCTGCTGGCCGAACGGCCCTGAAACGGCGCGGGAGGCACACCCGAGCTTCTCTACTCGCAGGTATGCAGGAGTTGAAACAAGGCAGCAGTCTCCGTCGAGATCCACCAGGGATTCGCCTCGTGGTGGCGTCACCAGATGGGTCTGAAGATTCTCCCCTGCCCGATTCGGCTGTTCTGGTCGAATCGCATGCAAACCTATCGGACGCGCCACCATGTCAGCGACTTGCAGGCCGGCACTATTGCACTGTTTGCTGAGTTCGCTTTTTTCTGCCCGGCATCCCCGAACGGGGGTGACAGAACGGGAGTGGAGCGGGTGCGAGATACCCATCGCGCGGGGCGTCCGGACGTGGTGCTGATGGACATCAACATGCCGCCGGGCATGTCGGGGGTCGAGGCCACCGCGCAGCTCGTGATCCGGGCGGTCGAGTGCCGCTACATCAGCATCTGAGGCATTCGGCAGACCAGGGGAACGCGAAGCGTCCGGGAGGGGGACCGGGAGCACAGGGGGGCAGAGAACACCGGGAAGTAACACACGTGGCGGGGCACCCACCGCAGAGTAGACACCCCGCCACGCGACCAGTTATCCGAAATGCCGCGCCCTGGCGATAGCGCTGGCAGTCCGTGAACCATCCTGCTTGCTGACGCATACCCGGATGGATGGCATCAGTCTAAGCAGACCGACCGAACACCGTCAATGGATCTGCGGGTTCTCAGCCGACACCCGCAGGCAGCCGCGGCGCTCATCTGAGCCTGACCCGGAGCTTCTTCACCGTCTTCGCCGCCCGGTGGGTGGTGGTGACGATCTGCGTCGAGGTGGCCTTGGTCGTCCGGTAGCTCGCCCGGGGCACGGTCGCGGTCACCCGCACCCGTTTGCCCTTCTTCAGCCGCTTGGCCTTGCCGCCGAGGCGGAGGGTCGCGGTGCCGTTCCTCAGCTTGACCGGATAACTGCCCTTGACCCCGGCGACTCGCAGGGTCGCCCTGCCCGGGAGGCGGCTCTTCGCGTAGCCGCGGTTCGCCGTCACCGTGATGCGCAGCTTCTTGCCCGTGAGCGCCTTCACCGCGACCCGGTAGTTCGCCGAGGCGGTGGAGGTCACGCGCGGCTTCGCGGGCGGCACGGTCACCGGCTTCGCGGCCTCGACCGGGGCGGTCGCCTCGGAGACCGCCTCGGCGGGCTGCAGCAGCGGCGGGTGATCCGGCCACGGCAGATAGCTCGCCCGCAGCGAGAGGGTGCGCCCCAGGTCGGCTGCCTTCACCGTGTAGCTCACGGGGGTGGTGCCGTCGGTCTGCCAGTCGGTGCGGGTCTCGACGATCTCGGTGCGCGCGCCGGGGATGGGCTGCCCGTCGCGCAGCCACTCGTAGGCGTAGCCGGGGCGGTAGAACCGGTGCGCCGCTTCGACGGGTGAGGTCCATTCGGCATGGGTCGCGGTGATCGTGTCGCCGATCCGCGGCGGCTCCCCGCCGGTATCGGTATGCCCGTCGGCGTCGGCCCAGGAGAGCGCGGGCGCGGGGGTGGCGAGGAACGTCGGCGGCTCGGGCTCGACATAGCCCGTGGTGGTGGTCGTATCCCAGTAGCCCGCTTTCGAGACGGTGACGACGGCGCGTCTGGCGTCGGGAACGATGATCGTGCCGTCCGGGGCTCGCTCGTAGCCGGGGGTGTGGCCGGCGGCGGTCTCGCCTGCCAGGTCGGCGCCGTCCGCGTCCTGCCACTGGATGCTCACCCGGTCGGGGGTGGGGGTGATACCGCTCACGTCGACGGTGACCGCCTCGCCGATCACCGCAGTCTCGGGCAGCACCGCCTCGCCGGTGAACTCCCCCAGCACCGCCTCGGGCGGGGTGGTGGGCACGCCGGGGCAGTTCAGGGTGCCCTGACGGATCAGCACGCCGCCCGCGCCGTTGTCGTCGGCCCACCACACAGGCCGCACCCCTGAGACGCACTCCGCTTCTGGGGCGAAGGCGAGCCCCTCCCAGTTCGAGTTCGGCAGCCCGGAAGGCCGGTTCAGCACTCGGGTCAGCTGGAGGGTGCCCCGCTTCTCGCCGCCGGCGACGAGCTGGTACACGGCAACGCGGCCCGAGCAGTGGTTGTCGCACAGCGCCCACAGCTGCCTGCGGTCCACGTCCCAATGCAGCCCCATCACGGTACCCGCGCCGAGCCGGGCCGCGTCGGCGGTTGCCGCGATCGTCGCGATCCGGGTGTACGCGCCCGTGGTGTGATTCAGAGCATAGGCATGAATCCCGCCACCCTGCTCCACACCGACAAAGAACAGCCCCTCCGCATGATCGCCGTACCGAGAGGGATCGTAGACCGCGCCCGTGTTCTGATCGACGAACCCCGCCGTCACCAAATCCGCATCCGGCACCCACTCGACCGATTCGAAGCCCGAGTTCGCTTCGAGCCCGGGGAAGTCGGGGGTGAGGTTCCACTCATGGGTCGCGTTCTGGCGGAGCCCCGAGGTCGGCGGCGGACCGGTCACGTCGTAGCGGAGGATGCTCACCCGCGACACTCCGTTCTGGGTGCCGTTGCCGCGCTCAGAGGCGACGTACACCCCGGCGGCAGAACCGCCGCCGGTCAGGGTGACGCCCTCGGAGTCCGGTCCGAGCGAGAACGCCGGGGTCCCGCCGATCAGCCGCAGCTCCTTGCGCACCCATGCTCCGCCTTCCCGGTCGTAGCGGTACAGGTAGGAGCGGTTATTGACCACCCACAGTTTGGCCGGGGCGTCAGCGGTCGCCGGCTCGTAGGCGAGCCCGGAGGTGTCTTCCCCGGTTCCAGACAGTGCGGTGGTCACCGCGCTGCCGCCGGGCCACGTCGTCGCCGCGGCAGGCGGAGACGGCGCGCCGCCCCAGTCCGGCTCGGCGGCCGACGCGGCGGGGCCGGCGGCGCTCACCAAGCCCCCGGCGAACATCGCCACTGCCATGAACACGCCGGTGAGCCTGCGACGCAGACGCTGCTGTTGCACGATTCTCCCTCAGATCTCTCCCGTGGCCCCGGACCTTTCGCCAGGCTCAGGGACCGAACCGCGTTCCCTGAGCCTGGCGAAGGGGACGTTCCCGACTACCGCAGTCGAACCCGCAGCTTCTTCGACGCCTTCGGCACCGTGTACTTCGTTGTCGTCACTTTCGCGGCGGTGGTTTTCTTGACCTGGTAGGACAGTTTCGGCACGGTCACGGTCACCCGCACCCGCGTGCCCTTCTTCAGCCTCTTCGCCTTCTTTCCGAGCTTGACCGTGGCCTGACCGTTCTTGAGCTTGACCCGGTAGGAGCCCTTCACGCCGGCCACTTTCACCGTCGCCCGCTGGGAGAGGCGGCTCTTGGTCACGCCCCGGTTCGCGGCGACGGTGACCTTCAGCTTCTTGCCGGTGACGGTCGCGACCTTCACGGAAGGCTTCGAGGTGACGCTCTTGGTCTCCTGTACCGGACGGGCAGGCGCTTTCGCGCCGATCCTCGGGGTCGGCTGCGAGGTGAAGGTCTTCGTCTCGTAGCCGGCCCTGGTGCCGGTCACCCGCACCGCGAGGGTGAAGCCCTCGTCGGCGGCGACGGTCTTGTAGCTTGCGGCGGTGGCGCCCCGGATCGGGGAACTGCCGCGCAGCCACTGGTAGCCGAACTGCGCGGCCGGCGCCCACTCCCCCGTGTCGGCGGTGAGCGTGTCGCCGACCCGCGGGTTCGACGCGCCGATCACCGGCGCGGGCGCGGCGGTGAATGTCCCTTGCGCGGCGATGCCGGTGAGGCTGAAGTCTGTGGTGAACAGCGGGGCGCTGCTCTCCACGTGCAGTCGGGCATAGGAGACGGTGCCCCCGCGCTGCGGGGCGAAGCGCACGGTCGCGGTGGTGGTGTCGCCCGGTTCGAGCACGGTGCCCGCGCTGCTGCCCGGATCGAGCTGGAACTCGTCCGCGTAGTCGCCCTGCACGCTCAGCGCGTCGATCGGGACCGTCTTACGGCCGACATTCGTGATCGTCGCGGTGCGCGGCTCTGAGACGGTGCCCGGCGTCTGCTCGGCGAACGGCTCCTCCAGCCCGGTCACCGAGAGCTGGTAGCCGAGCGCCCCGCGCAGCGTGTAGACGTCGCTGCGGGACTTGCGCTGCGCGTCGGGCACGACGTCCTTCGTTCGTCCGCCTTGGTACTGCGCCTCCGTCCAGACTCCCACAGGCCGGTAGACGCCATAGTCGTGGCCCTGGTCGAGGATCAGCCGCACCTGACTGCCGGGCTCCAGCCGGTCGGGCACCTCCGCGATCGCCTCCCACGAGCCGTTCGCGCCGGCTTCGACGTGGGCGGGCAGGGCATGGTCGTGTTCGTCGCTCAGCTGCTGCGGCTGCGTGTCGGGGTGGCCGTCCCAGTACCAGAGGTGCGCGGGCTCGGTGATCTCGGTGTGCTGCAAATCCTCGTCGATGACGGCGCCGTCCTTGGAGAGGATCAGGTATTCGCCAGAGGCGTTGCGGCGGATCTCGCGGATCGAACCGCCGTTCAGCTTGAGCTCGATCGGCTCCCCGAACACCGCCCGCGTCGAGGCGGGCCGGTCCGGGTCGGTGAGCTCGTGGATGTTGGTCACCGGCACGATCAGGGCGTCGCCGCCGCGCACGCCGCCCACGAGCGGGGCACGGAACCCGAGGTACAGGGTGGTGCCGTCGGGAGCGAACTCGGCACCCTCCACGTTGAAGGCGTCGGCGCCCGAGGGGTACTGGCCCTCGGCAGAGAACTGCTGGAAGCGGTACTTCTGGCCGTTCGCGTTGTCCCACGCGATCAGATCGTCGCGCAGGCCCCCGTAGGAGCCGATGGTCGAGATCTTCGCGTCCTTGCCACTGCCGGTGAGCTTCGTCTCATAGACGGTATGGCGGCCGCGCTGCACCTCGCCCTTGCGCGAGTTGCCCTGCGAACCCAGCCAGAACACCGAGTCATCGTTGTCCCAGGCCGAGGCCTCGAAGTCGTCTTCACTGCCCAGAATGCCCGTGTTGGGGTTGTAGCCGATATGGAACCGCGCGGTCGGCAGCCCCGATTGGTCGCCCTTATAGAGGCGGATCCAGGGGGATTCGTCGTCGGCGAGGAGGAAGTAGCCGTCGCCCACATCGATCGCGGTCGACCCGTCGGAGCTGTAGAGCAACTGCCGGCTGGTGGGCGTCGCCGACTTCGAGGCGTAGTAGTCGATCGTGTACGAGGCGGTCTTGCCGCCCTCGCCGGTGACGGTCACCACCACGTTCGCGTTGCCGTAGTCGACCGGGGTGAAGTCGATGCGGCGCACGCCGGGGCTGCCCTCGACCGCCGACACGGTGACCGCGTCGGCGGCGGGGGTCGCGCCGAACGGCGGCACCCGCGTACCCTTCGCCTCGATCGCGGTGGTCACCGTGAGCGACGCCGGATCCACCGGCTGCCCATCGGCACCGGTCTGAGCCACCTGCACGAGGAAGCCGGGGTTTGTCGGATCACCGGCCGCGCCCGAGTGCACATTCTGCCCGATGATCGTCGCTTGTCTGACACCCCCGACCCAGTTGGTCGAGGTGATCGTGCGCGGCACCTGCGAGATCGTCGGCGCCACCGCCTCCGCGGCCTGCGCGGCCGGCACAGTCACGCCGCCGGCGAGCAGCGCCAGGGCGAGGGCGGCGCCGACCGCCGCCCCGAGCTGCCGCGACCGCGGCCGGAAAGTCTTACTGTTCATGCGAACTCACTACTGCTTTCGATTCGTGTTGCGTTTTCGTCTGTGAGGGGCCGGGGGCGTTCCCTGAACCTGTCGAGGGGAACGCCCCCCGTGGGAATGGTTCCCGGTCCCTTCGACACGCTCAGGGACCGGGAACCGCCATTGGCGCTACTTGATCTTGACGCGGACCTTCTTGGTGGCCTTCGCCGCCGTGAACGTCGTGGTCGTGATCTGCTTCGACGTGGTCTTCACCGTCTTGTACGACGCCCTCGGCACGGTCGTGCTTACGGTCACCCGCTTGCCCTTCTTCAGCTTCTTACCCTTCGCGCCGAGCTTGAAGGTGCCCTTGCCGGACTTCAGCTTCACGCTGTAGGTGCCCTTCACGCCCGTCACCTTCACCGACACCTTCTTCGGCAGCTCGGCCTTCGCGAAACCGCGGTTCGCCGTCACGGTCACGGTGAACTTCTTGCCCTTGAGCGCCTTCACCTTCACCGCGACCTTCGACGACACCTTCTTGGAGACCTTCACCTGCACCAGCGGCACCTTCGTGGTCGCCTCCGACACGGCCTCCTTCGACACGTAGCCGGGCAGCGCACCGGTCACCCGCACGCTCAACGCCTTGCCGACGTCGGCGGCGACGACGGTGTACCAGGGCTCGTCCGCGCCCGAGATGGGCTGGCCGTCGCGCAGCCACTGCCACTCGGGCTCGACCGCCGGCGACCAGTCGCCCACCGACGCCGAGAGGCGGTCGCCGACCTTCGGTGCGGTGTTGTCGATCACGGGGGCCGGGGCCTGGGTGAACTCGGCACCGGCTACCGCGGCGGTCGCCTGCGAGACGACCTCTTTGGTCTCGACGCCCGAGGCCGTGCCGGTGACCCGCACGCTCAGCGCCGCCTCCACATCGGCCGCGACGGTCTTGTACGACGCGCTCGTGGCTCCCGGGATCGGCTGCCCGTCGCGCAACCACTGATAGGCGAACGACGCGGCCGGCGTCCACTCCGGCGTCGAGACGACGAGCGTGTCACCGAACGCCGGGGTGGTGTTGCTGATCACCGGCTCCGGGGCGGCGGTGAAGGTCCCCCGGACTGTCTCCGTCTCCTCGGACACGGCGTCGCTGTCGAAGCTGCTGTTGACCACATGACTGAGACCGGTGACCCGCAGAGAGATTTTCTTCCCGAGATCGTCGACGGTCGTGCGATACGCGACCTGTTTCGGCCCGGCGCCGCCGATGCTGGGCTCCACCCGCTCGGTGGCACCCGCGATTGGCGCTCCGTCTCGCAACCACTGGTACTCGTAGCCGACGCGGTAATTCAACTCGGCCGGGAAGAGCGTGGTCCACTCCTCGTGGCTCGCGACGATCGACTCGCCCAGACCCGGCGTGGTGGTGCTCAGCACGGGCGTCTTCTTCGCGCCGGGTGCCCAGTCCTCCGCCGTCGGCACCAGCTCGGTGGTCCGCAGCTGCCAGGTCTGGGTCTTGTGTCCCGGCTTCGACGCCGTCACCGTGGCCCGGTAGAAGACCGTACCATTCACATACGGTCGATAACCGTTCTCATCGTTGACCACCCGGAACACCGGATAGTTCGCCCTGGTAGACCCTTCCACGTTGTGCCAGGTCGGAGAGCCAGTGGTTTGGATTGCGTACGACCACTGATACGAGATCGTGGCGTCGGCCGGGGTGATGGCCGAAGGGTCCACCGTGAGGGTGTCGAAGTAGCGCGGCGTCGTGGTCGAAAGCGTCGGGGTACCAGAGAACTCCCCGATCGTCACCGTCACCGTGTGCGGAGCCGAGACCTCGGAGTCGGTGTAGGGGTCGCTCGACCCGGCCGAGGCGTACGTCGCGGTGAACCGGTACTCGGTGCCCGCAGTGGAGCCCGGAAGCCCGGTCGCGGTCCACGTCGCGACCCCGTCGGTGACGGTCACCGGGCCGGAGCGGTTCGAGCCGTTCTGCGCGAACGTCACCCGGCCCGCCGCATCGGTGGCGACGCCCCCGCCGGGCTTCGTCACGGTCGCGGTGAGGGTGACGCTGCCGTTACCGGTCGCCTCGCTCCCGGTCACCGTGGTCTCGCCGGCCACGGCGACGGTCGGCACCTGCTCGGACTGCCCGAACACGTTCTCCGTGCCGAAGGTGCCCAGCCCGGTCGTGTCCCACGCGCCGCCGCCCGGCGCGGTGCGCCCGTAGGTGGTGATCGCGTGCTCGGTCCAGGCGTAGCCGTCGATCTTGGTCGCCGGCCCGAACTCGGTCGTGCCGGGGGCATACAGCCCGATCGAGTCGTCGGCACCGAGGTCGAAGCCGCCGCTCACCACGAACGCCCGGTATCCCCCGGCGGCGATCGTGCTGTCCTCACCCTCGGGGATCACGAACTGATCCCCCGCCTGGTTCGTCAGGATGAGGCCGGCGAGGTCGAGTTCGCTCTCGCCCGTGTTGTAGAGTTCGACCCAGTCGCCGCGGGTGTCGCCGTCGGACTCGACCTCGTTGACCCGCAGCGTCTCGAACCGGTAGGGGTTCTCGGTGAAGTGCACCGTCCACAACGGGTCGACCTGCGAGGTGCCGACGTTGAAGCCCAGGCTGGTCGTGTTCTCAGGGTCGGTCAGGGCCAGCACCCCGGTCGCCCGGTCATAGGTGGCAGCGGTCGACGGGATCGGTCGAGGCCGCGAAGCGGCCGGATAACTCGCATCAGGGTCCTGGATGCCGAAGGTCACCAACCGCGGGTCGAGAGTGATGCTCGGCTCGGTGTACGCCCCGACGTACAGATGCTGCGGAGTGACATGCTCCTTAAATATTGTCGAGGAAGTTCGGTAAAGGGGAGAGAGGTCCGCGATCTGGTTCCCGCCGAGCCACACTTGGTTCCCCCAGCGGCTGCCGCGGACCGGCGAGAGGTCGGTCAGACGATTGTTGCGCAGATCGATCGTGTAGAGCTGCGTCAACGACGCGATCGGAGTGATGTCGGCGATCCGGTTGTTCGCCACCACCAGGTGCCTCAGCTCAGTGAACGCTCCAATGCCTTCCAGCGACCGGATGGGGGCGTCCTGCTCCGCACCATCCCACGTGACGGTCGTCGCCTTCACCGCGTCCTCGTCGGTGATCGTCGCGTCCGGCTCGCGCTCGGTTTCCGTCGCCGCAGCGATCGCGGCATTCAGCGCGGTCTTCAGATTCGCATCCGGCACATCGACCACTTCGGCGGCATGGGCAACAGGAGCGCTGAGGGTCAGGCCGCTCAGGGCGACGGCCGCAGCGGCGAGCATCGCGAGCAGGCGTGGAGTTCGTGTGCGCCGTTCAGACGCAGAAATCACAGGCATGGTGGTATTGACTCCCATGGCAGACAGCGATCTGCCAACTAGATGGCGGAGATTTTTCCGCACGACAAACAAAGGCCACTCGATGCCACGCAATAATCTAGGCATCGGAGGTGAACTCCACGCCTCGTCAACCATGAACGAATGGTGAACAGAAGGTTCCGCTCCGGGGAAGAGGGAGGCGGGCAGCGCTACGCCCCCGGCAGCATCGAGTAGGTGGCCGGGGGCGCAGCTATTCAGTTGTTATTCAGTTATGGGTGCGCGCGGGTAACGCAGCTCAGGGAGCGACGTTCACCGCGCCCGGGGTGGGTGCCCCAGTCTGACCGAAGGGACCGGTCTCATTGGGGATCCGACCCCAGGTGTGGTCCGCGTGAGAGGTCCACGAGGTCTCGTCGATCGATGCCGGGAGGTTGTTCGGATCCGAGAAGTCGGTGCCCGAGTTGTACAAGCGCGCCGCATCCACGTTGCCGAGGCCGAAGCTGCCGCTCGTCGACGCCGGATCGTCGACGCGCACCACGAGGTAGCCGCTCGCGGGGATGTTGGTGCCCAGCGGGATCGTGTAGGTGTGCGTGGGATCGTCGTCCGTCAGCACGAGGCCCCCGACGTGCAGGGCGGTGCTCTGCTTGTTCTTCAGTTCGATCCAGTCACCGGGCTGGGCCGCACCGGTCTGCGGCTGCGACTCCACCTCGTTGATGACCACCTGAGCGCTCGTGACGGGCGTCGGCAGGCTACCAAAGGTGTTCGGCAGTTTGATGGTCGCCCCCGTGGTCACGCCCCAGCTGCCCTTGGTGGTGTAGGCGGTGCCCCGGTTGAGGCCCCAGGTAAGGTTCGTGCCGGCGTGCGAGGTCCACTTGATCCGGTCGATCGGCTCCGCGGTCGACACGTCCACGGTGCCGGGGGCGAAGAGGCGGGCCTCATCGTTGGCGCCGAGGCCGAAGCCGTTCGAGCCGGCGTCGGGGTAGACCACGGCGTAGCTGCCGGTCAGCGCGCTGCCCGGGTCGAGCACGGTGCCTGCGGGAACGGTGACCTGGTGGCCGTTGTTGTCGTCCGACAGGATCGCACCCGAGATGTCTTTCGACGTCGTCGTGGTGTTGTAGAGCTCGATGAAGTCGGTGCCCTGCGTGCGCACCTCGTTGATCACCACACCGGCCCAGGCGTCGGGCTCCGGGTTGGTGCCCGGGTTCGTCCACTGGTTGGGCGCACCGGGGCTCGCCGCATCGAGGGTGACCCAGCTGTTGGGCTCGCCGTCAGTGTAGAGACCGTAGGTGGTCGCCGCGTGCTGGGTCCACGAGTACTCGTCGACCACTGCATCGCCGGGGCCTTCGCCCTCGTCGTAGAGACGAACGGCATCGTTGTTACCCAGACCGAAGTTCCCCGGGAGGTTGGGGTCGTCGGTCTCGATCACGAAGAAGCCACCGGCCTCGATCGTGCCGCTGAAGCGGATCACGTGGGTGTCGTTGTCGTCGGCCAGGGCGACATCCTCGAAGACGATGTCCTCGTCGCCGGTGTTGTAGAGCTCGACCCAGTCGGGCAGATCGTTGCCGTTCGAGTCCTTGGCGTTGGACTCGATCTCGTTGAGCACCACGTTCTCGCCGAACGCGGTGACCGCGTTCGCAGCGGGAGCGGTGAGGGCGCCGAGAGTCAGCGCGGAAACGGCGAGCAGGGGCGTCGCGACGAGCACGACCGCCTTCCTGCTTGACTTGAGCCCGAAGGCTTGCTTGAAAGACATGATGGTTAGTGCCTTTCGTTGAAGGTGAGGCCCGCTGGTATTGGTAGTGCTCGGGTCTCGACTAGCTGACTGAAGCCGACCCGCAGTTGGCGGGCCGCACCGCCCCCAACTGCGGGCCGGTGCTCCATCTCGCTGGCGATCGCTGATGGATTCTCGTGAGCGGATAGCGAGGTCGAAGAGGCCGCATCCCGACTCCAACTGCGTTCGAGTGCTGCGCTCCGTCGACCTGGGCATCAGCCTCCCAGACCGCCGGCACCCGGTCAAGCGGCCGATTCGCGCCATCGGGGCACCGGTTTCGAGGCCGGGAACCACCCGGATCAGTTACGCACCAAACCCGAGTTTCGCCGCTTCACACTTGGTCATCTGCCGATCCGCCTGATGCCGCGGCCCCATCGCCGGGCACCCTCCCGTAACCGCGCGTTGGCCGAAAGCTTGCCTTCGTGATGTAGAGTGTTGTGTTTGTGCGCCTGAGGCGTTTCTCGGCCCTTCCGAGCCCCGCGCAACCCGCAGACTCACAGGTTTCTTTCAGCTTGGGCTGCGGGCGCACTAGAGCACGCGTCGATCCGCGGGAGGCGGTACTCCCGCGCGCGTATCCGCTCAGATCCGATCGCCGACGCTGCGGCGGAGCTTCGCGCGCCGGGCGCGAATCGACCCGACAGTGCGGTGGAGGAGCCGTGCGAGCTCGAGATCCGTGGTCTCGGCCACCAGCACCAGGCGATCCTCGGCCATCGTCCACGGCGCGTTCCGGCGAGTCGGAGGGTTGCCCTGCGACTCGCGGACGCGCTGCTGCTGCGCCCGCTCCCTCGCGCAGACCCCGCACCGCGAACCGCCGCGGCCGTCCGAGACCAGATTCTCCGCACGCTGCGGGTGCCCGGCGCGGCACACTCCGCCGCGGAGCGGCGCCCCCGCCTCCTCTGCGGCTTCGGCAGCGGCCGATGACGGCGGCGCCGGGAGCTGCTGCCCGGCCGGATGCCGGCGCAGCCACGTGCGATAGGCGGACCTGTTGACGCCCGTCGCTCTGGCGAGCATGCCGAGCGGCACCCGATACCGTTCGTCGATCTCGGCCAACAGGCCGCGGAGTTCCGCGATCGCCTCGGGCGCCGCGCCCGGGAGCGCGCCTCCCTCCGGCGACACGAGATACCACAGCTCCACCACTCGATTCAGCAGCGCTACCGGCACGCGCAGCACCGTGTCCTGCATACGGAACCCGCCGACCCTGCGCCTCCGATACCGCGATACCGGCCGCTGCCTCTCGGCGGCGACCGCGCCCGCCGGACGGCCCTGACCCGGGCCCGCGGTGCGATCGTTCCCGTGAGCCGGCGATCGGGACTCCCGCCGCCGCTTCGCGCGGAGCGTGCCGCCGAGTCCGGCCTCTTTCAGCCGCAGCAATCGCCCGGTCTGAAGCCGGCCCTGACCCGCGAGCATGGACTGATGCGCCAGCCACGTTCCCAGTCGACGCTCGGTCGCGTTCCGCGGCTGCACATCATCCGGCCGGCGGCCGTGCGCCGCCAGCCAGGCCACACAGGCCGAGAACAGCTCTTCCCACGCCTCGGAGTCCACGACAGTTGGACCCCCTCCCCGGCCGGACCGTGCTAGATCGCTCTCAAGCTAGCCCCGGAACAGCGAGGCGTATACCCCACGTTCGTGTGGTTTTTCGCGGTGCGCACGGCGGCGCTCAGGGCCGCGCCGCGGTTCTCAAGACGTCGCGATCCAGGCCGGTGACCCGCGCGAGCCCGGTCAGAGTGACTCCACCGCGCTCGGCGAGTTCCACCAGCAGCCCCCGGAACTCCGCCGTCCACACGTCTGACCGGGTTGCGGCAGACGTGTGATGCCCCACCTCTGCGAGAGCATCGTGCAGCGCCACGAGTCGGGTCAGCTTCTCGACCGGGAGCTGCAGGATCGGATCGCGCGAGCGGCACCCGTTGATCCGTCGTTTGCGCTGCCGCGCCGCCTGGTGCCGCTGTTCAGCGAGGCGAAGCCTCGGCGCCAGCCCGTAATCCCGTTCCGGACACCGGTCCTTGTCGGGGCGGTACTCGGCGCAGTAGGTTCCTGCTCCCGAGCTGCTGGTCTGCAGCATCGCACCGATCTCGGAGAGCCGCCATCCGGCGGCATGGAGATGATGCGCCGCCGAGCGCACATCCCACACATCCGCTGCCGCCCTGATGTCTTGCGCGGCGGACTCCGGAATGCGCGCCCACTTCGCGGCCCGGTCGTTGATGATCGGCGGACGCCACCGGCGCCTCGGCGGCGTCCGCCAGCGACGCCGGCCGGCCTGCCAGAGCCCGGCCTCCCGGAGCCTCAGGAATCGGCCCGTGGGCAGCTCTCCCACCTCGGCAAGCGCCACCTGGTGTTCGAGCCATACCCCCAGCCGCTGCTCTTCGGGGCTTTGCGCCTCGCGCGGAGAGGGGTGACTGTCATGAGTCCTCATCCAGGCGAGGCACGCCGCGAACCTGTGCTCCCAGTCGTCGCTCACCAGCGTCACCGTCATCTTCAGGGCCGAATGGTGTCGTCGTCTTCCTCAGGAGCTGATGAAACGGTATTCGACGGCCTTGACGACGAGTTGCGCGAGGTTGGCGGCGTCGAGCTTCTCGCGAAGGTGCCGAGCGTGGTCTTTGACCGTGGCAGGACTGACGCTGCGGCTCTCGGCGATCTCGTCGTAGCTGCGGCCCTTGCAGATCAACTGCAGGGTTTCGAGTTCAACCGCCGTGAGCCGAGGGACAGCGGTCTGAACCGAAGCGTCCTGGTTGCCCGAGATGAACACGTCGGCGGCGAGCCCGCCGAGGAGCGCCGGATCGTCGCCGGCCGCCGCGATGCGGATCATCTCGATCAGCGCATATGAGGAGGCGTCCTTGTCGACGGCGGCCAGCGCCCCCGCCTCGAGAACCCGCACCAGCCCAGGCCCCGGAGCGATCGTCGTGAGCGCGATCACCCGCGCGTCGGGATCGTCTCGGAGGATCGCGGCGGTGGCCTCGATGCCCGAGATGCCCGGTGACATGTTGATGTCCATGAGCACCACGTCCGGGCGGAATGCCCGGTATGCGCGTATCGCCTCCTCGCCGCTGCTCACGGGCTCCAGCAGTTCGAGCCCGGGTGTGCCCGAGAGCACCGCGGTGAGGCCGCGGATCGTCCAGCGATCGTCGTCGACCATCAGCAGACGGATGGGATCGCTTCGGCCCCGGTCGGCCTGGCGCGAGACGGCGGGCACGGGAGGCGAAACAGCGGGCACGGTCACAGGCAGTACTTCCGGTACAGAGCGGGGTTGGTCTCTCTCCACAGCGCGCACTGCGCCACGGTGACCAGGGGCACGACTTCGGGGTCTGGCACGGTGGTGATCGAGGAGCTCCCACTTGCCACCGGAGCCGGGGCGGCGACCGGGGCGTTGAGCGGGAGAATGAGGGCGAGGGCGGCGAGGATGCTGACGAGAGTGCTCATACCTCAATCACATAGCGCGCACCTCACCTTGCATATCCCACGTTCGTGTGGTTTCTCAGTCCGGGATCGGGAAGGACAGCCGGACGTGCACCACGCCGTTCTCGGCGACCATGCGGCAGGTGCCGCCGCGGGTCTCGGCCCGATAGCCGAGGCTTCTCGGGGTGAGCCCGACGTCGGCGGTTCCGGAGTTCGTGGTTTCGAAGCTGAGCGTCGCCTGCCCATTCTCGGCGCTGCGGGTGACGTTCAGCTCGCAGGGGCCGTCGCCGGCGTGCTTGACCATGTTGGTGATCAGTTCGCGCAGCACGAAGCGCACATCCTCCATCATCTCCGGCGGAACGGCGTCGGGCAGATCCCCGACCCGCACGCGCACCCGGGTGCCGCCGGTCTCCGCCGCCGCCGCGAGGCTGTTTGCGATGCGGGCCACCTCGGTTTCGAAGCGGACCTCCGAACGCGGCTGTTCCTCATCGTGCTCGGCGAGGCGCAGCAGCAGTTGACGGAGCTGCTGCTGCGCGTCGCGGTTCACCAGCGCGAGTTCGCCGAGCATCCGAGTGCGCTCCTGGTCGTCGGGCTCGTGGGCCGCAGCGCGGATGATGCCCGACTGCAGAGCGAGGCTGTGCTCGACCGTGTCGTGGGTGTCGTTCATCAGCCCGAAACGGATGCGCTGCACCTCGCGCTCATGCTCGCGCGCCGCCTCGATCTTCCGGGCGGTCTCCCGGTTGACGCGCCACTCCAGATACGCGCCCGTGAGCGCGAGCGCCGACCCGGTACTCCAGGTGTACAACAGCAACGAGAAGGGTGTTGCGACAAGGATCTCCAGCCGATGCTCGAGTGCGACCACGAGGAACGCCGCACCCGTCAACACGAGCGACAATCGCCAGCGCAACTTCGCGAGCAGCACGGCGGCCGCAAACATGATCGGCGCCAAGAACGGGTTGATGTAATCGGGGTACACCGCGATGAACACGATGAACAGCCCGGTGGCGAGCAACCCAGAGATCCCAGCCGCGAAAGGGGTGAGGAGGATCACTCCGACCGCGAGCGGGTAGATGAACAGGAGATACCAGACCTCGTCGGTCTCTGCGCGAAGCGGAGAGATCCCGGAGAACGCATAGATCAGAGCGAACACCCGGATCGGCGGATCGACCAGGCGCGGGCCGATGACCACTCTCACCAGACGGTCGAGGCGGGAGCTGCCGGACGAGGCGAGTGCGGCGCTGATGCGGTGGAAGACACGCTGAGGCAAGGGGCAGTCCTAACGCTGAGATGACGACGGAGAGGGAGCCCGCCGATCCTGATTCTTCTCATCCGGCTTCTTCGAGAGACGCGGAGCGGGGGTGCCCCCACTGCTGCAGCGGTGACTGGCCGGTACCGTGTGTTGTCGTCGACGGTGAGTGTGTCCGAGAGTCAAATTACTCGAACCGCGGTTTGAGTTGAACCGTCAACGATCGACTTCTCACGATTCGCCCGCTCAGATGATGAGAATTCATCCCTGATTCAGTCGGGTTCACCGCACCGCTACCGGCGGTTCACCTCAGGTTTCGTAAAGTCGTCGGGGTATCCGCCTGCACCGCGCTGAAACGCTCGGAGCAACGCTGGGCGCCGGATGACGTATCCTCGTAGTCGTCGCGTCGGCGGCCACGGATCGAGGAGCGGGGATGTCGAGGACGGCGGTGAGCGACGGCGCGAGGAAGAGAACCCGCCCGCCGCGGTCGCGCAGCGCCTACATGCACGAGATCGACGGGGTGCGCGGCATCGCGCTCACCCTCGTCGTGCTGTTCCACGTGTTCGGCAACGGGCGTGTCTCGGGCGGCGTCGACGTCTTCCTCGTGCTCTCGGCCTTCTTCCTCACCCGTAAGCTGCTCGGGTATCTCGACGGCGCCGCCCCCGCAGCGTCCCCCCGCGAGCGGCGGGGCTGGCTCGGCGCCCACTATCTCCGCGTCGCCACGCGGCTCCTCCCGAGCGCCATGATCGTGCTGGCGGGCGTCCTCGTCGCGACCTGGCTGTGGACCCCGGTCACCCGTCACGCCCAGACCCTCGCCGAAGTGCTCGCCTCCGCCCTCTACTACGAGAACTGGGAGCTCATCTTCTCCCAGCTCGGCTACGAGGCCGCAGGCCCCGCCTCCAGTCCCCTGCAGCACTTCTGGTCGCTCTCCGTGCAGGGCCAGTTCTTCATAGTCTGGCCCCTCCTCGCCTTCGCCCTCTTCGCGATCCTGCGCCGCTCCCGGCCGGGCCTCCGCGGCGCCTTCCTCGCGGTCACCGCGCTCGCCACCGCCGCCTCGTTCGCCTGGGCCGTCTCCCTCGTCTCCGTCGACCAGGAAGTCGCCTACTTCGACTCCTTCTCGCGCTTCTGGGAGCTCGGCGCCGGAGCGCTCATGGCGTTCGTGCCGGGCCGCCTCGCCGCCCGCCCGTGGGTGCGCGAAACCCTCACCTGGGTCGGGCTCGCCATGATCGTCGCCAGCGGCTTCCTCTTCGACGGCGCCTCCGTGTTCCCCGGCATCCCGACGCTCTGGCCCGTCCTCGCCACCGCCCTCGTCCTCTTCGGAGCCTCCCGGGAGGTCGCCGCCGGATTCTCCTCCGCAGTGCTCAGCACCGCCCCCGTCCGATTCCTCGCGCGCATCGCCTACCAGCTCTACCTCTGGCACTGGCCGGTCCTGATCTTCTACATCCAGCACCGCGGCCACGACGCGGTCGGATGGCGCGGCGCGCTCGTGGTGCTGGGCGCGTCCGTCGTGCTCGCCGTGCTCACCGAGCGCGTCACCTCCGCCGCGCTCCTCTCCCGGCTCGCCGGACGCGGCGCGCTCCGCGCGATCGCCGTGCCCCTCGTGCCGCTGCTGCTCGTGGCGGGCACCGCGGTCTGGTGGGGCGCCGCCGTCCGCGCCGCCGGCCAGGGCTCGGACGGCACGGGCCCGGAGCTGAGCGCCGCGCACGTCGGCGCCCTCGCGCTGACCGACCCGGATCCCACCGAGTTCGCCGGCGCCGGCGGCTCCGTCACCGGCTCCACCAACGACCCCGACGTCGAGTTCCTCCCCCGGCTCGAAGCCGCCTATCTCGACCGCGCCGCCATCTACCGGCAGGGCTGCGTGCAGACCAACCGCGAAGAACCGGGCTCCGAGCAGGTGCTCGTCTGCGACAACGACCACTACGGCGACCGCAGGACCATCGTGCTGACCGGGGGATCCTATGCGGCCCAGTGGCACCCCGCGCTCCGCGAGATCGCCGAGCAGCAGGGATGGCGCCTCGTCGTCATCGAGAAGAACGGCTGCCGGCTCCGCAGCGACAGCACCCGCGCCGACTGCGCCGAATGGAACCGCAACGTGATCCCCGTGATCGCCTCCTACGAGCCCGACGCCGTCATCACCCTCGGCACGGGCATCCAGCTGAACCGCGAGTCGCCCGAGCGGATCATGCAGGCCGAGCTCGACCCGATCCGCGAGCTCGGCGAACTCGGCATCCCCGTCATCGGGATCCGCGCCACCCCGAAGTTCCCCTTCGTCGTGCCCGACTGCCTCGCCGAGCACGACAACGACATCGCCGCCTGCTCGTACCCCCGCGCCGAGATCTTCGATCCGCACATCTTCGAGGGCCAGGGGCTCGAACTGCCAGACAACCTCAGCTTCGTCGACCTGAGCGACGGGCTGTGCGGGCCGACGCTGTGCGAGCCCGTGGTCGGCAACGTCCTGGTCTACCGCGACGCGGGGCACATGACCGCCACCTACGCGGCGACGCTCGCCCCCGCCCTCGAGGCGGCCATGCGCGAGGCCGCGCCCCAGCTGTTCTAGGAGCCCCGCGGTTTCAAGGGCCCGGCGGTCTCGCGGCCGCCGCGGTGCCAGGGAGCGCGCGGTCTCAGTCCGACGCGGTCTCCTCGCGGATGACGTCCGCGAAGATCGGCGCGAACTCGCGGCTGAAGGTCTCGGTGAGATGGTGGCTGTCGCGGTACACCAGCGTGTTGCCCAGGATCGGCGGGCAGGTCTCGCCGCACAGCCAATCCGTCACGGGCAGATACCGTGCGCCCGTCCGCTCCGCGGTGTCGCGCACCGCATCGTTCACGTCCGCGCGGATCAGATCCTCGGCCGCCGGCGCGCAGCCGGAGGTGTCGTCGAGATTGCGCGAGAGGCAGACGTCCGGGCCCTCCTCGAACTCCGGCAGGTCATCGAAGTTCGGGACGTCCTCGATCACCACGACCCGGCTGGGCGGCTCGATGCGCTCGATCGTGCTGCGGAAGCCCTCCGACCACTCCTCCGGCGGGGTCTTGCCCATGTTGGTGTTGTTGCCCAGGAACACCACGGCCGGCTTCAGCTCGGAGATCGCGTCGAGCACGTTGTCGCGCCACTCCGAGCAGATGCTGCCCGGAGGGGTGGTGACCGAGACGTCCGCCGAGGGGCAGGAGCTCTTGGTGAGGGAGAGCAGGGCGATCTCGTCCCGCTCCGCCAGCTCGTTCAGCGCCGGGAACCAGGACGCGGCGTGCGAGTTGCCGAACAGCACCACCAGCGGAGGCCGCGCGGCGGACTCCGGGGAGAGACCCGTGGCTGATCCGCCGCCGCTGGCCGACACCTGCGCGACCGGGCCGTTGCCCGCCGAGGTGAAGAGGCAGTCGTCGCGCAGCTCGGTCGTGTCCTGGTCGAGGTGGCAGCCGTCGTCGTAGATGATCGGGTTGTCGTCCTCGGCGCGGCTCAGCGACGGGGTGAGGTTGTTCGGCACGAACGCCGTTCCCGTCGGGTGCAGGGCGAGCGTCGTCTGCTCGCCCTGCTTGCCCGAATCGAGCGGGATGTTGTTCAGGGCGTTCGCCGCCGGGATCGCGGCGAGCGCGAACGCCACCGCACCGGCGAGGGCCACCGGGAGGGAACGGCGGCTGGAGGCCGCCCACCAGCGCTTGGGGGAGCGGCCGGGCTCCTCCACGAAGCGCCAGCACAGCCAGGCGATCGGGATGCTCAGCGCGCCCAGGGCCAGCGTGACCGGCAGCGGAAGCGGATCCCCCCAGCCCCGCACGGCCTGCGGCAGGATGAGCAGCGGCCAGTGCACGAGATACAGCGAATACGAGATCTTCCCGAAGAACTGGAACGGCGCCGTCGCCAGCACCCGGCCGAGCACCGTGCCCGACTGCGCGCCGGTGCCGGCGCCGACCCCGGTTCCGGCGAGGATGACGAGCGCCGTGCCGATCACCGGGACCGCCGCCTGCCAGCCCGGGAACGGGGTGGCCGAGGTGTAGACGAACGCGGTGACGCCGACCGCGGCGATCCCGAGCCAGGCCAGCCAGGGCTTCCACCGCGCATCCTCCCGGAGACGCGGCCACAGCACGAGCGCGAGGGCGAGCAGCGCGCCGACGCCCAGCTCCCACGCCCGGCTCGGCAGCAGGAAGAAGGCCCACGGCTCGCGCCACTCCGTCAGCCACAGCCCCAGCACGAACGACGCCGCGGTGATCACGGCGGTGGTCGCGAAGAGCACCGGGCGGGATCCTCGGCACATCCTCCAGACGAGCAGCAGGATCAGCGGCCAGAACAGGTAGAACTGCTCCTCGATGCCGAGCGACCAGTAGTGCTGGAAGGCCGAGGGCGACTCGTTGGCGAGGTAGTCGGTGCTGCGCCAGGCGAAGAGCATGTTGGGGATGTAGGCGATCGTCGCGGCCGCCTCGGTCAGCAGATCGGGCAGCACGATCCGCGGCAGGAAGGCGACGCCGAACACCACCGTCAGCACCGCCACCGTCCAGGCCGCGGGCAGCAGGCGCCGCACCCGGCGGGCGTAGAAGTCGGAGAGGCGGAGGCCGCCGCCCTCCAGCCGCTGCACCAGGTGGCTCGTGATGAGGAACCCCGAGATCACGAAGAAGACGTCGACGCCGATGAACCCGCCCGAGAGCTGGCTCACACCGGCGTGGTAGATCACGACCAGGAGCACCGCGATCGCGCGGAGCCCCTGGATATCGGTGCGGAACCCCGCCGAGGCGCGGTTCGCGTCGGCTCGGCGGGGAGCCTCGCGTACATCTGGCATGGGCACATTTTATGGGTGATCCGCGCCGACGAAGCTGACAGACCCCCCTCAGCGGCGATCCGCGCGCCGCGTCCCTCGCATCCGCATCGGCGTCGGCCCTAGGATTGCCGGTATGGATCTTCTCGTCGTGGGCAGCGGGTTTTTCGGTTTGACCATCGCCGAGCGGGCGGCCGCGGAGCTCGGCAAGCGGGTCACCGTGATCGACCGCCGTTCGCACATCGGCGGCAACGCCTACAGCGAGGCCGAGCCGCAGACCGGCATCGAGGTGCACCGCTACGGCGCGCACCTCTTCCACACGTCGGTCGAGTCGGTGTGGGAGTACGTCAACCGCTTCACCGCCTTCACCGGCTACGTGCACAAGGTCTACTCGAACTACCGGGGCGAGGTGTACCCCCTGCCGATCAACCTCGGCACGATCAACCAGTTCTTCCGCGCCGCCCACGGACCGGACGCGGCGCGCGCCCTCATCGCCGAGCAGGCCGCGGAATTCGACACCAGGAGCGCCCGCAACCTCGAGGAGAGGGGCATCTCGCTCATCGGGCGCCCGCTCTACGAGGCGTTCATCCGCGACTACACGGCGAAGCAGTGGCAGACCCCCACCACCGAGCTGCCCGCCGAGGTCATCAGCCGCCTCCCCGTGCGCTACACCTACGACAACCGCTACTTCAACGACACCCACGAGGGGCTCCCCGTCGACGGCTACACGGCCTGGCTCGAACGGATGGCGGATCACCCGAACATCGAGGTGCGGCTCGACACCGACTTCTTCGACACCGCCCAGCCGCTCAACCGCGCAGCGACGGTCGGGCAGGTGCCGGTGGTCTACACCGGGCCGATCGACCGCTACTTCGACTACGCCGAAGGGGAGCTGGGCTGGCGCACGCTCGACTTCGAGCAGGAGGTGCTGCCCGTGGGCGACTTCCAGGGTACGAGCGTGATGAACTACGCGGGAGCCGACGTGCCCTACACCCGCATCCACGAGTTCCGGCACTTCCATCCCGAGCGCGACTACCCCGAGGATCGCACGGTCATCATGCGCGAGTTCTCGCGCTTCGCCGAGCGGGACGACGAGCCCTACTACCCGGTGAACACCCCCGCGGATCGCGAGCGGCTGCTCGCCTACCGCGCGCTCGCCGACGCCGAGCGCGGCGTCCTCTTCGGAGGGCGGCTCGGCACCTACCAGTACCTCGACATGCACATGGCGATCGGCTCGGCGCTCAGCATGTTCCGGGGCCGCCTCGCCGAGATCCTCTGAGGCCCTGGCCCGCGCGCTCGCCCCGCGCCCGGCCCGCCCTCAGCCGCGCGGGATCGGCACCCGGCGCCAGGGCAGCATCCTCGGCTCGGTGCCCTGCGCCGGGAGCGCGAAGTCGAAGCGCGTCTTCACGGCCAGCGTCACGAGCAGCAGCCATCCGCCGTCGACCAGGATGCTGCTGTCGGCGACCGACTGCACCATCAGCGCCACCATCGCCAGCCACGGCCAGAGCGCGCTCGTCGCGTAGGGCAGCGCCGGGCCGGGCCCGCGACGGGGCGGATCCACCGCGCGGAACCACACCCGGAAGAGCGTCAGCACCACGAGCGGGGCGAACAGCAGCAGCCCGACGAGGCCGGTCTGCAGCCACACGTCGAGCCAGGCGTCGTGCGCGCTCGCGACCGCCGGGCCCGAGGCCGCCTGCAGACGATCGAACGGCGCGACCTGCTCCGGCCAGGCCCCCACCCAGCCCCAGCCGACCGCGGGGCGCTCGAGCACGAGCCCCCAGACCCCGTCCCACGCCTCGGCGGGCCCCGCGAGGCGCCCGGCGCCGTTCAGCATCGCGGAGAGGGCGTCGCGGGCGACGATCGCCACGACCGACACCGCGGCGAAGAGCACCGCGGCGGTCGCGTAGAGCGGCACCCGGCGGTGCTGCGGGATGCGGCGGCCCCACATCGCGAAGCCGAGCCCCGCGAGCACCGCCACCAGGCCCGCCCAGACCATCGGCGTGCCCGCCAGCACGATCGCCACGACCGAGACGCACACCCAGAACCAGCCGGTGAACGGGCGCACCAGTCCCGCGCGGAGCTGGATCCCCCAGACGATCAGCGCCAGCAGCGCGAGGAACCCGGACGGCGCCGGATCGCCCGGATCCGCCGCCGCGCCGCCCGCGAACAGCGCCGACCACAGTTCGAACGCCAGCCGCAGGCCGATCAGGATCCGCAATGCCGCCGCGAGCGTCCGCAGCAGCTCGTGCCAGGTCAGCACGTAGGAGAGCGCGACGGCCACCGCCGTGGTCGCGAGCACCGTCACCAGGCCGATCAGGCTCGGCAGCAGGGTGGCGGACCACAGCAGCGACAGGGCGCTCCAGGCGAGGAACCAGTAGAGCGGCGACGGCAGACGGTACCAGCGGAAGCGATCCGGGCGCACCCGCACGAACACGAGCACGCTCGCCGCGACCACGACGACCGCCAGCGAGACGAAGAGCGGTGGCGGCAGGATCGCGCGCACCTCGTCCGCGCCGAGGACGAGGGCGAACACGATCGTCGCCCACGCGCTGACGGCCAGTCGGGTTCTGCTCTCGGCCATAGTCGGTATGGTAGCGGGTGACCATCAGGAGACACGCTTTTGCTCATCTTCATCGAGAACACGCCGCGGGCCTACGCCTGGGGATCCCGCGAGGCGCTGCCCGAGCTGCTCGGCACGCGACCGACCGGGGAGCCGCAGGCCGAGCTCTGGCTCGGCGCCCACCCCGGCGGGCCGGCGACCGTCGCCAAGGCCGCGGCGGCGGGCCTCACGCTGATCGAACTGATCGAGAGCGATCCCGAGAGATACGGGGTGGACGGCGGGCAGCTGCCCTTCCTGCTCAAAGTGCTGGCCATCGGGGCGCCGCTCTCGCTGCAGGTGCACCCGGATCTCGCGCAGGCGCGGGCCGGCTTCGCGGCGGAGGAGGCGGCCGGGATCCCGCGCGGCGCGCGCGAGCGCAACTACGGCGACCCCAACCACAAGCCCGAACTGCTGGTCGCGCTGAGCGAGGTGTCGGCGCTGAGCGGCTTCCGCCCCCTCGCCGAGGCGCGGGCCGAGCTGCTCGCGCTCGGCGGCGCGGTGGCGGGGCCGGATCGTGACGCGCTGCGCCGTGCCGCGGACCGCTGCTCCGCCGCCCGCCCCGAGGACGAACCCGAGGCGCGCCGGAGCTTCCTCGCCTGGGCGCTCGGCGGGGGAGCCGAGGCGCTCGCCGCGGTCCGCGCCCTCGGCAGCGCCGCCGGCGAGCACGCTGCGGCCGCCGCGGCCGACGGCGTTCCGGAGCGCCGTCTCGCCTGCCTGCGCGAGCTCCGCGCGACGCACCCCGACGATCCCGGCGCGCTCGTGTCGCTGCTGCTGCACCTCGTGCACCTCCGGCCGGGGGAGGCGATCTATCTCGAGGCGCGGCAGCTGCACGCCTACCTCGCAGGCGTCGCGGTCGAGGTGATGGCCGCGTCCGACAACGTGCTGCGCGCCGGCCTCACCGAGAAGCACGTGGACGTCGCCGAACTGCTGCGGATCCTCGACCCCGACGAGCTCGCCGAGCCGCGGATGCCCGCCCGCCGGGCGGCCCCCGGCCTGCTCGCCTGGGAGCCCGGGGTCGCGGATTTCCGCTTGTTACGCGCGCGCCTCTGCGAGCCGGGGGAGGCCGAGGGCGGCTTCCCGGAGCCCGCATCGGACGCCGCGGGCCCGGCGGACGCCGCCGCCCTCGTCGAGGTCGACGCCGCGCATCCGCTGGTGCTGATCGTCACCGCCGGCCGCGTCCGCGTGGAGCGTCCCGCGGCCGAGCTCGACGAGGTGGCCAGCGTCGGGCGCGGGCAGTCGCTCTACGTCTCCGCGGGCGAGGTGATCGAGCTGAGCGGTCGCGGCGAGGCCTTCCTCGCCACGGTCGGAGCCCCGTACGAGGGAGCCTGAACGCCCCCGGCGTGTCGTGAAACCTCAAGCCGCTCTTGAGGCTTTAGAATCTTCAGCTTGACTTGTGCGAATCACAACGGTGTAATTGTGTGCAGACGCAGGAGCGTCGTCACCGCAGCTCAGATCGCCGAGAGACCAGGAGGAGTGCATCTCCCATGACGCAGCAACTCCCTGAACCGCAGGTTCCCGGCAACTGGTATGTCGACCCCGTCTTCCTCGGCGTGCCCGGGGTCCGTCCCGACGAGAGCGAAGCGCTCGCCTGGCAGGCCGACGCGCTCTGCGCGCAGACCGACCCCGAGGCGTTCTTCCCCGAGAAGGGCGGCAGCACGCGCGAGGCCAAGCGCGTCTGCGAGGGCTGCGAGGTGCGCAGCGAGTGCCTCGAATACGCCCTCGCCAACGACGAGCGCTTCGGCATCTGGGGCGGGCTCTCCGAGCGCGAGCGCCGCAAGCTGCGCCGCGAAGCGATCTGACCGGACTCCGCACCCGGGCACGCCTCCGCGGCCGGACCCGGGCCGCGCCGGGCGTCGGCGATCCGCGCTCAGGGAGGTTTCCCAGTTCCCGCCCGGCGAGGCTCCCCGCTGCGACGGGCGCGCGATCTAGGCTGGCCACGTTATGCGCAGCACCATAGTCACCGCCGTCGTCGTCGCCCGCGAGGGCGGCGACTGGCTGGAACAGACGATCGAGGCGCTGAGCCGGCAGACCCGACCGGCCGACCGCATCATCGCCGTCGTCACCGGAGGGAGCGACCCGACCGCCCAGCAGCTGGTGCGGGGCGGGGCGCAGCGCGTCGTCACCACCAACGGCGCCCTCCCCTTCGGCGCAGCGGTCCGCCTCGGCGTCGCGGCGATCCCGGGCCTCGAGGCCGAGCACGACGGCGACCGCGTCGAGGCCGACGGCGGCGAAAGCGGCCGCGGCGACGTCGCCCCCGAGCACGAATGGCTCTGGCTGCTCAGCGAGGACGCCGCCCCCGAGCCCGAGGCCCTGCAGCGGATCCTCGCCACCGTGCAGCGCGCGCCCTCGGTCGCGGTCGCGGGCCCCAAGCTCGTCGACTGGGACCGGCCCGAGCACATCATCGAGCTCGGCCAGAGCCTGACCCGCAGCGGCGAGCGGTGGCTGCTCCGCCGCCAGGAGCTCGACCAGCAGCAGTACGACCACCTGCAGGACGTCCTCGGCGTCGGCCCGGTCGGCATGCTCGTGCGTCGCGACGTCTGGGACGAGCTCGGCGGGTTCGACCCCGCGCTGCCCGTCTTCGACGACGGACTGGATCTCTCCGTGCGCGCCCGTCTCGCCGGATACCGCGTGGTCGTGGCCCCCGGATCCCGGATCCGCTTCGCCCAGAGCGGCATCGCCGGGCCGCGCATCGACCGCTCCCGCGCGGTCATGCGCACCGCCCACCGCCAGGGGCGCGCCGCCGACCTGCGCCGACGCATCGCCTACGCGCCCGCCATCCTCGCGCTCCCCATGTGGCTCGGACTGCCGCTGCTCGGCGTCGCCCGCGTGCTCTGGGCGCTGATCCGCGAGCATCCCGGCCGCATGGTGGGCGAGTTCGCCGCCGCGCTGGGCGTGTTCTTCACCCCGGCCAGGATCATCGCCTCGCGCCGCAGGATAAAAGCCGTCAACCGGGCCGGCTGGTCCGCCGTGCGGCCGCTGCGCGTCGACCCGAAATCGGTGCGCACCGCCCGCATGATCGACCGCGAGGCGATCCTCGCCGCCCAGGGGCGGCGGTTCCACGAACTCCACTTCATCTCCTCAGGCGGGCTCGCCGTGCTCGTCGCCGCAGCGGTGCTCGCAGCGATCCTCTGCTGGTGGGCCTTCGCGCAGACCAGCCTCAGCGGCGGCGGACTCGCCCCCCTGAGCCCCCTCGGCGAACTCTGGCAGCACACCCGCGCCCAGGGCGGCGTGCCCGCCGACCCCTTCACCTGGGTGCTGGCCGTGCTTGGCACGCTCACCTTCTGGAACCCCTCGCACGCGATCGTGCTGCTCTTCATCGCCGCGATCCCGCTCTCCGCGCTCGGCGGCTGGATCTGGGGGGCGCAGCTCACCGAGAGCAAGGCCGGGCGCGCCCTCGTCGGCCTGGGCTGGGCCGTCAGCCCCGTGCTCCTCGGCTCGCTCGGCGCGGGGCGCGTGACCACGCTCGTGCTCGCGGTGACGCTGCCGTGGCTGCTGCTCGCGGCCTCCCGCTGCCGCGAATCGTGGAGCTGGGCCGGCACCGCCTCGCTCCTCGCCGCGGTCGCCCTCGCCAGCGCGCCCGTGCTCATCCCGGCCGCACTCGTCCTGCTGCTCGCGGGCCTCGTCAGCTCCCTGCACGGCATCGCGCGCGTCCTCACCACCGCCATCGCGCCGCTGATCCTCTTCGCGCCGAAGATCGTCCAGGCCATCGGCGGCTCGCCCCTCGACCTGCTGCTCGACCCGGGCATCACTCCCGTGTTCCGGCCCGGCAGCGTGTGGCAGCTGCTCCTCGGCTTCCCCGAGTTCGGGCTCGAGGGCTGGGCGGGCATCTTCGACGGCCTCGGCCTCGGCGGCGCCCCCGCGACGCTGCTCGTGGGCGTGCTGCTGCTGCCGATCGTGCTGCTCGCGGCGCTCGGCCTCCTCACCGGCCGGGTGCTCGTCACCGTGCTGAACGCGCTCCTCGGCGGGCTGGGGCTCGCCACGGCCCTCGGATCCGCGCAACTGAGGCTGCTCAGCGAAGGACCGGAGACGGTGGCCCTGTGGACCGGCTCCGGGCTCGCCCTCTACTGGATCGGGGTGCTCGGGCTCGCCGCCGTCGGCTGCACCGTGCTGGCGCGCGCCGCGACGCCGCTCGTCGCCGTCGCGCTCACCCTGGCGCTCGTCGCGGTGGCGCCGCTCGGCGCGCGCCTGCTCTCCGGACAGACCGGCCTCGTGCCGGGCGACGCCCAGATGCCCGCCATCGTGCAGGCGGCCGGCGCCTCCGACCCGGCGCTCCGCACCCTCGTCCTCACGGCCGAGAGCGACAGCGCGGTCCGCGCCCGCCTGGTCACCGGAAGCGGATGGCGCCTCGACCAGGTGCGCACCGCCGACCGCACCGCCGAGGCCACCGCGCAGGACGCGTGGGTCGCCGAACTGGTCGCGGCTCTCGCGAGCACCGGCGCATCCTCCGTCGCGGCGGACGAGCTCGCCGGGCACGGCATCGGCTTCGTGCTGCTGGGCGGAGGCGGATCCGACGCGGAGCGCGCGGAGCTCCAGGCCGTGTTCGACCAGAACGCGGCGCTCTCGGGCGCCGGCCAGACCGAGCACGGGCTGCTCTGGCGCGTGGACGCGGAGGGCGCCCCCGACGAAGCCGCCGACGAGGGGGACGCCTCCGAGCCCGCCGGCTCGGAGGCAGACGGGGTCGCCTCCGAGCCCGTGGATCCGGCTGCCGAAGGGAACGCCTCCGCTCCCGTCGAGGGCACCACCTTCAGCGGCTACACCGTCTGGTGGGTGCAGCTCGCGGTGCTGTTCGGGATGCTCCTGCTCGCCCTGCCCACCGGGGAGGTGGTCGAGCGGCCCGAGCGCCGGCGCCGCGGCAGCAGGACGCCCGTGCTCGAGGAGACCGAGTCGGGCGTCGCGGGCGCGGATCCGGGCGCGGCGCCGGACGCGGAGGGCGGTGCGCTGGGTCGTGCGGAGTCCGCTGCGGTGAGTCATGCGGAGTCCACCGGCGAATCCGCTGATGCCGACGAGCCCGCTGGTGGCGCCGGGCCCGCTGGTGCCGACGGGCCCGCTGGTGGCGCCGGCACGGTCCTTGCCGGCACCGCTGCCGGGGTCGACGGTGCTGCCGGGGTCGCCGGGCCCGCGGCGCTCGACGATTCCGCGGATTCTGCGGCGCTCGATGATCCTGCGGATTCTTCCGACCCCCATGATGCTGCCGGGTTCGATGATCGTGCCGAGTCCGGTGAACCTGCGCAGGTCCGGGAGGGCGATGATCCGCTCGACCCGGACGGGCACGGCGATCCGGTGCCGGACACCGCGGAGGTGCCGGTGGTGGCGGCCGCGGAGCCCGCCGCGCCCGCCGACGAGTCCGCGGCCAGGGACGAGCAGGGGACCCGAGACGAGGCGGAGCCGCTCGACGCAGCGGACGACGCCTCGGGAGACGTGTCGGACGGAAGCGGTGCGCCGCGTGAGGGGGGTCCGCGATGAGCGGGGGAGCGAACCGGGTGCTCGTCGGTGGGCTGCGCGCGGCGACGGGTGTGCTGATCATCGCGGCCGCTGCCGCGATGGCGCTGTTCCTGGGCGCGGTCGAGCTTCCGGCCGTCGAACGCGACCCCGTCGCGATCCAGGTCGACACCCGCCAGAACGCCGAGCAGATACGCGTCTGCGCGGGATCTTTCGCGGAGCTCGGCGCGGACCCGGAGCGCTCCGGCACGGCGCTCCCGGTCGGGACCGCCGCCGTGGTGCAGGCCGGGTCGGCAGACGAGCAGTTCGAGCTCGAGCGCGAGGAACCGGGCGGCAGCGCGCCGCAGGTGTTCCGCGCCGCGGCGGACGAGACCTTCGCCGCGGCGCAGCGGCAGGACGTGTCGAGCGACAATCTCCGCGGGCTCACCGCCCTGGCCTGCGCCGAGCCCCTCAACGAGCAGTGGCTCGTGGGCGGGGCCACGAGCGTGGGGGTGTCGACCACGCTGAACCTCGGCAACCCCTACGATGTCCCGGCCACCGTGGAGCTCACCGTCTATGACGAAGAGGGGGAGCTCGATGCGGCGCAGACCAGTGGCGTGCTGGTGCCCGCCCGCGGCGAGCGCGTCGTCTCGCTGAACGGCTACGCGCCCGGCCGGGAACGACTCGCCGTGCGCGTCGTGAGCACCGGTGCGGCGGTGACGGCGTCGCTCGGGGTCGGCCAGGTCGACGGGCTCAGCTCGTTCGCGGTCGATACGGTCACCCGCCAGGCCGAGGCGCAGAACACCCTCGTGGTGCCGGGCATCGTGAATCTCAGCGAGCACGAGCACGGGCCCGGCGACGCCGGTGAGCTCGATGCGTTCCCGGTGGTCGTGCGCGCGCTCTCAGCCTCCGGCGAGGCGAAGACCGCTCGCGTGCGCGCGCTCCTCGGCACCGGCGGCTCCGAGGACCTCGGAACCCTCGAGTTCGACGGCGCGGCGGTCGCGGAGCTGATCGTGCGTCACTGGCCCGAGGAGGCGCACGCCATCGTGATCGAGGCCGATGCGCCCATCGTCGGCGGTGTGCTCGCGTCGGCCGATGCCGGCGGCGAGCATGACTACGCCTGGTACGCGCCCGCGCCCGAACTGCCGGAGGAGACCGAGCACGCCGTCGCGGTCGTCGACGGCGGGAGCCTGGTGATCGCCAACCCCGGGTCGAGCGAGGCCGAGGTGAGGGTCTCGGGGGCGAAGACCGACCCGAGCGACTACGTCGTGCCCGCGGGAGGCGCCATGGTGGTGCGCGCCCCGGCGGATGCGCGGCTGAGCAGCACGGTCCCCGTCTTCGCCACGGTACGCGTCGCCTCCCGCTCGGATCTCGCCGCCTACCCGGTGCTCGCCGCAGCCGAGCGGACCACCGCGCTGACCGTGTATCCGCGCTGAATGCCGGGCTGCTCCGTGCCCGCGGCAGGGTCAGGAGGAGCGATCGGTGAGCAGTCGGTAGTGTGGACCCTCGAGACGTGCGACCGAGACCGCAAGCTCGTTCACCTCGCCGCGCACCTCCTTCAGCTCGTGGCGCAGCTCTCCCATTTCGCCTTTGAGTTCTGTTCGCAGTTCGCCCATCTCGCCCTTGAGCTCTGTTCGCAGTTCGCCCATCTCGCCCTTGAGCTCTGTTCGCAGTTCGCCCATCTCGCCCTTGAGCTCTGTTCGCAGCTCGCCCATCTCGCCCTTGAGCTCCGCGCGCAGCTCGCCCATCTCATTCTTCAGCTCTGCGCGCAGTCCACCCATCTCGCTCTTCAGCTCTGCGCGCAGCCCTCCGACTTCGCCGCTCATCTCGCCATGCAGTCCGAGCATCTCACCGCGCAACCCGCTCATCTCGCCGCGCAGCCCGCTCATCTCGCCGCGCAACTCGTTGATCGGTGCGCGCAGCAGGGCGAAACCGGCGATGACGACTCCGAGAAGCGTGACGAAGAGCGTGGCCCCCGACACCACGATCGCGATCATCTCGGGGCTCATGTACATGACCTCCATTCTTCCAGGCGGGTGACGGATTGCCTACCCCTCTACTTCAGCAGCGCTCGGCCGTCGACGGGGTCCCAAGCGCAGAACTGTGGAGAAATCGGAGAAGCTCCGTTGCGGTGCAGAATTGTGAGGGGCGAATGTGCGCGCGAAGCGGAGGCGCGGCCTCGAAGTCGCCACGGAGCGACGACGCACGGCAGGACGACGGCGCCCAACGGATCAGCGGCACCCGACGGTGCGGCGGGGCACAGGAGGTAGGCTGAGCGTCATGGCGAAGCGAGCGGCACGACGGGATCGGCAGGGCGTGGCGGCGAGGCGCCACGGGCGCCGTCCGATCCGCTCGTCCCTCTCGGGGCCGAGCCTGCCGAACCCGGAGAATCGGATCACCGGCTTCGAGTTCGACGCGCGAGGTGCGCTGACCCTGCTGCAGCAGCATCTCCCCGAAGAATTGCACGGCGTGCGCATCGGTTTCTCCTCGGTGCCGCTCGCGATCGGCGAGAGCGGACAACCGTTGTTCTACGCCATCGACCGGGCCAGTCGGAGCATCCTGCTCTTCCGCATGCCGATCCAGCGGGCGAGGGGCCTGCACGTCGACGACGCCGAGCATCGACGCCTCTTCGTCGGGCACTGCGTCTATCGCGCCGTCTGCGAATACCTCGGCCGCGAACCCTGGGATCTGCTGCCGGGCTACTTCGACCACTACTGAGCGGGTCGTATTGCCGGGCGCTGCCGTTTCCGAGGCCGGGCCGGCACCCGGAAACGGCAGCGCGGCAGGGCCCGTCGGGCTCTGCCCTACACCTCCAGCGCGCGCGTGCGATCGAACAGCGGCTTGAACAGCCAGCCCGCGAGTAGTGCGCCGACGATGGGGAAGACCAGGAACGCCCACAGCTGGACGAGCGCCTCGCCGCCGCCGAAGATCGCGCTCGCGATCGAACGGGCCGGGTTGACCGAGGTGTTCGACACCGGGATGGAGATGAGGTGGATCAGCGCCAGCGTGAGGCCGATGGCCAGCGGGGCGAAGCCCGCTGCGGCGCGCTTGGAGGTCACGCCGATGATGACGAACAGGAACACCGCGGTGAGCGCCACCTCGATGAGCGCCACCGAGAGCAGGTTGTAGCCGCCGGGGGAGGCCTCGTCGTAGCCGTTGGCGCCGAGCGTGCCCACGTAGCCGCCCGGCTGGCCGACCGCGATGCCGAAGATGAGCGCCGCGCCGAGGGCGCCGCCCACGATCTGCGCGATGATGTAGCCCGCGGTGTCCTTCCAGGCGAACCGCCCGGCCGCGGCGAGGCCGAGCGTCACCGCGGGGTTGAAGTGTCCGCCCGAGATCGGTCCGAAGGCGTACGCGCCGACCACCACAGTCAGGCCGAACGCGAGCGCCACGCCCAGGAAGCCGACGTTCACCGGGCTGCCCGGATCGCCGGGGAAGCCCGCGGCGAAGACCGCGGTGCCGACCCCGCCGAAGACGAGGATGAAGGTGCCGACCGCCTCGGCGATGAGGCGCGCACCGGTGGTGGGGGTCTGCTGGGTTTCGGACATGAGCGGATCCTTTCGTCTCACCGCGCGTATCGAACGGCTGTCTGAGGACAGGATATGTTCTTCCGCTCGCGGTGTCGCCACCCTGAACCGCGTGTTTCGCCCGGTTTCACGCCCGTCCTGCTCCTCACCCTCCCCGCGCCTCGCCCCCAATCCCGCCTCGTCCCGCTCCTCATCCCGCCCCGCCTCCACCCAGCCCCGACCGCCGCCCCCATCCCGCCTCGCCCCCGCCCCCATCCGCCCCGCCCGCCCCTTTCGCCCCGTCGATTGGACCCGAAGTGCCCTTTGACACCCCGCGAAAGGGCACTTCGGGTCCACTCGCCGGGCGACCCCCGCCCGTTCCACCGCCCCGCCCGCCCCGGCGGACGACGGAATCCGCCGCGGGTAACGAGCAAGTAACGAACAAGTAACGGGCGGAGACCGGGGAACGGGGTCATAATGGGAGCATGAGCGCACGGATACTGGTCGTGGACGACGACAGGGCGTTGGCCGAGATGCTCGGTATGGTGCTGCAGAGCGAGGGCTTCCTGGCCGAGCACTCCGCGGACGGCCTCGAGGCCGTCGAGAAGTTCCGCGAGATCCGTCCCGACCTGGTGCTCCTCGATCTCATGCTCCCCGGCCTCGACGGCATCGAGGTGTGCGCCCGGATCAGGAGCGAGTCCGGCACGCCCATCATCATGCTCACCGCGCGCACCGACACCGTCGACGTGGTGCGCGGTCTGGAGGCGGGCGCCGACGACTACGTCATGAAGCCGTTCAACCCGGCCGAGCTCATCGCGCGGGTTCGGGCCCGGCTGCGCGAGCCGCAGCAGGAGGCCGGTGAGACGCTGCGGGTGGGGGACCTCGAGATCGACGTCTCGGCGCACGAGGTGCGACGCGACGATCAGGCGATCTCGCTCACCCCGCTCGAGTTCGAGCTGCTCGTGATCCTCGCCCGCAAGCCGCAGCAGGTCTTCACCCGCGAGGTGCTGCTGGAGAAGGTGTGGGGATACCAGTACAAGGCCGACACCCGGCTCGTGAACGTGCACGTCCAGCGGCTGCGCGCCAAGATCGAGCGCGATCCGGACCACCCCGCGATCGTCACGACGGTGCGCGGGGTCGGTTACCGGGCGGGGAGCACCTCCGCGAGCGAAGCGGAATAGCCGCCCCGTCGTGGCCGATAGGGGAGGACGCTCGGCGCTGAGCCTGGCGCTGCGCCGTCTGCGGCTCCGCTGGTTCCGGTTGACCGATCCGCTGCTCGGCCCCGTCCGGGCGCGATGGCGGCGCTCGCTCCGGCTGCGGACGATGGCCGTGACCGGTCTCGTGACCGGGTTCATGATCCTCGTCTCGGGGGCGTTCGTGCTCACCAGCGTCGGAGACGACCTGTACTCGTCGCGCCGGGATCAGGTGCTGCAGGACTCGGCGCGCGCCACGCTCGCCGCGCAGGGGCAGATCGACGCCTCCGACGCCACCGACCGGGCCGCGATGCTGGCGCTCTCGGCGTCGGTGCAGCGGGTGCTCCAGGACACCTCGTCGAGCCAGCTGATCTACGTGCGGCGGCAGGCGGGGCAGGATCCCGCGCCCGACGCGCTGGAGGACTTCACGACCTCGCCGTCGCTGGCCGAGACCGTCAGCCCGGAGCTCTCCGCCGCGGTGGTCCGGGGCGAGGCGCCCCAGCACTGGCAGGCGGTGACGCTCGTCGCCGACGACGGCAGCCAGAGCCCCGGCATCCTGGTGGCCTCGACCCTCACCCTGCCCGCGGGAGCGGGGATCTACGATCTCTTCATCGGCTACAGCCTCGCGGAGACGGAGCAGACGCTCGGCTTCATGTCGCGCACGCTCGGGATCACGGCGCTCTTCCTCATGCTGCTGATCGGCGTGCTCGTGTGGACCATCTCGAGGATCGTCTTCCGTCCCATCCGCGCCGCCGCGGATGCCAGCCGACGGCTCGCCGCGGGCGAGAGCGACGCGCGCATGCCGCTGCAGAACGACGAGCACTTCGACGAGCTCTCCGAGAACTTCAACGACATGGCCGACACGCTGCAGGCGCGCATCGACGAGCTCGACCATCTCTCCGAGATGCAGAAGCGCTTCGTCTCCGACGTCTCCCACGAACTGCGCACCCCGCTCACCACGATCCGCCTCGCGAGCGAGGTGATCCGGAGTCAGGCGAAAAGCGACGACGCCGCGGGACTGCGCGCGGTCGAGGTCCTCGGCACGCAGATCGACCGCTTCGAGTCGCTGCTGGGGGATCTGCTCGAGATCTCGCGCTACGACGCCGGACGCGTCACCATCGAGACGGAGCCGACCAATCTGGTGTCGCTCACGGAGGAGGTGGTGGCCGGGCTGCGGCCGCTCTCCGAGAGCGACATCGAGGTGCGGGTGCTCGGCGGGTACTCCTCGGTCGACGTCGATCCGCGCCGCATCCGCCGCATCGTGTCGAACCTGGTCGGTAACGCGATCGAGCACGGCGAGGGCCGGCCGATCGAGGTGACCGTCGACTCCAACGCCGGGGCGGTCGCGATCGGCGTGCGGGACTGGGGGGTGGGCATGGACGCTGCCGGGATCGCTCACGCGTTCGATCGATTCTGGCGCGGGGATCCCTCGCGCAAGCGCACGCTCGGCGGCACCGGCCTGGGCCTCGCGATCGCCCGCGAGGACGCGGCCGTGCACGGCGGCCTCATCGAGGTGTGGTCGAAGATCGGGGAGGGCTCGCACTTCAGGCTCACGCTGCCCTGGGGCGGCGGAGAATCGTTCGTCTCGCCGATCCCGCTCGTCCCCGGCGATGTCGATCCCGAGGGCGGTGCGGCCGGGACCGCCGCCGGATGGCTGAGGCGGACCGCGTCGCGCTGGTCGGGGGAGAGGAAGAGATGAGCACGTCGAAGATCCGCCGCGGGCTGCGGGCCGCCGCCGCGGCACTGATCGCGCTGGGACTCGCCGCCTGCCAGTCGATCCCGGGCTCGGGACCGGTGCAGGAGGGGCTCGCCAACCTCGACCAGGCCGAGCAGCCCGTGCAGTTCAAGCCGGGCGGGCCGATGCAGGGCGCCGGCCAGGACGAGATCGTGCGCGGATTCGTGCGGGCGGCGATGTCGAGCAGCGACGACTACGCGATCGCCCGCGAGTTCCTCACCCCCGGCTACGCCCCGACGTGGGATCCGACCTCCGGGGTGTTCGTGGACGAGGGCACCCAGACCTATCGCCCGGTCGGCGAGGACAACGGCGAGCTGTCGCTCACCAGCATCGCGACCGTCGACGCCGACGGCGCGCTGACGCCGGTCAGCTCGGGCGCCGCCATCACCCTGCCGTTCGAGTTCGAGCAGATCGGCGGCGAGTGGCGCATCGCGTCCGCGCCGAACGGCATCATCCTCGACCGCAACAGCTTCTCGACCCTCTGGACGCCGCGTCAGCTCTACTTCCTCAGCGCCGACGACCGGCTCGTCCCCGAGACGCGCTGGTTCCTCAACCGGGCCACGCTCAGCACCCAGATCGTCGGCGAGCTGCTGGAGGGACCGGTCGAACCGGACACCGAGTTCCTCCGGACCGCCTTCCCGAGCGGCACCGCCCTCGTCTCCACGTCGGTGCCCATCAGCGCCGGTGTGGCTCAGATCGACCTCACGCCGGAGCTGCTGGGCGCGGACGCGGCGACGATGGAGCTCCTCGTGAGACAGCTCTCGGCCAGCCTCTCCTCCGTGCCCGGGCTGACGCGCTTCGAGCTCTCCGTGAACGGAACCGTCGTGGACGAGGCCGCCGTCGCGACCGAGACCGAGGCCCGCGGCTCGGAGAGCATGCTCACCACGGTGCTGCGGGACGGGGTGTTCGGCACGCTCGACTCGGACGAGGTCGTGCCGCTGCCCGACATCGGCGAGAAGATCGCCGACCTCGATCCGACCGCCGTGACGCTCGACGACGAACGCCGCACCGCCGCGGTCGTCAGCGGCACAGGTCGCTCGCGCGCGGTCGGCTGGCTGTCGGAGAGCTCGTTCGTGGAGATCGACCTGCGGGCGCGGGCGCTGAAGCCGAGCCTCGACCCCTCGGGCTACGTCTGGAGCTACGCCGACTCGGACCCCGGGAGGATCCTGGTGTCGAAGCCGGGCGGGACCGCCTCGTTCCTCACCCTGCCGCGCGTGAGCGGGCGCGTCGCCGCCGCGACGGTGTCGCCCGGCGGGCACCGTCTGGCGCTGCTCATCGAGGACGGGGACGAGCGGAGCGCCGTGCAGACGGTGGGGATCGTGCGGGATGCCGAGGGGAATCCGGTCGACCTCGTCGAGGCGCTCGTGCCCGTGGCGTGGGTGGAGGGATCGCCGACCGACCTCGACTGGGTCGACGAGTTCCGCCTGGTGTCGCTCACCCGGATCGGCGAGAGCGGCAAGATCACGCTGGCCCCGCTCGGCCAGTTCGCGACCGACGCGGGCGCCGTGCCCGGCGCCGTCTCGGTGAGCGGAGGGGGCGGGCGGGCGCTGATGCGCGTGCTCGACGCGGACGGGTGGATGTTCGCCCCTCAGGGCGCGGGCTGGCAGCGACAGAGCGAGGGCGTCGAGCTGATCGCGCGGGTCGGCTGAGGATCCCGGGACCCCTTCCTTTCCTTTCCTTTCCTTTCCTTTCCTTTCCTTTCCTTTCCTTTCCTTTCCTTTCCTTTCCTTTCCTTCCGTTCCCTTCCGTTCCCTTCCCGCTTCTCTGCCCCTGCTTCTCCTTTCCCCTCCCCGCCTCATCTGCGCGTGGACCCGAAGTGCCCTTTCCGTTCCCGTGAAAGGGCACTTCGAGGCCAAAGCCGTAGATTCGCGGGGCCGGTCGCCCGGGCCCTCGATCTCGAGGTCCCCGGGGTCGCGTCCGCCGCTCATTCGCCCCTCACACTCCGCGCGATCTGGTGATCGACCACGAGTTATTCACAGATTCCCGGGTCGGGGATCCATCGTGCAAACGCTGCGACAGGATGGGCGCATGACCGATCTCAAGACTCAGCCGACGGGCCTCCGCGAACTCGGGCGGCAGTTCGGCCTCGACCTGCTCGCTCTGCTCTGGCCGACCCGATGCGTCTCCTGCGGAGCGCCGGATCGGGATCTGTGCGATGCCTGCCGCGCGGATCTCCTCGCCCCGGATCGCCCGGTCCTCCGCCACGAGATGCGGGCTGCCGCGCCGGTGCCCGTACCCGTGCGCGTCGCCGGCGGCTACGGGGGTGTGCTGGGTGCCGTCCTGCGCGAGTACAAGTACGGTGGCCGCTCGGGGTTCGCGCGCCTGCTCGGTGCCAGGCTCCGCCCGCTGATCGAGGAGATCGGGCCCGTGCTCCTGGTGGCGGTGCCCTCCCGCCCGGCCCGCGTGCGCGAGCTCGGGTACCGCCACGTCGAGCTCGTCGTGCGAGCCGCGCTCGCCGGCCTCGAGCGCCCGGCGCCCGAGCTGATGCCGCGCGCGCTCCGCACGCTCCCGGGGAGGGTCGCGCAGGCGGGTCTCGGCGCCGATGCCCGACGGGTCAATGCCGAACTGGTCGGTGTGCGACGGGGCGCACGTCCGTCGCTGCGCGGCAGGGATGTGGTGCTGGTGGACGACATCATCACGACCGGGGCGAGTGCCGCCGCCTGCGGGCGAGCGCTCGAGGCCGCGGGCGGGCGCCTCGTGGGGATCGCGGCGCTGTGCGGCGCGGTGCTGGCCGGGGATCGAGGCGGAAGCTCCGCGGTCGTCGGCGCGCCGATCGGAAACACAGGCGGTCCGGGTGGAGGCGACCGCGCTGAAACGGTAAAGTTCGGGCAAGGCGTGAAGGTCGGCATCGAAGTCACCCGCTGAAACCTCAGGGAGGTCACCATGGACGTCAGCATTCGCGGTCGCGGAGTAGATGTGACGGATCGCTTCGAGAACTACGTGGACTCGAAGACGGAGAAGGTGGCTGGGCTGCTTCCGAAGGCGCAGTCGTTCGAGGTGAAGGTCTCCCGCCTGACGGACCGCAGCCCTCAGCACGGTGACCGCGTCGAGATCACCGTCGTCGGTCCCGGCCCGGTGATCCGTGCCGAATCCGAGGGCTCGGACAAGTACACGGCGTTCGACATCGCCTACGGGCGGGTGCTCGAGCGCATCAGGCGGCTGAAGGATCGGCGCAAGGATCGTCGGCGCGGTGACCGCACCTCGCTCGCCGAGGCCGTGGCCGACGATTTCGGCAGCGTGGATCTGACTCCCGCGCCGCTCGAGACCATCGAGGCCGTGGCCAACGGCGGCGCGCCGGCGTCGGACGCGGAGCAGACCGACGAGCAGTACAGCCCCGTCGTCATCCGCGCGAAGGAGTTCCCGGCCGAGCGCCTGACGGTTGAGGAGGCGGTGGATCAGATGGAGCTCGTGGGGCACGACTTCTTCCTCTTCGTGGAGACCGAGTCGGCGCGGCCCAGCGTGGTCTACCGCCGGCGCGGCTGGAACTACGGGGTGATCTCGCTCAACGAGCAGTGAGCGCCGCCGGGTGACCCGCCGGGTGCGCAGTGCGGGTGACCCGCCGGGTGCGCACTGCGGGTGACCCGCCGGGTGACCCAGCGGGTGCGCACCGCGGAGCGGGCATCGCGGGCCGGGCGCCGCGGGTGGTGGTGCTCGGCCCGGGCTGGCAGACTGAGGGCATGGCACTGCACCTCACCGACGTCCCCGAAGCCGATGCGCTCCTCTCGGAGGATCCGCTGGCACTGCTGGTCGGCATGCTGCTCGATCAGCAGGTCGCGATGGAGGTCGCCTTCCAGGGGCCGCTCAAGATCAAGCAGCGCCTCGGCGCCTTCGACGCGCAGGGGATCGCGGATGCGGATCCCGAGGCCTTCGCCGAACTCTTCACGCAGAGCCCGGCGGTGCACCGCTTCCCCGGTTCGATGGCGGGCCGCGTGCAGACGCTCGCGCGAGCGCTGGTCGACGACTGGGGCGGCGACGCCGCGGCGCTGTGGACCCGCGACGAGCCGAGCGGACCGGAGGTCCTGAAACGACTGAAGGCGCTGCCCGGCTTCGGCGAGCAGAAGGCGAGGATCTTCCTGGCGCTGCTCGGCAAGCAGCGCGGATTCGCCGGCGAGGGGTGGCGCGAGGCCTCGGCGCCCTACGGCGAGGAGGGCGCTCACCGCAGTGTCGCGGACATCGTGTCGCCCGAGACCCTCGCCCTCGTGCGAGAGACCAAGCGGGCGGCCAAGGCGGCGGCGAAGAAGAGCCGGTGAGCGGGCCCGGCGACCCGCCCGTGGCCTCGCCCGGGTCGTCGCTCAGGCATCGGGCAGGCGCCCCGGGGCGAAGCGGAGGCGCCACCCCCAGAGCAGCACGAGGCGGAGCGCCTCGACCACGATGCCGACGCTCATCTTGGAACGTCCGGCGCGGCGCTCGACGAAGGTGATCGGAACCTCCGCGATCCGGGCGCCGCGGCGCTCCAGCGCCCACGCCGTCTCGATCTGGAACCCGTACCCCTCCGCGACGATCTGCTCGAGGTCGAGTCGCGCGATCCATCGCGTGTCGAGCACTCGGAAGCCGCTCGTGATGTCCCGCAGCCCCGACCGCAGGGCCAGCCGCGCCACCCCGGTGCCGGCGCGCGAGATCGCACGGCGGTGCCACGGCCAGCCGACGATCCGCCCGCCCGGCACCCAGCGCGCTCCGAGCACCAGTCCGGCTCCCGCGCGGGCGGCGGCGAGCAGCCGCGGCAGTTCCTCGGGCAGATGCGACCCGTCCGCGTCCATCTCGACCGCCCAGCGGTAGTCGCCGGCGATCGCCCGCTCGAAGCCGGCGAGGTAGGCGGTGCCCAGGCCGAGCTTCGCCGGCCGGTGCAGAACGGAGACGCGAGGATCGGCCGCGGCGAGCTCCTCTGCGACCTCGCCGGTCCCGTCAGGGCTGGCGTCGTCGACGATCAGCACATCCGCGCCCGGCGCGCTCCGCCGCAACCGCTCGACGACCTCTGCCAGCGTCTTCCGCTCGTCGTAGGTGGGCAGGATCACGAGCGCCCGGCCCTGCTGGGGGTCATCTTGCACCCTCAGCACACTACCGTCCCGCGCCGCGAGGTCGCCCCCGCGGTGGGAACGACGTGTGAGTCTGCCCGGGCGGCGCCGATCCTGCAGCATTCCCACAGCAGACTCGGTGGTGCCTTGCTAAGCTGAAGCGTTGTCACAAGTTGGCAACGGCGGTGAGGCGTGCACGATGCGCGCAAGCCGCCCCACCGCACAGGAGAGACGACGTGGCGACAGTCCTCGAACGAGTCCTTCGCGTAGGCGAAGGTCGCACCCTGAAGAAGCTCCACCGACTGGCCAAGACGGTCGGCGACCTCGAACCCTCGTTCGAGGGGCTGAGCGACGAGGAGCTGCGCGACGAGACCGCCGAGTTCCGCCGGCGCCTCGAGAACGGCGAGACCCTCGACGATCTGCTGCCCGAGGCGTTCGCCGCGGTGCGCGAGGCGGCCAAGCGGACCATCGGTCTGCGCCCCTTCGACGTGCAGGTGATGGGCGGTGCGAATCTGCACCTCGGCAACATCTCCGAGATGAAGACCGGTGAGGGCAAGACCCTCGTCGCGACGATGCCGGCCTACCTCAACGCTCTCGCGGGCAAGGGCGTGCACATCGTCACCGTCAACGACTACCTCGCCGGCTACCAGAGCGAGCTGATGGGGCGCGTCTTCCGCGCGCTCGGGATGACCACCGGCTGCATCCTGGCCGGGCAGGATCCCTCGGAGCGCCGCCGGGAGTACGCCGCCGACATCACCTACGGCACGAACAACGAGTTCGGCTTCGACTACCTGCGCGACAACATGGCCGGCACCGCGGCGGAGCGCGTGCAGCGCGAGCACTTCTTCGCCATCATCGACGAGGTCGACTCGATCCTCATCGACGAGGCCCGCACGCCGCTCATCATCTCCGGACCGTCCTCCGGGGAGGCCAACCGCTGGTTCGCCGAGTTCGCCCGCATCGCGAAGAAGCTCGAGCCGGGCGTCGACTACGAGGTCGACGAGAAGAAGCGCACGGTCGGCGTGCTCGAGCCGGGCATCGAGAAGGTCGAGGACTACCTCGGCATCACGAACCTCTACGAATCGGTCAACACGCCGCTGATCTCGTTCCTGAACAACTCGATCAAGGCCAGGGCGCTCTTCACGCGCGACAAGGACTACGTCGTGCTGAACGGCGAGGTGCTGATCGTCGACGAGCACACCGGCCGCATCCTCGCCGGCCGGCGCTACAACGAGGGCATCCACCAGGCCATCGAGGCCAAGGAGGGGGTGCAGGTCAAGGCCGAGAACCAGATGCTCGCCACGGTGACCCTGCAGAACTACTTCCGCCTCTACCAGAAGCTCAGCGGCATGACCGGCACGGCCGAGACCGAGGCCGGCGAGTTCATGTCGACCTACAAGCTCGGCGTGGTCCCCATCCCCACCAACAAGCCGATGGTCCGCAAGGATCAGCCGGATCTCGTCTACAAGAACGAGGAGGCGAAGTTCGCGCAGGTGGTCGAGGACATCGCCGGGCGCCACGAGTCGGGCCAGCCGGTGCTGGTCGGCACCACGAGCGTCGAGAAGAGCGAGTACCTCTCCCGGCTGCTCGCGAAGGCCGGGGTGCGGCACGAGGTGCTGAACGCGAAGAACCACGCGCGAGAGGCCGCGATCATCGCGCAGGCCGGACGTCTCGGCGCCGTCACGGTCGCGACCAACATGGCCGGTCGCGGCACCGACATCATGCTCGGCGGCAACACGGAGTTCCTCGCCGTGCAGGAGATGACGGCGCGGGGCCTCTCCACGGAGGAGGATCCCGACGCCTACGAGGCCGCCTGGGACGAGGTGTTCGCCTCCGTCAAGGAGGCCGTCGACGAGGAGGCCGAGAAGGTCATCGCGGCCGGCGGTCTCTACGTGCTCGGCACGGAGCGTCACGAGTCCCGCCGCATCGACAACCAGTTGCGCGGTCGTTCCGGGCGTCAGGGCGATCCCGGCGAGAGCCGCTTCTACCTCTCGCTCACGGACGACCTCATGCGGCTCTTCAACGCCGGCGCCGCCGCGGCGCTCATGAATCGCAGCAGCTTCCCCGACGACATGGCGATCGAGTCGAAGGTCGTCACCCGCGCGATCCAGAGCGCCCAGAGCCAGGTCGAGCAGCGCAACAGCGAGATCCGCAAGAACGTGCTGAAGTACGACGACGTGCTCGATCGTCAGCGCAAGGCGATCTATGCCGACCGCGCGCAGATCCTCGACGGCGAAGACATCGAATCCCGGATCGACGCCTTCCGCGTGCAGGTGATCGACGCGATCCTCGATTCGCACGGCGGCGGCGACGAGTGGGATCTCGACGCGCTGTGGAACGATCTGAAGCAGATCTACCCGATCGACATCACCGTCGACGAGGTGGTGGCCGAGACCGGCGCCAAGGCCGTGAACCGCGACTTCCTGCGGCGCGAGATCCTGTCCGACGCCGAGGTGGCGTACGCGAAGCGCGAGGAGACCCTCGGAAGCGAGGCGATGCGCGAGCTCGAGCGCCGCGTGGTGCTCGCCGCCATCGACCGCCGCTGGCGCGACCACCTCTACGAGATGGACTATCTCAAGGAGGGCATCGGGCTGCGCGCGATGGCGCAGCGCGATCCGCTCATCGAGTACCAGCGCGAGGGCTTCACGCTGTTCCAGTCCACGATGGGGCAGATCAAGGAGGAATCCCTCGGGATGCTCTACAACCTCGAAGTCCAGGTCCGGCCGTCCGACGGGCCGCAGGATCACGTGCACCTCGAAGGCGGCGGGCTCGGGGAGGAAGCACCCCTCGACCAGTCGAAGCTGAGCTACACCGCCCCCGACGAGTCGGGAGGCGAGGACGTGCGCGGACCCGGCCAGGGGCGCGGGAAGTCCCCCGCGCGGAAGGCCGCAGCGGCGGTGAAGGGCGGGCGCCCCGGCGCCGCGCCGCGCCGCGGGGCCTTCGGCCAGCAGGTCGAGGACGACGGCGAGGCCGAGGAGCAGGCCCCGCAGAACCGCGCTCAGCGGCGAGCGAAGAAGAAGTGACCGCAGCGCAGGCGGTGACCCGGCGTGCCGCCGGCATCGACCGAGCGCGCCCATCGTTTGCCGAATGAGGAGACAGGAATGGCAGAAGAGAAACTGACGAAGCAGCAGCGCCGCGACCAGGCGCGCGAGCAGGCGCGGGTGGCCCGCGAGGCCGAGAAGAAGCGGGAGAAGCGCAATCGGGTGCTGCTGCAGGGCGGTGTGGTGCTCGGCGTTCTGGCCATCCTCGCCGTCGTCGGTCTGGTGCTCATGCAGACCCTCAAGCCGGCCGGTCCCGGGCCGGAGAACATGGTCTCGGGCGGTGTGACGTTCGGCACGGACCTGAAGGTCGAGCCGACCCCGGCGCTCGCCGAGGGCGAGGAGCGCCAGCCGCGCGACGTGGACTGGTCGCAGCTGCCGATCGACGTGACGATCTACGTGGACTACATGTGCCCGGCGTGCGGCGCGTTCGAGCAGCAGTACGGCGAGGTGTTCCAGAACTACATCGGCAGCGGCGACATCACGCTCACGGTCTACCCGATCAACTTCCTCGATGCGGCGTCGAAATACTCGACGCGAGCGGCGAACCTGGTGAGCTGCGTGGTCGAGCAGCAGCCGGACTACGCGTTCACGCTGCACAATCAGCTGCTGAGCGCCGAGGTGCAGCCGACCGAGAGCAGCACGGGGCTGACCGACGAGCAGCTCATCGAGCAGGCCGAGGTCGCGGGGGCGACGGCGACGGACGAGCTGCGCCAGTGCGTGAAGGATCAGCGCTTCGGCGGATTCATCTCGGCGAACTACAAGCAGGTCAGCGAGAACGGCGTGCTGAGCCTCGCCGAGGGCGAGCGGATGCTGATGCCGCGGAGCTCGACCGAGCTGCAGCCCGAGGGCGAGCCGCAGCGCCTCGTCAGCACCCCCACCGTGACGGTGAACGGGAAGCAGTGGGATGCCACTCGCGACGGCGACCTCGAGCAGTACATCCTGAAGGTCCGGGACGATATCGAGGGCAACGGCGGCAGCTCCGAGGAGACGCCGGCGGAGACCGAGGAGGACACTGCGGCCGAAACCGACTAGTCTCGACGGGCGACCGGCGCACGAGGGCCGGTCGTCCCTCGCCGCCTTAGCTCATCTGGTAGAGCAGCGCCCTTGTAAAGCGCAGGTGATCGGTTCGAGTCCGATAGGCGGCTCCACCGGCTCACCGCGCGCGGAGAGCGTGCTGGAGATGGATCCCGACGTGGCCGATCCCGGCGACGATCGCCGAGACGATGAGCGGCAGCAGCAGACCGTAGACGCCCAGCAGCAGGCATCCGAGCATCGGCAGCAGAGCCAGCGGGACCGGGATGCCGAGAAGCGGACGGTAGAAGTCGGCGTTGCGTCGCGGTCCGGCGAAGTACCGGATCCATGCCGCCTCGTAGAGCAGCATCGCGGCGATCGCCGCCACGAGCCACCACGACCAGGGCGTCCAGGCGCGCAGTCCGGTGTCGGAGAAGAGCACGAGCGATGCCGTGAGCAGCACTTGGCCGGTGCGCTCGATGACGCGCAGGACACGGTTCTCGCCGGAGGGATCGTAGTCGCTCGCGACCCCGAAGCGCGCCCACAGCAGATTCGGCACGAGCGCCGCGAGCAGGAACGCCGTGCCCACGAACGAGAAACCGAACTCTCCCACGGTTCGATTCTCCCACGATCATCGGCTGCGGCCCGTCCGACGCGGTCGCTGTCCCCGCGCCGCGCCGCGTCGCGTCGTCTAAGGTTGTCTGGTGACCCCGAAATATGCGCCCCCCGTGTGGGCCGCCCTGCTGGGCAGCGGTTTCGCGGGGATGCTCGTCGCCGTGCAGTCCCGTGTGAACGGCGGGCTGAGCCAGGAACTCGGCGACGGCTATCTCACGGCCGCGGTCTCCTTCTCCTCGGGACTGGCGATCCTCGTGCTCATCGTGATCCTCTCCCGCGACGCCAAGGACGGGTTCCGCAGGCTGCGTGCCGAGCTGGGCTCGCGCCGCCTGCCCTGGTGGGCGCTGACCGGCGGCGCGTGCGGCGCCTTCTTCGTGCTCGGCCAGGGGCTGGTCGCGTCGGTCATCGGCCTCGCGCTGTTCACGGTGGGCATCGTCGCCGGGCAGGTGTTCGGCGGACTGGTCATGGACCGTCTCGGGCTCGGCCCGGGCGGGAGGGTCGATCCCACGCCGCAGCGCGTCATCGGCACGGTGCTCGCCATCGTCGCGGTGGCGCTGTCGGTGCTGAGCGACTTCGGCGGAGGCGACGAGGGCCATGGGTCTCAGCTGTGGCTCATGCTGCTGCCTCTGATCTCCGGCGCGCTGGTCGCCTGGCAGTCGGCGGTCAACGGGCTGGTGCGCGCCGCGGCGCAGAGCGCGGTCACCTCCACCTTCGTCAACTTCGTCGTCGGCACGGCGATCCTGGTCGTCGCTGCGTCCGTGTCGGTCGCCGTGGGCGGCTGGCCCGAGACCTGGCCGAGCGATCCGCTGCTCTACATCGGCGGCGCGACCGGCGTGATCTTCATCGGCATCGCGGCGATGCTGGTGCGCGCCGCCGGGGTGCTGCTGCTCAGCATGTCGAATGTCGCCGGGCAACTCCTCGCCGCCGTCGCGTTCGAGGCCGCACTGCCCCTGGCGGACGGACTCACTCCGTGGCTGCTGGCGGGGGCCGCCATCGCGCTGCTGGCGGTGACGATCGCGGCGCTCCCGTCGCGGCGGAGGGGGTAACGGCTCCGACCGGGATCCCGGGCGCGTGTTCCGCTACTTCTCGGGCGGATCCTCGTCGAAGGAGAGCGCGAGCGAGTTCATGCAGTAGCGGTCGCCGGTCGGGGTGCCGAAACCGTCCGGGAACACGTGGCCCAGGTGCGATCCGCAGCGCGCGCAGCGCACCTCCGTGCGCTGCATGCCGAGGGTCGTGTCCTCGAGCAGCTCCACGGCGTCGGGGCGCACGCTCTCGTAGAAGCTCGGCCAGCCGCAGTGGGATTCGAACTTGGTGCCGCTGCGGAAGAGCTCGTTGCCGCAAGCCCGGCAGCGGTAGAGGCCGTCGCCCCACTCGTCGAGGAGCTCGCCGGTGCCGGGGCGCTCGGTCGCGGCCTCGCGGAGGATCGCATACTCCTCGGGGCTCAGTCGCTCGCGCCACTCGTTGTCGCCGAGTCGGAACTCGTAGCCGTCGCTCATCTCACCAACGATACCGCGTTCGGGGTCGCGCTCCCACCCCTTGCGCACCTTCCCGTCTCGTGCATGCCGCTCGTCTCGTGCGTTTGCTCGCCTCGTGTATCTTGCCCGTCTCGTGCGTCTCGTGCGTCTTGTCCGCCTCCTGCGTTTGTTCGTCTCTCGTGCGTCTTGTCCGCCTTGCCGCGACCGGGCGCTCCCGCGCTCCCGCGCTCCCGCGCTCCCGCGCTTTCTCCTCACTCCTCACTCCTCACTCCTTTCTTCTCACTCCTTTCTTCTCATTCCTTTCTCCTTCCCTTCCCCTCTCCCTCCTTACCCTCTTCTCCTTCTTCCTCCCCTCCTCCCCTCCCCTCCTCTCCTTTCCTTCTGCTCTTCCGTTCCTTTTCTCTCTCCTTTCTTCTTTTTTAACTTTCCCCTCCCCATCCTTTACTTTCTTCTTCCCTCTCCCCTTCTCCCCTTCTTCCCTCCCTAATCCTCTCTCCTCTCTCCTCTCTCCTCTCTCCCCTCTCCTCTCTCCTCTCTCCTCTCTCCTCTCTCCTCTCTTCCCGCTCCCCGTTCTTCTCCTCCTTCTCCTTCCTCTCCGTGCCCGGAACCCCACCGCGTGTGGTCGCATGTTGCCCTTTCCCGTCCTCTCAAAGGGCAGTTTGCGTCCGATCGCGGCTCGAAAGCGGCGGAACTGCCCGGCACTCGCCCCTCACAGCTCAGCGCTAGTGATCCGTGCGTCCGACTTATCCGCAGATTCTGTTTCGAGCGCGAGGCGCGGGTGGGGGAGGACCATGCTTGAAGCATGCCCAGACCCCGCGAACCCGTCCCGCACGCACTGCGCGGAATGCCGTTCCGCTATGCGGAGGGCTTGCAGGCCGGCTTGGGCGTGAAGGCGCTGCGACACGAACGCTTCGACCGGCCCTTCCGGGGAGTGCGCCGCCCCGTGGCTCGTGTCGAGCAGGGCCCGCACTCGTCCTACGCCTCCTATGCCGATGCGGTGCGGCGATCCGCGGAGTCGTTCGCGGTGCTCCTTCGGCGTGGCGAGGCGTTCAGCCATGAGACGGCCCTGATCCTGCTCGGTTGCCCGCTTCGCCCCCTGGTCGAGCGTTCCGCAGGAGGGGATGCGGCTCCGCAGCCGGTTCATGTGACGGCACCCTGGCCTGCGCGTGCGCGGCGCGCGGCCGGGGTACGCGGCCATGTGTCACGCAGGGATTTCGAGCCGCGGGGCTCTCCTGCGGGGCTTCCCGTCGTTCCCGCGGAACTCGCGCTGCGCCAGGCCGCGGCCTCGCTGAACGTCGTGGAACTCGTCGTTGCGCTCGATCATCTCATGCTGGGTTCCGGGGCGAGGACCCCGCTTCTTCCGGTCGAGCCGCCGCGTGCCGCCGCGGGCGGGCTGCCGGGATCGAGGCGGCTCAGGAGGGCGCTGCAGTTCGCGCGCACGGGTTCGGAATCCCGGATGGAGACCCTCTTGAGGCTCCTGCTCGAGGCACACGGCCTGGCCGAGCGCTTCGACTTGCAGGTCGAGCTGTTCGACGGGGAGGGGAGGATCGGCCGCTTCGATCTGGCGTGCCGGGAGGCGAAGCTCGTCGTCGAGTACGACGGCGAACAGCATCGAAGCTCCCGCGCCCAGTACCTGAAGGACGTGCGGCGGCTGGATCGAGTGCGGGAGCGCGGCTACCGGGTCCTCCGTGTTCACGCCGAGGATCTGTTCCTCCGCCCCCTTGAGACGGTGCGACGCGTGGCGGAGGCGCTGGGGGTCCGAACGCCGGATGCGCCCCTGCGCCCCGAGCTGCTGCCCGCCCCCTGAACCAGAGGCGTGTCCGCCCCCTGCACCGGAGAGCTGCTCGCGACGCCTGTCATCAACGCGCCTGCCGCTTCCACTCGCTCTCCTCGCTCTCCTCTCTCCGGCTCCGTCGAGTGGACCCGAAGTGCCCTTTCCCGGCAGACGAAAGGGCACTTCGGGTCCACGGGCGGGGAGAGCGCGGGCGCCCGGGGGGGGGGGGAGGGGAACGGGCGCGGAGGGGCGAGAGGGAAGGGCGAAGGAGAGGGGGAGGGGCGAGAGGGAAGGGAAGGGGCGCGCGAGAGGGGACGTTCAGGGGAGAGGGAAGGGCAAGGGAGAGGGAAGGAGAGGGCGCGCGCGAGAAGGGGAAAGGTGCGCGACGAGAGGGAAGGGAAGGGGCGCGCGCGAGGACAAGGCCGAGAGAGGAGCGGGGGAGGATGCGCGAGTCGGGATGGGCGCGAGTCGGGATGGGCGCGCGCGAGGATCTTCAGAGAGCGGCGGGTCAGGGGGTGGAAAGATGCCGGGCGAGGTCGAGGGGCTTGCGGGGCTTCGGCTTGCGGCTGCGCTCCGGGATCCCTCCGACGTACAGCCAGCCGAGCAGATACTCGTGCTTGTCGAGCCGGTGGGCCCGCCGCGCCGCCTTCGAGCGCGCCGGTGAGCCGGTGCGCCAGATCACGCCCCATCCCGCTTCGTCCAGCAGCAGGCTCAGGAGGTGCGCCGCCCCGGAGGCGACGGCCTCCTGCTCCCACACCGGCACCTTCTTGCTCGGGCGCGGGCTCACGACGATCGCCAGCACCAGCGGCGCCCGGGTGGCCTTGGCGATGCCCTTCTCCCGGCTCATGCCGCCGGCCTTGGCGAGCGCCCGGCCGAGCCGTCGCCGCTCGTCGCCGCGCCACTCGATGATGCGCCACGGGCGCAGCCCGCTGTGATCCGCCACGCTCGCGAGCGCCGACACGAGGCCTTCGAGCTCGGAGCGCTCGGGGGCGTCCTCGGTGACCCTGGAGTGGGATCGCCGGGCTCGCACGGCCCGCAGGGCTCCGGGAGTGCTCGGGTCCGTGGGATCGGTCATGGTGTCGTGTCCTTTCGCGTGCCCTTCAGTGTAATTCAGCGGTGCGCGGGGTGTGTTCGAGCGCTGTGCGGGGCGCCTCGGCGGAGGGCGCGAGGGCCGCGGAGACTTGCGCGATCAGCTGAAGTTCACGAGAATGATAGGAAGTAAATGAGGTGAGTCTGGCCTAAACTACCTCGGATGAAAACCGATCTGCCGGGACCGCCCCGCAGTTCCCCTGGAAACAACGAACAAGGAGTGCTCTCGTATATGACTGCACAGAAGAGTGCGCGGAGGACGTCTTCGGCGTGGCTCGCGACCATCACCGCCGCCCTGCTCGCCGTGAGCGGCGCGGCGATCGCGCCGACCGCGGCGCTGGCCGATGAGCCGTCCACGATCCGGACCGCCACCGACGGCTCGGCGAGCTGGGGTCTCTCGACCTATCTGAATTCGGCCAACCCGGGCCGCCCGAACCCGTCGCCGGCGAACTACACGGCGCCTGCCGCGTTCGATGCGACCAGTCGTATCAGCACGTGGGCAGCGGGCTCCGGAACGCTGACGCCCGACGGGAACGCGAAGCTCTCGTTCGAGGGGAAGAGCGTCAACCACGCCACAACCGGCGGCGGCTGGCTGACCTTCGAAGACCTCGAGGTCGAACTCGACGCGAACGGCAACGGCGTGGTCTCGGCCTCCGTGGCCTACGGCACCTCGGTTCCCCCCTCGGTCTTCGACCCGGCCCAGGCGCCGACGCGGGGACCGGCGCGGGTCGACGTCGTCCAGCTCCAGGGCAACGAGGTCGCCCCGGTGCTGGCCGAGGGGTCGGCCAGTTGGACCGGGCTGGCGGGTCTGTGGCACGAGGACTTCCTGGCGTTCCTCGCCGGTGACTCCAGCGCGGATCCGGCCGTTGCGGCCTGGACCTACGCCACCACGGTCACCAACACCGGAGCCGATGACCGCAAGCCGAGTCCGTTCTCGTTCGAGCTCGACACCACCTCTCCCCAGCTGACCGCGTCGGTGGTCGACGCCACGAGCGACGGGCTCAGCGTCAAGGCGGATCTCGCTGACGTCATCTCCGACACCGGAGCCTACGTCTCCGTGATCGAGGCGGGTACGGTCGACGAGCTCTCGCTCACCAACCACGGCCTGCAGGTCGACTACATCACGCCGAACCGCTTCACGGATCGGGCCGCGACCTCCACGCTGGTCGTCGCGAAGGCGAAGCTGGACCGCACCAAGCAGTACGAGGTCGTGAGCTGGAAGGCGCATGCCCTGCCGAGCGCCAACACCTTGTACGGCGTGCGCACGCTCGACGTCTCCGAGGCGCAGTGGGATGCCGTCTTCGCCGAGCCCGTCGCGGCCGCCACCACGACCGCGGTGAAGCTCTCGAAGTCGTCCGCCAAGTACAACGCGGCGAACAGCGCGACGGTGACGGTCGCCGCGACCGGCTCGGCCGAACAGCCGACCGGTGCTGTGCGCCTGCGGGTGGCGGGGCAGAGCTACCAGGCGAACCTGTCGAACGGCAAGGCCACCATCCGCCTGAACGCGGCGGTGCGGGCCGGGTCGCACAAGGCGACGGTCGCCTACACCAGCAACGCCGCGCGCTTCGCGAACTCCTCGGGCTCCGCGACGCTGCGCGTGACGAAGGCCACGCCGAAGGTCTCCGCGAAGCTGGTGAAGTCGAAGGTGAAGACGAAGCAGAACGCGCGCGTCCGCGTCACCGCGACCATCCCCGGCTCGTTGAAGGCGAAGGCCGCGAAGTACACCGTGCAGGTGTTCGACGGGAAGAAGCGGATCAAGACGCAGAAGCTCAGCAGCGCGGGCAAGGCCACGGTGAAGCTGCCGAAGCTGAAGCGGGGCACGCACAAGATCAAGGTCAAGCTCGTCTCGACCGCGAACACCGTCGCGAAGACCAGCGCAACGCGCACGCTGCGAGTCGTCAGGTAGTGACGACGAGCGGGTGATTCCGCGAGCACCGAGGCGGGCGGTCGGCCGGAAGGCCCTCCGCCCGTCTCGCGCGCTCCGCGCCTGCGCAAGCGCTGTGATGACTTGCATCGGCGCGGAATCTCAGAAAAACTGGTGATGAATCAAGAGTAAGGCCGACCTCACCATGGCCTGACGATGGGCCGGAAGTGCGGCCCGGGAGAGTTCGGGGAGAGTGACCCGTGATGGGCGTACGCAGGAGACCGCGGAGGATCCTCGCGACGCTGCTCTCGGCGTCGCTGGTCCTGAGCGGAGTGCTGCTCTCTGGGCCGCTCGCGCACGCCGAAGAGGCGGACTCCGCAGACGCGACGGGCGTCGCCGAGGCGCCGCTCGAGTCTGCGACCACCGGAAGCGGCGCGTCGGAGCCGCAGCGGGGGGCCGACGAGGCCGCATCCGGTCAGCGGGCCGGATCCGTGGACGTGGAAGAAGCCGAGAGCCCGGCCGATCCGAGCGCGGACGAGGCGGCGGCTCCCGCTGCTCCGCCGGAGTCGGGCGCCCCGCGGCAGGACGCGGGCGCGCCGGGCACGGCGCTCGCTCGGGCGGAGACCGCCGCGACGTTCGGCATCTCGGTGAGTCCGACGACCGGCGTCGAGCCGGGCGCCTCCCTCACCGTTACGGGCGCGTTCCCCGAGCGCTCCACTGCGGGCGGCGTGGAGGGCGACACCTCCGTGCTGCTGCTGTGGTGCGCGGATCCCGGCGACGAGCGCCCCGCGGCCGACCAGTGCGACAGCACGGTGCAGCAGACGCTGAGCCACGCCCCGGTCGACGACCGGCCCGCGACCGGCACCGTCGCGGACGGCGTGTGGAGCTTCGAGGTCTCGCTGACCCCGCCGACCTCGTTCGGCTCCCGGGACTGCCTCTCCGAGAGCAGCGAAGCGCGATGCGGCGTGTTCGTGCGCCTCTCCGACGCCTTCCAGGGCGAGGGATCGGGGCAGTTCGATCAGTTCGCGCCCGTGGCCTTCGCCACGGCGCCACCCGCCGAGCCCGGGAGCCCGACCACCGTCGGCAGCTTCGACTGGGGGGTCCGCGAGTCGTTCCGCGCCTACGTGAAAGGTCCCATCGCGAACGGGAAGATCACCGTCACGAAGCCCGCGACCGAGACCGGCGCGGGATACCGGTTCCCGCAGACCAAGAACACCTGGGATTCCGCCAGCCGGACGGGGTCCGTCTCCTACGCGGGGAAGGTGAACTTCTGGGGGCACTCCGGGGCGCTCGATCTCGACCTCGCGAACCCCACCGTGAACGTGAAGAGCGCGTCGTCGGCGGAGCTGCGGGTGCCGTACGGAACCAGGACCATGACCATCGCCACGATCGACCTGAGGGCGCAGGGCGCCGACCGAAAGGTCAACGCGGACGGTTCGATCCGCTACACGGGCGCGGTGGTGCGCCTCACCCAGGAGGGCGCGGAGACCTACTTCCAGGGGTATGTGGGGCAGGACTACGAGCTCGACCGGCTCGCCTTCACGATCGGCGCCGACTCTGCCAGCGCGAAGCCCGTCGAGGTGCCCCCCGTCAAGAAGCCGAAGTCCCCCTCGAAATCGAAGGCCGAGCGGCCGGTCGCGACCGAGGGCTCCGGCTCCGGGCGCGCCGCAGGCTCGCTGATCTGGGGGGTCTCCTCGGAGTTCGCCGCCTACGCCACGGGAAGCATCGCGAAGGGATCCGTCGAGACCAGCGGCGTCGGCCGCAGCGGCGGCGCCTTCGTTTTTCCTCAGGCGACGGGGGGCAACTGGAATTTCCGGACCGAGACCGGCACGGTGCGCTACTCGGGCGTGGTGACCTTCTCCGGACACCGCGGCCTGATGAGCGAGAGCTTCGCCAACCCGGTGATCGCGGTCGACAGCGCGAGCTCGGGGACCATCACCGCGGGCGGCCGCACCTTCACGCTCGACCTCGCGGCGGCCTCCAAGACCACCGGGCCGGGCGGCGCTGTCACGTGGAGCGACGTACCGGTGCGCGGCAGCATCAGCGGTGGCGGATCCGGCGGCGGCGGAACGGTGGGCGTCGACCCCCTCACCTTCACCGTCGGCGCGGAGAGCGCCGTCAGCTACGGCAGAACCGCGGTCGGCAAGGCCGCGATGCTCAAGCGGATCCCGGCGCCCTCGCCGCCGTCGTTCACCGGGGTCACCGTGCTCACCGCCGCCGACAAGCTGCGGGCCGGCGGGCGCATCGAGATCGAGGCCGCCGGCTTCGAGCCGAACGACGAGGGCGTGCTCGTCGTGCTCTACTCGCAGCCGGTCCTCCTCGACGACGAGGCCAGCGCCGACGAGAACGGCGTCGTCCGCTGGACCGGCACGCTCCCGGAGGACGCCATCGGCACCCACACGATCACCCTGCAGGGCAGCGTCAACGCCGGCGCCGTCATCGAGATCCTGGAGCCCGAGGGAGAGCGGAGAGCAGCGGCCGTGAGCGCCGAGCCGAGCATCGCGATCGACTCCGATCAGCTCCGCACCGCCGGCCCGACCCTGCAGCTCGCAAGCGGCCCGGCGCTCTGGGAGTGGTGGACCGCGGCGGGGGCGCTCGTCCTCATCGCGGCCTGCACCAGCCTCCTCGTCGTCCGGCAGCGGCGAGAGCAGTCCTGAGTGCGACCCGACACCCGCCGACCCGGTCCGCAAGGAGGCCCGTTGTGACGTTCCCCATCCGCCGCCGCGCCGCGGTGAGCCTCGGCGCCCTCGCGACCGCGGCCGCGCTGCTCGTCCCGTCCGCCGCCGCGGCCGCGCTCCCGGGCGGCTCCTCGACGCTGCCCGCCGAGAACGGCGCCGCCTGCGTCGTCTCCGGCGGCACGCTCACCTGGGGGATCAAGGAGAGCTTCCGGTCCTACATCTCGGGCAGCATCGCGAACGGCTCCTGGGAGACGGACGACGGCGCCGACTACGAGACGCCGAACTTCCTGTGGAGCGATCCCAGCGGAGAGCTCGATCCCGAGACCGGTATCGGAACGGTCTCGTTCACCGGATCGGTGCACTTCACCGGGCACGACGGCGTGCTCGACCTCACCCTGGCGAACCCGACGATCGAGTTCGAGGGCGAGGGGGCCGCCGCGCTGCTGCTCGACGCGCGCAGCACCGATGTCGCGGGCGAGCTCGCGGTCGACGCCGAGCAGGAATGGGTCGGCGAAGTGGAGGTCTCGGGATCTTCGGCGCCGCAGAACGGCGCCCTCGAGCTGCAAGCGCTGCCGGTCGCACTGACCAACAGCGGGGCGAAGGCCTTCGCCGGCTTCTACGACGCGGGGGAGTCGCTGGACCCCCTCACGCTCGAGCTGAGCTTCGACGGCTGCGGCGACGCGGCTACGACAGCCGAGCCGACGACGGAGTCCCCCTCGGATCCCGCCGCGGAGGATCCGACCGCCGTCGAGCCGGCGGCCGCGCAGGTGCCGTGGCTGCCGATCATCGTGGGCGGCGCCGCCCTGCTCGTGATCGGCCTCACGCTCGGGCTGCTGATCGGCGGCCGCGGGAAGCGCGGCGCGGAGAAGAGCCAGGAGAAACCGATCCGCGAGCGCTGAGCGCGCACGGTCGCGGCCGACCGCCGCGCCCCGAGCCCGATGCTCCGGCCGCGTGCGCCGGGCACCTCAGCCCCGCACCGGCAGGACGATGCGCGCGCCCGTCCGCGGGTGCGGGATCACCTCCACCTCGGTGCCGTAGACCTCGCCGATGAGCTCGGCCGTCAGCACCCGCTCCGGAGCGTCGCACGCCACGAGCCGCCCGGCCCGCAGCAGGGCGATGCGGTCGGCGTACGCTCCGGCGAGGTTGAGGTCGTGCAGCACCACGAGCACGGCGTCGCCGGCCCTGGCCCGCTCGCGGGCCAGGGAGAGCACGGCCTCCTGGTGACCCAGGTCGAGAGCCGCGGTGGGCTCGTCGAGCATGAGCACACCGGTGCGGCCGGCGATCACGCGCGCGAACGCGACGCGCGCCCGCTCGCCGCCCGAGAGCGACGGCACGCGCCGGCTGCCGAGCCGGGCGATGTCGGCCGCGTCGAGGGAGGCGGAGATCGCCTCGTTGTCCTCGTCCTCGAGCGGAGTGCGGCGCCACGGCGCGCGTCCCATCTCGACGACCTGGTGCACCGTGAACGGGAAGAGCAGCTGGTTGTCCTGCAGGAGCACCCCCCGCCTGCGCGAGAGGTCGGCCAGCGACCACTCCGAGATCTCGCGCCCCGCGAAGGTCACGGTGCCGCGATCCGGGGGAGTATCGCCGGAGAAGAGGCTGAGGAGCGTCGACTTGCCCGCGCCGTTCGGCCCGAGCAGCGCGAGCACCTCGCCCGCGCGCAGCTCGAGCGACACGGCGTCGAGCAGGGCGCGGCCCCCGCGATCCAGCCCGACGTCCTCGGCCGCGCACACGATCTCTCCCGCCGCAGCGCGGCTCGGCAATGCTGCGTGCCGCGCCACGGTCACCCCCACCCTCCGGCGCGCTTCCGGGTGCGGCGCAGCAGCCAGAAGAAGAACGGCCCGCCCACCAGCGCCGTGAGCATGCCGATCGGCATGTCGGCGTTCGGGACGATCGTGCGCGCGGCCAGGTCCGCGAGCGTGAGCAGGAGGGCGCCGCCCAGCGCCGACGCGGTGACGAGGGGCAGATGCGCGGGGCCGAGGATCATCCGCATCAGGTGCGGGATCACGAGGCCGACGAAGGCGATGATGCCCGCGAACGCGACGGCGGCGCCGGTGAGCAGGGCGACGATGAAGATCATGCCGATCCGGAGCGCCTCGACGTCGACGCCGAGGTGCCTCGCGTTGCGCTCGCCCAGCGAGAGCAGGTCGAGCTTGCGCGCGGACAGATAGGCGGCGATGAGGCCGACGGCGACGACCGGTGCGACGATCGCCACCTGGGTCCATCGGCTGCCCGCCAGGCTGCCCAGCTGCCAGAACACGATCTGCTCCCGGGACTGGGTGTCGCCGATGAAGGTCAGGAAGGCGATGGCGGCTCCGGCGATCGCGTTGACGGCGATGCCGGTGAGGACCAGGGTGACCACCTCGGTGCGCCCGTCCGCGCGGCTCATCGCGTAGACGAGCAGCGTCGCGCCGAGGCCCGCGGCGAAGGCGAGCACGGCCGTGGTCCACTCGCCGAACACGGTCAGGCCGAACACGATCGCGAGGCCGGCGCCGACCGCGGCGCCCGATGAGATGCCGATCACGCCGGGCTCGGCGAGGGGGTTGCCGAAGATCGCCTGCATGAGCAGTCCGGCCACGGCGAGGCCGGCTCCCACCAGGACGGCCATGGCGACGCGGGGGAAGCGGATCGCCCAGAGCGTGGCGTCCCCCGTCGGGTGGCTCGGCAGGGGCAGCCAGTCGATCCCGATGCGGTGGAGCAGGGATCCGAGCACCTCCTGCGGTGCCACGCCCAGCTGCCCGGTGCCGGCCGAGACGATCACGGAGACGACGAGCGCCAGCGCGAGCGCGGCGATGAGCGCGGTCTGCAGGGCGGCTTGGCGCAGTGCCGTGCGCTGCGCCGCGGCGGCGGGGGTGGAAGGGGTCATGGCGCCTCTGGCAGCGTTCGGAAGCGCGCGCAGCCGGGGATGCCTCCGGGGCGCGCACCGGGCCCGTGCGGACCCGCAGATCATCTTATCTTGGTTGGGTTAGGCTTGGCGGGATGAGCACTTGGAGACGAAGCACTCTCGCGCTGGCACTGGCGGCGCTGCTGGGGGCAGGCCTGGCCGCCTGCACCGCGGGCGGCCACGGCGACGCGCCCGGCTCCGTCGAGACCCTCGATCTGCCGCCGCTCGCCGAGCTCACGCCCCTCGCGGATCCGACGGCCTACGAGGGCCCGACCACGGCGGTGATCGGCGGGCCGAGCATCCCTCCGCTCGAGGATCCGCCCGCGGCGGAGCTCCCGGCGACGGTCGTGTCGAAGGACGGTTCCGGCGACACGGAGATCACCGTCACCGACGTGTCGCGCGTGGTGCCGCTGTCCCTCAGCGGATCCGTCGGCGAACTGGTCCACACCTTCGGGCTCGCGGAGAGCATCGTCGGGCGCGACGTCTCGACGAACTTCCCGGGTGCCGAGGACATCCCGGTCGTCACACGGGACGGGCACTCGATCGACGCGGAGGGCGTGCTCGCGCTCGACCCCTCCCTCATCATCACCGACGGCAGCGTCGGCCCCACGGATGTGGTGCTGCAGCTGCGGGACGCGGGCATCCCCGTGGTGACGGTCGATCGGGCGGTCGACCCCGAGAGCAGCTACGTCGCCGCGCAGCAGGTCGCCGACGCGCTCGGCATCCCCGACGCCGCACCGGGGGTGATCGAGACGCTCAAGGGCGCCATCGCCGACAAGGAGGCCGAGATCGCGGGGCTGCTCCCCGAGGACCGGTCGAAGCTGCCCCGCGTCGCGTTCCTGTACGTCAGGGGAACGGCCGGCATCTTCTACCTGTTCGGCGAGGGCAGCGGGGTGGACAGCCTCATCCGCTCGATCGGCGCGATCGACGTGGCGGAGGAGATCGGCTGGGAGGGCGAGAAGCCGATGACCGAGGAGGCGCTGATCGCGATGGATCCCGACGTCATCCTGGTGATGACCAAGGGGCTCGAGAGCGCCGGAGGGGTCGACGGGCTGCTCCAGGCGCAGCCGAGCATCGCCCTGACCGCCGCCGGGGAGCACCGCCGGATCGTCGACGTCGACGACTCGCTGCTGTTCGCGGGAGGCACCCGCATCCCCGACGTGATCGACGGCCTCGCACGTGCGGTGTATGCTCCCGACTCGCTCTGAGCGACGCGACGCGTCGCGCCGTCGGGAGCCGGCCGCGACTCGCGGCCGGCCGAAGCGCGCAGCGCCGAGGAGGACTCGCTCAGGGCAACCACAGGACTCGCGGAGCACCGAGTGTATTCTTATGGATCAGCATGCGGCTCTTCGCGTGTGTGGGGCGATCGACGCCGGAGGTGCGGGAGGAGCGGGGCTTGGCTCGGAAACACGGTGACGACGCGACCGCGCGTGCTCGCGCCGAGGCGACGGAGGATCGCTTCGATCGCGTCCCGCGGAGCGGCCGCGCTGGAGCACACCGGCTGGTCGCCAGGCGGCGCCGCTTCTGGTGGTACGCGGTGGCGGTCGTGCTCGGGGTGGTCCTGCTCGGCGGCGCCGGCATCTTCGCGCTGCACAGCTTCGGCTCCGGCGCCACGGGGATGCTCGAGGGCGGGAACGGCAGCGGGTCCGGCGTTCAGCGGACCGAGCCGGAGCTCGATCCCGAGGCCTCGGTCGCCATCCTGAACGGCACGAAGGTGTCGGATCTGGAGAACGCCGTGGGGCGGCAGATCACCGACAACGAGTGGGGCGAGATCGCGTTCGCGGGCATCGCGGCGAGCGACGACGTCGAGATCTCCGCGGTGTTCTACTCCGCCGCCGAGGACGAGGCCGCCGCGCTCGGGCTCTCGGCCGAGCTCGGCGGGATGTCGCCCGTCAGGAGCAGCGACTACGACGAGTACGGCGTGCGGCTGGTGGTGCTCCTCGGGGCGGACTACGCGGGGCCGGGCAGGGACGAGGTCGACGAGGGCGAGGCCGCGCCCGCGGATGCCCAGGGGTGAGCCGGGCGTTCGCTGAACGCGAGCACAGACCCGCGGCGCTCTGCTTGCACTCCCCGGGCGTGAGTGCCAAGATTGATTTAGCAGTCGGTACACCTGAGTGCTAAGAACTCATGCTCTGGCGCCGCTCCCCGGCGCCACCGGAACACGTCCAGGAGGGCGAACACATGGCAAAGATCATTGCGTTTGACGAGGAAGCACGCCGCGGCCTTGAGCGGGGTCTGAACACCCTTGCCGATGCCGTGAAGGTGACCCTGGGTCCGCGCGGCCGCAACGTCGTGCTCGAGAAGAAGTGGGGCGCCCCCACGATCACCAACGACGGCGTCTCGATCGCCAAGGAGATCGAGCTCGAGGATCCCTTCGAGAAGATCGGCGCGGAGCTCGTCAAGGAGGTCGCGAAGAAGACCGACGACGTCGCGGGCGACGGCACCACCACCGCGACCGTGCTCGCCCAGGCGCTCGTGCGCGAGGGCCTGCGCAACGTCGCGGCGGGCACCGACCCGATCGCGATCAAGAAGGGCATCGAGAAGGCCGTGGCCGCGGTGTCCGAGCAGCTGCTCGCCAACGCCAAGGAGATCGAGACCACCGACGAGATCGCCGCCACCGCTTCGATCTCCGCCGCCGACGAGCAGATCGGCCAGCTGATCGCCGAGGCGATCGACAAGGTCGGCAAGGAGGGCGTCGTCACCGTCGAGGAGTCGAACACCTTCGGCACCGAGCTCGAGCTGACCGAGGGCATGCGCTTCGACAAGGGCTACCTGTCGGCCTACTTCGTCACCGACACGGACCGCCAGGAGGCGGTCTTCGAGGATCCCTACATCCTCCTCGTCAACAGCAAGGTCTCGAACATCAAGGATCTGCTCCCGGTCGTCGACCCGGTGATCCAGTCGGGCAAGCAGCTGCTCATCATCGCTGAGGACGTCGAGGGCGAGGCGCTCGCGACGCTGGTGCTCAACAAGATCCGCGGCATCTTCAAGTCGGCCGCCGTCAAGGCTCCCGGCTTCGGCGACCGCCGCAAGGCCATGCTGCAGGACATCGCGATCCTCACCGGCGGCACCGTCATCAGCGAGGAGGTCGGCCTCAAGCTCGAGAACGCCACCCTCGACCTGCTCGGCACCGCGCGCAAGGTGATCATCACCAAGGACGAGACCACCATCGTCCAGGGCGGTGGCGAGGAGGAGCAGATCCAGGGCCGCGTGACCCAGATCCGCCGCGAGATCGACAACACCGACAGCGACTACGATCGCGAGAAGCTGCAGGAGCGCCTCGCGAAGCTCGCGGGCGGCGTGGCCGTCATCAAGGCGGGCGCGGCCACCGAGGTCGAGCTCAAGGAGCGCAAGCACCGCATCGAGGACGCGGTCCGCAACGCCAAGGCGGCCGTCGAGGAGGGCGTGCTGCCGGGCGGCGGCGTCGCGCTCATCCAGGCCGGCAAGGACGTCTTCGCGAAGCTCGAGCTGTCGGGCGACGAGGCCGTCGGCGCCAAGATCGTCGAGGCCGCCATCGAGGCCCCGCTGCGCCAGATCGCGCTCAACGCCGGCCTCGAGCCGGGCGTGGTCGCCGATCGCGTGGCCGGCCTGCCCCTCGGTCACGGCCTCAACGCCGCGACCGGCGAGTACGGCGACCTGGCTGCCCAGGGCATCCTGGATCCCGCCAAGGTGACCCGTTCGGCGCTGCAGAACGCCGGCTCCATCGCGGGCCTGTTCCTCACCACCGAGGCCGTCGTCGCCGACAAGCCCGAGCCCGCCGCTCCGGCCCCGGCCGATCCGACCGGTGGCATGGACTTCTGAGTCCTGCCCGCCCGGCCTTGCCGGGCGCTCGGTCTCCGGGCCTACGGGTCCGAACCTTGGAGCGGGGTCGCACCTTCGGGTGCGGCCCCGCTTTCGCGTGTGTCACGCTCCTCGTGTCCGTCACGCTTCTCACGAGAGGGATGCTGCCTTACGAGAGGGACGTTGCTCGCGTGGGAAACGCCGTCCCTTTCGTAAGGCAGCATCCCTTTCGTGAGGCACTCCGAAGCATCGGTCGTGCGGAGCTGCATTCAGTCCGCGGAGCTGCACTCAGTCCGCGGCGAGATACTCGGCCGGCGCGAGCGGCAATTCGACGCGGAAGGTGGCGCCCCCGCCGGGGGTCTCGTGCGCGCTCACCCTGCCGTCGTGGGCGCGCACGATCGACTGCACGATCGAGAGCCCCAGCCCGGAGCCGCCGGTCTCGCGGTTGCGCGAGTTGTCGGCCCGCCAGAAGCGGTCGAAGATCTTCGACCGGAACTGCTCCGGGATCCCCTCGCCGTGGTCGATGATCTCGAAGCGGGCGAGGCCCTCGGCCGCGTCCGACGAGACGACGATCTCCAGCGGCGTGCCCGCCGGGCTGTAGCGGAGCGCGTTGCCGATGAGGTTGGTCATCACCTGGCGCACCTTGTGCTCGTCGCCGACGACGACGGGGGAGGCCGGATCCTCGGCCACCCGCACCTCGCGGTCGGGATCCTGCGCGACCGTGTCGAGCGCGGCATCCGCCGCGAGCTGGTTCAGCGGCAGAGGCGTGCGCTCGAGCGGCCGGCGCTCGTCGAGGCGCGCGAGCGACAGCAGATCCTCGACCAGCGAGGTCATGCGGATCGCCTCCTTCTCGATGCGGCCCATCGCCAGCGACACCTGCTCGTCGTCCTGCAGCGCGCCCATCCGGTAGAGCTCCGCATACCCTCGCACGGAGACGAGCGGGGTGCGCAGCTCGTGCCCGGCATCGCCGATGAAGCGGCGCATCTGCTCGAGCGCGCGCACGCGTTCGTCGAAGGAGGCGTCGATGTGGTCGAGCATCACGTTGAGCGATTCGCCGAGGTGCCCGACCTCGGTGTTCGGCCCCGAGATCATGATGCGCTTCGAGAAGTCGCCGCGGGAGATCTCGAGCGCGGTGCGCTCCACCTCGGCCAACGGGACGAAGGTGTTCGTGACGAGGATCCGGGTCAGCGCCGCGCCGAGCAGCAGCACCGCGAGGCTGAAGCCGGCGAAGACCAGGGTGAAGCGCGCCATCAGGCTGTTGGTCTCGGCCGTCGACGACGCGATGAGGAGGATGCCCCCGGGCGCGCCGCCCGCTCCGGACACCACGGGGATCGCCACCGCCCGCCACTCCACGCCGTCCGAGGCGGTGAGCGCGAAGGGGGCGTTGGAGTTGTGCCGCGCCCATTCCGGCGTGAGCTCGGGCACCTCGGGCAGCGGAGCCGCGTTCTGATCGCCGCGATCGTTGTCGTGCAGCACCGCCCCCGTCAGATCGAGCACCGCCACGTAGTAGCGCTTCGGCGCGTTCTGCACGTCGGCGGCGGTCAGGCCGTTCGTGTCCGCCTCCGGCCCCAGCGCATCGGCCGGATTGGAGAAGAGCTGCCGCAACTCGGCGTCCTGCACCCCGATCAGCTGCGGCCTCAGGAACGCCTGCGTGCCGACGCCCGCGACGATCAGCCCGAGCGAGAGGATGAACACCGTCACCCCGGTGATCTTGGTGCGCAGCGAGACATCGGCCCAGCGATCCGCGAGCTTCTGCTTCGGCGCGGGCGCCTCGGTCTGGTCGCTCACGTCGGCCGGGTCAGCCATGGGCTACTTCGCGTCTGTCTTGAGCATGTAGCCGAAACCGCGCTTGGTCTGGATCAGCGACTCCTCGGTCAGCGGATCGAGCTTGCGGCGCAGATATGAGATGTAGGACTCGACGATGCCCGCGTCGCCGTTGAAGTCGTACTCCCACACGTGGTCGAGGATCTGGGACTTCGAGAGCACGCGGTTCGCGTTCTGCATGAGGTAGCGGAGCAGCTTGAACTCGGTCGGGCTCAGCTCGACCTGCGCGTCGGAGACGGTCACCTCGTGCGTGTCCTGGTCGAGCACGATGGGGCCCACCGCGATCACGGCGTCCTCGTTCTCCTGCGTGGTGCGGCGGAGGATCGCCTTGATCCTGGCGATGATCTCGTCGAGGCTGAACGGCTTCGTGACGTAGTCGTCGCCGCCGACGGTGAGGCCCTGCACCTTGTCCTCGACGTCGTCCTTCGCGGTGAGGAAGAGGATCGGGGCCGTGTAGCCGGCCGAGCGCAGGCGCTTGGTCACGCTGAAGCCGTTCATGTCGGGCAGCATGACGTCGAGGATGATGAGATCCGGCTCCTCCTCGAGGACGGCGGAGATGGTCTGAGCGCCGTTGGACACGGCGCGCACGCCGAATCCGGCGAAGCGCAGGCTGGTGCTGAGCAGTTCGCGGATGCTCGGCTCGTCGTCGACGATGAGAATACGGGGACCCTTGGGCTGCGTGTTCATGCAACCAGTATCTGACCGTTTGCTATGAGTTGGCTGGAAGCCTGATGACTGGTCAGAGCTGGTCGGCGTCGAGGATCGTGTAGCTGTAGCCCTGCTCGGCCAGGAACCGCTGCCGGTTCTGCGCGAAGTCCTGATCCACGGTGTCGCGGGTCACGAGGGTGTAGAAGGAGGCGGAGGCTCCGCCCGCCTTCGGCCGCAGGAGCCGGCCGAGGCGCTGCGCCTCCTCCTGCCTGGAGCCGAAGGAGCCGGAGATCTGGATCGCCACCGAGGCGTCCGGGAGATCCACGGAGAAGTTCGCCACCTTCGACACGACCAGCAGGGGCTCCTCGCCGTCGCGGAAGGCCTGGAAGAGGCGCTCGCGCTCGTCGACCGGGGTCTGGCCGGTGATGAGCGGTGCGTTCAGCGCCTCCGCCATGGACTCGAGCTGGTCGATGTACTGGCCGATCACGAGCACGCTCTCGCCGGGATGCCGCTCGACGATGCGCCGGGCGAGGGTCTGCTTGGTGGAGGCGCTGGAGGCGAGGCGGTAGCGATCCTGGTCCGAGGCGATCGAGTACTCGTAGCGCTCGCTCTCCGGCAGATCCACCCGCACCTCGAAGCAGGCCGCGGGGGCGATGAAGCCCTGCGCCTCGATGTCCTTCCAGGGCGCGTCGTAGCGCTTGGGCCCGATCAGGCTGAACACGTCGCCCTCCCGGCCGTCCTCGCGCACGAGGGTGGCGGTCAGGCCGATCCTGCGCCTGGCCTGCAGATCCGCCGTGAGCTTGAACACCGGCGCCGGCAGCAGGTGCACCTCGTCGTAGACGATGAGGCCCCAGTCCTGTGCGCTGAGCAGCGAGAGGTGCGCGTACTCGCCCTTCCGCCGGCTGGTCAGGATCTGGTAGGTGGCGATCGTGACCGGCCGGATCTCCTTGCTCTGCCCGGAGTACTCGCCGATCTCGTCCTCGCTCAGCGTGGTGCGCCGCAGGAGCTCGTTCCTCCACTGCCGCGCGGAGACCGTGTTCGTCACGAGGATCAGCGTCTTCGCCCCCACCGCGGCCATCGCGCCGGCGCCCACGAGCGTCTTGCCCGCGCCGCACGGGAGCACCACCACGCCGGAGCCGCCGGTCTCGAACGCGTCGACGGCGCGGCGCTGGTAGTCCCGCAGCTGCCAGCCGCTCTCGTCGAGTTCGATGTCGTAGGGCTCGCCCGGCGTGTAGCCCGCGAGGTCCTCGGCGGGCCAGCCGCGCGCCACCAGCTCCTGCTTGAGCTGCCCGCGCGCCCACGGCAGCACCTCGATGCGCTGCTCGTCGAGCCGGCCGCCGAGCAGCGGGGCGACCTTCTTGGCGGCGGACACCTCTCGGAGGATCGCCGGATCCTCGGAGCGGAGCACGAGGCGGCTCGGACCGGTGGGCGGTGCCTCCGAGCCCGCGGGCTGGCTCGAGGCGTCAGGCGCGCGATGCGATGCGTCGCTCCGAGGATCCGGGTCCGCGCGCTCGATGGTGAGACGGCCGTACCGGCGCATCGTCTCCGCGATCTCGCCGGACACCTGCGTCGGGACGGGGAACTTGGCGTGCCGGTCCAGCGTCGCCACGATCTCGTCCGCCGTGTGCCCCGCCGCGCGGGCGTTCCACAGCCCGAGCCGCGTGATCCGGTAGGTGTGGATGTGCTCCGGCGCGCGCTCGAGCTCCGCGAAGACGGCGAGCTCGTGGCGCGCATCCTCCGCATCCGGATGCGCTACCTCGAGCAGCACGGTGTGATCGCTCTGCACGATGAGAGGCCCGAGAGTCATAGCTCTCCAGTCTACGCGAGTCGAGACCTCGCGAACGCTACGCGGCCTCGACCGCCACGATCGCGCTGAGGGGCAGGGTGCGCTGCACGCCTGCCTGCTGGTCCGTCGCGCGCAGGCGGCTGCCGGTGAGCGCGACGGGCAGCAGGAGGAAGGTCCGCTCGTCCGGCCCGGCCGACGCCGTCACGCGGACCGGGCTGCGATCCCGGATCGCCAGCTCGAGCCGTCGAGAGAGGTCGCCGGTCCCCTCGGCGGCGGCGAGCAGGCGCTCGATCAGCGCGTCGATCTCCGGACTGGGAGCGCGGCCGTGCGTGCCGTCGTCGGCGCTCTCCGCCGCGGCGCCGGCATCCACCGCCTCCGCGGTCGCTGCGATGCGGACGATGGGATCCGCCGCGGGCGGATGCCCGAAGCGGTGATCCTGCGCGGCCTGCAGGGTGCCCGCGAGCTGCTTCCGAGCGAGGTCGCCGAGCAGATAGTCCAGCGGCTGCGGGATCCCGGTGAGCGACAGCCGCTCGAGCCTGGCGCGCAGCGCGTCGACCCGCTCGCCCGCGCGCAGCGATCTGGTGAGCGAGGGCGCGCTCAAGCGCAGCGTCATGGCCACCCCGAGCTGCTCGGTGTCGGCGATCGTGTGGAGCCAGCGCTCGTCCGCGGGCGCGAGCGGCCCCGGCACGATGATGCTGAGGTCCGGCTGCAGATAGAGCCCCGTCGCCGGATCCGGGAAGTCGCGCGAGGCGATCCTCAGCGCCCCCTCGACGTCTCCGGCGAGCAGGGGCGTCGCCGGGGGAGCGAGCACCCCGCCGACGGCGATGCCGAGCAGTTCCGCCGCGTCCGCCCACGCCTCGGCCCGTCGGAGCGAGGCCTCCGGGAGCAGCGGGAACTCCTCGGGCAGCAGGTCGCGGACGACCGCACCGAGATCGATGCCTCCGAGACCGAGTGGCGGCTCGGCGGAGCCGTGACCCGCCGGACGTCGCTCGGCGGCCAGAAGACCGAGCGTGCGGGAGAGCTCGGGAGGAAGCTCGTCGAGGAGCGCTGCGGCGAGGGCCGACCAGCGTTCCGGATGCGGCAGATCCAGCCAGCCGGCCGCAGCTGCGGTGGTGCCGAGATAGTCCGCGGACTGGTAGCCGGGGAACGGGGCGACCAGTCCGAGCGCGCGGAGCAGATCCACCAGGAGGCCGACCGGAGCGGCTTCGTCGTGGATGCTCTGGGCGAGGTCGCGGCCGGCGCTCACCGTCAGGGCGCCCCGGCGGCTGAGCCTCGCCGAACGGGAGGAGAGGGCGCGCAGCAGCCCGGACGCCTGCCCCACCGCGGTCAGCGCGGCGCCGAACCACGAGGCGTCCTGCGGGCGCCCCTCGGGCTCGTGGCCGTCGCGGTCGATTCCGCGGCCCCGCTCCCGGCGCAGTGCGCTCAGATCCGAGTCGGACAGGATCTCCGACACCTCGGGAAGCGCGACGGGCTCGTCGCGGCCGGTGTCGAGGCCGACCAGGCCCAGGCGTCTGACGCGGGAGAGCGCCGCGGGGTCCGCCGCGGCGGGGCCGGACGCCTCTCCGGGGGGACCCTCCTGCACGAGCAGCAGCGCCTCGAGACCCGACCGATCCGTGGTGCGCACGGCTGCGGCCACCGAGTCGCCGCGGAGCAGCTCGATCGCCAGCGCGAGCGGATCCCGTATCTCCTGCGGCGCCTGGACGTCGCGCGCGGCGAGCAGCTCGCCGAGTTCGGCGCGATCCATCGCCGCGATCGACGCCGCCAGGGCGAGTGCTCCGTTCACCGAACCGCCCGCCCGCTATTCGCGCTCGCTTCGGCGGCCCCCGCGTCGGCTGAAGCTGATGATGAGCAGCACGATGAGCAGTACGAAGCCGATCGGCAGGCCGTAGAAGGCGATCCAGGTCACGATCGCCCACAACCCCGAGGCGAGGGCCTCCCTGCCCGCGGCGAGCCCCACGATCAGCGTGGTGAGGTAGGAGATCACCGCGAGCGCGATGATCGAGATGGAGGCGTAGGCCAGGACTCGCTCGAAGGTCGAGAACTTGGGGGCGTCGGATGGCATCCCGCCCATTTTACACCGTTGCTGCCGGGCCTGGGATCTGCGCGTGCGGCGAAGCGATAGACTGGCGGAACGGGCGACAGGAGGGCGCAGGGAATGCCGAGCGGCAAGGTCAGGTTCTACAACGAAGACAAGGGCTTCGGGTTCATCCACGGGGATGACGGGCAGGAAGTGTTCCTGCACGCCTCCGTGCTGCCCCAGGGGGCCGAGGTGCGTCAGGGAACCCGGCTCGAGTACGGCGTGGCGGAGGGCAAGCGCGGTCCCCAGGCGCTCTCGGTCCGCGTGATCGAGACGCCCCGGGCCGTCAAGCGGGACCGGAAGTCCGCCGACGAGATGGCGGTCATCGTCGAGGATCTCGTCGGGCTGCTCGACGGCCTGGGCGAGCGTCTGAAGCAGGGCCACTTCCCGGAGCGGGCGCAGTCGCGCCAGGTCGCGACGATGCTGCGCAGGGTCGCCGATGACTTCGACGTCTGACGCGCCCGCGGTCGAGGCCGGCGAGGCGATCCCGGAACCGGATCCGGCGCTGCTGGGCGCGCGGGATCAGGCCCGTGCCGCCCTGGCCGAGGTGACCGCCCCGGAGACGATCGGCGGCGACGAGGGTCACGAGGTGAACGAGGCCCGCGTGCTGACGCTGTTCTTCGAGTGCCGGCTGCCCGGGTACCCCGGTTGGCGCTGGGCCGCGACTGTGGCGCGCGTCGACGAGGATGCGCCGATCACCGTGCTCGAGGTGGAGCTGCTGCCGGGCGCGGGCGCCGTCGTCGCGCCGGAGTGGGTGCCCTGGTCGGTTCGACTGTCGCAGTACCGGGAGGCGCAGGCGAAGCAGGCGGCCGAGGAGGCCGTCGCGGCCGAGGAGGCGGCGGCCGAGCTGGCCGACGAGGACGAGGTCGATCCGGAGGACGATCTGCTCGAGAACGACTTCAGCGACTTCGACGACGAGATCGACGGGGTCGATATCGACGACGACGACGATGATGATGACGACGACACTGCCGACGACGACGTCGATGAGGACGGCTTCGCCGATATCGACGAGCACGACCTGAACGACGACGATGACGACGACCTCCTGGAGGAGGACGGGGAGTCGTCCGAGGAGGAGTGATCCGGGGTCCGGCGGACCCCGGTCATCAGACCCGCTCGAGCACGTAGTCCAGGCAGTTCGTGAGCGCTCTGACGTCGTCGGGCTCGATGGCGGTGAAGGTGGCGACCCGCAGCTGGTTGCGGCCGAGCTTGCGGTACGGCTCGGTGTCCACCACGCCGTTGGCTCGCAGCGCCGCCGACACCGCCGAGGCGTCGACCGAGTCGTCGAAGTCGATCGTCACCACGACGTTCGAGCGGTGGCTCCGCTCCGCGACGAACGGCGTGGCGGCGGAGGTGCGTTCGGCCCAGTCGTACAGCACCGACGCGCTCTCGGCTGTGCGCGCCGAGGCCCAGGCCAGCCCGCCGTTCTCGTTGATCCAGCGCACCTGCTCGTCCATCAGCGCCAGGGTCGCCAGCGCGGGCGTGTTCAGGGTCTGATCCTTGCGGGAGTTCTCGACCGCCCCGGCGAGGCTCAGCGTGTCGGGGATGTAGCGGCCCGACGCGGCGATCCGCTCGATCCGCTCGATCGCGGCCGGCGACACGAGGGCGAACCACAGGCCGCCGTCGCTCGCGAGGTTCTTCTGCGGGGAGAAGTAGTAGACGTCGGTCTCCGCCGGGTCGAAGTCGAGCCCCCCGGCCCCGCTCGTCGCGTCCACGACCGTGAGCGCGCCGGTGTCGCCGCGCACTCTCCTCACCTCGCTCATCACGCCGGTGGAGGTCTCGTTGTGGGGGTAGGCGTAGACGTCGACGCCCGTTGCGGCCTCGGCCTCGCTCCGGGATCCGGCCGCGGCCTCGCGGATGTCCGGGTCCTCGAGCCAGGGCGCCCGCGCGGCCGCCTTGCCGAACTTCGCCCCGAACTCTCCGAAGGCGAGATGCTGGCTGCGGCGCTCGATCAGCCCGTGCACGGCCGCGTCCCAGAACGAGGTCGCGCCGCCGCCCGCGAGCAGGATCTCGTAGCCGTCGGGCGCGCCGAACAGGGCGGAGAGGCCCGAGCGGACGCTGCCGACGAGGTTCCTGACGGGAGCCTGCCGGTGCGAGGTGCCGAGCACCCCGCCGCGCGCGCCGGATCCGCCCGATCGCCCCGGCTGAAGGGAGGCGAGGAAGTCGAGCTGTTCGTCTCGGACCTTCGACGGCCCGCAGCCGAAGCGTCCGTCGGCGGGCAGCAGGTCAGCGGGGATGGTGATGTCGGCCATGCTCACGATTCTATTCGCTTCCATCCGCTCGATCCCATCCCGCCCATCCCGTTCCCGACCGTCCGGCGCGCGGGTCGGGTCGTCGTGTTCCGTCATCCGGCTCCGCCGAGAGGGGACGAAGGGGCGCGAGGCTGTAGACTGATATCCGGTATCGGCAGGGAAGGTTGCAATGGCAGATCTCATTGACACAACCGAGATGTACCTTCGTACGATCCTCGAACTCGAGGAGGAGGGCATCGTTCCCCTGCGTGCGCGCATCTCGGAGCGCCTGAGCCATTCCGGCCCGACGGTGTCGCAGACCGTGGGCAGGATGGAGCGCGACGGCCTGGTCGTGGTGACCGACGACCGCCATCTCGAGCTGACCGAGGCCGGTCGCACGAAGGCCGTGCAGGTGATGCGCAAGCACCGGCTCGCCGAGCGTCTCCTCGCGGACGTCATCGGGCTCGAGTGGGAGTACGTGCACGAGGAGGCCTGTCGCTGGGAGCACGTCATGAGCGAGCAGGTCGAGCGCAAGCTGATCGACATTCTGGGCCGCCCGACCGAGTCCCCCTACGGCAATCCGATCCCGGGCCTCGAAGAGCTCGGAGCGGGCCCGACCACGGCGTTCCAGGCCGGCGTGGTGAGCGTCAGGAATCTGCTCGCGGAGAGCTTCGAGCCCGTCACCGCGCGCATCCGCCGTCTCGCCGAGCCGGTGCAGGTCGAGCCGGAGCTGTTGAAGCAGCTGGACGAGGCGGGCATCCGCCCCGGGGCGCGGGCGCGGTTCTCCGAGCTCGACGACTATATTCGGGTTGAGGTGGAGCGAGAGGGAGAGGATCCGCTGACGATCGATCTCTCCGCCGAAACGGCCTCGCACATCTTTGTCAACCTGTAAGCTCGGCCCGCACGACCGCTCGGCGACGAGCCGACGTCGGCGGAGCCGATAACCCGAGGAGTCGAGAGTGTCGACCGTCACCCCAGAAGCGCACGTGCGCGCCATCTCCGAGATCGTCGAGCGGCGCAATCCCAATGAGACGGAGTTCCTCCAGGCGGTGCACGAGGTGCTCGACACCCTCACCCCGGTGCTCGCCGAGCATCCGGAGTTCATCGAGGGGGACGTGCTCGATCGCCTCGTGGAGCCGGAGCGGCTGGTGATGTTCCGAGTCCCGTGGGTCGACGACGAGAACCGGGTGCGCGTGAACCGGGGCTATCGCGTGCAGTTCAATTCGGCGCTCGGGCCGTTCAAAGGCGGCCTGCGGTTCCATCCCAGCGTCAACCTCTCGGTGGTGAAGTTCCTCGGCTTCGAGCAGATCTTCAAGAACGCGTTGACCGGTCAGCGCATCGGAGGCGGCAAGGGCGGCGCCGACTTCGATCCGCGCGGCAGGAGCGATCACGAGGTGATGCGCTTCTGCCAGAGCTACATGACCGAGCTCTACCGCTATATCGGCTCGCAGACCGACGTCCCCGCCGGCGACATCGGCGTGGGCGGCCGGGAGATCGGCTATCTGTTCGGTCAGTACCGCCGGCTCACCAACGGGCATGAATCCGGTGTGCTCACCGGCAAGGGCACCGGGTGGGGCGGCGCTGAGGTGCGGACCCAGGCGACGGGCTACGGCGCGGTCTTCTTCGCTCAGGAGATGCTCGCGCGCACCGGCGACGGGCTCGAGGGCCGTCGCGCGATCGTCTCGGGCTCGGGCAACGTGGCGATCTACGTGATCGAGAAGGTGAGCCAGTCGGGCGGCCGTGCGATCACCGCGTCGGATTCGTCGGGATACGTGGTGGACGAGCAGGGCATCGACGTCGAGCTCCTGAAACAGATCAAGGAGGTCGAGCGGGGGCGGATCTCCGAGTACGCCGAGCGCCGGCCCGGATCGAGGTACGTCGCGGGCGGAGCGGTGTGGGAGGTCCCGGGCGATCTCGCGTTCCCCTGCGCGACGCAGAACGAGCTCGGCCTCGAGGGCGCGCGCTCGCTGCTCGACGGGGGCGTGCGCGCGGTGGCCGAGGGGGCGAACATGCCGACCACGCCGGAAGCGGTGGCGCTGCTGCAGCAGTCGGGTGTGCTCTTCGCGCCGGGCAAGGCCGCGAACGCGGGCGGCGTGGCCACCTCCGCGCTCGAGATGAGTCAGAACGCCTCGCGGGATCGCTGGGACTTCGCGCAGAGCGAGGAGCGGCTGCAGCGGATCATGCGCGACGTGCACGCCGCGAGCTACGACGCCTCGGAGCGCTATGGCCGCCCGGGCGACTACGTGCTCGGCGCCAACGCCGCGGGGTTCGTCACGGTCGCCCGCGCGATGCTCGACCAGGGCGTGGTGTAGGGGGCTGTGGACCGTCGTCGCGGCGAGAAACTCTCAATTCAGACTTGAGAGTTCTGCTCGATATCGAACTATTCGATTCTCCTTCGAGCGCGGAATCATGCGGATCTCCGGGCATGCGCGGAATTGCGTCGAGACCGGTGTGACAATTCCGTGATCTTCGGTTAGGCTGGTCACGGTTTTTGGCTCGGAGGGCCGTCTCACCTCGGGTGGGGCGAAGACGTAAGGCATGAGGTACTCGTGATTCAGCATCCCGGCACAGCTCGGACCACCGGAACTGAGGTCGTTCGGCCCGCGGCGCGCTCGTCGAAGAGGACTGCGATCCGCCGCGTCGCCCGCATGGCGGCAGCGGGTGCGGTGAGCTTCGGCATGGTCGGCGTGTTCGCGCTCCCCGCCTACGCGACCCCCGAGACGGAGGGACTGCCCGATGGCTTCGCCCGGGGCGTTCCGCAGACGCTGCTCACCACCCAGGCCGAGGAGCTCGAGCTGCACTCGGACGTCGCCCCCGTCGAGGTCGACGAGGTGATCGCCGAGCGCGAGCAGGAGGCTGAGGAGGCCGCGGAACTCGAGGCCGAGGCCGAGGCCGCAGCTCAGGAGGCCGACGAGGCCGGCGACACCGCCGCCGACGAGAGCGGCACTGCAGAGCCCGGCGAGGACATCCCCGCCGGAAAGGGAGCGCAGGGCATCGTCGATGCCGCGCGCGCCCAGCTGGGAGTGTTCCAGGACTGCACCGCGCTGGTGGAGAAGTCGCTGCGCGCCGTCGGGATCCCCGCCGGCGACCTCGGCACCCAGGTGCACGAGTACACCGCACTCGGCGGGACGGTCGTCACCAGCGGATCCTACGCACCCGGAGACATCCTGATCTGGGCCGGTCGTCACGTGGCCGTCTACATCGGCAACGGCCAGGCCGTTCACGGAGGCTTCGGCGGAAACCAGACGGTGATCGCCAGCGCGTTCATCGACGGCCAGCCCTCCGCGGTCGTCCGCTTCGGCTGAACCGATTCGTCCCGAGTGAAGGCGTCGCCTGCGGCGGCGCCTTTCTCATGCGCGGTTCGCTAGAATCCTTGTGTCCGCCCTGGTAGCTCAGTGGATAGAGCACTTCTCTCCTAAAGAAGGTGTCGGAGGTTCGATTCCTCTCCAGGGCACAAGCTGTTGAGCCGAGCGGAAAGCAAGCTTGCTTGCTCGACCGGGGCGGTTGAAGTCTGTCGAATGGTGCGCAGCACCATGAATACTCGTTTCGCTCGTGCCCTGTCGAGGCGATTCGATGAACCTTGAACGTGGCTTGCGAGCAAGCCACGCGCCGTGACCGCGCAACGCGATGCGTTGCTTTGAGCGGTCGGGCGGGTTCGATTCCTCTCCAGGGCACAAGCTGTTGACTCAAAGAATCCCTGGTCAGATGCCATTTATGACCCATGTTTTCTTTCGCATCAAGGTCATGAAGATGTCGGCGTAGGGCAAACATGGGGCAAACCGTTGCTCGACGCGAGGCGGATCGAGGCTTGCCACAGCTCGAGCGTCACCTGCTGTGCAGCCGCCTCCGTCTTCTCCGGCATCGCAGACGACATCATGCTGACCGTCGCGAATGTCGCCACCAGTCCCGCCGACAGAGCCCCACCGACACCGCCGCAGCACCGTCGGCCGGCACGGGGTGCGGCGTGTCGGCCCCGTGCTCGGTGAGACGGGAGAGATCCAGCCCGCAGTTCTGGCACAGGGACGCTGGATCACCCTCGGTGAGAAGGTTCACGTACGCGCAGAACGGACACCGGGCCAGAGAAGAGGAGGGAGGGGGAGTCGTCATGCCTCACGATCGAGTGCCGGGCGCACAGCGGGGAAGAACGAGAGAGCTCGACCGCTACCAATTTCACGGCCTCCACTCCAGCACTCAGCCATCCCAACCGACACCGCCCCTGCGTCGCACTTCGGTCTCTCAGTTCCGCCGGCTTCCCGCCGCCACTATGTTCTCCAGCTCCATTCCATTTCGCTGGAGTTTCTCCTTGCACCACTGGCATTCGGGGTTTCCCGCGTCCCGCGTTCCGTGACACCAACGTGGTCTGAAGTTCATGTCTCATTCACGGTGGTCCCTGGCCTTCCGCATGGACTCGCGTTATCATTTGGCTCACTGGTAATTATCAGGCTAGGGCTAGTGCTTAGGAGCTAGGCAAATGAAGATTCAGCCCGCCACGTTGTACGGAGCCCTTGCCCTTTTTGTTCTCGGCAGCGCCACTGGGTGCAGTGCGAGCGTAGAGGCGCAAACGGATGAGCCTACTGCGTCTGCTCAAGTAGAGTTCGCGACGCATCCGCCTCAGATTGCTAGACCGGATATGGCAAACAACGGAACTCTCCTTGTCGAAGATCTCTGCGTGTATCTCAAGGATGAATCGGGAAAGAAGGTGCTCCCGATCTTCGAAGTAGACGCTGTGCGCTGGAGTGGAGATTCTCTGGTTTACGAGGGCGTTAGCTACCGCGACGGCGACAAGATCCGGCTTACAGGAAGTTATTCAGAGAAGCTGCCGCGGGATGCAACCGTGCCACCCCAGTGCGAACAGCCCGGCCGTTTCGTCATCGCCTAGGCACAAAGGACTGGAGAGATCCATCGTGAAAAAAGAAGACTTCTATAGGCTTTATCGCAGTACTGGCGATGATCACACTTCCTTATGCGGGAGGACCAGCCTACAGTGAGGAACCTAAGCCTTGGCAAGGCACGTCTTTCACCATCGGAAACACCGTTCCCAAGCTATCAAAGTTGACGGTTAAGGGAATAGGGAAGCTCCACATTCCTAAACTAGAGGAACTTGAAGAGTCAGACCGGTCCGACATAGTTGCACTTGCGGGAAAAGCAGGTCTTTCTTCAGAGGAGTATGTCCCTATTGCCAAGCGACACGAGGCTTTCTCGAGCGTGATCGACTATATCTGGGATGAGTTCCCAGAAAAATACGTCACTTCAGCATGGCCGGACAAGCAATCCCCGCCCACGGTGACGCTCACCGGATCCCCAAACGACGAGATCATTTCCAAACTGCAGCAATTGCCCTTTGACGTCGAGGTGCGCTTTGGAGCTCGGCTGAGCTTTGAAGAACTCGAATCACTGTCCGGAAAAGCTGTCGAAGCAGTAGTGAAAACCGCAGGAACGGCGGTCGAGGCAAACTCAATAATCGGAGATGACGCACAGAGCATCATCGTCACGTACGCCGCAAAGGATGCAAGCGAGGACAATGGTGCTGAACGCTTGATGCTTGAGGAACGAGCCCTTGGGAGAAATCTAGACGTTCTGAGCATGGACGAGCTTCCCACAACAATTAGCTTCGTGTCAGATCCTTACACGATTGAGCGAGTGCAGCCGGAAGTTGATGTGTGGGGAGGTCAAATACTTACGAAGCTTGTAAATGGAGGCGTGCATTGCACTACGGGATTCTCGGCAGTGCGGAACGGGGTGAGGGGCATCGTTACGGCAAATCACTGTAGGCCTAACACTATTTACTACCGGGGGCTGTCAGGAGTCATTTCCTTCGTTGCACGCGGAGAGACCGATAGTAACGGACAGTATGACTTGAAGTTCTACCGCACCAACAGTGGACACACTACAAGCGCAAGGTTCCGGGCAGACTCAGGAGATGACATTCGAACGGTTGTGGGTACATCCAACCCGGCCGTAGACGACCCGGTATGCAATTACGGGCGAGCCACGAAGAAGAAGGACTGCTCGTGGGTTCAAGTTATCAATCGATGCTTCGTCTACGACGGTGAAAGAACCTATTGCGGTATTGCCGTGACTTTTGACTACATCACCAAGGGTGGAAACAGTGGTGGACCTTGGTTCCGAAACAACACCGCCAAGGGGATCCACGCGGGCAGAGTGAAGTATGGCATCTTCCCTGAACGAAGCATGTTTACCCGGATTGGCGCGGTTAGCAGTCGGCTCGATTCCACCGTGCTAAAAGGATAACGAACTGATTGCACGGGTTTCGACCTTTGACCTTGGACGTGCTGAATCCAACTTATGGCTGGAGGGAGTGTGATCCATAGATTAAATGACGAGACCCGGCGGCGGCCCCTTCTGATCTTTCATGTGCGAAGCATTCATTGGGCTGCACCCCGAGACCCATAATGCTCTGACCAGGGACAAGAGCGGTCACGAGGACGCGGATTCGGGGCGCCGAAGTAGGAGCGGCTGTTATGAGAGGACCTCAATGATGTATTTGATCTCGCGCGTGAGCTCGACGCCTACCGCTCCGACTACTGCCACGTCGGCCTACGCGATGCCATGTGTAGCATCAGTTCGAAGCGAGGCTCCGGCAGTCGCGCGGCCTCGCCCATCCGGCTGCGCCAGCTGACGGAGGCGACCCGGCGGCGACGATACTGCGTGCCGCCTGCCGGACGCGCGCAGCACGCTCCGGTGCCGCAGGTACCAGGCGGTCCGTATGGCAGCCGTCGCCGCCTCCGCCAAGCTCGGGCCCGCATGGGCCCAGGCCTCCGGACTGGCGCCCACAAGTACGGACCAGATCAGCACGAGCAGGGCGGTCGTCGGGGCGCGTTGCCTGCGCGCAAGGCACCGAGCTACGGGGTCCGAGAGTACGTCGAGGGTTAGCTGCTCCACGTATGGAGTAGTGTCCGGAGAAATTGGCTCGTGCACGCCAGCCGCACAAGATCGTCCCGAGCCGGGGGACGACGCGCGGTGCTGACGGTGGCGCTGATCGGCGCGAACCGGAACGCCTGGGGCTACCTGCTGGAGACGGTCGCTGACGAGCACACTCTCGATCGGGCCGAGGGCAAGGCGGCGTACTACATGGCTGGAGGCACCCCGCCAGGTGTCTGGGTCGGGACCGGTCTCACGGATCTCGGCCTCCCCGAGGGAGCCGACGTCGCAGAGGGGCACCTGGTCGCACTGTTCGGTGAGGGGGTGCATCCGATCACCGGGGCGACGCTCGGACGGAGATTCAACACGCCCACCCCGCTCGAGGAACGCATCAGGGCACGCATCCAGGCCGCGGCCGCGGATCCGGTGAACCGTGATCTGAGCCGTGAGGAGTTCCAGCAACTCGGAGACCGGATCCGTCAGGAAGAGACTGAGAATCCGGTGCCGCAGTCGGTGGCGGGGTTCGAGTTCGTCTTCTCGCCGCCGAAGAGCGTGTCGGCGTGGTGGGTGCTCGCGGATCCGCAGCACAAACACAGGATCCGTGCCGCGCATCTGATCCGCAGCATCAGGAGCACTCCCATCGGCGATGCGTCAGCTCGTGCGTCACACGCCCCCCGGGTCGAGCGCGGAGGCTCTTGACACTCGAGCGAGTTCCGCGAAGAGTGGATCCATGCCCGAGAAGAAGACCGAGATCATCGGCGGCTACACGATCAAGTACCATGCGAACGGCGCCACCCGCTGGTCCAAGGGGAAGATCCTCGACGGCGAACCCGAGGGCTACTGGGAATGGTATCGGGTCGACGGCACGCTGAAGCGCTCGGGACATTTCGAGGCGGGCGAGCCGGTCGGCGAGTGGATCACCTACGACCGGGACGGTGAGCCCTACAAGACCACGCAGCGGGGCCGCCGCCCGTAGGGCGCTCGATCATCGACGCGGTGGCAGGGATCGAACCTGCTGCCCTACCGGTTTGCAGCCGGTGGCCGGGCCTCCCCGGATCACCGCGATGCCCCCAACGTACGCGCCGAGCCTGCGGCGGGCCAGGATGTTACCCGCGGTGACGTCGGTCGGGTGGGCGGATGCCGGTGCGACCGCACCGCGCTACGACTTCTGGACGGGCGGGCCGAGCCACAGCAGCACGAGGAACACGACGGCGACCAGCGCGACCAGCAGCAGCACCGCGGTTCGCGGCCGACGCAGCACCCACGCCTGCACGGCTTCCGGGAACCCTTCGGGATTCTCTCCACCGGGCCTGAGACGCCAACGGCCCTCGAGCAGCCGCCTCCGCGCGAGGACGATCTCGAATGGCACCGTCGCGAACGGGATGACCGCGAGAAGAAGCCCGATCGCTCCGACGGGCCATCTCCACCGCTGATTCACCCACACGAACACGGTGACGACGCAGTAGGCCAGGAACACGAACCCGTGAAGGCCGCCGGCGAGAGGAACCGCTGAATCGGTCACATCGGCGGCCCGGAGAACGAGCGCCGTGATCAGACCGGCCCAGGTGACGGCCTCTGCCGTGGCGAAGGAGCGAAACAGCGCTTTGGGGGTCACGGTGATCGACTCTATCGAAGCGCCGGTCGAAGAATCTGGGTCGCGACGCACGCGCGCTCAGCATGGCGAGTACGATCGTCAGTGGTTTGCAACTACGTCTAGACGAACATATAATATTCATGTGTTGAAACTCTCGCCGCAGCGGCGGCGAGGCGAGGAAGGCAGGAGAATCGCATGGGGATCGGCAGACGCGCGGTCGCGATCGGGCTCGCCCTGCTCGCCGCGTGCTCCCTCGCGGGCTGCGCGGCGGAGACGGGCGAGGTCGGCGGGACGGCGGGGAACGGCGACGCACCTCTCGCGATCTACGCGACGACCGGCTACCTCGCGGATGCCGCGGCCAACCTCGCCCCGGAGGCCGAGATCACCACGATGGTGGGTCCCGGCGGAGATCCGCACACCTATCAGCCCTCGACGAAGGACATCGAGGCGATGCTCGACGCCGACGTCGTGCTGTGGAACGGGCTCCACCTCGAGGCGCAGATGATCGACCAGCTCGAGAGCCTCGGAGACGCGCAGCTCGCGGTCGGGGACCGGCTGCCCGAGGATCTCCTGCTCGACTGGCCGGAGACCGACGACCAGGGCAACCCCCTGCACGATCCGCACATCTGGAACAGTCCCGAGGCCTGGTCGCTCGCGGTCGGCATGATCGCCGACAAGCTCGCCGAGATCGACCCGGCCGGCGAAGGGGAGTACCGCGAGAACGCCGACGCCTATCAGGACGGCATCGCGGAAGCGGCCGCCGACGCCACGGCGGTGCTCGAGAGCATACCCGCGCCGCGGATCCTCATCACCGGGCACGACGCGTTCAACTACTTCGGCGCGACCTTCGGCCTCGACGTCCACGCGACCGACTTCGTCTCCACCGAGGCGGCGCTCAGCGCCGAGGAGCTCTCCGATCTCGCCGGGTTGATCGCCGACAACCGGGTGCCGGTGATCTTCCAGGACAACCAGGCGAATCCGCAGGCCATCACCAGCCTGAAGGAGGCCGTCCGCTCCCTGGGCTGGCAGGTCGAGATCTCCGATGAGGAGCTCTACGCGGACTCGCTCGGCGCCGAACCCGGCGTCGACACCTACCTGGGCGTCTTCGAGCACAACGCTCGAGTCGTCGCAGCAGCGCTCGGAGCCGCGCGATGACGGTTCCTCCCCTCGTGTCGGCGGCGGATCCGGGTGCGTCGGATCCGCCGCCGCACGCCTGCCGCACGCGGAACCTCTCGGTCGCGTATCGTTCCGAACCCGTCCTGCGCAGCGTCGACTTCGCGGTCCCCGAGGGCGTGGTGATGGGCATCGTCGGCCCGAACGGTGCCGGCAAGTCGACGCTGATCAAAGCGATGCTGGGGCTGGTGAAGCCCCTCGCGGGCGCGAGCGAGTTCTTCGGGCAGCCGCTCCCGAGCGTGCGACGGCGCGTCGGGTACATGCCCCAGTCGACGAGCGTCGACTGGGATTTCCCGACCACGGTGCTCGACGTCGTCACGATGGGGACCTACGGCTCCCTGGGCTGGATCCGCCGCCCCGGCCGAGCGGAGCGCGCTCGCGCCCTCGCCGCACTCGAGCAGACCGGGATCCCGGATCTCGCCCGGCGGCAGATCGGCGAACTCTCGGGCGGGCAACGGCAGCGCGTCTTCCTCGCCCGCGCGCTCGTGCAGGCGCCGGATCTCTACTTCATGGACGAGCCCTTCCAGGGGATCGACGCGAGGAGCCAGCAGGCCATCGTCACCGTGCTGCACGAGCTCCGGGCGCAGGGCAGGACGGTGGTCCTCGTGCACCACGACCTCGCGACGGTGCGGGAGTACTGCGACCACGTCACCCTGCTCAACCGCCGCATCGTGGCCTCCGGCCCCGTGGACGAGGCGTTCACCCCCGACCGCATCCGCGCCGCCTACGAGGTCACCGCGGACGACGACTTCCTCCCGTTCGTCGCGTGAGCCCGGTCCATGCCCAGGAGCAGAGATTGAGCGCCGACGCCCGATGAACCCCATCGACTTCCTCGACAACCACACCTACCGCATGGTGCTCTTCGGCACGACCGTCATCGGGCTCGTCGCCGGCGCGCTGGGCAGCTTCGCCTATCTGCGCAAGCAGTCCCTCATCAGCGACGTCATCTCCCACGCCGCCCTGCCCGGCACCCTGCTCGCGTTCCTCGCGGCCGCGGTGGTCCTCGGCACGGACGGAAGGAACATGATCGGTCTGATCATCGGCGCGGTCCTGATCGGCACGCTCGCGGTCTTCTTCGCGAACGGGGTGGCGCGTGCGTCGAAGATCCGCATCGACACCGCCATGGCCGTCTCCCTGACGATCTTCTTCGGCGCCGGCATGCTGCTGATGCGCGTCATCACGAACGGATCCTTCCCGGGCAAGGGAGGGATACAGGACTACCTCTTCGGCAACGCCTCGGTCATCACGGTCGCCGACCTCACCACCAGCATCGTCGTCGGGGCGCTCGCGCTCCTGATCATGCTCGTGTTCTGGAAGGAGTTCGCGCTGCGCACCTTCGACCCGGACCACTCCACGGTCCTCGGCTTCCGGGCGCGCACGATCGACACCCTCATGTTCACGACCATCGTGATCGCCACGGTGATCGGGGTGAAGGCCGTCGGGCTGGTGCTGATGGTCGCGTTCGTCGTCACCCCGCCCGCCGCGGCCCGCCAGTGGGTGCGGACGCTCCCCGGCATGGTGCTCCTCTCCGCGGCGTTCGGCGCGCTCGGCAGCGGCATCGGAGCCTATCTCTCGATCGCGCTCGGACGGGTGCCCACGGGACCGCTGATCGTCCTCACGCTCTTCGCGATCTTCCTCGTCTCGCTGCTGTGCTCGCCGCGGCGCAGCATCATCACGCGGCTCGTCTCCCGGAGCCGGGCGCGGGCCGCGCTCAGGCGCGAGCTCATCGGAGGCGGCGGCGGGCACGGCGGGGAGGAGGGCGCCCGATGAGCTTCGTCCTCGGCACCACGCTCCTCGCGGTCGTCACCGCGCTCGCCTGCGCGATCCCGGGCGCCTTCGTCGTGCTGCGCCGCAACTCGATGCTGGTCGACGCGATCAGCCACGCCGTGCTGCCCGGGATCGTCGTCGGCTACTTCTTCACGCGCGATCTCGACTCCCCGGTGCTGATCCTCGGCGCGGCGCTCGCGGGTCTGCTCGTGGTCCTGGGCAGCGAATGGCTCTCCCGCACCGGCCTGCTCACCGGGGATGCGCCGCAGGGCCTCGTGTTCCCGGCGCTGTTCAGCGTCGGCGTGATCCTGGTGACCCTGAACTTCGCGAACGTGCACCTCGACACCCACGCCGTGCTGGTCGGGGATCTCAATCTCGCCGCGTTCGAGCAGCTCGTGGTCGACGGGGTCGCCCTGGGCCCCGCCTACCTGTACCTCATGCTGGGCGTGCTCGTCCTGAACCTCGCGTTCCTCGCGCTGTTCTATCCGAAGCTGAAGATCACGACGTTCGACGCCCGGTTCGCCGCGACGGCCGGGCTGCGCGTCGGGCTGCTGAACACCGCCTTCATGTTCCTCGTCTCGCTGACGGTCACCGCAGCGTTCCATGCGGCGGGCGCGATCCTCGTGATCGCGCTCGTCGTCGTGCCGGGCGCGACCGCCTATCTGCTCAGCAGGCGGCTTCCCGTGATGATCGCGCTCACCGCCGGAATCGCGGCCGCGGGCGCGGTCGCGGGATTCTGGATCGCCTACGCGCTCGACGCCGCCACCTCCGCCGGCATGGCCGTGTTCTACGGCGCGCTGTTCGTCATCGTGTTCGTCTGCGTGCGGATCGCCCGGGCGAGACTGCTGAGACGCGGGAACGGCCCGGGCCTCGGAGCAGCGGCCGAGGCCGCCGATCCGAGGCCCGAGCCGTCCGCCCGGGCCGAGCGGTGATCAGCGCTTGCGGATGATCTTGCCCTTGCCGCCCTCGCTCACGTTGCCCTCGATCTTGGCGCCGCGGTAGAGGGTGAGGTTGCCGCTGCTCCGCTCGGTGACGTTGCCGTCGACCTTGGCGCGGTACACGCGCAGGTGGCCGGAGCCGCCCTCGCGGACGTTGCCGTCGACCTCGGCGCCCTTGCGGATGATCAGGGATCCCTTCCCCTTCTCCGTGGCGTTGCCGTCGACGTCGCCCCAGATCTCGAGGCTGCCGCTGCCGTTCTCCGTGGCGTTGCCGTCGACGTCGCCGTAGATCTTCACGCTGCCCGAGCCGCTCTCGGTGATGTTGCCGTCGACGTCGCCGCCTCGCTTGACGATGACGGAGCCCTTGCCGACCTGGCGGACGTTGCCGTCGACCTCGCCGTAGACGACCACGTTGCCGTTCCGCACGGTGAGATTGCCGTCGATCGTCTGGCCGGCGCGCACCGTGTAGTTGCCGGTGCGGTTCACGTTGTCATCTGCGAACGCCGTGGTGGGGACCGCGGTGGCGATGAGCGCCGCCGCTGCGGCTCCGGCGAGAATACTGCGGGTCTTCATGTTCTGCTCCTTCGGTTGCAGGTCCTTCGATTTCCTGGGCATCTGCAAAGCTAATGACTCAAGATGAGCGCCGTGTAGGAGAAAAATGAGAGTCCCTTAAGAGACCGGGCGGGTCAGCAGTTGCACCCGCTCGGCGAGATAGGACTCCAGGGTCGGCGCGCTCTCGAGCGGAGCCCCGGCGCGCCAGCGCACACGGAGCTCGCCGCCCGAGCGGCCGAGCGGCGAGACCGCTTCCGGCGGCGGCGGAGAGGCGAGATCGAGCGGCATCGCATCGAAGTTGACGGCGGTGCCCGCAGCGTAGCCGCCGCGCAGGGCGGCCCCCGCGATCTCGCGGCGCTCCTCCTGGGAGACGGACTGGTAGCCCGCCCGTCCGCGCTCCGCGGCCCGCGTGATCCGTCCGACCGCGTACAGCCCGCGCTCGGTGCCGAGCAGCAGCACCCCCAGCCGCCACACCTCCCCGAGGGGGCGCAGCACCGCCGGCCGTCGCAGCACGAGCAGACGGCGGCCCTCCGGCACCCAGTCCGCCAGCGCCTCCGGTGGGATGCCCGCATCGCGCAGCCGGCTCCGGGCCTCCGCGCAGGCGCGCCCGGCCCGAGCCTCGACCTCGTCCATGAGCGACAGTGTAGGCCCCGGCGCCCCGCGGTCGTTGCCACCTCGACCGTGCGACCCCTATGCTGAACGCGATGAGCCACAGCGACGCCACCGAGTCCTTCGAGATCGAGCGCAAGTACGAGGTGGGGTCGACGGAGGAGCTGCCCTCCGCCGCGGCGTTCGAAGCGCTCGGCATGGTCCTCGGCGCGCAGGAGCGGTACGAGCTGGAGGCCGGATACTTCGACACCCCGGAGCTGTCGCTCGGCCGGCTGCGGGTCGCCGTGCGGCGGCGGCGCGGCGGAAAGGACGAGGGCTGGCATCTCAAGGAGAAGGGCGACGGCGGCGCGCGCGAACTGCTCTGGCCGTATTCCGAGCAGCCGCCTGCCGGTCTGCGCGCCGAGATCGCCGAGCGCATCGGGGCGCAGGGGTTCGAGCGACTGCGCAGGATCGCGCTGCTGCACACCGAGCGGACGGTCGCGCGCGTCGGGGGCGACTCCGGCGCCGAGCTCGTCGAGCTCGCCGATGACCGGGTCCGCGCGACCAACGAGCTCAGCGGGCGCCGACAGTCCTGGCGGGAGTGGGAGGCCGAGGTGATGCCCGGCGCGGATCCTGCGATCCTCGACCGCATCGAGCCGCTGCTCGCCGCGGCCGGGGCGGCGCGGGTGCGCGGCACCTCGAAGATCCAGCGCACGATGGCCGTCCGCTGACGCGGGAGTCCCCGGACGTCCGCATCCGGAACGCCGCTGCCCGGGTCGGCGGCCGCTCGGCCGCGGGCTCGTGCCCGGGGATCTCCTGGGATCCGCCCATGCCCCGGCCGGGTTCCCGGGATAGGCTGGGGGCATGAACGCGAAGACCCGAGGGGGTCGCACCCCCGAGCCGTCGCCCGAGGCGCGGAGGAAGCAGGTGCTCCTGGGCCTCGCGATCGGCGCGGTCGTCGGGGTGGGGCTCAGCCTGCTCACGCAGTTCTGGCTCTGGCTGCCGGCCGGGCTGGCCGTCGGGCTCGCGACCGGCGCCATCACGAAGCCGCCGACGAAATAGGCGCCGAAGCCCAGCCGACGACGAACCGAGAGTGATAGGGATCATGGAACCCACCGTTTTTGAGAAGAACCGACCGGCGGACGCGATCATCGACGCGTCGCTCGCCGAGACGAGGCTCTCCTGCTTCTGGATCGAGGATGTCGCGGAGCGCGCCGCCCGCTATCCGAGACTGGGCGGTGACCTCAACGCCGACTACGCGGTGGTGGGCGGCGGCTACGCCGGGCTCTGGACCGCGATCAAGCTCAAGACCGAGCACCCCGAGCGACGGGTCGTGCTGCTCGAGGCCAAGCGCGTGGGCTGGGCGGCGTCGGGCCGCAACGGCGGCTTCTGCGAGGCGAGCATCACCCACGGCGAACCGAACGCCGAGGCCCGCTGGCCCGACGAGGTCGACGCGCTTGCGCGCCTCGGGCACGAGAACCTCGACGCGATCGAGCGCTTCGTGACCGAGCACGAGCTCGACGTCGACTTCGAGCGCACCGGGCAGCTGTCGGTCGCCAACGAGCCCTACCAGCTCGACGAGTTCGAGGGGATCGACGCGGCCGACGAGGATCACGTCGTGCTCGACGCCGATGCCGTCCGGGCGCGGATCGACTCGCCGACCTTCCTCGGCGGGGTGTTCTCGCCGCGCGAGAACGCCAATGTGCATCCCGCGAAGCTCGCGGCCGAGCTGGCCCGGCACGCGGCCGAGATCGGCGTCGAACTCCACGAGGAGACCAGGATCACCCGCCTGGCCGGCCGGCCGGACGAGGCGATCGAGCTCGAGACCGCCGAGGGGATCCTCGTGCGCGCCGACAAGGTCGCCCTGTGCACCAACGTGTTCCCCTCGCTGCTGAAGCGGTACGCCTTCCACACCGTGCCCGTCTACGACTACGTGCTGCTGACCGAACCGCTGAGCGACGAGCGGCTCGCCTCGATCGGCTGGTCGGGGCGGGAGGGCCTGGCCGACGGCGCCAACCAGTTCCACTACTCGCGGCTCACCAAGGACAACCGGATCCTCTGGGGCGGTTACGACGCCGTCTATTTCCCGGGCGGACGGATCAAGCGCGAATACGAGGATCGACCGGAGAGCCACCGCAAGCTCGCGAGCCACTTCTTCACCACCTTCCCGCAGCTGGCCGGCGTGAAGTTCACGCACCGCTGGGCGGGAGTGATCGACACCTCGACGAGATTCTGCGCCTTCTGGGGGCAGGCGCACGGCGGACGCGTGCAGTACGTGGCCGGGTTCACCGGTCTCGGGGTGGGGGCGACCCACTTCGCCGCCGACGTCATCGTCGACCGTCTCGAGGGGCGCACCACGGAGCGCACCGAGCTCGAGATGGTGCGGGACGTCCCACTGCCGTTCCCGCCCGAGCCGCTGGCCTCGATCGGCATCAACCTCACCCGCTGGTCGCTCGACCAGGCCGACCACAACAACGGCAGGCGCAACGTGCTGCTGAAGACGCTCGATGCCGTGGGATTGGGGTTCGACTCATGATGCTCTCCGTCGACCGCGATGTTCTCGTGGCCCGTCACCGGGCCACGCGCCGCGGCCGCGCAACGCGCTGCGTTGCTCCGAGCGGCCGGGCGGGGTTCGACTCATGACCGAACTGCTGCCCGGGGGACAGAACGGCGTCGTGCACGGCCGCGGCGCGATCGTGCCGCTGGAGCCCGTGCCCGCCGCGGAGATCGACCACGGCTCCCCCCGGCAGGGGGCGATCGACCTCGGCGCGATCGGCGGAGCCGAGGTCGGCATCTGGGAGCTCCGCGACGGCGCCGTGGTCGACACCGAGATCGACGAACTGTTCGTCGTCATCTCCGGCGGGGCCACGGTCGAACTGCTCGACGAGGGCCGCAGCGTCGACGTGAAGACCGGCGATGTGATGCGCCTCACCGCGGGCACCCGCACGCGCTGGACCGTGGAGGACCACATCCGCAAGGTCTACCTCGCCGCGGAGTAGCCGCCGTCTCCCGCCCGGCCGTGCCGCCGGGGCATGGCCCGCGACGGCGAGGATTGTCGGGACATGCCCTAGAGTCGTATTCGGCGTGCACGCCGGGGGCCGCCCGCGCGAGTGCCGCGGAGGAGTTCAGAGGAGAACCGCATGACCACGACCTGGAGCTGGAAGCGGCACGGCGACGGCCGGAGCGTCCGACCGGACGCGATCGTCCTGCCCGAGGAGCGCCTCAGCTGGCCCAAGACCATCGGCTTCGGCGCGCAGCACGTCGTCGCGATGTTCGGCGCGACCTTCCTGGTGCCGCTCATCACGGGCTTCAGCCCCACGGCCACGCTGTTCTTCTCCGGTCTCGGCACCCTGCTCTTCCTCGTGCTCACCGGCAATCGGCTGCCCAGCTATCTCGGCTCCTCCTTCGCGTTCATCGCGCCGGTGCTCGCCGCGACCGCCGGCGGCGGGGATCTCGCCCGCGCATCGTTCGGCATCCTCGCGATCGGCGTGCTCCTGGCGATCGTCGGCCTGATCGTGCACCGTTTCGGCACCGGCTGGATCAACGCGCTCATGCCGCCCGTCGTGATGGGAGCGATCGTCGCGCTCATCGGCTTCAACCTCGCGCCCGCCGTCCGCAACAACTGGACCGGCGATCCGGCGAGCAACCCGGGCGTCGACCAGGGGCTCTCCTCCGCGGTGGCGCTGGTCACGCTCGCGGCGATCCTGCTCATCACGGTGCTGTTCCGCGGGCTCATCGGTCGTCTCTCCATCGTGCTCGGCATGGTGGTCGGCTACGTCGTCGCCGCGCTCCTGGGCCTGGTCGGCTTCGATGCGGTCGCGGATGCCGCCTGGTTCGGGCTGCCCGACTTCCACCTGCCCGGCAACCCGTTCGCCGATCCCTCCCTCTGGGGCATCCTGCCCGCGTTCCTGCCCGTCGTGCTGGTGCTCGTGGCGGAGAACGTCGGGCACATCAAGAGCGTGGGGCTCATGGTGAAGCGCGATCTCGACCCGGTCACCGGGCGCGCCCTGCTCGCCGACGGTCTGGCGACCACGCTCGCCGGCTTCGGCGGAGGATCCGGCACCACGACCTACGGCGAGAACATCGGCGTCATGGCCGCCACCCGCGTCTACTCCACCGCCGCCTACTGGGTGGCCGGCGTCATCGCGATCCTGCTCGGCTTCTCGCCGAAGGTCGGCGCGATCATCTTCTCGGTGCCGCCCGGCGTGCTCGGCGGCGTGACGGTGGCGCTCTACGGGCTCATCGCCCTCATCGGCGTGAAGATCTGGATCGACAACGGCGTCGACTTCTCGAAGCCCATCAACCAGTTCCCGGCCGCGGTGGCCCTCATCGTCGGCATCGCCGACTTCACGATCGAGCTCGGCACCGTCGTGTTCAACGGCATCGCGCTCGGCACGATCGCCGCGGTCGCCGTCTACCACCTGATGGCGCTGGTCTCGAGGGTCCGCGGCACGCACGAGGTGGCCACCCCCATCCCCGCGGAGGCCGAGCCGCCGAAGTGAGATCCCGGTGAGCGATCCGCTGGGATCCTGCTGAGCGCCGCAGCGAAACACCGCGCGGATTCCGCGATATTCCGCGGTCCTTCCGTAGTGTGGCGGTGTGTGGAGTGTTGATCGACGCCGGAAGCAGGGCGCTATGAGCGAAACGGAGGCCTCGACGGCCGATTCCGCCGCGCCCGCGACCGAGGGGGCCCTGGCGCCGAAGCCCCGGCCCGACGGCTCCGGAACCCCCGAGGCGGCGACCGGCGCCGTGGTCGCGGTCGACTCCTTCGCCGCCGAGCACGAGACCTGGCGCGCGGAGCTGGCCGCGATCGGCGGGCGCAGCCCGCTCACCCACTTCGAGGACCATCCGGCGAACCGCATCGATCTCTCGCACGCGCACCCGGCCGGGCTCCCGCAGTTCATCACGGGCCAGAAGATCCTGCTCTCGGCACTCATCCGCGACGACCTCGCCCTGCGCCAAGCGCGTCAGGCCGCGGCGCGCGTCACGGACAAGGCCATCGAGATGCGCACCGTGCGCGGCCTCGAGACCGTGCACCTCGGCGTCGGCATCGCGAAGTGGACCTTCGAGGGCGAGGACTTCTGCGCCCCCGTGCTGCTGCGGCCCCTGGCGATCCGCCGGTACGGGCGGGATTTCGAGCTGAAGCTCAAGAAGCATCCCAGCGTCAACCCCGAGCTCCTGGCGACGCTGCGCGAGCAGTTCGGCATCGCCGTCAACGCCGCCTCGCTGCTCGAGCTCTCGCAGTCCGAAGGGGTGTTCAAGCCCCAGCCGGTGATCGACCGCCTGCGGCAGATGGTGGTCGGCGTGCCCGGCTTCGTGGTGGAGCCCCGGCTCGTGGCCTCCTCGTTCTCCGGCGTCTCCCGGCGGATGGCGGCGGACGCCCGCACGCTGGACTCCCCGATCCTCGCGGCGATCTGCGGCAGCGAGGTGGCCGCCGCCCAGCTCGACCGCGCCTACCGCCCGGTCACGGCTCCCGCGCCCGACGAGCGCTCGCCCGAGACGGACCATCGCCTGTACGACGCCGATGCCGAGCAGGACGACGTGCTCGCCCAGATCGAGGCCGGGCACTCCATCGTCGTCCGCACCCTGCCCGGAGCGGGCGGCACCCAGACTGCGGTCAACGCGATCGGCGCGCTCGCGCGAGCGGATCGGCGCGTGCTCGTCGTCTCGCCGCGGCGCGCCACCCTCGACGGCGTGGCCCACCGGCTGAACCGCGTCGGCCTGAACGGACTGGCCGTCACCCCCCGCCTGCTGCGACGCAACCTCGTGGAGGCCATCGGCCGCAACGAGACCGCGGCCGCCGAGTCGATGCGCGAGGTCGACGAGGCGCTCCTGCGGCTCCGCGGCGTGCTGACCGACTACCGGACCGCGCTGAACGAGAAGGATCCCCGCTTCGGGGTGTCGCCGCTGCAGGCCCTGCGCGAGCTCACCGGCCTGGCGCTGCTCCCGAACCCGCCCCGCACGGCCGTGCGGCTCGACGATCAGGCGCTCGGCCAGTTGACGCTCGATCGCAGCAGCATCGCCGAGGACATCACCGAGGCGGCCAGGCTCGGCCAGTTCCAGTACGGTCCCGAGGATTCGCCCTGGTACGGCGTGAGCTTCAACACCACCGAGGCCGCGCGATCCGCCTACGCGCTCGCCGTCGACCTCGCCGAGTCGCAGCTGCCGCGGCTGATCTCGATGGCCAACGAGACCATCGAGCAGACCACGCTGCGCCCCTACGAGACGATCGCCGAGCTGGGCGTCTACCTGCGGCTCCTGCTCGGCATCCGCGAGACCCTCGACCGCTTCACGCCCGAGGTCTACGACCGCTCCCTGACCGAGGTCATCGCGGCGCACGCGCCGCGCGGCGGCGAGGAGATGTCGAGCGGAAACCGCAAGCGGCTGCGCAAGCTCGCCCGGGAGTACGTGCGCCCCGGCGTCCACGTGGGCGACATGTACGCGCGGCTGGTGCAGATCCAGCAGCAGCGGCTGCTCTGGCAGCGCTACTCCACGGTGACCGGGGCGCGCCCGCAGGTGACGCTCGGCATCGCCGACGTGGCTACCGCGTTCCAGGCCGCCTACCAGGATCTGGACGAGCTCGACCGGATCCTCGGGCACGAGCACGAGTCCCAGAAGCTCCGCTCGCTGCCGCTCGCGACCCTCGCGAGGCGGAGCATCGACCTCGCCCGGGAGAGCGAGGTGCTGCACAACATCCAGGAGCGCACGGCGATCGTCGAGCGGCTGCGCGCCGCGCATCTCGAGCCGCTCCTGGACGATCTCTCGGCGCGCCACGTGCCCGCGGAGTCGGTGGCCGCCGAACTCGAGCAGGCGTGGTGGCAGTCGGCGCTCGAACGCATGCTGCAGACCAATCAGTCGCTGCTCAGCGCCAACACCGGCGTCGTGGAGCGCCTCGAAGCCGATTTCCGTCTCGTCGACGACGCGCACGCCGGCGCCGGCGGATCCCAGCTCGCGGCGAAGCTCGCGGATGCCTGGCGCGTGACGGTGTCGGACGTGCGGCAGGAGGCCGTCGCCCTGCGCGACATCCTGCGGAGCGGCGGCGTCTCGCTGCGGCGTCTCGCGGAGGACGCCCCGACGCTGCTCGGCGTGCTCGCCCCCGTGTGGGTCATGTCGCCCTACGAGGTGGCGCAGCTGCCGGACGCCATGCGCTTCGACACCGCGATCCTCCTCGACGCCGGAGCCACGACGCTCGCCGAGAACCTGGGCGCCATCCGCCGCTCGCGGCAGGTGGTCGCCTTCGGCGACGCCGTGACGCAGACGCCCGCGCCCTTCGAGATCGCGGTGCGCGCCCCCGGCGCCGAACCGCCCCACCACAGCGACCGCGAGGTGCTCCACGCCCGTTCCGCGTTCGCCCAGCTGGGGCAGGTGCTGCCGGAGCTGGCGCTCACCCGCAGCTATCGCGCCGGCGGCGAGGATCTCACCCATCTGGTGAACACCCGCTTCTACGGCGGGGAGATCGTGTCGCTGCCGTGGGCCGGCACCTTCCTCGGCCACTCGAGCATCAAGCTCGAGATCGTCCCGAACGGGCAGGGCCTGCCGGACCCCCACACGGGCGCGGTGGAGAGCACCGACGCCGAGGTCGAGCGGGTGGTGCAGCTCGTCCTCGAGCACGCGAGCGAGCGCCCGCGCGAGTCGCTCATGGTCATCACCGCCAGCGAGCGCCACGCCGTGCGCACCTACCAGTCGGTGCTGCAGGCCTTCTCGAAGTTCCCCCAGTACCGGGAGTTCCTGCTGGGCGAGCGCGCCGAGCCGTTCGCGGTGCTCACGCTCGAGCAGGCGATGGCCCAGAGCCGGGACCGGGTGATCTTCTCCATCGGCTACGGCCGCACCCCGCACGGGCGTGTGCTCTCGAACTTCGGCACGCTCGGGCGGCCCGGCGGGGAGCGGCTGATCGCGACCGCGATGACCCGCGCCCGCCGCGCCATGACCATCGTCAGCTGCTTCCGCCCGGCCGATCTCGATACCGCGAGGATCAAGCACGGCATGGTCGAGCTGGCCGAGCTGCTGGCGCTCGAGCATCCGGCACCAGAGCCGGACTCGCTTCCGGCCGAGCGTGACCCGATGCTCGGCGAGCTCGCCGACCGGCTCGAGCGCATGGGTCTCACGGTCGCCCTCGACTACCGGGGGGTCATCCCGCTGGCGGCGTCGCTCGGCACCCGCGCCATCGCGGTCGACCTCGACCTCGGCGGCACGGGGCAGAGCCTGCGCGAGGCGCTGCGCCTGCGGCCCTCGGTGCTGCGCCGGCTCGGCTGGCACTACCATCGCGTGCACAGCTTCGACCTCTTCGCGGATCCGGAGCGCGTGGCCCTGCGGGTCGCGGGCATCCTCGGCTACTCGGCTGACGATCCGGACGACGCTGCGGCCGCCGACGCTGTCGACACCGCGGTGCAGCCGACCGGCACGCTCTTCTGACCTGACGATGCTCGCGATGGGTCACTCGTGGTCGTTTTCCCCCGGGCATAAGGGCCGCAAATGACCCATTGCGCGAGGATCGAGGATGATCCGGGGGAGTCGGGGCGCACTCGGAGCGGGGCAGAGGATCGGCGTCGGCCGCGCCGCGCGACGCTGCCCCCGCCCGCGGGGTCGGATCCCGAGCCGCACGACCCGCCCGAGGAGCCGCGCGGGGAGGCGGAGAACGACGCCCGCCTGCGCCAGGACCGCCCGCCCCACTGGGGCTGAGCGCCTGCCCCCGGTCGTTGAGCCTGCCCCGGTCGCTGAGCCTGTCGAAGCGCCCGGGCGGGGTGTGAAGGTGCGCGGGTTGCCGGGCGCGGGGGTGCGCGGGGGATCTCATCCCTCCGGAGCGTCTTCGTCGTGCGGTCGGCAAGCGTACCGCACTCCGAAGCCGCTCATGTGACAAGATCCCCCGCGCACCCCCGCGCCCGGCAGCCCGCGCACCCCCTCGCCCGGGTCAGCGCACCCGCTTCGTCTTCGAACGCGTGGTGTGGGCGAGATAGTTCTTCTTTGTCGCTGTCGCTCGCACCGAAATCTTCTTTCCGCGGTGCGCGGCCTTGACGACGAAGCTGCGCTTGTCGGCTCGCTTGATCTTCTTGCCGTTCGCGTACCACTGGTAGCGGATCTTGCTCGGTCGCGGGGTGAGATTCGGCTTGCTCGCGGTAAGCGTGCGCCCGACCTTCACCGTACCGATGATCGACGGACTCGAGAGCGTTGAGAACGTCCGCAGCACGCGCTTCGCCTTCGTGCGGAACACGACATCCGGCGCACCCACGCTGCGCACTCGCACCTCGAGCACGAGCTTCTTACCGGCGTCCGCGGGTGACAGTGCGATCGAGCGGGCTGTGCCGCTCTCTTTCCCGCTCTTCAACCAACGGTAGCTCACCGACCCGCGACTCCACCTGCCGGGGTGCGCCTTCACGGAGCGGCTGAATGCGCTGCTCACCGCCACGGTGCCGACGATGCGCGGCGACTTCAGTCGCTTGATGCTCGCCGGCTTGGTGCTCGTGTCGTAGAACTGGGCGGTGCCCTTAAGACCAGCCGCGGTCGAGCTCGGGGCGATGTAGAGGATCCGGCTGCCTGCGGCTCCGATGAACAGCGGGGCTCGGACCGACGAGCGTGCCGCGACCTGAAAGGTGGATGCCGCCGTCCCCTGCGAACGCCAGAGCCGGTAGCCCTTGCCGTGCACAAACATGCCACTGCTGTAGTCGCCGCGGGTCATGAAGTGCAGCCGACCGTTGACTACGACAATAGGCAGGTCCTGGGCGACGGCTCCGTTGAGGAGCGAGCCTTGTGATTCTGAATGGAAGCGCGCGGTGCCCTTCGCCGTGCCGTTGCTCACCCAGAGAGATTTCTCTTGACTCGCCTTTCCCCGACCCTCCGAATCCCCGAGGTAGAAGGCGAGCCTGCTTCCGAAGGCGGTGAGGTGGCTGATCCGAGAGGAAGCCGTGCCTGGGGTGAGATCCTTCACGAGCGACACCTTCGTACCGACCGCAGTGTAGAGCTCATGCCCGTGCTTCGCTGTTGTGGCGGTGAAATACAGGGTGTTGCCGACCGCCTGGAACGAGCTGTTGATGAAGGCGCTCGTGAGTGGCGCATTGGTGAAATTCGTGAGCATGCGGGTACCCGTGGCCGTGCCGTCGCTCGTCCAGAGCTGACTGAGCGGGCTCGTCGCAGTGCGACCGGTGAAGTAGACGCGGTTGCCCACCGCCGTGATGCTGTGCGGGTCTACTCCTTGAGCCGTGCCCGGGATCGCGTCGGCAACGCGAACGGTACCGGCGGCGCTGCCGTCGCTGCGCCAGAGTTCGAAGTCGTTGCCCGTCTCGCTCGCGGAGAAGTATGCGTGCGAGCCGGCCGTAGTGAGACCGGAGATCCGATTGATCGCTCGAACCTGCTGGTACTGGGCGGAGGCATCGGCAACGCGGTAGAGGCGATGCGTGTCGACGGTACCCGAGGAATGGTGCACGAAGAGCGTTGAACCGGCGGCGGCGAGCGAACTCGGCGCATGCCCGCCGGTGTTGATGAGCGTCAGTCCCGAGGTGCCGCTGGTGCGGTAGAGCTTCCCGTTCGCCCGAACGTAGAGCCAGGCGTCTGTTGCGGCGATCTGCACGGTCTCGCTTGCGGAGAAGGAACTGCCGCTCCCGGGCGTCAGATCCTGCACCAGCGCCGTGCCGGCCGCGGTGCCGTTGCTGCGCCAGAGTTCCAGCCCTCGTGCCCCGTCGTCGGCGATGAAGTAGAGCTGACCCTTCAGAGTGGCGCTTTGCTGGAGCACGCGAGTGAAGGTCGTCCCCGGTGCGAGCGCCTGCGCATTTTGCGCTCCGGTCTGCTCCGCAGGCTCTTCTGCGTAGGCTGGGGCGACCCCGAGACTCGCCGTGAGCAGCAGGGCGGTGGCCACTGCGATACTTCCGAGTCTTGAGTTTCGGACGATCTCTGCGACACGACTGAACGACATGATGCTCCTTTACGAACGCGCCCCACGAGCCCCGCATGAATGCGGTCAGGTTCCCTACCGACCAGGGGGAAGTTTAGTAGCTCGACTGGGTAGCCCGACAGACCTTTTCATGCCATGTAGAATCGAACGCTGCCTGTTTTCCACTCGTTAGGAACCACCCTATGGCTCTCGCCACCCGCGCAGACCTCCGCAACGTCGCCATCGTCGCCCACGTCGATCACGGCAAGACCACCCTCGTCGACGCCATGCTGCGTCAGACCAACAGCTTCGACGCGCACGCCGACGTCGACGACCGCGTGATGGACTCGAACGATCTCGAACGCGAGAAGGGCATCACGATCCTGGCCAAGAACACGGCCATCACCTACGAGGGCGCGCACGCGACGGGCGGTCCCATCGTCATCAACGTCGTCGACACGCCCGGACACGCCGACTTCGGCGGCGAGGTCGAGCGGGCGCTCTCGATGGTCGACGGCGTCGTGCTGCTGGTCGACGCCTCCGAGGGCCCGCTGCCGCAGACCCGCTTCGTGCTGCGCAAGGCGCTCGAGGCGCACCTGCCGGTGATCCTGGCTGTGAACAAGACCGACCGCCCCGACGCGCGGATCGAGGAGGTGGAGAGCGAGGCGCAGGATCTGCTGCTCGGGCTCGCCAGCGACCTCTCGGAGGATCACCCGGATATCGATGTCGACGCGGTGCTCGACGTGCCGACCGTCTACCTGTCGGGCCGAGCCGGCGCCGCGAGCCACGCCCGCCCCGGCGACGGCGAGCTGCCCGACAACCCGGATCTCGAGCCGCTGTTCGAGACGATCATCGAGCGCGTGCCCGCGCCGCAGCACGACGACGAGCACCCGCTGCAGGCCCACGTGACGAACCTCGACTCCTCGCCGTTCCTCGGCAGGATCGCCCTGCTCCGGGTGCATCACGGCACGATCAAGAAGGGGCAGACGGTCGCCTGGGTGCGGCACGACGGCAGCGTGCAGAACGTGCGCATCACCGAGCTGATGCTGACCAAGGCGCTCACGCGCTATCCCGCGGAGGAGGCGGGCCCCGGAGACATCGTCGCGATCGCCGGCATCGAGGACATCACCATCGGCGAGACCATCGCCGATGCGGAGGACGTGCGCCCGCTGCCCACCATCACCGTGGACGAGCCGGCGATCTCGATGACGATCGGCGCCAACACCTCGCCGCTCGTCGGCAAGGTGAAGGGGCACAAGCTCACGGCGCGGATGATCAAGGACCGCCTCGACCGCGAGCTGATCGGCAACGTCTCGCTGCGCGTGCTCGACACCGGCAGGCCGGACGCCTGGGAGGTGCAGGGCCGGGGTGAGCTGGCGCTCGCGATCCTCGTCGAGAACATGCGCCGGGAGGGCTTCGAGCTGACCGTCGGCAAACCGCAGGTGGTGACCAAGGAGGTCGACGGGAAGACCCACGAGCCCTACGAGCACCTCACCATCGACACGCCGGAGGAGCACCTCGGCGCGATCACCCAGCTGCTCGCCGCGCGCAAGGGCCGCATGGAGAACATGGTGAATCACGGCACCGGCTGGGTGCGCATGGAGTTCATCGTGCCCTCGCGCGGGCTCATCGGGTTCCGCAGCGAGTTCATGACGATCACCCGTGGCACGGGCATCGCCAACGCGATCTCGCACGGCTACGACGCGTGGGCCGGCCCCATCGTGACCCGCAACAACGGCTCGATCGTGGCCGACCGCGCCGGCGTGGCGACCCCGTTCGCGATCATCAACCTGCAGGAGCGGATGACGTTCTTCGTGCAGCCCACCGAAGAGGTCTACGAGGGCATGGTGATCGGCGAGAACTCGCGCAACGAGGACATGGACGTGAACGTCACCAAGGAGAAGAAGCTCACGAACATGCGCTCCGCGACCGCCGACTCCTTCGAGTCGATGACGCCGCCGCGCCAGCTGACGCTGGAGGAGTGCCTCGAGTTCGCGCGCGAGGACGAGTGCGTGGAGGTGACCCCGGACGCCGTGCGCATCCGCAAGGTCGAGCTCGACGCGACCTCCCGGGCGCGCGCCGCCTCGCGGCTCAAGAACCAGGGCAAGTAGGCCGCGCCGGGCCGATACCCGCCGCGATCGTGCTCGGCGTGTCGCCGTTTCTCGGCGGCGGCCGGGTGAACAGAGGGTAATCATTTCCTTGCCGGAAGGAGTTTTTGCCGACACGGGATCGACACCCAGATAACTCTCAGGCTAAGCTACAGAGTTATGGATGAGACCGGGGGTAAGATCTTGCGCGCGCCGAAGGGCGCGTGGCGTCGTTCACTGACCGCTGCCGCAGCGATCGCGCTGCTCGCGTCCGCGCTCACCGTGCCGCTGCACGGGGGAGCCTCGCAGGCCACCGAGCAGGGATCCGAGGATCCGGGCGCCGGCTCCGAGGCGCTCTCGGGCGGAGGCGAATTCGCGCCGGGCGAGCAGCCCACCCTCCTGGGCGTCGCGCAGCCGGACCGCACGATCGAGCTCACGGTGGACGGGGAGCCCGACTTCGAGTACCAGTGGCTGCGGGACGGCGAGGAGATCGCCGGAGCCACGGACCGCAGCTACACCTACGAGCCCGTGCCGGCGGGGGACCCCGAGATCGCGGTGCGGGTGACCGATGCGGGCGACGGGAGCGATGCGGCCGCAGACGGGGCCGAGACGGCCGCGACGCCAGGGGAGCCCGAGACCTCCGGGGACGGCGAGGTCTCCGAGGGCGGCGACGGCGCCGGCGACGGTGAGGAGGACGTCCCCTCGGAGTCGCTCGACGGCGCCGCGGCGGACGGAGCCGAGCGCCCCTGGGTGGTGCTCTCCGCGAACACGGCGCAGCTCGCGCCGACGATCGCCGACGCCTCGGGCGCGCCCGTCGTGTCGGGAGTGATCCGGGTCGGGCAGGTGCTCACCGCGCAGTTCGAGGCGAGGCCCGGCTACGAGCCCACCTTCCGTTGGCTCCGCAACGGCGAACGTCGCAAGGATGCGGCGTCGATGCGAGAAGCGTACACGATCAGATCCGCGGACCTCCTCAGCGAACTCAGGGTCGAGGTGACGCAGACGTCGTCGTCGGGCGCCAAGATCGTCGGCACCTCCGCGCCCACCCCGCTGGTCAGCCAGGGCATCCTGCCCAAGCTCTCTCCGCGCATCTCCGGGCTGATGAAAGTGGGCGAGCGGCTGACGGTCACGACGGCGAAGCCGAGCCTGAACACCGCGCTCAAGATCAACTGGCTGCGCGACGGGAAGATCGTCAGCAGCCGGACGGGGACCAGCTACCTGCTCACGCCGAGCGATCTCGGCAAGCGCATCAGCGTGCGCGTCTCGCAGTCGAAATCCGCGTACGCCCCCGGTGTGGAGACCTCGGCGAGAACCCCGAAGATCACGATCAAGGGCACCCTCGCCAGCACGAAGCCCAGGATCACCGGCACCGTGCGGGCCGGGGCCACGCTCAAGCTGAAGCGCGGCTCCTGGACCTCGGGCACCAAGTTCACCTATCAGTGGTACAGCGGGGGCAAGAGGATCCCGAAGGCGACCAAGTCGTCGCTGAAGCTCACGAAGGCCCACAACGGCCGGCTGATCCGCGTCAAGGTGACGGGCAAGCGGACCGGGTTCTACGACAAGGCCGTGACGAGCGAGCCGGCGTCGATCAAGGGACTGCGCGGGCCGAGGAACAAGAACGGATGGGCCTGGCCGACCGACACGCGGAAGTACGGCTACGGCTACCACGACGGCTACTCCGTCGACATCAATTCGACGGCGGGCGGGCCGATCTATTCGCCCTACACCGGGGTCGTGGTGAAGGTCGGCGGAGACGGCGGCGGCGTCCCCTGGGTATGCGTGGTGAACCCCGGCTGGTGGCGGGGAGAGAACCAGACCGTCATCATCCGGCACAAGTACAAGGGCAAGACGCGGTATTCGAGCGTGAACCACGTCGCCCGGGGATCCAGCAAGGCACTGGGCATCAAGGCGGGTGCGAGGATCAAAGCGGGGCAGCAGATCGCGACGGAGGGCATGAGCGGCTGCACCTCGGCGCCGCACAACCACTTCCTCATCAAGAAGAGCGTCGGAAACTACTGGGGCGACGTGAAGCCCGAGACCTACATCGGTAAGCCGCGCCGATGACGAGGAAGACCTGGATCATCGCCGGGGCGACGGTCGCCGTCGCGGTGCTGGCGACCGCCGGAGCCCTGCTGTGGTGGTCGACGGCGAACACCACGAACCCCGAGGAATCGCCGGTCGTCGCGTCCGGGACCGAGCAGGGGGCCCAGGCGGGAAGCGGCTCCGACGGGCACGACCACGACGAGGCGCACGTGCACGCGGTCGAGGAGACCGGCCCGGAGGTGTGGCGTGAGCGCAGCGAAGAGGGAGAGTACCTCGACATCCTGGACACGCCGGAAGCCTTCCTCGAGCGGGGGCTGGGGCTGGCCGCGGTCTGGGTGACGTTCGACAGCCGCGAGACCGATGCGGCCCGCGAGCGCCAGCTCGCGCCGCACATCGAGAACCCCGCCGACTGGACGGCTCTGCCGGAGGAACTGCTCCACCCGCAGCGGAGCGGCGCCGGAGATGCGACCCGCTACACGGTGGCCGAGGTCGACGGCGCGCCGAGCATCAACGAGAGCTGGACGTTCAGCGCCGACGGCTCCCACAGCGTCTCGGTCGATATCCCGTTCACGGTGCGGTACTTCGGCGACTCGGCGTCTCGGAAGCCGCTCGCGGAGACCTGGAACTGGACCTTCGAGTTCGACGAGTCGGGCGAGCTGACCGGGGTCGACGGCCCGGAGACCGACCTGTAGCGGCCGGGTCCGAACGCCCGCGGCGAGGACGCGGCGCGAGCGGGTGCCTATGCGGTCGGTCGCCCCTCGTCCGCGTCTTCCCGCGAGACGTAGAGGGCGCGCGTCGCGCTGCGGCCCAGCGCGATCTCGGGAGCCGCCGGGTCGGTCCTGACGTTCACCGAATCCGAGAACGGCGCGCCGTCCTCGACGGCGAGCCGCGAGCCCGGAGCGATGCCCCGATCCTTGAAGAACTGGAGCAGTGCGGGATCGTCGTCCGCGATCCGCTCGACCAGCACCGTGGAACCCGCCGGCACCTCCGAGAGCTGGATCGCATCGGGCAGGCTGACGGTGCCGTCGGCCTTCGGGATCGGATCGCCGTGCGGATCCCGGTCGGGGTGGCCGAGGTACTCGTCGATCCGGTCGACCATGAAGTCGGAGACGGCGTGCTCGAGATGCTCCGCCTCGTCGTGCACCTGCTCCCAGCTATAGCCCAGCACGCTCACCAGGAAGGACTCGATGAGCCGATGCCGGCGCACCATCGCCACGGCGTAGGCGCGTCCGGCCTCGGTCAGCTCCACCGCTCCGTACGGCGAGTGCTCGAGCAGCCCCTGCGCGGTCAGCTTGCGCACCGCGTCCGAGACCGAGGAGAGCCGCAGCTCCGTCCGTTCCGCGATGAGCGTCGGGGTGACCGGGGCGTCGGACCATTCCGCCAGGGTCCAGACGGCCTTCAGATAGTTCTGGGTGCTCGCCGACAACTCGGAAACAGACATGACACCAGCGTACGCGGTTCACTCCCTGGTGAGCACGAGATCGAACTCGACGTACCCGTCGGGCTCCACCGAGACGAAGCCGAGGTCGGGCGCGGCGACGCCGAAGTCGGCGAACACGATCGGAACCTGGCCCACCACCTCCGCGGTCGTGCCATCGGTCCGGGCCTGGGCGGTGAAGGTGACCGCGCGCGTCTCGCCGGCGAGCGTGAGATCCCCGGTCAGCTCGTACTCGAAGGTGCTCCCCGCGGTCGGCGCCTCGTCGGCGGTCACCGCCTCGGTCAACGCGAACGAGGCCGTCGGATGAGTGTCCGTGCGCAGCGCCTGGTCGCGGAAGTAGTCGTCGCGCGATCCGCTGTCGGTCGAGATCGAGGCGACGTCGACCGACAGCACGGCCTCGGTGAGCGTCAGCCCGTCCACCTCGAGGTCGCCGCTCACCTCGGTGGTGCGCCCGGTGACGGTCACATCGGTGCCGTTCAGCACCTCGTCGACCCGGTATCCGGCCTCGGAGCCCTCGGCGACGACCCATGAGCCGCTGAAGCCGTCCGCGTCGACGTCCGCGCCCGTTCCCGGGTCGAGGGTCGATTCGTCCGCCGTGAGCGTGGGCGCCTCGGCCGCCGGTTCGGCGATGAAGTCGCGGTAGATCACCGGTCCGGCGATCGCGGCGATCGCGCCGAGGACGACGATGACGGCCGAGACGGCGATGGTGATCTTCGTACGACGGCGCATATCGGGCTCCTACGGTCGCGTGCGGGGGCATTGCTGGGATCTACTCTGGCGCGTTCGCATATGAAGCGGATGTGAGTCGACGGGGAGCTTGCTGACTCACCCGGGATTCGCGACGGAATCTCCTAGATAGCCGAGAATCCATGACGGAATCCGTTGCGTTCGTGCCAGATCGCGCCGGATTCGATATCGTTGCTCTAACTGCTCGATGGAGGAACTCGGGATGATCAACGGCAACGTGTCGCACTGGTGGGAGCAGATCGGCCCGGCGAAGCCGCGCCCCGAGCTGCCCGGCGACCTTCAGGCCGATATCGCCATCGTCGGCGCCGGCTACACGGGACTGTGGACGGCCTACTACCTGAAGCGGGCCAGGCCCGACGCCCGCGTCGTGGTGCTCGAGCAGCGCCACGTGGGCTACGGCGCCTCCGGCCGCAACGGGGGATGGCTGACCAACGCCATCACCGGAGGCCGCGAGCAGTACGTCAAGACGCACGGTCGGGATGCGGCGGAGCGCTTTCAAGCCGAGATGAACCGCACCGTCGACGAGGTGATCCGCGTGGCGCGGGCGGAGGGCATCGACGCCGACATCGAGAAGGGCGGCGAGTTCAACGTCGCCTACACCCCGGCGCAGGAGCAGCGGATCCGCGACTTCGCCGCCGCCGAGCAGCAGTGGCGGCACACCGATCTCGAGCTCTTCGAAGCGGCCGAGGCCACGGAGAAGATCAACGTCGCCGGCACCCGGGCGGCCGTCTGGCATCCGCACTGCGCCCGGATCCAGCCCGCCAAGCTCGCGGCCGGGCTCGCAGACGCGGTGGAGCGATCGGGGGTCGAGATCTACGAGGGCACCCGTGTCGAGGAGATCGCCCCGCACCGGGCGCGCACGGCCCGCGGCACGGTCTCCGCGGAATACGTCGTGCGCGCGACCGAGGGGTTCACCGCGGGGCTCAGCGGGCTCCGGCGGCTCTGGCTGCCCATGAACTCCTCGCTCATCGCGACCGAACCGCTCGCCGCCGAGGTGTGGGACGAGCTCCGCTGGAGCGATGGGGAGACGCTCGGCGACTTCGCCCACGTCTACATGTACGCGCAGCGCACCGCGGACGACCGCATCGCGATCGGAGGCCGCGGCGTGCCCTACCGCTACGGATCCCGCACCGATCTCGACGGCGAGACGCCGCTCGTCACGGTCGACACCCTCAGCGAGATCCTGCACCGCTTCTTCCCCGCGACCCGGGGCGCGGCGATCGACCACGTGTGGTCGGGGGTGCTGGGCGTGCCCCGCGACTGGGCGGCCACCGTGGGCCTCGACCGGGAGACCGGCATCGCCTGGGGAGGCGGGTACGTGGGCACGGGGGTGACGAGCACCAATCTGGCCGGGCGCACCATCACCGACCTGATCCTCGGCGAGCGGAGCGACCTCGTCTCGCTGCCCTGGGTGAACCACCGGGTGCGCAAGTGGGAGCCCGAGCCGCTGCGCTGGATCGCGACGAAGGCGCTCTACGCGGCCTACGGCGTCGCCGATCGCTCCGAGCTGCGGGGGAGGGCCACCACCTCGCCCATCGCCCACCTCGCCGACGTCGTCACGGGACGCTCATGACCGGCGGGACGGGGCTCGCCGCAGAGGCGGCCGGCGGCGGGTTGGCGATCACCGGGGCGAGGCTGCGGGGCGCCGCCGCCTTCGAGGACGCCACGGCGATCCTGATCCGCGGGGGGAGGATCGCGGCGCTCGGAAGCGACGCGGAGATCCGCGCCGCGGCGGAGGCGGAAGCCGTGCCGGTGCGGGACGTCGGCGGCGCCACCGTGACCCCGGGGCTCTTCGACTCGCACACGCATCCGCACTGGGCCGCCGAGGTCACGGCGGGCGTCGACCTCGGCGGGCTCGGGACGATCGAGGAGATCGCGGCGGCGCTCGCCGCGGAGCACGCCCGTCTGCCGGAGGGCGCCTGGCTGCGCGGATGGAACCTCGAGTACGAGCCGTTCGAGCGCAGCGGCCTGCGCGGCGACCTCTTCGACGCCGCGGTGGGCGAACGGCCCCTCGCGCTCATCTGCTACGACCTGCACACGGGGCTCGCGAACCGCCCCGCGCTCGCCGCGGCCGGCATCGGCGGCGCGCGGGCGTTCGACGACGCCAGCGAGATCGTCGTCGACGCGGACGGACTCCCGACGGGCGAGCTGCGCGAACCCAGCGCCTACCAGCTGGTCTTCGGCGCCGCGCCCGCTCCGTCCCACGAGGAGGAGCGCGACGGCCTGCGAGACATGTTCCGCCGGCTCGCCGCGGCGGGGCTGACCGGCGGCGCCATCATGGACGGGCGCGAGCGCACGGTCGAGATGCTCGACGAGCTGGAGCGGCGCGGAGAGCTCGATCACCGCGTCACGCTGCACCACTGGCACGCCGTGGGCGACGACGACGCGGCGGTGCGGCGGCGCATCGAGACGAGGGACCGACGGGGCCGCCTCTGGCAGACCGGGGCGATCAAGCTCTTCAGCGACGGCGTCATCGACACCGGCACCGCCTGGCTGCACCGCCCCGACGCCCGCGGCGACGGGGGAGCCGCGTTCTGGCCGGATTGGGGCCGCTACGCCGAGGTCGTGCGGGCCTATCACGAGGCGGGCCTGCTCATCGCGACGCACGCGGTGGGCGACTACGCGGTGAGCCGCGTCCTCGAGGTGTACGCCGGGCTGCCGCCGAGGGACGGACTGCCCTTCCACTCCGTCGAGCATCTCGAGGTGCTCTCGGACGCCGACGTGGAGCAGCTCCGCGGCAGCGGGGTGACGGCCTCCATGCAGCCGCTGCACATGCAGTGGCGGGCCGAGGATCTCAGCGACAACTGGGCCTCCCGGCTCGGGGACCGCGCCGCCACCGGCTACCGGGTGCGCGATGTGCTCGACGCGGGCGTCAGGCTCGTGCTGGGCTCGGACTGGCCCGTGGCGCAGGTCGATCCGCGACTGGGCATGGCCTGGGCGCGGGGCCGGCACACGCCCGGCGATCCGCACGCCCACGTCTTCGAGCCCGAGCAGCGGCTCACCGGCGAGGAGGCCCTGCTCGCCTACACGCTCTGGCCGGCGCAGGCGCGCGGTCACGACGATCGCGGGGTGCTGGCCCCGGGCGCCGTGGGCGACCTCACGGTCTGGGGCGCCGACCCGGTCGACGCGACGCCCGACGAGCTGCCCGGGGTGCCGATCCTGCTGACCGTCGTCGACGGCCGGATCGTCCATTCCGCCGCCGACTGAGTTCGCCCCGGCCCGGCGAGCGCAGATCCGCCACCGCGCGCGATGCTCAGCGGATCCGCGCTCGCGCGGAGCCGGTCTCGAACGGGGGCGGATCTCGGATCGGGCGGAGGGTCAGCCCACGCGTGAGACGAGCGGCGAGAGGGCGGCGCCGGGGGCCGTGAGGAGGTCGGCCACCTCCCGGATGGTGGCCTGCAGGCTCGCGCTCGCGTGCGTGGGCGCCATGTCGGAGCGGCGCGCCAGGCTGACCGTGCGCGTCAGATCCTGCAGGGGCGTGGCCCGCAGCTGCGAGCGCTCGGTGGCCACCATGGCGGGCACCACGGCGACGCCGATGCCCCGCTTCGTGAAGCTGAGTGCCGCGTCCATCTCGGCGCCCTCCACGGCCACGAGCGGCGTCAGCCCCTCGGCCCGGAACGCCGCATCGACCGCCGAGCGCAGATCGTAGCTCTCGGGGAACATCATCTGCGGCACCTCGGCGAGCCCGCGAAGCGTGACCGACGAGGCGCCGCCGAACGGGTCGGGCCGCTCCGCGGACGACACCACCACGAGCCGTTCGCTCAGGATCGGCTCGCGCTCCAGCACGGCCCGCGCGCCGGAGGAGACGCTGGTGACGATGAGCGCGAGATCCAGCACGCCCTCGAGCAGTGCGGTGATGAGGCTCCGGGATCCGCGCTCCATCACCTCGATCTCGATCCCCGGATAGCTGGCGTGGTACTTCGCGAGCACCTCCGCCACCAGGGAGGTGCAGAGCGTCGGCGGTGCGCCGAGCCGGATGCGACCGCGTGTGAGCCCCGCGAGCTCCGCCATCTCGGCCGCGGCGGTCTCGGCATCCGAGAGCATGCGACGCGCGATCGGCAGCAGGCGCTCTCCGGCGGCGGTGAGGGAGACGTTGCCGCGAGCCCGGTGGAAGAGGTCGACGCCCAGCTCCGATTCGAGGGAGCGGATCTGCCGGCTGAGCGACGGCTGTGCAAGATGCAGCCGTTCCGCGGCGCGGGTGAAGTGCCCGACCGCCGCGACCTCGGCGAAACCGCGCAACTGCTCGAGATTCATCGCTCGATAGCCTACACGCATCATGATCATTTGATCTATTCATTGGAGTAATGCTCGGGTGGCGAATACCTTGGGACGCGGCCCGGGTGCGCGGCCCGGAACACCAGGTCCGACCCGCGAGCCCGAGCGCACAGAGACCGCGATCCTCAGGAGGGGCGAGATGCCGACGCAGCAGAGCACACCGAACACCCAGAAGCTGGGCAACGAGGGGTTGAAGCAGGAGTTCGCCTATCCCGAGCGCGTGCTCAGCACCGGGGCGGTCGTCATCGGCGCCGGCGGCGCCGGACTGCGCGCGGCGATCGAGTTCGACGCGCAGGGCGTCGACGTGCTCGTGCTCGGCAAGCGCCGCAAGAACGACGCGCACACGATCCTCGCCGCGGGCGGCATCAACGCGGCGCTCGGCACGATGGATCCCGAGGATTCGTGGCAGCAGCACGCCGCCGACACCATCAAGGAGAGCTACTTCCTCGGCCACCCCCACACGGCGGAGGTCGTGGCGCGGGGCGCCGCGCGCGGCATCCAGGATCTCGTCGACTACGGCTGCCGCTTCTCGCGCGAGGAGGACGGCCGCATCTCCCAGCGCTTCTTCGGCGCCCACAAGTGGCGCCGCACCTCGTACTTCGGCGACTACACCGGCCTGGAGATCCATCGCGCCCTGCTGCACCAGGCGCAGCAGCAGAGCATCGAGATCCGCGACACCGTGTACGTGACCCGCATCCTGGTGAGCGACGGGCGCGCCTTCGGCGTCTACGGCTTCGACGTCGACACCGGCGAGCGGATCATGGTGTTCGCCGACGTGGTGGTGCTGGCCGCCGGCGGGCACAACCGGATCTGGAAGGTCACCTCCTCGCGCAAGGACGAGAACACCGGCGACGCGCTGCGGCTCGCCCACCTCGCCGGGGCCGAGATCCAGGACGCGGAGCTCGTGCAGTTCCACCCGAGCGGCATCCTGGAGCCGCTCGAGGAGGCCGGCACCCTCATCACCGAGGCGGCTCGCGGAGAGGGCGGCATCCTCCGCAACGCGCTCGGCGAGCGGTACATGGCGAAGTACGATCCGGAGCGGATGGAGCTGTCGACCCGCGACCGGGTCGCCCTCGCCTCGTACACCGAGATCGCCGAGGGGCGCGGCACCGACAAGGGCGGCGTCTGGCTCGACGTCTCGCACCTGCCGGACGAGATCATCCACGAGCGCCTCCCGCGCATCTACAACATCGTGCAGGAGCTGCAGGGCAAGGACATCACCCAGGAGCCGATCGAGATCGCCCCGACCTCGCACTACACCATGGGCGGCGTGCGGGTCTCGCCCGAGGACCACTCGACCGGCGTCGACGGGCTCTACGCCATCGGAGAGACCTCGGCCGGACTGCACGGCGCGAACCGGCTGGGCGGGAACTCGCTGATCGAGCTGCTGGTCTACGGGCGGATCGTCGGAGAGATCGGGGCCGCGCGCGTGCGCGCGTACGCCCCCGCCGAGCGCTCCCGTGCGGCGATCGAGGAGGCCCGGGAGGAGGTCGCCGCCCTCGACCGCGCGGACGGCCCGGAGAACGCGATCGTCCTCTTCGAGGAGCTGCGCCAGATCCTCACCGACCACGCGGGCGTGGTGCGCAGCGAGACCGGCCTGACGCTCGGTCTCGAGAAGCTCGCCGCGCTCGAGGAGCGGGCGGAGCGCATCGGCGTGCACACCGACATCGCCAGCTATCTCGACCTCACCCGGGCCTTCAACCTGAAGGCCGGGCTGATCGCCGCGCGGGCCACCCTCGAGTCGGCGCTGGCCCGCACCGAGACCCGCGGCGCGCACAACCGCAGCGACTTCCCGGAGCAGGACGAGAGCCTGCGGGTGAACATGGTCTGGTCCGGTCCCGGGCGGGTCGCGCCGCAGCCGATCCCCGCGGTGCCGGAGGAGATCGCCGCGCTGATCGAGGAGATCTCGACCGAGGGCAAGATCCTCGAGTAGGCGTCGCCCGGCCCGCGACATGCGCGAGGGGCGACGAGGCGGGGTGGCTCTCGTTCGGGGGAGGGGATGACCGCGGAAACTGCGCGATCCCGGCGCTTCGCGGGCGCGAGCGGAAGTCTGTGGATGACTCGCGAGAGCACCGCACCGTGATCCGTGGACGACCCGAAGGCCTGCCCCTCCGAACTCCGCTCTGCGCGGGCATGACGCGGGTATGGCCGGAAGCCGCCGACGGCCCGCGCGGTGCCGACTCGTTCAGGCCCCGGCCGGCGGCGTGCGCTCGCCCGACCAGATCCGGGTGAGCTCCGACTCGATGCGGCGCCAGAAGCTGTGCATGATCGAACTGGTGCGCGCCCCCGTCCACACGGTGAAGTGGCGGCCCGATGCCGGGTCGGCCCGAAGCCACTCGTCGAGCCACGCATCGACCGCGTCCGCGAGGGCCTGGCCGCGCGGGATGCCGATGCCCGGTCGCGGGCTGGGGCGGAGCTGCTCCCGGCAGATCCAGGTCACCCCGATGCCCGGCGGGGGGTTCAGCGGCTCGATCTGGATGGGGGAGAACACCTCGATGAAGATGCGGCCGTAGCTCTCCGGAGGGAGGGTGGCGCACCAGAGGCGGAGTCCGGGCAGGTCGGCCGCGTCGCCGCCGGCGAGCACGCAGTCGAGGTGCTCGGGGTCGAGGAACACGAGCTCCTGCGACATGGACTCCTGGGGGTCGTCGGGGAACGGGTTTCTGGCACTCACGGTACTACTTTAGGCTGGCCTAATAATCATCGGCTGAATACCCAGCGGATCGTCAGGAACGCGGGGCGTCCGTGCGCCGCTCCCGCGCCGGCGGCCTCGGCGGGCCGATCCGCGGGCGGCAGCGTCCGGAACCGGAGGTCCGGGGACTCGCGGTCAGGTCCGCAGGACGCGGTAGCCCTTCACCGCGTCGTAGCCGTGGATCTCGCGAGTGTCGAGCACCGCCATGAAGTCGAGGATCTCGCGAGTGATCACCTGCCCCGGCACGAGGACCGGGAAGCCGGGCGGGTAGGGCGTCACGAAGCCCGCGCTGACCGGCTGCTCCCCGCGGTCCACGCGTTCCCGCAGCTCCGTCGGGGAGACGTGCTCCACCCCCGAGCGGCGCTGCGCTCGGAAGAACGCGGCGCGGAGGTCCCCGTCGGGGAGCACGGCGTCGGTCGCGTACTCCGGCGCGAACGCGCTGAAGTCGGGCAGGGGCGGCATCGGCACCTCGACCGGCTGCGGGAGGGCGGCGTCGCGCTGCTCCTGGATCTCCTCGAAGCGCTCGGCGAGCTTCACGAGCACCTCGATGAGGTAGGCGATCGCGCTCCGCGAGGTGCCGATGTTCGTCATGAACAGCACCGTGTTGCGGCTCGTCTTGTTGACCTGCACGCCGTAGCGATCCATCAGGTGATCGTGCTTGAAGGTGTCGCCGTCGACCCCGGTGCGGCTGATCTCGATCGTGATCCGGCTCGGATCGATCACGAGCTCGTCGTGCGTCCAGGCGCGCCACATCGTCGCGAGCCCGTCTCGGAGCGGCATCGGCCGGCCGACCTCGCGGAGCTCGGCGGGGATCAGGTCGTGCGCGGTGAGCACGCGGAAGGTGCGGCGCAGCAGCGGATGCCGGGCGATCGCCTGCGAGAGGCTCGTCGCGAGGTCGAGCTGCCGCTGCACGAGCTCGTAGCCCTCGAGCTCCACCTGACGGCGGCCCAGATCGAGCGAGCTGAGGATCTGGTAGTTGGGCGAGGTGGTCGTGTGCGTCATGTACGCCTCTTGGAACGGCTCCTCGGCCTCCCGCACCCAGTCCTGGTCGTAGACGTGGATCATGGAGCCCTGGCGCAGCGAGGTGAGCGTCTTGTGCGTCGACTGGGTCGCGTATACGCGGAGCCGGGCGCGCGGCGACGGGATGAGCCGCTCGCTCAGCCACGCCTCATCGGCCTTCGGCGTCCCGTCCTCGTCGAAGAGCCGCTGCCGCTGCTCCTCGTAGGCGGCCTCGTGCTCGGCGGTCCTGAAGCGCTCCTCGAGCCGCTTCGCGGCGGCCATCGCGGTGCGTCGGCGGGTGACCGGGTGGAAGGCGGCGAACGCGAACCAGGCCTCGTCCCACAGGAACACGAGATCCGGCTTGATCGCCAGGCACTCCGCCATCACCCGTTCGGGGTCGTAGACGATGCCGTCGAAGGTGCAGTTGGTGAGCGTGATCATGCGCACCTCGTCGAGCCGGCCGGCGGCGCGGTAGTCCAGCAGCAGCTGCTTGATCCGGCTCAGCGGCACGGCGCCGTAGAAGGCGAAGTCGTTGAGCGGATAGGCCTCGAGGTAGGCCGGGCGCGCGCCCGTCAGCATGATGGCGTGATGGTGCGACTTGTGGCAGTTGCGGTCGACCATCACCACGTCGTTCGGCGAGACGAGGGCCTGGTGCACGATCTTGTTCGCGGTCGAGGTGCCGTTCGTGACGAAGAACGTGTGCTTGGCGCCGAAGGCGCGGGCGGCCAGATCCTGCGCCTTCTTGAGCGTGCGCACCGGGGCGAGCAGCGAGTCGAGGCCGCCGGAGGTGGCGCTGGTCTCCGCGAGCAGCAGGTTGAGGCCGTAGAACTCGGCGAGGTCGCCGATCCACTTCGAGCCCACCACGGAGCCGCCGCGGGCGACGGGCAGCGCGTGGAACACCCCGACCGGGCGGCGCGCGTGCTCCTGGATCGCGCCGAAGAACGGGGTGTCGTAGAGGTGGGAGATCCGGCGCAGCAGCGAGAGGTGCAGCTCGAGGTGATCCTCCCGGCGGAAGACGCGGCGGAACCGCTTGGTCAGCGCACCGGCCAGATCCTCGATGTGCGCGCCCGCCATGAGATAGAGGTCGATCTCGGGGCGGACCGAGTTGAGGGTGTCGGCCAGCGCGAGCACGCGCCGGACGGAGGGGAGGGCGCTGATCGCGGCCGAGGACCGGCTCCCCGCCTCCCCGTGGGCGAGGGCGATGGCCTCGAGCAGGTCCCGGCTGAGCGGCTGCTTGGTGCGGGCGATGAAGCCGGGGCGCACGACCACGGCGAGGATGTTCGGGTTCGTCAGCACCGCCGCGACCGCGTCGTCCGCGGAGGGCACGATCACGTAGTCGTAGATGAAGTCGTCGGCGGGGTTGCGGAGGCGGCGCGCCTCGGCGCGTATGGCGTCCCGGTCCGCGGCCGTCGTCTCGTCGACGATCAGCACCTCGAAGCGGGGCCGCGGATCCCGATCCTCCTCGAGCTCGCCCCGTTCGCCCTCTTCGACGGCGCCGTCCGAGGGCTCGTCGGTGAGCTGGCTCGTCCGGAGCCGCCCCACGACGCGCCCGATCCGGTCCAGCGCCGTCTCGAACTCGCCCCGGCGCAGCAGATCGGCGACGCCGGCGACGTAGCGCTGGCCGAAACCGGCCCAGTACATCTCGATCGTCTCGAGCGCGCGCAGGCCGTGCCAGATCTCGTGGTCGGCGCTCAGCTCGCCGTCCTCCTCGCTGCCGTGCACGAGGCGCTTCACCGCGAAGCGCAGGTACTCCCAGGCGTCGCTGCGCAGGCGCCAGGTGCTCGACGGCATCCCGGGCCCGCGACGGAGCGGCGGGATCTGCGTCGGCGCCGCGGGGGCTTCGTCGATCGGCTCGGCCGTCTCCCCGGTGCTTCTCGCGCCCGCGGCTTCGAGCGCCTCATCGAACAGGCTCATCGGCGCGATCCTTTCAGGTGTGGCGCCCAGCGGCGGGCGGGCACAGTCGGTTTGCGACGATCCTACCCGCTCGCATATTCCGCCCCGCCGCTCGCTGCTGAAGCGGTTAGGGCCGAGATCTCCGTTCAGGCTGACGTTCTCGGCTGAACATCTCCGCCGGAGGCGCAGCTTCAGCCCGAAGCGCGCACGCCGCGGGCGCCCGTGCGAACCGCGTAGACTTGCAGCCATGGGCAGCACTCAGGAGCGCAGGCATCGGATCGTGGTCCTGGGCGGCGGGCCGGGCGGCTACGAGGCGGCCCTCGCGGGAGCCCAGCTCGGCGCCGATGTGACGATCGTCGAGCGCGCCGGCATCGGCGGCTCGGCGGTGCTGACGGACGTGGTGCCCTCGAAGAGCCTGATCGCCACCGCGGGCGCGGCGCAGGCGGTGCGCGAGTCCGGCAAGCTCGGCGTGCAGGCGTTCCTGCCCGGCGCCGACGGCAAGCCGGTGCGGCCCAGGATCGCCGTGAACCTCGCGGCGGTGAACACGCGGCTGCTCGCCATGGCCGGCGCGCAGTCGGTCGACATGCGGCGCAACCTCGAGGAGGCCGGCGTGCGGATGGTGCACGGCTCGGGCCGGCTCGACGGGCCGGATGCCGTGCTCGTCTCGACGTCCGAGTCCGGCGGCACCGACTTCGATCGGATCGAGGCCGACACGGTCGTGATCGCGGTGGGGGCGAGCCCGCGCGAGCTCGACTCGGCGAAGCCCGACGGCGAGCGCATCCTCACCTGGAAGCAGGTCTACGACCTGAGCGACGTGCCCGAGCACCTGATCGTCGTGGGCTCCGGCGTGACCGGAGCCGAGTTCGCGAACGCCTACCGCACGCTGGGCAGCGAGGTGACCCTCGTGTCGAGCCGGGAGCGCGTGCTGCCGGGCGAGGATCCGGACGCCGCCACCGTGATCGAGGACGAGTTCAAGCGCATCGGCATGAACGTGATGTCGAAGTCGCGCGCCCAGGCCGTCGAGCGCACCGAGCACGGCGTCGTGGTGACCCTCGCCGACGGCGGCACCGTCGAGGGCTCCCACTGCCTCATGGCGGTCGGCTCGATCCCGAACACCGCGGGTCTCGGCCTGGAGGAGGCGGGCATCGAGCTCAGCGAGAGCGGGCACATCAAGGTGAACAAGGTGGCCCGCACCTCGTTCCCGTCGGTCTACGCCGCCGGGGACTGCACCGACTTCTTCCCCCTCGCCTCGGTGGCCTCGATGCAGGGGCGGACCGCCATCATGCACGCGCTCGGCGACTTCGTGCGCCCGATCGATCTGCGCAACGTCGCCGCCAACGTGTTCACCTACCCCGAGATCGCGACCGTCGGCTGGAACGCGCGCACGCTGGCCGAGGCGAGCGACGTCGCGAAGGCGGTCACCCACACCATTCCGCTGAACACGAACCCCAGGGCGAAGATGATCGGCCTCACCGAGGGCTTCGTGAAGCTCTTCGCCTGGGAGGCGTCCCGCACCGTGATCGGCGGGGTCATCGTCGCCCATCGCGCGAGCGAGCTGATCTTCCCGCTCGCGCTCGCCGTCGAGCACCGGCTGACCGTCGATCAGGTGGCCTCGGCGTTCACCGTCTACCCCTCCCTGACGGGCGCGATCACCGACGCCGCCCGCGCGATGCACCAGAGCGCGCTGTGAAGCGGCGGGCGATGCTCCGCGCCTGGGCCGGGCTGGGGGCGCTGGCGCTGCTCGCGGGAGCGACGGGCTGCGCGCCGGCGAAGCCGGATCCGGTGCCGTCGGACACGGGCGCCGATCCCGTGGTCACCATCCAGGTGATCGACAACCGCTTCGAGCCCTCCACGGTCGAGATCGAGGCGGGTCAGGCGGTGCGCTGGGTGTTCGGCGGGCAGGCCGATCACGACGTCGTCGCCGAAGACGGCAGCTTCGTCAGCGAGCTGATGCGGAGCGGGGAGTACGTGCACGTGTTCGACGATCCGGGCGAGTGGGCCTACGACTGCTCCATCCACCCGGAGATGACCGGCACGGTCGTCGTCAGTGAGCGGGGCTGACCGGCACGGTCGTCGTGAGTGGACGGGGCTGACCGGCCCGGCCGTCGTCCGGTCGGCGCGCCTCGCCGGTGTCAGGCCGGGGCGGCGAGGCGCACGGAGGCCAGGCGCTCGGCCGGGCTCGGCGCCGGGTGCACGGTCACGAGCTCGTCCGCGTCGGCGTGCGCCGCGAAGGCGGCGAGCTCCTCGCGCACCCGCTCCGGGCCGCCGATCGCGGTATGGCGCAGCATGCCGCGGATCTCTCGTCCCGCGGGTGCGTCGAAGAGCGCGCCGGCCTCCTCCTCGGTGAGCTCGCGATCCCGTCCGCGCGACAGGAAGCGGCGCACCCGATCGAGCTCGGTGCGTGCGAAGAGGTCCTCCGCCTGCGCGTCGCTCTCGGCGGCCACGACGTTGACGCCCGCGTACACGTAGGGTTCGGGATGCGCTGCGCTCGGCACGTAGTTCGCGCGATAGTGGGCGACCGCGGCCGTCAGCGCCTGCGGCGAGAAATGCGAGGCGAAGGCGTAGGGCAGCCCGAGCTGCGCGGCGAGGCTCGCGCCGAACAGGCTGGAGCCGAGGATGACGAGCGGCACCCGGGTGCCGCGGCCGGGATAGGCGTTGACCGCGGTGCGCGGCAGCTCGTCGCCCAGCAGCCGCTGCAACTCCATCACGTCGTTCGGGAAGTTCTCGCTCGCCGCGAGGCTGCGCCGCAGTGCGCGGAAGGTCGCGCCGTCGCTGCCCGGCGCCCGGCCGAGGCCCAGCTCGATGCGTCCGGGGTGCAATTCGGCGAGGGTGCCGAACTGCTCCGCGATCACGAGCGGCGAGTGGTTGGGCAGCATGATGCCGCCCGCTCCCAGACGGATGCGCTCGGTGCGCGCCGCGACGTGCGCGATCAGGACCGCCGTGGCGCTCGAGGCGATCGACGGCATGTTGTGGTGCTCGGCGTACCAGACCCGCCGGTATCCGCCGGCCTCCGCGGCGCGGGCCAGTTCGACCGAGTGTGCGAGCGCGTCGCCGATGCGGCCCTCGCTCTCGACGGTCGCGAGGTCGAGCAGCGAGAGCGGCACATCGGTCATGCGAGATGCAACCGTCTGCCGTCTCGCCCTATTCCGCTTCCGGTGCTCCCGTGCGTCGGGGAGGGAGGACTAGGGCATGTCTCGCAGATCCTGCGTCTCCTGCGCGAGCCCTGGCGGCACGTCTTGCAGCGTTGTCGTCAGTCGACGATGCTTCCGGCATCGCCTCCCTCCTCCGCCTCGCGATACGCACCGCCAGGGCTCTGCTCGCGACGACGAAGATCTACGAGACATGCCCTAGTCGGCGACGACGCTCATGAGCACGTGACCGCTGGGCACGGTCTGCCCGATCGGCGCGTCGATCCCGGTGACGGCGCCGTCGTGGGGCGCGTAGATCGACTGCTCCATCTTCATCGCCTCCAGCACCGCGACCAGTTCGCCGCCCTCGACCCGCTGCCCTTCCTCGACGGCGACCTTGACCACGGTCGCCTGCATCGGCGCCGACACCGCGTCGCCGGACGCCCCGGCGATCGACGCGCTCTTGGCGCGGCGGGGCGCGGGACCGCGCGTCACGTCCTGATCCGAGAGCGGGATCAGCGAGGCGGGCATGGCGACCTCGATGCGGCGCCCGGCCACCTCGACCACCACCGTCTGCCGCTTCTGCTCCGGGGCGATCGCCCCGACCTCCCCCTCCCAGGGCGCCAGATCGTTGTCGAACTCGTTCTCGATCCACAGCGTGTAGACGCCGAACCCGCCGCCCTCGGCGGTGAACGCCGGATCCCGCACGATCTTGCGGTGGAACGGCAGCACCGTGGGCAGGCCCTGCACCTCGAACTCGTCGAGCGCCCGTCGCGCGCGTTCGAGCGCCTCGGCGCGGGTGGCTCCGGTCACGATGAGCTTGCCGAGCATCGAGTCGAAGGCGCCCGATACCACGTCGCCGGAGGTCACCCCGCTGTCCACGCGGACCCCGGGCCCCGAGGCGGGCTTGAAGAGGCTGACCGGCCCGGGAGCGGGCAGGAAGCCGTTCGCCGGATCCTCCCCGTTGAGACGGAACTCGAAGGAGTGGCCGTGCGCCGTCGGGTCGCCGTAGTCGATCGCGCCGCCCTCCGCGATGCGGAACTGCTCGCGCACCAGGTCGATGCCCGTGACCTCCTCGGACACCGGGTGCTCGACCTGCAGGCGGGTGTTCACCTCGAGGAACGACACGGTGCCGTCGCGGGCCACCAGGAACTCGCAGGTGCCGGCTCCGACGTAGCCGACCTCGCGCAGGATCGCCTTCGACGACTCGATGAGCGCGCGGTTCTGCTCCTCGCTGAGGAACGGCGCCGGCGCCTCCTCCACGAGCTTCTGGTGCCGGCGCTGCAGCGAGCAGTCGCGGGTCGAGACGACCACCACGTTGCCGTGACGATCCGCCAGGCACTGGGTCTCCACGTGACGCGGCTTCTCGAGGTACTTCTCCACGAAGCACTCGCCCCGGCCGAAGGCCGCCACGGCCTCGCGTGTCGCCGATTCGAACAGCTCGGGGATCTCGTCCCGTTCCCGGGCGACCTTCAGCCCGCGCCCGCCGCCGCCGAACGCCGCCTTGATGGCGACGGGCAGCCCGTGCTCGTCCGCGAAGGCCAGCACCTCGTCGGCGGACTGGACCGGGTCGCTCGTGCCCGCGGCCAGCGGGGCCCCGACCTTCTCGGCGACGTGCCGCGCGCTGACCTTGTCGCCGAGGCGCTCGATGGCCTCGGGATCGGGTCCGATCCACACCAGGCCGGCGTCCTGGACCGCGCGGGCGAAGTCCGCGTTCTCGGCGAGGAACCCGTAGCCGGGGTGCACCGCGTCGGCGCCGGACCTGCGGGCCGCGCCGAGGATCTTCTCGATCACCAGGTACGTCTCGGCGCTGGTGCTGCCGTTCAGGGCGTAGGCCTCGTCGGCCAGCTGGGCGTGCAGCGCATCGCGATCCTGATCCGCATAGACCGCGACCGAGGCGATGCCGCCGTCCCTGGCGGCGCGGATGATGCGGACGGCGATCTCACCGCGGTTGGCGATGAGCACTTTACGAATGCGCGACATGGTCTCCAGCTTATTGGAGTGGACCGGGGGAGTTTTGGACATCCTCGACAAACCTTTCGGCGAACCGTTGCCGTTCCGCACAGGGTCGGGCGTCGGGTCGCGCCGCCGTGGTGCGCATCGAGCCGGTGGGCGGCGGCTTCCCGCGCCGTCATCGGGCGCCATCCGGAGTGCCGGAGACGCCCGCGCCGCGGTAGTGTTGGTGTGCCCCGGCACTCGGGTTCCGCGCTACTCCACGGGAGGCCACCCATGTCCCAGAACACGCAGCTCGACGATCTGCTGAGCCGGGTCCCCGTGGCCGAGCTCGCGGGACGGTTCGGCGTCGACGAGGCGACGGTCGAGGCGGCCGTCCGCCAGACGCTGCCGGGCCTGGTCGGGGGCCTCGCGGTCAACGCGAGCGAGGCCGAGGGCGCCGAGAAGCTCGAGAAGGCGCTCGAGAAGCACGGCGCGGGCGAGGCGAAGCCCACGCTGAAGGGCATCGACACCGAGGACGGCACGAAGATCGTGACGCACGTGCTCGGAGACCGGCGCGACAGCGTCGCCCACGCGCTCGGGGCCCAGTCGGGCAACTCGGCGATCGCGGATCTCATCCCCAAGCTGCTGCCCATCCTCGCCCCCCTCGTGCTCCAGTTCCTCGCCGGCCGGGTCGGCGGCGGTGCGGCGTCGAGCACTTCGGGGAGCGCTTCGGCGGGCGGCGAGGCCGGCGTCGGGGGCGTGCTGGGCGATCTGCTCGGGGGCCTGCTGGGCGGCGGTTCGAACGGCGGCGCGGCGCAGTCGTCCGGCGGCGACCTCGGCGGCGTGCTGGGCGGCCTGCTCGGCGGCGGCTCGGGATCCTCCGGCGGGGGACTCGGCGATCTGCTCGGCGGGCTCCTGGGCGGGAAGTAGGCAGGTCGAGCCCATTCGGTAGACTCGGTACCGTGGTCAATCCAGACGTGCAGGGCAAGGTCTATCCGCCCGCGAAACCCTATTTGGTCGGGCGCGAGAAGGTGCGCGAGTTCGCCCGGGCGGTGCTCAGCGAAGCGCCGGTCCACCACGACCCCGAGGCCGCGCGCGCAGCGGGGCACGCGGATGTGGTCGCCCCGCCGACCTTCCCGGTGGTCGTTCAGGAGGCGACGCTTGCGCAGCTCCTCGCGGACGAGGAGGCCGCCGTCGACTTCTCCCGCGTGGTGCACGGGGATCAGCGCTTCACCTACACCCGCCCCATCGTGGCGGGCGACGAGCTCACGGCGACGCTGACGATCGCGTCGGTGAAGCAGCTCGGGGGCAACTCGATGGTGACGGCGTCGAGCGACATCGTCGACGCCGCGGGCGAGCACGTGGTGACGGCGATCTCGACGCTCGTGGTGCGCGCCGCCGAGCCCGGCGGGCCGGACGCCGAGCGACCGGGGGCCGGGGCATGAGCCCGCGGTTCGAGGAGCTCGCCGTCGGCGACGTCGTCGCCGAGCGGGAGACGATCCTCACCCGTGACGCGCTCGTGCGCTATGCCGGCGCGTCGGGCGACTTCAACCCCATCCACTATCGCGACGACGTCGCGCAGTCGGTGGGGCTCCCCGGGGTGCTGGCCCACGGCATGCTGACGATGGGCGTCGCGGCCTCGGCGGTGACGGACTGGCTCGGCGCGGCCGGCCGCGTGGTCGACCACCAATCGCGTTTCACCCGACCCGTGCCCGTCGACGCCCGGAACGGCGCTCTGCTCCGGGTGACGGCGACCGTCGGCGCGCTCGACGAGGCGCTGCGCGTCGCGCGCATCGACCTCGCCGTCGTCTTCGACGGCGCCACGGTGCTCGGAAAGGCGCAGCTGGCGGTGTCGTTCGCGTGATCCTGCCCGAGTCCGGCGGCGCTCGGCCCGGCGGCGCCGAGGCCCCCGGCACCGCCCCGACGCTCGCCGAGCTGACGACGATGCGCGTCGGCGGGCCGGCGGAACGGGTGCTGGTGGCGCGTACCGGCCAGGAGATCGTCCGGCTCGCCCGGGTGCTCTGGGACGAGGGCGAGGACTGGCTGCTGCTGGGCGGCGGATCCAACACGGTCGTCTCCGACGCGGGCTTCCCCGGAGCCGTGCTGCTGCTGCGCAGCGAGGGGATCGAGCGGGTCGACGAGAGCGTCGACGGGCCGGGCGACGATCCGGATCCGGCGTCGAGGATCCGGCTCCGGGTGCAGGCCGGCCACGACTGGGACGCGCTCGTCGCCGAGTGCGTGGAGCGCGGCTGGTCCGGGATCGAGTCGCTGGCGGGGATCCCGGGGCGGGTCGGCGCCGCGCCGGTGCAGAACATCGGAGCCTACGGGGCCGAGCTGAGCGACGTGCTGCACTCGATCGAGTTCCTGGACGCGGCCAGCGGGGAGGTGGTGCGCCTCCCGGCCGAGGCGCTCGACCTGGGATACCGGCATTCGCGTCTCAAGGCCGGTCTCGCGGGCGTGGTGCTGTCGATCGATCTCGTGCTCCGGTCGGATCCGGAGCATCCGAACCCGCTCTCCGCGCCGGTGCGCTACGGCCAGCTCGCCGACGCCCTGGGCATCACGATCGGCGAGCGCGTCGCGCTGCGCGAGCTGCGCCGCACCGTGCTGCGGCTGCGCGCCTCGAAGGGCATGGTCCTCGACGAGCAGGACCACGACACGTGGAGCGCCGGCTCGTTCTTCACCAATCCGATCGTCTCCGAGTCGTTCGTCCGCACGCTGCCCAGCAGCGCGCCGCGCTTCCCCGTCGCGGGCGCCGATCCCGCGCCCGCCGTCACGAGCTTCGAGGAGCTCGCGGCGGGCGTGCCGCTCCGCCTGCCGGATACCGCGCCCCCGCGCCGGATGAAGCTCTCCGCGGCCTGGCTGATCGAGCGCGCCGGGATCCCGAAGGGGTTCCGCATCCCCGGCTCCGGCGCGGCGATCTCCTCGAAGCACACCCTCGCGATCACCAACCGCGGCGCGGCGAGCGCCGACGACGTGGCCCAGCTCGCCCGCTACGTCGTGCAGCGGGTGCAGGCGGAGTTCGGCGTGATCCTGGTGCCCGAGCCCAACCTCTACGGCTTGGAGCTGTGATCGGCCGACCCCGTGCGGCCCGGGGCCGACCGTGTGCCGATCGCCCTCCGACCGCCTCCGAGTCCCACTGATCCGGCGGCAGTGGGGCCGAATCGGGTGCCGAGCGCCCCACGGCCGCCGGATCATCGCGGGTCGCGACCGGGGGCAGGACGTGCGGACGTGCCGGTGCGGGGCGCCCCTTGTGGAGCGCGCACAAAGAGGCGCGTCGCTGGATCGTCCGCCGCTGGCGGGGGGCGACGCGACGCTTGCAGCCCCGCCGGCTCTGTCGTAGCTTGACGATGAACCGTACTCGTTGGCGAAGGAGCACCCATGAGCACCGCACCGCGGATCGATGTCGCGTCCGTCCGGGACGCCCTCTACGGAAAGTGGAAGGACGAGCGAGTCGAGGGGCGGCGGGTCGCCGCCCAGCCGAGATTCCAGGGCATCCCCGGCCAGTCGATGGAGGATCACCGCGCCCGGGTCCTGGAGCAGCTCGGCGGCCTCGTCGAGGAGGGAGCGATCCAGCGCGCCTTCCCGAAGGGCCTCGGCGGCGGCGACAATCACGGCGGCAACATCGCCGCCTTCCAGGAGCTCGTCTACGCCGATCCGTCGCTGCAGATCAAGAGCGGCGTGCAGTGGGGGCTGTTCGGCGCCGCGATCCTGCACCTGGGCACGCGCGAGCACCACGAGCGGTGGCTGCCCGACATCATCAGCCTCGAGCTCCCCGGCGTCTTCGCGATGACCGAGATCGGGCACGGCTCCGACGTCGACTCCCTCGGGACCACGGCCACCTACGACCCCGAGGCGCAGGCGTTCGAGATCCACACCCCCTTCGCCGGGGCCTGGAAGGACTACCTCGGCAATGCGGCGCTGCACGGGCGGGCCGCGGTCGTCTTCGCGCAGCTCATCACCCGCGGGGTGAACCACGGCGTGCACGCGTTCTTCGTGCCGATCCGCACCCCCGAGGGCGAGCTGCTGCCCGGCGTCGGCGCCGAGGACGACGGGGTCAAGGGCGGACTGAACGGCATCGACAACGGGCGCCTGCACTTCACGCGGGTGCGCATCCCGCGCCAGAACCTGCTCAACCGCTACGGCGACGTGGCGCCCGACGGCGCCTACTCCTCGCACATCGAGAGCCCGGGGCGCCGGTTCTTCACCATGATCGGCACGCTCGTGCAGGGGCGGGTGTCGCTCGACGGCGCGGCGGTGGGCGCGATGAAGGGCGCGCTGGCCATCGCGATCTGCTACGGCAGCGAGCGCCGGCAGTTCCCCGGCCCCGACGGGCGCGACACCGTGCTGCTCGACTACGGCCAGTACCAGCGCCGGCTGCTGCCGCGCCTCGCCGAGACCTATGCCATGCAGTTCGCCGACCACCGCCTGCTCGAGACCTTCGACGAGGTGTTCTCGGGAGCGGGAGACACCGACGAGAACCGCGAGGATCTCGAGACGCTCGCGGCGGCGCTCAAACCGCTCTCGACCTGGGCCGCGCTCGACACCCTGCAGGAGGCCCGCGAGGCCTGCGGCGGCGCCGGATTCATGGCGAAGAACCGCCTCACCGGCTGGCGCGCCGACCTCGACATCTACGTCACCTTCGAGGGCGACAACAACGTGCTGCTGCAGCTCGTCGGCAAGCGGCTGCTCGGCGACTACGCGGCCCAGTTCTCAGGCGGCGATCGGGCGGCGCTCGCGAGGGCCGCCGCGGAGCAGTTCAGCGAGCGTGTGACCCGCTTCGGGCTGCGGCGGATCGGCCAGAGCCTCTCCGATCTGGGGCAGGTCTCGCGCTCGGTCGACAGCGTGCGCAACCCGGAGGCCCAGCGCGCGCTCCTGACGGAGCGGGTGCAGGCCATGGTCGCGGATGTGGCGCTGGCGCTGCGCGAGGCGACGAAGGATCTGCCCAAGGAGGAGCGGGCCGCGGCCGGGGCCGCGGCGTTCAACGCGCAGCAGGCCAAGCTCATCGAGGCGGCGCGCGCCCACGGGGAGCTGCTGCAGTGGGAGGCCTTCACCGCCGAGCTCGCGGCCTTCAGCGGCGACACGCTGACGGTGATGACGTGGCTGCGCGATCTCTTCGGGCTGCGCCTGCTCGAGAAGCACGCCGCCTGGTATCTCGTCCACGGGCGGCTCTCCGGGGCGAGGGTCGAGGCGGTCAGCGCCTACATCGATCGCCTCGTCGGCCGGATCAGGGAGCACGCGCTCGACCTCGTCGAGGCCTTCGATCTGGGGCCCGAGCTGCTGCGCGCCGAGATCGCCACGGGCATCGAGGCCGAGCGCCAGGCGGAGGCGCAGCGGCACGTGGAGTCGCAGATCGCGGACGGCACGCGTCCGGTGCACGAGAAGGAGCTGCGCAAGCGCGCGAGGTCCTGATCCGCCCGTGAACGCCCACCGCCGGACGTGCGGGGCGGGCGCGGGGCGGTCGGCGCCGCCGCGCACTACAGTGAGTGCATGACCGACTCGCCGCGCACGCTGTATCCGCCGACGGAGCCCTACGAGCACGGCAGGCTGGACGTCGGCGACGGGCAGGAGCTCTACTGGGAGGCCTGCGGCGATCCCGACGGCGCGCCCGCGGTGTTCCTCCACGGCGGCCCGGGCGGGGGCTGCACGCCCGACCACCGCCGCTACCACGATCCCGAGAGATACCGGACCATCCTCTTCGACCAGCGCGGCTGCGGGCGCAGCACCCCGCACGCCGGCGCCCCCGACGCGGATCTGTCGGCCAACACGACCTGGCACCTCGTCGCCGACATCGAGCGGCTGAGGGCCCACCTCGGCATCGAGCGGTGGCAGGTGTTCGGCGGATCCTGGGGTTCGACCCTGGCCCTCGCCTACGCGCAGGCCCACCCGGAGCGGGTGAGCTCGCTCGTGCTGCGCGGCATCTTCACCCTGCGCCGCAGCGAGATCGACTGGTTCTACCAGGAGGGCGCGTCGCAGCTCTTCCCCGACGCCTGGGAGGAGTACCTGGCGCAGATCCCCGAGGCCGAGCGGGGCGATCTCGTCGCCGCCTACCACCGCCGCCTCTTCGATCCGGACCCGGCCGTCCACGTGCCCGCCGGCGTGGCCTGGACGGTGTGGGAGAACTCGACCGTCCGCCTCGTCCCCGACGCCGCCGCGATCGCGGCCGCCAGAGCCGATCGACCCGCGGCCGTCGCCTTCGCCAGGATCGAGAACCACTTCTTCACCCACGGCGGCTGGCTCGAGGAGGGGCAGCTGATCCGCGACGCGACCGCGCGGCTCACGGGGATCCCCGGGGTGATCGTGCAGGGCCGCTACGACGCCTGCACGCCGCCCCGCACGGCCTGGGATCTGCACCGGGCCTGGCCCGAGGCGGAGTTCCGGATGGTCCCCGATGCGGGGCACGCCGCGAGCGAACCCGGCATCGTGGATGCGCTCGTCCGGGCCACCGACCGCCTTGCTCGTGCGGCCGACGCGGTGGCTCCACCGCCCGATGCTTAGGATGCGATGGCCGCGCCCTTGCGCCGAGGGTACGTTGTTGCTCGTGGCGTATCTTGGGTGACCGCGATAGCGTGCCCCGCGACGCGCTTCGTACTTTTCGATGGTGTCGGATGGGCAGAATCGAAGGGGTCGGCGGTCAGCCGAGGGCGAACCGCGGAAGCCGCGATCAGTAGAGGTCAGGCCGAGCCGATCCGTCCGGGCGAGGCGGATCGATACCGGCACCCCGCAGGAAGTCGAGCATTGCCCCACTCGTCGTCGAGTCGTTCCAGCGGCAGCGGATCATGCGGAACTGAGTCACGGCGCGAATCTCGTCCTCGCGTCTCTTCTCGGCGAGCACGACTTCCTCCGCTGTGCGGCCGTCACGGAGCTTCGGATCGAGATACTTGTTGCGGCCGTCCGCCTCGAGAAAGGTGCGGTGTCCGAGCAACTCGATATCAACCCGGTAGCTGGTGCCTCTCGAGCCGACGACCTCCACCTGCTCCCTGACCGCGATGCCGAGTCGGGCGAGCTGCAACCTGCAGAGCGTCTCGAGAGGGGATTCGACCAGGGGGCTCGCGAAGGCGGTGACGCGTCTCGCGCGATCCTTCCCTGCGGATCGGGGGAGTTCCTCGAGACGCGCCAGCATGACCCGGCGAGCCTCCTCGATCCCGATCCTCCGCGTGTTGATGAGGGTCCGCATTCCCGCGTCTGCGCACACCAGGCCGGCGTCGAAGGATGAGCTCCGTGCGACGTCGAGGACCGTGCGAATGAGATCGGTGTGGCGCAGCCCGGTCGTCTCGGCGATCTCGCTCTTCAGGATCGGGGACCGGTGGCGCGACACGCGCGTCGGCGGAAGCACCTCTTCCTTCGTGTCGCTGCGGGTGCGGCGGGGCGTGCTGCGCGTATTCGCCGCGATGAGGTGCACCCGCTCTCCCGCGAAGCGCAGCAGGGGGAGGGATTGCAGCGTCGCGGCTGTGTGGTGAGAGAAGACCGGGCGGCCGATGGCATTGGCGTGCACCGCGAGCGCGCGGATCCGGTGCTGATCCTCGAATGAGAGCGCGTGCCACTGCGATCCTGCAACGTACCACCCCCGCAGGATCCGCAGCAGCTCGCCACGTTTCACGGCGCGGCGCAGTTCGGCGGGGGCGCGGCCGACCGCCGCGAGCTGGTGCCGGTGCTGCAGCTTGGATCGGAGTTCGCCGAGTCGCCCTTTTCCATCCATGACACAGAAGTCTCGCGCTTCACGACGCGCCGACGGCCGAACCCCGGTTTCTGTGGACGAGTCGGGGGTGCCCGGGCGTATGAGGCGTTCGGTGAGGGGCATGGGGAGCTGTGCCGCGTGGGGCATGTGCGGCGGTGCTGTGCGGCGGTGGGTTCTGCGTGCCGAAGTACGCTGCGGAAGTACGCTGCGGTTCGGGGGGTACGCTGGTGTCACGCCAAAAGGGGTGCCCCGACACGCAAGATACCCCCCGACGGCCGGGTCCGCGTCGGTTCCGCGGTGAATCCACGTCGGCTCCGGGTCGGCGACGTTACCGAGCGGTAACTGGTGGTTCACGACGTAACAAAACGTTCATCTCGCGATCGCGTGTCGTACTGCGAGCGGATCGGCTCTGGGCGTAGCGTGTGTGGCATCGGGCAAAGCGCTCGATCGAGGCGGCCAGGCCCCTCGCAGGAAACGGCCGCTTCGCTGATCCGGAACACCCGGATAGTGAGGAGTCACCGTGGCCGAGCGACCGCAGACCGACACCGGCATCATTCCCACCGGCATCATCGACGAGACGGAGCGCGCGGCGCGCGAGTCCTCCGGCGGCCACGATGCGCTGCCGCAGCAGGAGCGCACCTATGTGCTCGACACCTCCGTGCTGCTGAGCGATCCCGGTGCGATCTTCCGCTTCGCGGAGCACGCCGTGGTGCTGCCCGTCGTCGTCATCACCGAGCTCGAGAAGAAGCGCCACGATCCCGAGATCGGCTATTTCGCCCGCCGCGCGCTGCGCCTGCTCGACTCCCTCCGCGAGCAGCACCTGCGGCTCGACTTCCCGGTGCCGGTGGGGGAGCAGGGCGGCACGCTCCGCGTCGAGCTCAATCACTCCAGCGCCGAGATCCTGCCGAGCGGCATGCGGCTCGGCGACAACGACACCAGGATCCTCGCGGTGGCGCAGAACCTCGCCGCCGAGGGGCTCGACGTGTCCGTCGTGTCGAAGGATCTCCCGATGCGCGTGAAGGCCGCAGCCCTCGGGCTCGGGGCGGAGGAGTACCGGGCGGAGCTCGCGAGCGACGACTCGTACTCGGGCGTCGCCGAGCTCGATCTCGGCGAGGACGAGATGGCGGTCCTGTGGGAGGACGAACGTCTCGACGGCGTCGCGGCCGCCGCGTCGCTCCCGCTCGGCACGGGACTGATCCTCGGCTCGCCGCGGGGCTCCGCGCTGGGCCGGATCGACGGCCCCGAATCGCTGCGGCTCGTGCGGGGCGACCGCGAGGCGTTCGGGCTGCACGGTCGCAGCGCCGAGCAGCGCCTCGCGATCGACCTGCTGCTCGATCCCTCGGTCGGGATCGTGTCGCTCGGCGGCCGGGCCGGAACCGGCAAGTCGGCGCTCGCCCTCGCCGCGGGGCTCGAGGCGGTGCTGGAGCGGCAGCAGCATCGCAAGGTGATGGTCTTCCGCCCGCTCTACGCGGTCGGCGGTCAGGAGCTCGGCTACCTGCCGGGCGACCAGAACGAGAAGATGAACCCCTGGGGGCAGGCGGTGTTCGACACCCTCGGCTCGATCGTGTCCCCCAACGTGCTCGAGGAGATCGAGGCGCGCGGCATCGTCGAGGTGCTGCCCCTCACGCACATCCGCGGGCGCTCGCTGCACGACGCCTTCGTGATCGTCGACGAGGCGCAGTCGCTGGAGCGCAACGTGCTGCTCACGATGCTGAGCCGCATCGGGCAGAACTCCCGGGTGGTGCTGACGCACGACGTGGCGCAGCGGGACAACCTGCGCGTCGGGCGGCACGACGGCATCGCCGCCGTGATCGAGAAGCTGAAGGGCAACCGGCTGTTCGGACACGTCACCCTGACCCGCTCGGAGCGCAGCGAGATCGCCGCGCTCGTCACCGACATGCTCGACTGATCGGGCGCTTCCGCGCTGCGCGGGATGTCGCGGACGCGAGTGGATCCGAATCGCCCGTTCCGAGCTGCTGAACGGGCGATTCGGGTCCATCGGGCGGAGGATCCGGGCCGATGGGCGGCGAGAACGCGCGTAGGCTTGGGAAGATGAGCGCGCGCACCCCCGAGGATCTGCTGCCCGAGTCGATGCTGCGGGGGTTCCGGGCGCGGGCGCCGCGGTACGACGCGCAGAACGTCTTCTTCGACGAGGATCTCGCGGAGCTGCGCGGGCGCGGCTATCTCGCCGCGCCCGTCCCGGTCTCCCTTGGGGGAGCGGGACTCTCGCTCGAGCAGCTGCTCGCCGCGCAGCGACGCCTCGCCGCGCACGCCCCCGCCACCGCGCTCGGCGTCAACATGCATCTCGTCTGGGTGCAGGTGGCGCGCTTCCTCCACGACCGCGGCGATGACCGCCTCGACTGGGTGCTGCGCGACGCGGTGCGGGGCGAGGTGTTCGCCTTCGGCATCTCGGAGGCCGGCAACGAGGCCGTCCTGATGGACGCGGGATCCTCCGCCGAGCGCCTGGGGGAGGGGGCGGGCTACCGCGTCAGCGGCACCAAGATCTTCACGACGCTCTCGCCGGTGTGGACCCGCCTCGGCGTGCACGCCCGCTGGGATCCCCCGCGCCCTTCGGCAGGTGCGGAGGGCGCGGCGGGCGTCGGCTCCGGGGGTGGGGATCCGCACCTCGTCTTCGGCTTCGTCAGACGCGACGGCGGGGTGCTCGCGGAGGGCGCCATCTCGCACCCGGGCACGTGGAACCCGCTCGGGATGCGCGCCACCCAGAGCCTCACCACCGCACTGGACGGCGTCCGGATCGCCGAGGACGACGTGGCCGCGCGGATCGCTCCGTACGACGGCAGCGATCCGTTGATCCTGGCGATCTTCTCGTCGTTCTCGCTGCTGACCGCGGCGGTCTACGCGGGGATCGCGGATCGCGCGCTGGAGCTCGCGACCGAGGCCGCGAATCGTTCCGCGCCGACCCCCGACGGCCGCGAGGGGATCCGGCTGGACGACCCCGACGTCGCCGCTCGCCTGAGCGACGCGGTGCTCGACCACCGGGCGAGTCTCGACGCCCTCGCCGTGCTCGCACGCGACGTCGACGCCGTGCGCGAGCGCGCGGACTGGTTCCTCGCGCTCGCCGCGGCCCGCAACCGGGTGACCGACGAGGCGCGCCGCACGGTCGATACGGCGATGCGGCTGGTCGGCGCCGCCGCCTACGACGCCGACGGCGAGCTCGCCCGCCTCTACCGCGACGTGCTGGCGGGCCTCTTCCACCCCTCGAGCTCCCGTGCGCTCGCCCGCACCGTGCGGGGATCGCTCGCCGCCGACCCCGGCTGAATCCCGGCGGCTCCCAGGCCGGTGTCCCGCACCGGTCTCGGCAAAACGACTCCCGGTGCGGGACACTTGAGTGCGCGCACCGGGAACGGCCGGGCGCACGACGAGCAAGGGGTTGATCGGACATGTCAGCGATCGTCGCTGCACACGGACCATTCGATGACGAGCGGGGAGCGCGCATGCTGGAGCGCATGCGGCACCGGGGACCGGACGGCGGGGAGGTCCGTCGAGGGGACGGGTGGTGGCTCGGCACGCAACGGCTCGCGATCGTCGCCCCCGACGCGTCGCCGATGACCGGGACGATCGACGGCGACGCACAGCTCTGGCTGGCCGGCGACGGCCAGATCTACAATCATCGCCGCATCCGGGATCGGCTGGGCCTCGAGGCGGACGGCGGCGCCCGCGGCGACGTCTCCGACCTCGATGCGGCGCTGAGACTCTTCGTCCGCGAGGGGGCCGGAGCGTTCGAACAGCTCTGGGGCGCGTTCGCGCTGGTGATCGCGGGCTCCGACGGGCGCTTCGCGGCCGCCCGCGACGTGCTCGGCATCGCCCCGCTGTACTGGGCGCGCCGCGGGGAGACGGTGCTCTTCGCCTCGGAGCTCAAGGCGTTCGACGAGGACTGGCGGGCGGACGTCGAGCCGTTCCCGCCGGGGCACGTCTGGACCCCCGGGACGGGGCTCGTCGAGGGGCCGGCGCTGCCCGGTTCCGGCCCCGTGCTGCTGGCGAGCCGGGATCCCCGGGAGGATCCGCCCGAGTGGGTGTTCGACGCCCTGCGCGAGACCCTCGTCCGGGCGGTCTCGCAGAGCCTCGACGTGGCGGCTCCGGCCGGAGTGCTGCTCTCCGGCGGTGTGGACTCCAGCATCGTCACCGCCATCGCGGCGCGGATCGTGCGTGAGCGGGGGAGCTGCCTGCCCAGCTTCGCGGTCGGCATGGCGGGCAGCCGGGATCTGCTGGCCGCCCGGGAGGTGGCGGAGCACGTCGGCACGGACCATCACGAGCTGATCTACACGGCCGAGGACGCGATCGCCCTGGTGCCGCGCGTGATCTCCGAGCTCGAGTCGTTCGACCCGACCCTGGTGCACAGCGCCGTGCCGCACCACCTGGTCGCCGAGCTCGCCGCCGAGCACGTCGAGGTCGTGCTGGCGGGGGAGGGAGCGGACGAGCTGTTCGCCGGCTACACGCATTTCGGCCTGCACGAGTCGGGCGACGAGCTGCACGGGGAACTGGTGGAGACGCTCGCCGGCATGCACATCGGCGGTCTCCAGCGGGTCGATCGCGTGGCCGCGGCCCACGGCGTCGAGCCGCGCATGCCGTTCCTCGATCTCGATTTCGTCGAGCTGGCGATGGCCATTCCCCCGGAGTGGAAGATGCTGCGGGAGGGCCGCCCGGCGAAGTGGCTGCTTCGGCGCGCGTTCGACGGCTGGCTGCCGGACGGCGTGCTCTGGCGCCGCAAGGAGCAGTTCGGTCAGGGCACCGGGATGAACACGGTGCTGCGAGAGCACTACGGCGCGCTCGTGGAGGCCGAGGATCTTCAGCGCGAATCCTCCCGCGTCGCGCCGCCGCTGCGCACGCGCGAGGAGCTCGCCTACTACCGCATATTCGCCGCCGCGCTGCCCGGCATCGACGCCGCGCGGAACGTGGGCCGCTTCATCGAGGCTTAGGGTGCACGAGGTCGCCCCGGAACCGATGTGAGAGCGATTCGCCCCGAAGTGCCCCTTCGGAAGAGGGCAAGGGGCACTTCGGGGCGACGGGGCGATGCACGTCTAGGAGATGAAGCCGTTCTCCTGCAGCCACGCCTCGGCGACGTCGCGGGGCTCCTCGCCGTCGTTGTCGACCTGGCCGTTCAGCGCGGTGACGACCTCGTTGGTCAGGGCCGTGCTGATCGGGGCGAGGATCTCGGCGATGATCGGGTGCTCGTCCAGCGTCTCCTGGCGCAGCGTGACGAGCCCGGCGTACTCGACGAAGAAGCTCTGATCGTCCTCGAGCACGGTCAGATCGTTCGTGATGATCCGGGCATCGGTCGAGAACACCTCGCCGAAGTTGCAGGACTCGCCGATCTGGGTGTAGATCAGGTTCAGGTCCAGCTCCGAGAGCGGGGAGAAGTCGATGCCGTAGGCCTCCTCGAGCCCGGGCAGGCCGTCATCCCGGTTGATGAACTCGCTCGCGGCGCAGAGGCTGGTCTCGGCCCCCGCGCCATCGCCGTAGGCGGCCGCGTCGCTCATCGTCGCGAGACCGTGCTCCGCGGCGAAGTCGGACTTCACCGCGATGCGGTAGGCGTTCTCGAAGTTCGCGGGCTCCAGCCAGGCGATGCCGTTGGCGGCGTCCGCCTCGGCGACCGCCGCGTGCAGATCCTCGGGCAGATCCTCGGTCGTGTTGCCGAGGTAGTTGACCCAGGCCGTGCCGGTGTAGTCCCAGTAGATATCGATCTCGCCGGTCTCCAGCGCCTCGCGCACGGTGGCGCTGCCCGAGATGCCGGTCTGATCCACGATCTCCGCTCCCGCGTTCTCGAGCGCGAGGGCGGTGATCTGTCCGAGCACATGGGACTCGGTGAACTCCTTGGAGCCCACCGTGATCGTGGTGCCGGCGAGTTCCCCGTCGCCCGCGGCGCCGTTCGTGGAGTCCCCGTCGGATCCTCCGCCGCACGCGGTGAGGGCGAGGGCGAGCCCGACCCCCGCGGCGGCGAGGGCGGTCGTCTTGCGCGATGTCTTCATCGTGTTCTCCTGTTCGTGTTACTGGTGGCGGATGGATCTGGACGGGGCGGGTGCCGGCCGACGGCGTCCTCGCCGCTGAGGGGGATGGCGGGGCGCTGCGCTAGAGACCGCGCGGGCGGAGCAGGTCCTCGGCGATTCCGGCGAGGTAGTCGATGGCGAGCGCGAGCACGGCGGTGAGCACCGCGCCGACGAGCTGCACGATGACGCGGTTCGTGGAGAGCCCGGCCACGATGATGTCGCCGAGCCCGCCCGCGTTGATGTACGTGGCGAGGGTCGCCGTGCCGACGTTGATGACGAGGGCGGTGCGGATGCCGGCGAGGATCACGGGCACCGCGAGGGGCAGCTCGATCCGCCCGAGCACGGTGAGCCGGGACATGCCCATGCCGCGGCCGGCCTCCAGCACCGAGGCGTCGACCTGCTCGAGGCCGACGATCGTGTTGAGCAGCACGGGGACGATCGCGTACAGGACCAGGCCGACGATCGCGGCTTCGAAGCCGACGAAGAGGAAGGCGACCGCGAGCAGTACGAGGATCGCGATCGTGGGCACCGCCTGCCCGAGGGTCAGCAGGGTGATCAGGTAGGGCCGGAAGCCGCGCGAGAACGGGCGGCTGAGCAGGATCCCGAGCGGCACCGCGATGACGAGCGTGAAGAGGGTGGAGACGCCGGCCAGCTGGATGTGCTGCCAGATGGCGCCGCTCAGCCGTTCCGGCGCGAGGGCGCGCGCTTCGATGGTGTCGAGCGTCTGATTCGAGACGGCGACGAAGAGCGCGAGGCACACCGCGGCGAGGACCAGCGGCATGGTGAGGTACCTGGCCCAGGACGATCTGCGCGGCTCGCGCACCGGGGCGGCGGCGGACTGAGCCGCGACGGTGCTCATCCCCCGCTCACCAGCCCGGCGCGCGACTCGCTGACCGCGGCGGCCCGCATATCGTGGATCGCCTCCTGGATCTGATCGAAATCGGCGACCCCCAGGTAGACCCCGTCGCCGTCGGTGACGGCGATGGCGCTGTACCGGGCCGTGATGAGCTCGTTCAGCGCATCGGCGAGGGTGGCGTGCGGCTCGACCGTGCCCGCGGCGCTGACCCCGATGCCGGCGAGTCCGCGCTCGCCGCCTCTGCGCAGATCGTCGGCCATCACCCAGCGCAGGGGGCGGCGCTCCGGGTCGAGCACGAGCAGCGCTCCCTCCTCGACCGAGCGGAGGAGCTCGAGCGCCCGGGCGGGGGTCTCCCCGACCGGGATCGTCGGCCACTGCCGCAGCGGGATCTCGGAGAGGCGCGTCAGGTTCAGCCGCTTGAGCGAGGCCCCCCGGCCGACGAAGTCCACCACGAAGTCGTTCGCGGGCGCGGTGAGGATCTGCTCCGGGGTGTCGTACTGGGCGATCCGAGATCCCTCCTGCAGGATCACGATGCGGTCGCCGAGTTTGATCGCCTCGTCGATGTCGTGGGTGACGAAGACGATCGTCTTGTGCAGCTCGGCCTGCAGGCGCAGCAGCTGGTTCTGCAGCCGGTCCCGGGTGATGGGGTCGATCGCGCCGAAGGGCTCGTCCATCAGCAGCACGTCCGGGTCGGCGCCGAGGGCGCGGGCCACCCCGATCCGCTGCTGCTGCCCGCCCGAGAGCTGCTTCGGGTAGCGGTCGCGGTACTCCTCGGGGGGCATGCCGACGACTCTCAGCAGTTCGTCGACGCGCGCGGCGATGCGGTCCCTCTTCCAGCCGAGCAGCTTGGGCACCGTCGCGATGTTCTCGCCGATGGTGAGATGCGGGAAGAGGCCGATCTGCTGGATCACGTAGCCGATGCGCCGCCGGAGCTGATCGGGGTTCGTCCGGGTGACGTCCTCGCCGTCGAGCAGGATCCGGCCCGAGGTGGGCTCGATGATCCGGTTGATCATCTTCATGGTCGTGGTCTTGCCGCAGCCGGACGGGCCCACGAACACCACGATCTCGCCCCGCCGGATCTCGAGGTCGAGATGCTCCACCGCATCACGGCTCTGCCCGGGGTAGCGCTTGGTGACGCCCTCCAGCCGGATCATGACCGGGGCGGGCTGGTCCTGGGTTGCGGTCATCGGATCCCCTTGGAAGTGGTCAGGCGGCGGACGATGTGGAAGAGGACGTCGAAGAGGATCGCGAGGATCACGACGCCCAGGGTCCCCGCCAGCACGAGGTCGACGGCGACCGGCGTGCCGACCCGGGCCAGACCGGTGAAGATGAACTCGCCGTAGCCCGGCCCGTTCACGATGGCGCCGATCGCGGCGATGCCGAGCAGCGTGAGCGTGGTCACCCGGATGCCCGTGATGATGACCGGCCAGGCGAGCGGCAGCTCGATGCGGAGCAGCCGCTGCCAGCGGCTCAGGCCGACGCCCCGGGCCGACTCGATGACCGCCGGATCGACGTTGTTCAGCCCCGCCACCGTGTTGCGCACGATCGGCATCAGGCCGTACATCGTCAGCGCGACGATGACCGGCTGCGCGCCCAGCCCGAGCGGGCCCAGCAGCAGGATGAAGAGGGCGAACGACGGGATGGTCAGCATCGCGCCGGTCAGCGCCAGGACGAAGCCGCGGGCCCGCTCGCTCCGGTAGGTGAGGAAGCCGAGCGAGATGCCGATGACGGAGGCGAGTACGACCGAGATCCCGACGACCGCGGCATGCCCGAGACCCATCTCGAGCATGTCGTCGCTGCGTTTGACGAGGAACTCGATGAACTCGATCGCGTGCTCCAATCGTCATGAGGGGCGGGTTTCAGGGCGTGGTCTCGGCGCAAGGCACCCGTCCAGCCTACGAGAAATCCGCCCGGTCGTCACATCGGAGCGCGCGGCGGCGGGGCGCTCGGAGGGCGCTCGACGTCGCAGGCCGGTCGCTCGCGATCCGCCCGCGACCGTCGGCAGGATGACCGCTCGCGATCCGCCTCAGCGTCGCATGCGGGCCGCCTCCGAACGGGCGTCGAGGTCCATTCTGAAGTAGGCGTCGCGGGCGAGCGCGCGCCAGAGCTGCACCGCCAGTGCCGGATCGTCCCGCTCGAGATCCTCGATCGCATCGGCTCGCAGCACCATCACCTCCACCCGGCCCTCCGCCTTCGCGGTGGTCTCCTGGCGGTCGTCGTCGCCGAGCGCCAGATCTCCGAAGGTCATGCCCGCGGTGAGCGTGCTGAGCCGCACCCGGGTGCCGTCGGCGTCGACCGCGGTGATGCCGACGGCGCCGGAGAGGATGAAGAACACGCCGCCGAAGCGCTGGCCGACCCGGCGCACCACGTCGCCGTCCGCGAAGGAGTGGCGCTCCATGAGCGCGGCGATGCGCCGCGTGTCGGTGTCGCCCAGCAGCGCCAGCGCGGGAGACGCCACCACGGGCACCGAGTCCGGTCGGGCCCCGGCCGCGCCGTACCGTTCGAGGAGCAGATCCTCGCAGTGGGCGACGGCCCGGTCCCTCGTGGCGAAGCGGGGCACCTCGCCGTCGGCGAAGGCGGGGTCGAGCCGGCCGTCCGGGTCGACGAGCACGAGTGCGCGCCCCTGCTCGGCGAGGCCGCGCCGCAGCTCCGCCAGCATCATGGTGGCGAGGCGGCTGATCTCGTCGACGTCGCGCACGTCCACGATGATCCACTCGACCTCGCGCGGCAGGCCGCTCAGCTCGCGGACCACCGATTCGGTCCCGGCGAAGAAGAGGTCGCCGGTGAGGCGGACGACCGCGGCCCGGTGGCCGTGCTCGGCCAGCGCCGCGGCGGCCTCCTCGGTCCGGCGGGTGGTCGACGGCTCCCGGTCGATCGTTCCGCTGGAGCGGATCGCCGACTGACCCGCGCGGGCGGATCGCACGAAGTGCATCTCCATGTCGCGCGAGATGCGCCGGCAGGTGGCCACCCCGCGCACGCTGTTCCCGTGCCGGTCGAGCGGCGGGGAGTAGACGGCGAGACCGGCCTGGCCGGGGAGCACGGCGATGATCCCGCCGCCCACGCCGGATTTCGCCGGCATGCCGACGCTCGCCACCCAGTCGCCCGCGTCGTCGTACATGCCGGACGTCATCATGACCGACAGCACCCGTTCCACGGCGTCGAGTCCGAGCGCCTCGGCACCGGTCACCGGATTGGTGCCGCCGTTGGCGAGGGTCGCGGCCATCATCGCCAGGTCGCGGCAGGTCACCTGGATCGCGCACTGCCTGAGGTACGTCTCCAGCGCTCGCGTGGGGTCGCCGTCGATCACGCCCGCCGAGCTCAGCAGATAGGCGAGGCCGTGGTTCCGGTCGCTGTTGGCGAGCTCGGTGCGGAACACGCGTCCGTTGCTTCCGAGCGGCCGGCCGGCGAAGAGGGAGTAGTGCTCCTCGATGCGCCGGATCGCGGAGCGGCCGCCCGAGCCCTTGAGGAGGGAGGCCACCGCGAGCGCCCCGGCGTTGATCATGGCGTTCGCCGGGCGGCCGCCGGCGCCGCCGAAGGAGAGTTCGTGGAACGCCTCTCCCGAGGGCTCGACGTCGACCTTGGCGTCGACCGCGTCGAAGCCGTGATCGGTGAGGGCGAGCCCGTAGCTCAGCGGCTTGGAGATGGAGTGCAGCGAGAACTCCTTCGCGGTCGCCCCGACCTCGTAGACGTAGCCGTCGACGGTGGCGAGGGCGATGCCGAAGTCCCCGGCGGCGTCCGTGTCGTCGGGGGCGGCGAGGGCGTCCGTGCGACCGGCGGAGTAGGGCGCGCCCTCCTCCAGCCGGGCGAGGTCGGCGTGCACCCGGCGCAGATATTCGAGGATCGGCGACTGCATAGGGGTGAGACTATCTGAACACCGGGCATGACGCGGCGGTGACGATCAGACGTCCCTCGCGTCCGTGTCGACGATCTCGGGCCGTTCGTCGACACGGCCCGCGGCGACCCTCGGATCGGGCAGGTCTGCTCGGCGGCCGGGACGGATCAATCCGACAGCGGCTCGAGTCGCCGTGACACCCACGGCCAGAAGGCGTCGGCCCACACCTCGTAGCCGCGATCATTGGGGTGGAAGGCGTCCGCCGCGAACTCCGTGAGGATGCCGGGCAGGCTCCGCGCGCGCGTCGCCGCGTAGAGGGGGGCGACGCTCAGTCCCCGCGCGCCCGCGATGCGATGCAGGATCCGGTTCGCCTCGTGGACCTTGCGATCGTTCCAGGGCAGGTGGAAGCAGGGCAGCTCGGCGACGATCGTGTGCGCGGGAAGCGCGGCGAGGATGCTGCTGAGGCTGCGGTGGAAGCGCACCGGATCCCAGTTCGCGATGTCGTTGGCGCCGATCGCGACGGTGACGAGCTGCGGCGCGGTTCGCAGCGCCCCCGCCGCGCGCGGGATCTGCTCCGTCGCGCACTGCTGCGAGGTGGCGCCGGAGACGGCGAGGTTCGTCACGCGGATCGGGGCGCCGAGCCGTGCCTCGATCCGGTGGACGAGCTGGCCGACGTAGCTGCGCCCGGGAGCGGAGGCCCCGATGCCCTGCGCGGTCGAATCGCCGAGCGCGAGGTAGTGGAAGTCGCGGATCAGCTGGCGGCGCTGCTGCCACCAGGCCGCGCTCGGACCCTGCGTCGGGATGAGCGCCTGGGCGGGGCGATCGGCCCAGGCGAAGAGGCGCCCCCAGCCGGCGCGCCGCGCGAGCTGCCAGGTCGACACGCGGACGAGCGCGAGCAGCCCCGCGGCGACCTCGCCGCGGGGCATGCGCGCGTCGCTCGGACCGGGGACGGAGGCGCCTCCGGGGGCCGACGGCGGCTGCGTCGTCGGCGGCGCCACCTACTTCGCCACGCCGGGATGCGTCATCGAGAGCAGGTCGAGCGCCTGGTCGAGGTCGGCCTCGCTCACCTCGCCGCGCTGCACGTAGCCGAGGTCCACGACCGCCTCGCGCACCGTGATGCCCTTGGCCACGGAGTGCTTCGCGATCTTCGCGGCCGCCTCGTAGCCGATCAGACGGTTGAGCGGGGTGACCGTCGAGGGGCTCATGCCGGCGAGCGCGGCGGCGCGCTCGAGGTTCGCCTGCAGGCCGTCGACCGTCTTGTCGGCGAGCACGCGGGAGGCGTTCGCGAGCAGGCGGATCGACTCCAGCAGTGCGGTGCCGATCACCGGGATCTGCACGTTGAGCTCGAAGGAGCCCGAGGCGCCGGCCCAGGCGATGGTGGCGTCGTTGCCGATGACGCGCGCGGCGACCATCAGCACGGCCTCGGGAACGACCGGGTTGACCTTGCCCGGCATGATCGAGGATCCGGGCTGCAGGTCCGGGATGTGCAGCTCGCCGAGCCCGGTGTTCGGGCCGGAGCCCATCCACCGGAGGTCGTTGTTGATCTTGGTGAGCGACACCGCGATCGTGCGCAGCGCGCCGGAGGCCTCGACCAGCCCGTCGCGATTGGCCTGCGCCTCGAAGTGGTTGCGCGCCTCGGTGATGGGCAGCCCGCTCGACGCCGCGATCTCGGCGATGACCTTCTCGGGGAAGCCGAGCGGCGTATTGATGCCGGTGCCGACCGCGGTGCCGCCCTGGGGCACCTCGGCGACGCGCGGCAGGGCCGCCTCGATCCGTTCGATGCCGTAGCGGATCTGCGCGGCGTAGCCGCCGAACTCCTGACCGAGGGTGACGGGCGTCGCGTCCATCAGGTGGGTGCGTCCCGGCTTCACCGCGCTCTTCCACAGCTCGGCCTTCGCCTCGAACGCCTCCGCCAGGTGACCGAGCGCCGGGATCAGCTGCTCGAGCAGCGCGCCCGTCACCGCGATGTGCACGGAGGTGGGGAACACGTCGTTCGACGACTGCGAGGCGTTGACGTGATCGTTCGGATGCACGGGCGCGCCGAGGTGCTTCGAGGCGAGCGTGGCGAGCACCTCGTTCGTGTTCATGTTCGACGAGGTGCCGGAGCCGGTCTGGTAGGTGTCGACGGGGAACTGATCGTGGTGGGCGCCGTCGATCACCTCGTCGGCGGCGGAGACGATGGCATCGGCGATGCCGCCCTCGAGGATCCCCAGCTCCTTGTTGGCGATCGCGGCGGCCCGCTTGATGCGCGCGAGGGCCACGATCTGGGCGGGCTCGAGCCCGGTGCCCGAGATGGGGAAGTTCTCCACGGCGCGCTGCGTCTGCGCGGCGTAGAGGGCGTTCTTGGGCACCCGCACCTCGCCCATCGTGTCGTGCTCGATGCGGTATTCGATCTCTTCGGTCACTGTCTTCCTTGCTTCCTGTGATGGCGGCGCCCCCTGAGCCTGTCGCAGGGGACTGGGATCGTTGCGTCCCCTTCGACAGGCTCGGGGTCCGGGTTGTGGTTCAGGATCCGGTCGCGGTTCAGTCGAGCGCGGTGAGCGCGATGTCGAGCGGGCCGACCGCCGTGTACGGCACCGCGCGACCCTCGGTGAGCCGGTACTGGCAGCCGACGACGCCGAGCCGCCCGCGATCGACCGCGTCGCTGATGGCGCGGGATCCTCGGAGCAGCTCGTTCACCGTGGCGGCGAGGTGGATCCTCCCCACCGCGTTCGCGTCGATGAGGGCCGCGTCGGCGTAGGGCGTGTCGTGGTGCCGGCGGTGCCAGAGCTGCTGCACGGCGGGCTGGATCGGGGCCAGGGTGTTCTGCACCGCGGCGGTGACGGGTGAGGGCTCGCGGCCCGACTGGTCGATCGCCGCCGCGACCGCGCCGCAGGAGTCGTGAGCGAGCACGACGATGAGCGCTGAGCCGAGTGCGGTCACCGCGTACTCCATCGACGCGACGATCGACTCGGCGACCACGTGGCCCATGTTCCGGGCGATGAAGAGATCCCCGAGGCCGCAGTCGAAGATGATCTCCGCGGCGAGCCGCGAGTCCGAGCATCCGAAGAGGGCGATGTCGGGGGTCTGGGTGTTGACCAGTTCCGTGCGCCGTCCGACATCCTGGTTGGGGTGGTGGGAGTCGCCGCTGACGAACCGCTCGTTGCCCGCGATGAACGCGTCCCAGGCCTGCTGCGGGGTGACGCGGGTTCCTGTGCTCACGGGGTCTCCTCTGCTTCTGCTTCTGCTTCGTCCGCTCCGGCCGGTGCGGACGCGTCCAGCCGGTCGGACACTTCCGCGGCCAGCGCTCGGAGCTCGCCCGGGGCGTCCGTGCCGTAGACGAGCACGGCCTCGTCGCCGACGCGGGTCTCGAGTCCGAAGATCATGTTCGCCTCGTCGGGGTTGCGCTCCGGATGGTCGTACACGGTCCAGTCGAGACCGCCGATCCGCTCCGCGCCGGTCGGGGTCTGGGCCTCGAGCTGCTGCGCGATCCAGGTGTCGTCGACCGGCGCCGCCGTCTCGGTGAAGGCCTGCACCACCGCGGCGTAGGCGCCGTTCGCCGTGGTGTAGCCGATGTACCAGTAGCGGATGTCGCCGCTCGGAGCCGAGCGCACCTCCGCCTGCTTGGCCAGCCAGCCCTCCGGCACCTCGGGCGCGACGAGCGTGCGCGAGGCGGACGCCGCCGCCGCGGATGCCGCCGCGGGGACGTCGACGGCGTGCCGGCTCCAGGTGTCCGTACCGCGCGGCACGACCAGCACGATCACGATCGAGAGCGCCACGGTGACGATGAGCGAGAAGACGAGGTTGTTGACGGTCTTGCGCTGCCGGTAGAGACGGCTGTTCTCGGCCTTGCGCGCGGCGGTCTCCGCGGGCGTCTCCGGGCGGCCGAGCTCGGCGACGACGACCGGCGGTCTCTGCGTGCCTGTCATGCCGGGCGATCGCCCTCGGCCGTCGGATCCGCGGGCTCGGCTGTGCCGTCCGCGCTCCCGGCCCCGGTCCCGGCCCGGGCCGCCTCCAGCCGTTTGCGCGCGCCGAGCAGCCACTCCTCGCAGCGCGCCGCCAGGGCCTCGCCGCGCTCCCAGAGCTTCAGCGACTCCTCGAGGGTGGCGCCTCCCTGCTCCAAGCGGTTCACGACCTCGATCAGCTCGTCGCGCGCCTGCTCGTAGCCGAGGGACGCGGTGTCGATCGCAGCGGTTTCTGCCATGCGCCCAATCCTACCCGCTGGCGCGGGAGCCGGCAGGGCGCCCGCGGGCGGGCGGGCGTTCACATCCCGTTCACCGGAGGAGGGATCCGTTCACCCGCAGGACAGATTGCGGCCATCTGCGATCGTCACGCTAGTGGGCGTTTGCCCCTCGCTCATGAACACCGGGAAAGAAGCGCCATCTTGAGTCTCACGCCGAACTCCGGCCCCGCACGAACCCTCTCCCGCGTCTCGCGCCGACTGGCGGTCCTCGTCACGGCGGCCGCGCTGTCCCTGACCGGCATCGCGACCGTTCCGTCCGTCGCCCACGCGGCGACCATCGACGGCCTGGACGGCACCGGCTCGAGCGAGGATCCGTTCGTCATCGACTCCGCGGAGCATCTCGACGCGGCGGCGGCGGCCGTCAACGACGGCTTCGAGGCGTACGGGTCGCTCCATTACCGCCTGGGCGCGGACATCGACTACCGCGGCGCGACCTTCGACACCTTCGCGAGATTCTCGGGGGTGTTCGACGGGAACGGCCACGCGATCGAGAACCTGACCCTGAAGCCCGGCTCTGCGGTGGACTCGTCGGATGCCAACGCGACCCAGACCGGGTTCGCGCAGATCCTCACCGGGACGATCACCGGACTGACCCTGCGGAACGTCGTCGCGGTCACCGCAGGGGGCACGTCCGCCCGCGTCCAGCAGGGGGCGTTCGCGGGGCGGATATCCGGTGCGACGATCACGCGATCCGCGTTGATCTCCGCGGAGGTGAAGACACCGGCGAACATCGAGAACTCGTCGGCGGTCGGCGGCCTGGTGGGCAAGTCGGTCGGAGCCGGCAACACGATCGCGGACAATCTGATCTCGGACGTCGAGGTGTTCAGCGACAAGCGGGTCGGCGGCGTGATCGGCTGGCAGAACTCCGCGGCGGACGTGTCGAACACTCTCATCGTCGACACCCGGGTCACGCAGAACGGCAGCTCGGGAGCAGGGGCGGCGTTCATCGCCGGGCATACGGTGTTCGCGGGAGCGCTGACCGGGAACGTGGTGATCTCCGGGAGGATCACGCAGTCCGCTCCCGCGAGCTACGGCTGGGTCCGATCCGGCAGCGGTGGCACCTCCTCGGGCAATCTGGTCAATGCCGACAACAACATCGATCCCGCCGCGCCGGTCGGCCACACCTCGGCGCCCGACCCGAACCCCTTCGACGTCTTCTGGTCGGGCTCGTCCGCCCTCGACACCGCCGGCCAGTGGACGGTGGGCGACCTGGGGCAATACGCGACGCGCGAGGAGCTCGGCGCCGCGTCGACGTATACCGATCTGGGCTGGGATTTCGAGAACGGTTGGCGCTGGGACGCCGAAGCCGGGCACCCCGTTCCGCAGAGCGCACCGAGCATCACCACCGCGCTCACGAGCCTGACCATCGGCCTCGGCGACGTGCAGAGCGAGGCGCAGATCCTGAGCGCCCTGGGCGCATCGGCGGATCGCGGCACCCCGACGATCGACCTGACGGACGTCGACTTCCATACCGAGGGCGTGTACCGGACGGCTGTGCTGGTGACCGAGGGGCGCTTCACCAGCTCCGTGCCCGTCGAGATCACCGTCACCGCGCTCCCGTTCATCACGGTCGCCGAGACCTCGGTCTCGTACCGGGCGGGCAGCGCGCCCACCCCGGCAGAGGTGCTCGACGCGATCGGCGCCAGCACCGACCGCGGGGTGCTCGGCATCGACCTGAGCGGCGTCGACTTCGCCGTCCTCGGGAGCTACGAGGCGAAGGTCACGGCGACCGACGGCGCCGACGAGGCGAACCCGGTGACGGTGACGATCAACGTGACCCCCCTTGCGGGCGCAGGCACCGCGGCGTCGCCGTACCGCATCGACTCGGTCGCCGACCTCGACGCGGCGGCCGCGTTCGTCAACGCCGACGCCGCCGGGAGCGGCGCGGCGGCCGCGCGCTACCGGCTGACCGAGGATCTCGACTACGGCGGCGCCGCTTTCGCCGGATTCACCCGCTTCTCCGGCGTGTTCGACGGCGCCGGCCACGCCGTCAGCGACCTCGAGATCGTCGCCGAGGGCAACCCCGGCGCGGGCTTCTTCGCCGAGCTCGTGGGCGCCGAGGTCACGGGGCTGACGCTCGCGGACGTCGACATCACCAACACGGTGGGCACCAGCCGCGCCGGGATCATCGCCGCCAGCGCGGCGAACTCGAAGATCGAGCGGAACACGATCCTCGGCGGTTCGGTCACGCTCGACTTCGCGACGGGCGCCAACAACGGCCAGGCCGCCGGCGTCGTCGCGAGCACGAGCAACGGCACGAGGATCTCGGACAACCTCGTCATGAACAGCACGGTGCGCGGCGCGAAATACGCCGCGGGCATCAGCGCCTACCCCCTGAACAACCAGGGGAACGCCGTCGTGAACAACCTCCTCGTCGACGTGACGGTCTCCGCGCGCGCGGCGGGCGCCGGGTCGACCGTCGGCCTGATCAACGCGCAGGGCGGCACCGGGGTCGACGTGTCGGGCAACGCGGTGATCCGGGGCGGGGTCGGCTCCGACACCGCGGCCGCAGTCGAGAACATCATCCCGGTGTCGCTGGAATCCACGGCCTCCACGGTCAACCGCGTGAGCGCCGCCACCTCGATCACGCCCAAGGGCGCCCGGATCCCCACCGCCGCCCAGGTCGCCGAGCTCCCCGCCGCGAGCAGCGAGGAGACCTATGCGGCGCTCACCTGGGGCTTCGACGCGGAGTCCGGGCCCTGGGCCTGGGACGACTCCCGGGCCCATCCCGTGCCGGCGGCATCCGTGTTCCCGAGCGCGCCCGTCTCCATCGACCTCGCCGGAGGCGTCGACGGCGGCGCCAACCCCGCCGCCCACGGCTACGGAGCCACCACCAGGCTGGTCGCCCCCACGCGCGAGCACCACGTCTTCGCCGGGTGGACCGGCACCGGGATCACCGGCGCCGCGACCGAGGTGACCCTGCCCCGGTATCCGAGCGAGGCGCTCGCCTACACCGCGACCTGGACCGCGATCGAGTTCACGATCGCCTACGATCTGGCCGGCGGGACAGCGCCCGACGGCAATCCGGGCTCCTATACCGTCGACTCGGAGCCGTTCTCGCTGAAGAACCCGACCCGCACGGGATACGCCTTCGCCGGGTGGACCGGCACCGGGATCACGGGCGCCTCCGACGCGGTGACCGTCGCCTCCGGCTCGACCGGCAACCGCGCCTACGCGGCGACCTGGACGCCCGTCGCCTACGGGATCGACTACGATCTCGCGGGCGGCGCGGCCGAGGGCGCGAACCCGCCCGCCTTCACCGTCGAGACCTCGACGTTCGCGCTCACGAACCCGAGCCGCCCCGGATACTCTTTCGCCGGATGGACCGGCACGGGTCTCCCCGAGCCGACGAGGACGGTGACCGTCCCGGTCGGATCGACCGGGGCGCGGAGCTTCACCGCCACCTGGTCGCCCGTGTCCTACGACCTCATCTACGAGCTGGCCGACGACGAGGACTTCGCCGAGGAGCCCCGCGGCTCGTACTCGATCGAGTCCGAGGCCTTCACGCTGCCCGCCCCGGTTCGCCCGGGCTACACCTTCACGGGATGGACCGGAACCGATCTGACCGAGCCGACGCTCTCCGTCGGCATCCCGGCCGGATCGATCGGAGATCGCAGCTACGCGCCCACCTGGAGCCCGACCGAGTACTCGATCCGCTACCAGCTGCGGGGCGGCACGATCGCCGCGGGCAACCCGAGCCGCTACACCGTCGAGTCGGCTCCGTTCGTCCTGCGGCAGCCCACGCGCCTCGACTACACCTTCGCCGGCTGGTCGGGGCTCGGCGTGACGCGCACCGCGCTGACCGTGCCCTCCGGCACCACGGGCGACCTCGCCTTCGCCGCGAACTGGAAGAAGCGGGCCAAGACCGTGTCGTCGCTCTCCGTCTCCTACGCCAAGAAGCCGAAGACGCAGCGGAACCACTCGGCCGTCTCCGTCACCGTGCGCACCGCCTCCGGCTACACTCCCGCCTCAGGCTCGCTGAGCGCCAAGGTGACGGGCAAGGTGAAGAAGAAGGTCGGCAAGAAGACCAGGTGGGTCCGGGTGAGCAAGACCGTCAGAGGCAAGCTCGCAGCGGGTCGGGGCACCGTCAAGATTCCCCGCGGCCTCCGGACGGGCAGCTACAAGCTGACCGTCGCCTATCACGGCAACTCGGTCTACAAGAAGGGCGCGGCCAAGGCGCTCACCCTTCGCGTCAAGAAGAGGTGATCCCGATGCTCACACGTGCTCGCAGCCTCGCCCTGGTCGTCGTGGCGGCCCTGTTCGGCACGATCCTGGTGGCGGCGAGTCCCGCGGCGGCGGCGACCATCCCCGGGCTCCCCGGCACCGGCTCCGCCGGCGATCCGCTCGTGATCGACTCGGCCGAGGATCTCGATGCCGCCGCGCAGTCGGTGAACGCGGAGCCCGGCGCCTACGGCTCGCTGCACTACCGCCTGGACGCCGACATCGACTACCGGGGCAGGACCTTCACCCCGTTCGCCGCGTTCTCGGGCACCTTCGACGGCAACGGGCACGCCGTCAGCAATCTCGCGATGGCGGCGACGGACACCCGCGTCGGGTTCTTCGTGAGCGTCAACGGCGGGACGGTCAAGGACCTCACCCTCCGCTCGGTGCAGGTCACCCACACCTCCGAACTGGAGACGCCGGGCCGCCTGTACGGCGCCATCCTGGTCGAGACGGCCAACAACGCGGTGATCGAGGGCAACTCCCTCATCGACTCGAGCTTCACCGCGCTCAGCGAGGCGACCAACTCCTACGCGGCGGGCCTGGTGCGCGGGGCGACCGGCACCACGGTGGTGAGGAACAACTACCTCAACGGCGTCACCGTGAACGCGCCGACCAAGTACGTCGGCGCGGTCGCGTTCGTGGCGACCGGGACGGCCTCGATCCTCAACAACCTCGTGCTGAACACGCGCGTCACCCAGGGCGCGCAGGGCGCCGCCGGCCAGGCCGCGTTCATCGTGACGACGTGCACGACCTCGACGGTCACGGTCAAGGGCAATGCGGTGCATTCGGGGTGGCTCTACCAGAACGCCTCGAACAACACCTACTACTACGGATGGATCACCGCGCAGGGGCAGAACTGCCGGCACTCCGACAACCTCACCAACTCCAACAACAACCGCAACTTCAACGCGGAGGGCCACGTCGAGCAGCCCGTGCGCACCCGCGGAACGGGATCGTACGACCTCGCCTGGGACAGCGACTTCGAGCTGGTCTCCTCGTCCCTGCTGACCTGGAACCACGGCGTCGACGGCGCACCGACCACCAGGGAGCAGCTGGAGACGCAGTCCACCTACGAGGGCATCGGCTGGGACTTCGCCGTGGGCTCGGGGAAGTGGCGCTGGGAGCCGGCGATGCAGCATCCCGTCCCCGCGCGTGCGAGCATCGCCCCCTTCATGCGGGCGGGCATCCCCGGTGCCGGCACGGCGGCGTCGCCGTACCAGATCGACTCGCCCACCGATCTCGAGGCGATGCGCGCGGCCATCAGCTCGAACTCCGACGCCTACGGCGGCGCCAACTACCGGTTGACGGGGGACATCGATCTCGCGGGCGCCGAGTTCGTCGGCTTCGACGCCTTCTCCGGCGTGATCGACGGCAACGGGCATGTCGTCTCCGACCTCGTGTACGCGCCGAGCGAGACCTCCGACGACCTCGCGTTCATCCGGGATCTCAGGGGAGTGGTGCGCGGTCTCACCCTCGCCGATGTCTCGCTGGCCCCCGTCGCGGGCACCGGGAGCGTGGCGGGCGTCGCGATCCGCGCCGAGGGCACGCCGGCCAAGCCGGCGACCATCACCCGGACGCAGCTCCGCGACGCGGCGCTCATCGCGCCGGGTGCGGCGCGCGGCGCCGGGCTCGTGGCGGAGAGCGGCGGGCGGGGCGTCGTCAGCGACAACGACGTCGACGTCGAGATCGAGGTGGACGGACTCGCCGCGGGCGCGGTCGGCCGTGCGGCCGATGAGACGGCGGTCCGCAACAACCTGATCCGGAGCGCGAGTCTCCGGGGGGCGGCGAGCGCGGCCGTCGTGGGCGAGCGCGTCGGCTCGGCGGTCGCGGTGGCCGGCAACGTCGTGGTCGGCGACGACGACGGCCTGGACGAGCACCACAAGACCACGTACACCGGTCTGGGGTGGGACTTCGTCGACGCCTGGATGTGGGATCCCGTCGCTCAGCTCCCGCGGATCAAGTACGTGGCCCCCGAGGAGAAGCCGAACCGGATCACCGCGACCTTCCACGGCGATCCCGAGACCCGTCGCGCGTTCACCTGGTACCAGAACGTCGACATGGTCGAGCCCGGCGCCATCGTGAGCACCGATCCGAGCTTCCCCGAGGACGCGACCGCGACGGTGACCGCGACGGCGGAGGTCAGCAACGAGGGCGAGGCGTTCTATCGCGCGATCGCCACCGGTCTCACCCCGGGGCTGACCTACCACTATCGCGTGGGCGACGCCTTCACCGGCAAGTGGAGCGAGACCGGCACGTTCGAGACCGCCGACGGGGGCGACGACTTCACCTTCATCAACGTGACCGACACCCAGGCGCGCGGCGGTGCGAGCGAGGCCGTGGTGTCGGCCAACACCATCTCCGAGGCGCTGAAGACCGCGCCGGACGCCGAGTTCATCGTCCACGGCGGCGACGTCGTGCAGACGAGCGAGGAGGAGAACGACTGGATCGAGCTCTTCGGCTACGCGCAGGAGAGCCTGCTCGCGACCACCGTCGCGCCCGTGTCGGGCAACCACGATGCGGGCAAGGACGAGTTCACCCAGCACTTCACGCTCGACGCCGCCGGCGACCAGGACACCTCGACCGGTGTCTACTACTCCTACGACTACAACGACGCGCACTTCGTGATGCTGAACACGAACGAGGGGCGCGACGGCCACAACGCCTACGACATGGGCGACCTCGACTACGAGCCCATCAGCGACGAGCAGCTGGCGTGGATCGAGAGGGACGTCGAGCAGGCCCGCGAGCGCGGGGCGAAGTGGATCATCCTCACGACGCACAAGGGCCCCTACACCGCCGGCGCGCACGCGGCGGACCCCGACATCCTCTCGATGCGCGACCGCCTCGTCCCGCTCATCGACGAGCTCGACATCGACCTCGTGCTGCAGGGCCACGACCACTACTGGACGCGAACCCAGGCGCTGCGAGCCGATCCCGATTCGCCGGTGAAGGCGAAGACCGTGGACTCCGACGTGATCACCGAGGTCGTCTCGGGCATCCGTGTCGACTACAAGGTCGACCAGGAGGGCGCGGTCTACGTCACCCCGGGGACCGCCGGCTCGAAGCACTACGGCCAGCTGCAGGGCATCGCCGAGGGCGACGCTCCGTTCGGCAACGAGGACTATCTCGATCTCTTCGACCGGCTCGGCGGCGGCGTGCGGTTCAGCAGCAACACCCACGAGTCGTTCCTCGAGGTCGCGGTGAGCGACGGGCGGCTCACCGTCAACCGGCACGAGGTGGGCGCCAACGACAAAGCCACCTTCGCCGAGGGCTTCGGCATCGATCGGGAGATCACGCCGGTGCAGCGTCAGATCGGCGAGCTCCCGGAGGCCTCACGGGTCGCCCTCTCCGACGAACCGGCCGTCGCGGCTGCGCGCGCCGCCGTGAAGCGGCTCACCAAGGTGCAGCGCGCGCACCTGACGAATCTCGAGCGACTCCGGGAGGCCGAGGACGCGCTGCGCGAACTGCGCGGCACGACGTCGTCCGACGGGTCCAAGGTCGCCTGGGCGGATCCCGGCGCGAGCGAGCGCCAGCCGCTCACCGTGACCAACGACCAGCGCCGAGACCTCACCGACGTGCCCGTGCGCCTCGTCATCGAGGACACCCCCGACGTGTCCGCGGAGACCTTCTCGCTGAGCACGTCGCGCAGCGTTCCGGTCTCGTTCGAGATCGAGAGCTGGGCGCCCGGCGGCACGTCGGTCGTGTGGGCGAAGCTCGAAGAGCTCGAGAAGCGGTCGTCGCAACTCCTCTGGGCCTATTTCGGGGGCTCGGGCGCGCCCGAGAACGATCCCCGAGACGTCTGGAGCAACCAGTTCGAACTGGTCGAGCACTTCGCGAACAGCGTCGAGCCGGGAGGTGCTCTCGTCGATTCGACCGGTCGGGTCTCTGGCACGCTCGTCGGATCCGAACTCGTGTCGAGCACCGGCGCGGGGGCGGGCCTCGAGGGCGGAGGATCGGTGCGCTTCGAGGCTTCGCGCCTGCAGTACGGCGGCAACATCGGCAAGAACAACCGTGAGTTCACGCTCTCCGCGGTGCTCAGCCTGACCCCCGAGGACATCGCTGCCATCGGCAGCGGCACGGCCTCGCTCGTCGCGCGCAAGGCCCCCGGCGACGAGGATCCGACGCTGCGGCTCGGCATCCGCAAGGCCGACGGCCTGGTGGACACCCTGACGCCCTACGGCAGTGCGACCTCGCCCCTCGCGAAGGACGGCGAGCCGCACCTGCTGACGATGACCTTCGACGGCCTGACCTATGCGGTGTTCCTCGACGGCGTCGAGGTGCACTCCGCCATGGGCGAGGGGCGCATCTTCCCGAACCTCCCCGGCGTGCCGCTCACCATCGGCGACGGCGAGGTGGATCCCGAGGATCCGAACCGCCTCGTCTCGCCCTTCTCGGGCGTCGTCGACGAGGTGTGGATCGCGAGCAACGAGTTCATCCCGGAGTTCGACGCCTTCCGCGCCGACAACTACTTCGGCGACGCGGTGACCCCGGGCAAGCGCGAGAAGCAGGCGGACGACGGCCTGCTGCTCACCCTCGGCGCGCCCGGGAACGGCGCGTCGGTCGAGGCCGGCAACGTCGAGGTGTTCGGGGCGGTGACGAAGCGCTCGGTGCTCGAAGCGAAGATCGACGGCGAGTCGGTGTTCTCGCAGCGGGTCGACTCGGGCACCTTCGCCGTGCACGTGCCCGTGGTGCAGACCGGCGAGGAGGTCGAGGTGATCTTCACCGCGACCTCGACGGCGGACGAGGGCCTCGTCTCCGAACCGGAGACGCTGACGCTGCAGGTCGCCGACACGACGGCGCCGGCGGTCCCGCTGACGAGCGCCGAGAAGCCGGCGAACCAGGCGCTCAAGCTGCAGGTCACGCCGCAGACCGACGTTCCCGAACGGGTGCGCGCGCAGTTCTACGCGAACGACTCGGTCGCGCTCGACGCCGGGAACGCGGTGGTTCGGGCGGGATCGACGAAGGATCGCGTGCCCGATGCGATCACCCCGACCAGCGGAACCATCACCTCGGACCTCACGCCCGAGACGGTCGGAGCGGACGAGAACCCCTATCAGATCTACCGGATCGCCCTGACGGAGGAGCAGGCCGCCCAGGGGGAGTGGCACTTCTCGTGGCGGGGCACCGCCGATACGCGCACCGTGTCGGCCTGGGTCTGGGACACGGCCGCGAACGAGTGGGCGCTCAAGGAGTCCGACGCGAGCCCCGAAGGCGGAACGGTGAACCTCGACGTGCGGGCCGGCGCGGCGGACCGCGCCGTCGACGAGAACCGCACCCTCACGGTGCTGGTCTGGCGCGGCCTCACCGAGGAGCCGTGGGCGCAGGGCGTCGACTTCGACAACCGGGTGCCCTCCGCCGACGACTACGACTGGTCCTTCAACCACGTGGGCGACACGCAGCTCTACACCGAGGCCACGCCCTGGACGATGACCGAGCAGTTCGAGTACATCCGCGACAACGCCGAGGCGAAGAAGACGGCGATGGTCATCCAGGCCGGCGACTGGGTCAACCGCGAGGAGTACGAGGACGAGTGGCAGTGGAAATCCGCCGAGCCCTCCGCGCGGATCCTCGAGCAGGCGAAGCTCCCCTTCGCGATCTCCTGGGGGAACCACGACTACAACGAGCGCTACAACGGGCGCCAGCTGCTGCCGAAGTACTTCCCGATGGAGCGATTCGAGAACAGCCTCGAGGGATCGCCGTGGACGTTCGGGGGCAGCAACGACATCGACAACTACTACTACACCGGTGAGATCTCAGGTGCGAAGATCCTCTGGCTGCAGGTGGGCTTCTGGTCGGCGGAGCACGACGATACGCCCGGGATCAAGTGGGCGAAGAGCGTGATCGAGGCGCATCCGGAGCACACGGTGATCCTCTCCACCCACCACCACCTGTGGGCGCGCGACGTGCAGAACCCGTACTCGAACCCCCGGGTCAACACCGAGCTCATCGATCCGTACCCGAACGTCAAGCTCGTGCTGAGCGGGCACCAGTCGGGCACCTTCGTGTCGTCGCGGATCAACGATCACGGCGTTCGCACCTACGGGATCCTCTCCGATTATCAGACGCGGGCCTGGGGCGGCCACGGCTACCTGAAGAACCTGAGCGTCGATGCCGAGAACGGCCTGATCCACGTGAACACCTACAGCCCCTGGCTGCAGAAGACCACGTCCGAGGGGCGCTGGAGCCAGCCGATCCCGCTCACGGCCGAGGAGGGGTACCACGGCGAGAACTCCGAGAACTACGTCATCGAGCTCGACCTCGGCGGAGAGCAGACCCGCACGCTGGACACCTCGCGGGTGACGTTCGCCTCGGGTGAGCCCGAGAAGCTGGGGGATCCGGTCCCGCTTGTCGGCGACGAGCGCGGCGAGGTCGAGTTCGCCCCCGAGCTCGACGTGGATCAGGAGTGGTACGCGGTCGTCACGGACGCGGCGGGCCATGCCACCGCGTCGAAGACCAGCGTGATCCGACGGGTGGCCTCGCACAGCATCGGCTACGACCTCGCGGGCGGGACCGTGGAGGGGGCGGCGAACCCCGAGGCCTACTCGGCCGAGGACGACGCCATCGCGCTGACGAACCCGAAGCGCTCGGGGTACACCTTCGTCGGCTGGACGGGAACGGGCCTGTCGTCGCCGAGCACCGACGTGACGATCCCGGCCGGATCCAGCGGCGATCGCAGCTACACGGCGCACTGGAAGCTGACCGAGTACCCGCTGGAGTACGACCTCGGGGGCGGGTATCTCACCTCGGCCAATCCCAAGAGCTACACCATCGAGTCCGAGGCCATCGCGCTGAGCAAGCCGCGCCGCACGGGCTACGCCTTCGCGGGATGGACCGGCACCGGGCTCGACGAGCCGACGGCGTCGGTCGAGATCGCCGCCGGCTCCACGGGCGCGCGCAGCTACGCCGCCACCTGGACCCCCGTCGGATTCCCGATCGTCTACCGGCTCGGCGGCGGCACGGCGACGGGCAACCCGACGAGCTACACCGTGAGATCCGACGGGTTCACGCTGGTGAACCCGACCCGCCCGGGCTACACCTTCGCCGGATGGACGGGCACCGGGCTGTCGAAGCGGACCGTGAAGGTCACCGTGCCGAGCGGCACGCGCGGTGCGCTCACCTACACGGCGAACTGGACCCGCAAGGCGAAGGCCAAACCGGGTGTCTCGGTGAAGATCAACTCGGCGGGCAAGAAGCGGCCGTCGAGTGCGACCGTGACCGTGAAGACCGCGGGCGGGTACGCGCAGCCGAGCGGTCGGGTGACGCTCAAGGCGACCGGCAAGATCGCCAAGAAGGTCAAGGGCAAGAAGCGCAGCGTGACGGTCACGCGCACGGCTTCGGCGTCGCTCAGGGCGGGCAAGGCGACGGTGCGGCTGCCGAAGGGCCTCGCGAAGGGCAGATGGAAGGTGACGGCGAGCTACGCCGGGAACGATCAGTACCGCTCCGGCTCCTCCCGGGCCGTGACGCTCCGGATCCGCTAGAGCCGCCCCTCGCGGCGTCAGCGCCTCCGCCGCTGACGCCGCGAGGGGCGGCCTCGCTCCGCCGCGCAGGTGATTGACATATCATCTATCGATCGCTACCTTGGTCTCCCGAGGGGGACCCGTGACGAAACGCAGTGGATCAACCGGCAGGCGCCGCTCACCCGACCGGGGTGAACTGCTCGTCTGGCGCGATTACATCGAGACATCGGGCGCCGTGAAGCACGCTCTCGCGGCGGACTTCCAGGCGACCTCGGGGATCACCCCCAGCGACTACGGAGTGCTGCTCGCGCTCAGCGAAGCGCCCGAGCGCCGGCTGCGCTCGTCGGAGCTCGCGAAGGTCATCGGCTGGGAGCGCAGCCGGCTCTCGCACCTGCTCGGCCGAATGGAGCGCCGCGGTCTGATCGAGCGCCGACGCGTGGCCGGCGACGCGCGCGGGGCCGCCGTGCAGCTCACCGACGACGGCGCCCGGCTCTTCCGCAAGAGCTCGGCCTCGCATCTCCGGGTGGTCCGGGAGGTCTTCATCGACGCCTTCACGCCCGAACAGCTGGACGCGATGCGGGTCGCGACGCAGGCGCTGCGAGAGCACCTGAGCGGTCGCGCCGCGCCCTCGGACTGCTGAGGTCCCGGCCCCCGCCCCCGCTTCACCACGAGAGAAAGTCAGGATCGTCATCATGCTCATCGCCCTCTGGATCATCACCGTCCTCCTCGCCATCGCCTTCCTCGGCGCCGGCGGGCTCAAGCTCGTCAAACCGCGCAGCGCGCTGATCGACGGCGGCATGCCGTGGGCCGCCGACTTCTCCGCGGGCTTCATCAAGACCATCGCTGCGCTCGAGGTCCTCGGAGCGCTCGGCCTGATCCTGCCGCTCGCCACGGGGATCGCCCCGGTACTGGCGCCGATCGCGGCGATCGGCGAGGCGATCCTCATGATCGGCGCGGTCGTCGTGCACGTGCGCCGGAAGGAGCCGTTCCTCCCGCCGCTCGTGCTCGGACTGCTCTCGGTCGTCGCGGCTGTCCTCGGACTACTCGTCCTCTGAGCGACTCGGGTCGCGTCGCGGGGCCCGGATGCGCGCGTACGGCTCCGGGTCAGGTGCGCGCCGTCGGAGGTCCCTCGTCCGCGGGGGAGGCGGTCGTCACCGCCTTGCGCCCGAGCTTGGCCCAGGAGCTGCGGATCATGCGCTGGATCGAGCTGTCGAGCGCGACGGCGACGATGAGCGTGGCGCCCACGAGTATGGTCTGGAGGAACGGGGAGGCCTGGAGGAACACCAGTCCCGCTCGGAGCACGCGGAAGAACAGGAGGCCGGCGACCACGCCGCTGATGCGGCCGACGCCGCCCTCGAACGCGACGCCGCCCAGCAGCACGACGGTGAGGGCCTCGAGCTCGAGGCCCGAGCCGATCGTCGGGTTGGCCGATTGCACCTTGGCGGAGAGGAGCAGGCCCGCGAACGCCGCGAACGCGCCCGATGCGACGAACAGCAGGAACCGGGACCGCTTCACATCGATGCCCATCAGTCTCGCGGCGCGCTCGTTCCCTCCGATCGCGCGGACCTCCTTGCCGAACTTGGTGCGGTTCAGCACGTACCATCCCAGCAGGATGACCGCGATCAGTGCCACGATCTGGATCGGCACGGGTCCGACCTTGAGCGTTCCGATCGCGCGGAAGGCGTCGGGCAGCTCCGAGCGCGGGATGGTCCTGCCCTCCGAGAGCAGCAGCGCGAATCCTCCCCAGACGCTGAGCGCGCCCAGGGTCACCACGAAGGAGTTGAGCCTGAGATAGGACACGAGGAATCCGTTGAGCGCGCCGGCCGCGATTCCTGTCGCGATCCCGACGAGGAAGCCCAGCGAGGTCGAGCCGGTGGCGCTCATGGCCATGCCGCCCGTGATCGCGGCCGCCGAGGCGACGGCTCCGACCGAGAGGTCGATCGTGCCCGACATGATGAGGAAGGCGGCGGGGATCGCGATGATCCCGAGTTCGGCCGCCTGCATCAGGATGCTCTGGCCGTTCGCGAGGGTGAAGAAGTTGGGGCGCAGGATGGAGAAGACCGCGACGAGCACGATCAGGGCGAGGAAGATCCCGTTCTTCGCGACGAAGATCTTGAGGCGTTCGGCGTTCATGTCTGTTCTTTCCGGTTCGGGAGGCTCAGGCGTTCGGCGGCGCGGTGGACGGTCCGGCCAGCGCGAGCAGGGAGGCGAGCAGGTCTTCGTTGAAGGTCTCGGTCCGCGGCAGCGGCGTCAGGCGGTCGCCGAGCACGGTGTAGGCGCGATCGCACAGACTCGCGATCTCGTCGGACTCGCTGGAGGCCACCAGGACGGCCGCGCCCGCGTGCGCCGCGGCGCGGGCGGCCTCGACGATGTCGAGCTTCGCACCGACGTCGACGCCCTGGGTCGGCTGCGAGAGGATCAGCAGTTCCGGCTCGGCCGGGTACAACCAGCGCGCGAGCAGGTGCTTCTGCCGGTTGCCGCCCGAGAACTGCGACACCTCGGCGGTGCCCGCCGGGCCGCGGATGTCGAGGGCCGTCCGCGCGCGATCGTAGATCTCCGCTCCGGCGGTTCCCGAGACCCACCAGCCGCGCGAGCCGCCCTGCGCATACCAGGGCAGCATGACGTTGTCGATCCCGGTCTCCGAGGCCACCAGCCCCTCGGTCTCGCGATCCGGCGGCACGTAGAACACGCCCCTCCGGATCGCGGCCGCCGGCGAGCGGAAGCGCACCCGGTCGCCGTGCAGCGCGTACTCGCGCGGATGCTCGGCGGCGCCGGCGAGCTGGGCGGCGATCTGGAACTGCTCGCCGCCGGCCATGCCGAACAGCCCGACGACCTCGCCCGCGCGGGCGGCGATGGTGCCGCCCGGCGTGTCGAAGGCGAGGATCTGCGCGCCGGCCTCGACGTGGCTGAAATCCAGCGACCGCAGATCCGGCACCAGCGCCTCGGCGAGCTTCGCGGGGGTGAAATCCGCGGCGGCTCCGTCCACGACCAGGCGTCCTCCGCGGAGCACCACGATCCGGGTGCACACCTCGAGGATGTCCGGCAGGCGGTGCGAGACGTAGAGCACCGATACGCCGCGGGCCGCGAAGTCCCGGATCAGCGCGTGCAGCGCCTCGGTCTCCGCCTTGCCCAGCGCCGCGGTCGGCTCGTCGAGCATGAGCACCTTCAGCTCTCCGGAGAGGAGCCCCCGGGCGAGATCCACGAGCTGCCGCTCGCCGAGCCCCAGCGCCTCGACGGGCATGTCGAGCGGCAACTGCGCGCCGACCGTCGCCAGCGCCTCGCGGGCGCGCTCGAGACGCGCCGCGCCGCGAGGGGCGTCGCGAGCGAGGAAGAGGTTGTCGAGCACCGTCATGTTCGGCGCGAGGGCCGGCTCCTGATGGATCACCGCGATCCCGAGGGCCGCCGCCTCGCGCGGGCTGAGCCGGCCGTCGATCCGGTGCCCGTCGACGGAGAACCCGCCGGCGGTCGCGCCGATCACCCCGGTGGTCACGTTGAACAGCGTGCTCTTGCCCGCGCCGTTGTGCCCGAGCAGGCCCACGATCTCGCCGGGGGCCACGTCGAAGGCGATGCCGTCGAGGGCGCGGGTCGCACCGAAGTCGACCGTCACCCCGTCGAACACCAGGCGCTTGCCGGAATCGTTCATCTGTCCCCGTGCTCCTTCCGAGCCCCGTCGCGGGCGTCGGCCCGCCGTCGTCGTGTCGAGGGGCGCGACGTCGCCCCGGCGGGATCCCCGTCGGGGCGACGCGACGCCCGCGAGCTCACTGGTTGGCGAGCAGGAAGTCCTCGGCGTTGGCGCTGGTCACCTCGGTCGTCGGGATCACGGTGTCCTCCACCGGGTCGCCGTTCGCGGCGTCGACGAGCATCGCGGCGTTCGCCTCAGCGATCTGGCGCGTGACCGGGATGAAGGCGTAGCGCCAGAACGAGCCCTCCTCGGCGATGATCTCGAGCTCCGCGTCGGTCGCATCGAGGTTGAGCAGCAGCAGGTCCTCGTCGGTGGGCGAGACGCCGGAGTCGATCAGGGCCTGGTAGGCGCCGAGCGCGGGATCGTTGGCGATCGCCAGCCAGACCTTGGTGTCGGGGAAGGCGTTGAGCTGGTTCTGCACGGCCGCGTAGCCGTCGTCGAGATTGAGCACGCTGTGCTCGTTGATGTTGAGGTCGAGACCGGCGGCGTCCAGGGCCTCCTTGATGCCCTCGCCGCGCAGCCGCCCGAGGTCGGTGTCCGGGTAGCCGAGGAAGCCCACGTCGACCTGCTCGTCGCCGTAGTGCTCCTCGATCCACTCCGCGGCGCGTTCGCCCGCCTTCAGTCCGTCGGCCTTGTGGTCCAGCACCACGGCCGCGGTGACGCCGTCCCAGGTGCTGCCGTAGCCGAGCACCGGGATCCCCGCGTCGCTCGCCTGCTGCGTCACCGCCACCATGGCGTCGGACTGGGCGGGGTAGCCCATGATGGCCTTGATGTCGCCGCGGACGATCCACGATTCCCAGTCGGAGACCTGGGTGTTCACGTCCCACTTCGGATCGTCGGTGACGAACTCGTAGCCCGCCTCGGTCACGACCTCCTCCATGAACGGCAGCATGTCGTTCCAGATCTGGATGTCAAGGCCCGCGAAGCTCATCGCGACGGCGCCCTTCGACGCGTCGGAGTCCCCTCCGCCGCCGGTGTCGGAGCTGCAGGCGCTCAGGGAGAGGGCTGCGGCTGAGGCGAGTGCCACCGCACTCAGGATTCGGCTTGTGCGCTTCATTGGTCGGACTCCTTCGTCAGCGGGATGCGGTTGAACACCGCGCTGCGTGTACGTGATCTGTTCGGGCGCATTCCCCGGGTGCAGGCTTCACTGCCGCGCAGTGTGAACTATACGACCATAGGGGTGCATTAATAGTCAACACTTTTTTTATTTCAATTATGTTTCGGCAGTGTAATAAGAAAAATATTTGTGATTCAGAAATAGAAGTGGGCTATCTTGTACCTAAACCGCCAATCGTGCGTGATTCGCTCATGAATCGACACGAGCCGAGCTGGTATCGCCACAGAAATCGCGAGAGGAACACCGCAATGACGCGCAGAACAGGGTATGTGTGGGACGAGCGCTACGCCTGGCACGACACGGGGACGCACGCCGGCATCTTCCCGTCCGGGGGATTCGTGCAACCGTATCGGAACTTCGAGAGCCCGGAGTCGAAATCTCGCATGGCCGCCCTCGTGGAGGTGTCGGGCCTCATCGACAGCCTCATCAGGATCCCCGCCAGAGAGGTGGGCGAGGCGGACCTGCTCCGTGTGCACACGCCCGAGCACGTGGAACGGATCCGGCGGCAGTCCGACGCCTCCGGAGGCGATGCGGGCGACGGGTTCTCCCCGTTCGGGCGCGGATCCTACGAGATCGCCAAGCTGGCGGCCGGCGGCACCCTCGCGGCGGCCGAGGCCGTGGTCGACGGCCGCGTCGACAACGCCTACGCGCTCGTGCGCCCGCCGGGGCACCACGCCGAGCCCGACCTGGGCCGCGGCTACTGCCTCTTCTCCAACGTGTCGGTCGCGATAGAGGCGCTCCGGGCCTCGGGCCGGGTGCGTCGCGTCGCCGTGTTCGACTACGACGTGCACCACGGCAACGGCGCTCAGAAGATCTACTGGCGGGATCCGGAGGTGCTGACCGTGTCCGTGCACCAGGACCGCCTCTTCCCCGTCGACAGCGGGCTCGTCGAGGAGCAGGGCGAGGACGACGGCGCCGGCACCAACATCAACATCCCGCTGCCCGCTGGATCGGGCGACGGCGCGTACTGGTCGGTGGTGGAGCGGGTCGCCGGTCCCGCGATCCGCGCCTTCCGGCCCGACCTCATCATGGTCTCGAGCGGCTTCGATCCCTCGGCCTTCGACCCGCTCGGCCGCATGAGCGTCACCTCCGGCGGGTTCAAGGGGATCGCCGAGCGGCTGATCGCCATCGCCGAGGAGGCCTGCGGCGGTCGGATCGTGTTCTCGCACGAGGGCGGCTATTCCCCGGTGCACGTGCCCTTCTGCGGGCTCGCGGTGCTCGAGGCGCTGAGCGGCGTCGAGACCGGCGTGGAGGATCCGGTGAACATCTCGGTCGGGGAGTCGCCGACGCGGGCGCTCACCGGGTGGCAGACCGAGACGATCGAGCGCTCGGCGGCGCTGGCGCGGGCGCTCGGCATGATCGTCGGCTGACGGGCCGGGGCCGGTCGCCGGCTCAGCGCGCGTTCGTGATCGGGAACACCGGGCGGTGCGTGTGCACCGACTCGTAGGTGAAGGTCTCGATGCGCGCCACCCCCGGGACCTCGCGGATGTGCCGGTTGATGAGCGTGAACAGCGCCGCCGAGTCCTCCGCATATGCCTCGACGAGGATGCTGAAACGACCCGTGCCGAGCACGAGGTAGCGCACCCCGTCGAAACCGGCGATGCGGTCGGCCACCGCGTCGATGTCGCCCTCGACCTCGATCTGCAGGCTCGCGATGCTGCGCAGGCCCACGGCGTGCGGGCTCGTCACGCCGATCACGCGGACCACCTCGCGCTCCTGCAGCCGTTTCACGCGCGCCCGCACGCCCCCCGGGGTCAGGCCCACCTCGGCCGCCAGATCCGCATAGCTCATGCGCCCGTCGCGCTCCAGCAGCAGGATCAGCTGCTCGTCGATCTCGTCGAGCACCCAGGGCGCGTCTCCGGCGCCCTCCTGTCGGCTGCGGAACGGCTCGTTCGCGGAACCCGGTGCTCTGGCCATGAAAGGCAGTATGCCACGGCCGCGGGCGCCGCGCGCGGGTTCCGCAGCGGTCGCCGGGTTCCTCGCGGGATCAGGCGGGGCCCGTCGAGGCCGCTCCGATCCGCCCGCCTGCCAGGGTGATGCGGAGCTCTGAACCGGCCGGAGCGTCAGCCGGATCGCGCAGCACGGCCCCCGCCTCCGCGCCGTGCAGCTGCGCGATCGCGTAGCCGCGCTCGAGCGTCGCGCGCGGCGACAGCGCGCCGAGGCGGGCGCGGCCGTGCGAGAGCTCCCGCTCGCGATCCGCCACCGCGCGCTCGGCGAGCTCGGTGCCGCGGGCGATCCAGCGCACGAGCTCCTCGGCCCGCTCGTCGACGATGCGCTCGGGGCGCGACATCGCCGGCCTGGCCCTGAGCTGCCCCACGCGCTCCGTCTCGTGCGCGAGCAGCTGGCCGATCCGTCCGCTCATCCGGCTGCGGGCGCCGTCGAGGGCGGCCAGTTCCTCTCCCACGTCGGGCACGATGCGCTTCGCCGCGTCCGTCGGGGTCGAGGCTCGCAGGTCGGCGACCTCGTCGAGCAGCGGTCGGTCGGCCTCGTGCCCGATCGCGCTCACGATCGGGGTCGCGGCCGCGGCGGCGGCGCGCAGCAGCGCCTCGTCGCTGAACGGCAGGAGGTTCTGGAAGTCCCCGCCCCCGCGCGCGATCACGATCACGTCCACCTCGGGGTCCGCGTCGAGTGCGGCGATCCCCGCCGTCACCTCCGACGCCGCGCGGTCGCCCTGCACCGCCGCGTAGTGCACGCGGAAGCGCACTCCCGGCCAGCGCAGCGTCGCATTGCGGATCACGTCTTTCTCCGCGTCGCTGTCCCGGCCCGTGACCAGCCCGATGCGCTGGGGCAGGAACGGCAGACGGCGCTTCCGCCCGGCGTCGAACAGGCCCTCTCCGGCCAGCCGTCGCCGCAGCTCCTCGAGGCGCTGCAGCAGCTCGCCGAGCCCGACGTGCGAGAGGTCGAACACCTGCACGGTGAGGGTGCCGCCCTTCACCCAGAAGTTGGGTTTGACGAGCGCGATGACGCGGTCTCCCTGGGCGAACTCGCTGCTCAGCCGCTGCGCGACGGATCGCCACACGGTGAAGCTGACCGTGGCATCGCGCTCCAGATCCCTCAGCTTGCCGTAGACGTGCCCGCCGCGCAGCTGCCACTGGGTGATCTCGCCCTCGACCCAGACCTGGCCCAGCCGGTCGACCCACTCCGCGATCTTGTCGCTCATCACGCCGACCGGCCATGGCGCGTCCCGCGTCGCGGGGTCGGTGCGCTCAGCCATGCCTCAACCCTACCGGCGCGCGGTCGGCTCGGCGCGGAGGCCGGCGCTCGGGCTGAGATCGGCCTTCGGGCTGATCCTCGGAGGCCGATCGATCAGCCAGAGGCGCAGTCTCAGCCTGAAGCGGGATCGCGCACACCGGCTTCTCTCGGCGACGAACGGTAGAATCGCTCGCATGAGTGCCCAGGCTCTAGCCGTGCAGGATCAGCGCACCATCGGCGCCCCGGTGGTGAGCCTGGCCATGCCGCGCGTGCGGCGCGAGGCGGGGCGGTTGAAGGACCTGCCCGTCGACGGGGCCAAGCAGGTGCTGCTCGCGGCCCCTCGCGGCTACTGCGCCGGCGTGGATCGCGCGGTGGTCGCCGTCGAGAAGGCGCTCGACCGCTACGGAGCCCCGGTCTACGTGCGCAAGCAGATCGTGCACAACGTGCATGTGGTCCGCACGCTCGAGAAGATGGGCGCGATCTTCGTCGAGGAGGTCGACGAGGTGCCGCCCGGGGCCAACGTCGTGTTCTCGGCGCACGGCGTCTCTCCCGCCGTCGTCAGCGCGGCCGAGGATCGCGGCCTGCACGCCATCGACGCGACCTGCCCGCTCGTCACCAAGGTGCACCGCGAGGCGGTGCGCTTCGCCAAGCAGGACATGGAGATCCTCCTCATCGGGCACACCGGCCACGAGGAGGTCGAGGGCACCAGCGGCGAGGCTCCGGAGCACATCACGATTGTCAACTCGCCCGACGACGTCGACGATCTCGAGGTGAAGGATCCCGAGCGGCTCGTGTGGCTCTCGCAGACCACGCTCTCGGTCGACGAGACGATGGAGACCGTGCGGCGGCTGCGCGAGCGCTTCCCGAAGCTGCAGGATCCGCCGAGCGACGACATCTGCTACGCGACGCAGAACCGCCAGGTGGCGATCAAGAAGATCGCGCCGGACGCGGATCTCGTGCTGGTGGTGGGATCCTCCAACTCCTCGAACTCCGTGCGGCTCGTCGAGGTCGCCCTCGAATACGGGGCGAAGGCCGCCTATCGCGTCGACTTCTCCAGCGAGGTGAAGCAGGAGTGGCTCGACGGCGTGCGCACGATCGGGGTGACCAGCGGCGCCTCCGTGCCCGAGGTGCTCGTGCAGGAGCTCCTCGACGACCTCGCCGACGCCGGCTACGCCGATGTGCGGGCCACCGTCACCGCCGAGGAGGATCTGGTCTTCTCGCTGCCGAAGGAGCTGCGGCAGGACGCCTCCGGCAAGAAGGACGCGCGGGCGCTCGGAGGACGGATCCGCTGATCCGGCGCGGTATCGTCGTCCGCGCGTCATCCGATGAGGATAGGATGAGCCTTCGTCGGTTCTCCACGTGACGAACCCCCTCGAGAAGGTAGCCCATCATGCCCCGTCCCTCCGTGAAGCCGCACACCGCAGTCATGGGCGCGAGCCTGGTGGCCGCGCTGATCGCGACCGTGCTCGCTGCGGTGCCCGCCGCGCACGCGGCACCCGCCGCAGCCGATGTCTTCTGCGACGTGCCCGGGCAGGAGCTCGCCATCTCGCCGGTCGACGAGCTCGTGGAGGATGAGCCGGTGACCGCCCTCACCACGGTCAAGGGCACGACGCCGACGACGCTGAGCGGAGAGTACATCGGCAAGATCGACGGCGCGCTGGGCTTCGATGCGCACGGCCGGCCGCTGGATCTCCTGCTCGTGCGCCTGAGCGGCCCCGAGGTCGACCGGGCGGGCATCTGGGCGGGCGCCTCCGGGTCCCCGGTCTACGACGCGGACGGCGCGCTGCTCGGCGCGGTGGCCTACGGCTTCAGCAGTCAGACCCATGATGTCGCCGGGGTCACCCCCGCGGCCTACATGAAGTCGATCGGCGAGCTTCCCGGAGCCCTCCCGCTGAGCGGGGCCGAGCGGCAGTCGGTGGCGCGTGCGGTCGGCGGGGATCCGGGTCAGACGGCCAAGAGGCTCAAGCCCGTCCAGATCAACTTCGGCGCGAGCGCGACGCAGCTCGACCGGGTGTCCTCACGGCTCTCGAAGCGCTTCGCCGGGTTCCAGCGGGTGGCGACCGACGCGCGCTCGATCGACGGCGGCGTGGACAGCGGCGACGATCTGCCGATCGTCGTTGGCGGCAACATCGCGGTGTCGTACGCCTACGGGGCCGTCGGGCAGGCGACGGTGGGAACCGTCACCGCCGTCTGCGGCGACCAGGTGTTCGCCTACGGGCATCCGAACAGCTACGACAGCACGCTGACGGCGAGCTTCCACGGCGCCACCGCGGCGATGATCGTGCCGGACGGCGGATCCTCCTACAAGCAGGTCGGCAAGATCGGCAAGCGCGTGGGCACGATCACCCAGGACCGTCTGGCCGGCATCCGGGGCACCCTCGGCGCCTACGCCGACACCGTTCGCGTGACGACGCAGAGCCGCGTCGGCACGCACCGCAGCACGGCGGTCACCCACGTCTCGGAGAAGTGGCTCATCGGCCCGGCCGCCTATGCGCAACTGGGCCAGGACGCGATGCGCCTGCTCGACAACTTCTCGGTGGGTTCGGCGACCGTCAAATGGAGCATCGACTATCGGCGGGCGAACGGCGCGGCGAAGACGCTGAGCAACGCGAACCGATACGCGAGCTTTACATCGTTCGCCGAGTTGCTCGGAATGGATGTCGCGGAAGACGTCGCGGCGCTCCAGTCCAACCCCTTCGAGACGGTCACGATCACCGGGGTCCGCGTCTCGACCGAGTTCTCGCCGGAGTACCGTGCGGCGAGGCTCACCGGCGTGCAGGTCAAGCAGGGGGGCTCGTGGAAGGCCATCAAGGCGGGCAGCACGAAGAAGGTCGTCCGAGGCAAGAGCTATGCCTTCCGCGCGGTGCTCTCCAGGGCGCCTCATGCGCAGAAGCAGACGAGCTACGTGCCGTTCAAGGTCGCCGTCTCCAAGAACGGAAAGCGAACCTCGACGATCATGCTGGATGCACTCGGCGAGACCGATTTCTACGACGATGATTTCTACGAGGTCTTCGCGTACGAGCCGAGCGGCGGCACCTTCGCAACGCTGCTCGCCGAGCTCGACGCGAACGTGCGCAATGACCAGATCGCCGTCACCCGCGTCACCGCGAGCAACCGGGGAAGGTCGAAGACCACATCCCGGAGCCTCACCGCCCCCACGGTGGTGACGGACGGCAGCTTCTCGTTCAAGCTCGAAGCCCCCAAGAAGACCGCGAAGAAGAAGACCGCGACGGCCAAGCGCTGAGCGGCGGCGTCGGGCGTGCGCAGCGCGCACCCGGGGCGGCGCGTCCGCCCCGGGACGACGATTCCCAAGCGAATCACATCACGATCGGGTAACGTCGAGGCGTGACAGAAACGACGACCCGATCGCTCGACGCCGACGATGGGCGGGCCCTCTCGGGCGCTCAGCCCGGAGGCGTCGACCCCGCCGGCGCGGCGCGGCCGCAGGGAGAGCCGGGGACGGGCGGGGTTCGACCGCACAGGGAGACGGAAGCGAGCGCGGTGCGGCCGCTCACCGGTCCGATCGACCTGTCCCAGATCGACCTCAGCGAGAACGAGGGGCGACGCGAGGTGCGGCAGGGGCTCGCGCGCTTCCTGATGCCCTACAAGTTCGCCATCGACGAGGTGATGACCAAGCTCAAGATCCTGCAGGAGGAGTTCACCCAGACCGGGGAGTACAACCCGATCGAGCACGTCTCCAGCCGCCTCAAGGATCCGGACAGCATCGTCGAGAAGATGCGGCGCCGGGGGATCCCCCTCGAGACCGAACTGGTGCAGGAGACCATCACCGACATCGCCGGGGTGCGCGTGGTCTGCGGCTTCGTCTCGGACGTCTACCGGGTGTTCGAGATGCTCACCGCGCACAGCGACGTCACGGTCCACCAGGTGAAGGACTACATCGCCAAGCCCAAGCCGAACGGATACCGGAGCCTGCACCTGCTGCTGAAGGTGCCGGTGTTCCTCTCCAGCGGACCGGTGCAGACCATCGTGGAGGTGCAGCTGCGCACGATCGCGATGGACTTCTGGGCGAGTCTCGAGCACCGGATCTACTACAAGTACGACCGCGAGGTTCCCTCCGAGCTCCTCGGCGGACTCTCGGACGCCGCAGAGCAGGCGAGCCGGCTCGACTCGACCATGGAGTGGTTGCACATCGCCATCCGCGGGTCCGGACGGGATACGCTCGTCCGACGCAGCGCCGATTCGCTGGGAGGCAACTCCGACGGCGCGGCGGGCGGCGGCTCCGGCTGACCGGCTCGCATCGCGGTCCCGTCAGGGGGTCGGCGAACTCAGGTACTCCAGCAGCTTCGCCGTCGAATCGGGATCGGTCAGCACCTGGATCAGCTCCGGGGCCTGGTTCAGTGCGACGGCGGTGAGCGAGAAGGTGACGACGAACGCGATCACCCCCGCCGTGAGCGGCACCCAGAAGGCGATCTTGCGCGCGCGCAGCCGTTGGATCGAGGAGATGAGCGTGACCGCGTAGAGCGCGAAGATCGCGAGGGCGCCCACCGTCCCGAGGGTTCCCACCGAGGAGGGCACGGTGAATCCCTCGACCTCCAGCACCGAGCCGAGCAGCGTCAGCGTGCTCGGCAGCTGGTTCAGCGAGAACGCCGAGTACAGCGCGCCGAACGTCGCGAAGACCAGCAGGAGGATCGTGATGATCCGGTCGGCGCGTCGCCCGCCGGAGACCCGCGCAGCTGCGCCCTCGGCCGGCGCGTAGGGCTGTCGGGCCGGATCGGGCGGCGTTGCCGGGGAGTCGGACGGGGGAGAGACGGGGCTCCGGGTCGCGGACGGGGAGCCGGATGCGCCGAGGTTGTGCGGCACTCCGGGGACGGGCTGCGCGCCTCCGGGGGCGCCGGCTGGTCGCTGCGTCGACGGCTCCGGCGCGTCGGGCGAACTCCCGGAGACGGGGGTTCCCTGGTCCTCGGTCGGCGCCAGCTCGCCGTACCGCGGCACCCCTCCCGGGGTGTTCGTCTCCCGAGCCCGGGACGGGCTCGGCGCGTCGGGGGAACTCCCAGAAATGGGAGTTCCCTGATCCGACGCGGGTGCAGCGTACTCGCCGTACTGCGGTGCCGGTCTGCGAGCCTGTCGCTCCTCGTTCTCGTCCGGCATCAGGCGCTGACCGATCGGCCCGCCGAGCCGAGCTGCTGGGCGGCCTCGACCACGCGGGCCGCCATGCCGCGCTCGGCGGCCTTGCCCCACGCTCGCGGGTCGTACTGCTTCTTGTTGCCGACCTCGCCGTCGATCTTCAGCACCCCGTCGTAGTTCTTCAGGATGAAGTCGGCAGCGGGGCGGGTGAAGGCGTACTGGGTGTCCGTGTCGATGTTCATCTTGATCACGCCGTTCGACACCGCCTCGGCGATCTCCTCGGCAGAGGATCCCGAGCCGCCGTGGAACACCAGGTCGAGCGGCTTCGCCCCGGTGCCGTATTTCGCGGCGAGCCCCTCCTGGATCTCCGCGAGCAGTTCGGGTCGCAGCGTCACCCCGCCCGGCTTGTAGACGCCGTGGACGTTGCCGAAGGTCAGTGCGGTGAGGTAGCGGCCCTGCTCGCCCAGTCCGAGGGCCTCGACCGTGGCCACCGCATCCTCGAGCGTCGTGTAGAGCTGGTCGTTGATCTCGTGGGTGATCCCGTCCTCCTCGCCGCCGACGACGCCGATCTCGACCTCGAGCACGATCCCGGCCCGCGACATCCGGGGGAGCAGCTCCCGGGCGATCTCGAGGTTCTCCCCCAGCGGGATCGCCGACCCGTCCCACATGTGCGACTGGAAGTAGGGCCGCCCGCCGGAGGCGACCCGCTCCTCGCTGGCGGCGAGCAACGGCAGCACGAAGGTCTCGAGATGGTCCTTCGGGCAATGATCGGTGTGCAGCGCGACGGTGACGTCGTAGGCCTTCGCCACCTCCTCGGCGTACTTGGCGAAGGCGATCGCCCCGCCGGCGCGATTCTTCACCGCCTGACCGGCGAAGTAGTCGGCGCCGCCGAAGCTCACCTGGACGATGCCGTCGCTGCCGGCTTCGGCGAGCCCCTGCAGCGCCGCGTTCAGCGTCTGCGAGCTCGAGACATTGATGGCGGGGAAGGCGAAACCCCCGGACTTGGCGGCGTCGAGCATGGAGGCGTACTGTTCGGGAGAGGCGAGAGGCATCGGAACTCCTTGGGAGGGGGCGTCGGCTGGGCGCTTCAATTCTACGAGCATTGGCTCCGCGGGCGCTGAGGTTCCGCGACCCGGGGCGGTAGTCTGGTGTGACGGGCCGCGCGCCGCGCGCGGGAAGCCCCGCACGACAGAAAAGACCGCAGCATGACCGAACAGACCACGCTGGGCGAATGGCAGCCCGATCGGAACCTCGCGATGGAGCTCGTGCGCGCCACCGAGGCGGCGGCGATCCGGGCGACGCCCTGGGTCGGGAGGGGCGACAAGAACGCCGCCGACGGGGCCGCGGTCGACGCGATGCGCCGCTTCCTCTCCACCGTCAGCATGCGCGGCACGGTCGTGATCGGCGAGGGCGAGAAGGACGACGCCCCGTGGCTCTACAACGGCGAGGAGGTGGGCAACGGCGAGGGCGCCGAGTGCGACGTGGCCGTCGACCCGATCGACGGCACGCGACTGACCGCGGAGGGGCGCATGGGCGCGCTCTCGGTGATCGCGGTCGCGGATCGCGGAAGCATGTACGATCCCTCCGCCGTGTTCTACATGGACAAGCTGGTCTGCGGTCCCGAGGGCGTCGGCGTCGTCGACATGGATCGGCCGATCGGCGAGAACATCCGCGCGCTCGCCCGCGCGAAGGACGTCGAGGTCAGCGACATCCGCGTCGCCGTGCTCGACCGGCCGCGCCACGAGCAGCTGATCGCCGATATCCGCGAGGCGGGGGCGGGCACCCGCCTCATCATGGACGGCGACGTCGCCGGCGGCGTCAACGCCGCGCAGTGGGACTCGAGGATCGACCTGTGCGTCGGGATCGGCGGCACCCCGGAGGGCATCATCACGGCCTGCGCGGTGAAGGCGCTCGGCGGAGTGATCCAGGGGCGGCTCTGGCCGAAGGACGACGAGGAGCGCGAGCGCGCCCTCGACGCGGGGCACGATCTCGATCGCGTGCTCCACGCGGACGACCTGGTCGCGAGCGACAACACCTACTTCGTCGCGACCGGCATCACCTCGGCCGACTTCCTCGACGGCGTGCAGCGGCGCGGTCCGTTCCTGCGGACCGAGAGCGTCGTGATGCGCTCCTACTCGGGCACCATCCGGAGGGTCATCACCGACCAGCGCCCCAACCGCTGGTACTGATCCGGGCCTCGACGGGCCCTACAGCTCGAGCGGGATCGCCTTCAGCTGCTGGATCCTGAGGCCGATCGTCTTCGCGAGCGCGGGCAGATCCTCAGCCCCGTGCCGGCGGGCGGCGTCAGAGACGATCGCGGCGCAGGCCTCGGCGTCGGCGAGCGCCTCGTGGTGGGCGAAGGCGCCGAAGCCGGCGGCCTCGGCCGCGAGGGGCAGCCGGTGCGAGGGGATGTCGTAGGTCTTGCGCGACACCTGCACGCTGCACAGGTAGCGCAGCTTCGGGGTCGGCGTGATCGTGGCGGCGCAGGCGGCGCGGATCACGCCCATGTCGAAGCCGGCGTTGTGCGCGACGGCGATGTCGTCGCCGATGAAGTCGCGCAGGGCGTCCAGCTGGCCGCCCCAGTCCTCGGCCTCCTCCACCATCTCCGGCGTGATCCCGTGGATCTTGATGTTGAAGGGCAGGAACTCGGCGTGCTCGGCGGGCGGGCGGATCAGCCAGCTCGCGCGCGCGACGGCGCGCCCGTCGCGGACCCGGACCAGGCCCACCGCGCAGGCCGAGGCGGCGTTGCTGTTGGCGGTCTCGAAATCGATCGCGGTGAAATCCACGGGCATCCCTCTACTCTGGCACAGACCTCCCACACCATCGCTCTGTTCCCTCCCGCTCCCCCTCTCGCTCCTCCGTTCCGCTCCCCGATCCCCGCGAAAGGACCCGAACCGCCCTTTCAGCCTCCCCCAAAGGGCAAGAAGAGACCGATCGCGCCGGCCTCCCGCCCCCGGCCGCGCGGCGGGCGGCCCGTCGCGTCCGCGACCCGGGCGCAACCGCGCGGGAGGGACACCGACCCCGGTAGACTCGTCACCCGTGGCTCTAACAATCGGAATCGTAGGTCTGCCCAACGTCGGCAAGTCCACCCTCTTCAACGCGCTCACCCGCAACGACGCGCTCGCGGCGAACTACCCGTTCGCGACCATCGAGCCGAACGTGGGCGTGGTGAACCTGCCCGACCCGCGCCTGGAGAGACTGGCACAGATCTTCGGCAGCGAGCGGATCCTGCCCGCCCCCGTCAGCTTCGTCGACATCGCGGGCATCGTGCGCGGCGCGAGCGAGGGCGAAGGGCTCGGCAACCAGTTCCTCGCCAACATCCGCGAGGCCGATGCCATCGCGCAGGTGGTGCGCGGCTTCAGCGATCCCGACGTCGTGCACGTCGACGGGGCCGTGAACCCCGCGGGCGACATGGAGACGATCAACACCGAGCTCATCCTCGCCGACCTGCAGACGCTCGAGAAGGCGCTCGTGCGCTATGAGAAGGAGCTGAAGTCGAAGAAGATCGACTCGGCCGTGGTCGATGCGGCACGGGCCGCCGTCGACGCGCTGAACGCGGGGACGCCGCTCTCGCAGACGGGGATCGACCTCGAACCGATCCGCGAGCTCGGGCTGCTGACCGCGAAGCCCTTCCTCTACGTGTTCAACGTGGACGAGGGGGTGCTGCAGGATCCTGCCCGCCTGGACGAGCTGGCGGCGCTCGTCGCGCCGGCCAAGGCGATCTTCCTCGACGCGAAGCTCGAGAGCGAGCTCGTGGAGCTCGACGACGAGGATGCCGCGGAGCTGCTGGCCTCGATCGGCCAGGAGGAGAGCGGCCTGGATCAGCTGGCGCGCGTGGGCTTCGAGACCCTCGGGCTGCAGACCTATCTCACGGCCGGGCCCAAGGAGGCGCGGGCCTGGACGATTCCGCGCGGCGCGACGGCGCCGCAGGCCGCCGGCGTGATCCACACCGATTTCGAGAAGGGCTTCATCAAGGGCGAGATCATCTCCTTCGACGATCTGGTCGAGGCGGGGTCGGTCGCCGAGGCCCGCTCGAAGGGCAAGGCCCGCATGGAGGGTAAGGACTACGTGATGCAGGACGGCGACGTCTGCGAGTGGCGCTTCAACGTGTAGCACCGGCGGTGGCGAGCGGGGCGGCCTCCGGCCGGTGGCGAATCCGGGAGCACGGTCCTGCTCGGACGGGGCGGGTAGGCTTGTGCCGTGGCACTCTTCCATCGCACGCCGAAGCCTTCGACTCTCCGTGCGGAGATCCCTCTCGCCCGGCCGATGTCGCCCGGCGCCCGTCATGAGCACGAGGCCGGGATACTCCCGGCCCGCTGACACCGGTCCCATGACGCTGGAACGCTCGACCGGGCGCCTCGAAGGCGAGCTCGGCTATCGTCTGCCCGACGCCGACGCCGACGCCGACGCCGAGCTGGCGCGGATCCGCAACGGCGGCGCGATCGAGCGACGCTGCTATCCGGTCGACGGCGCGCCCGACGGGATCGGGGCGGTCGAGGTCAGCGGGTATCGATTCGCGGAGGAAGACGCCGCGCGGGTGGGCGCGACGTTGCGAGATCTGCATGCTTGAGTGCCTCTTCAGCCAGGCGACCTGGTCGATCACCAGGACCGTGCAGCGCCGCGACTGGAGGCGCGAGGTGCGGAGGGGCGTCTTCCCCTGCGGCGTCCGGGTGCTCTCGGGCCGTCAGACCGGTTTCGCCACCCGTGAGTGGCGCACCGGCATGTGGCGGATCGATCCGAAGCTCCTGACCTTCGAAGGCGCGAGCGCCGGGGAGCGGCCGCTGAGCTTCGAGACGGCGGAGATCGACGTGCTCGAGCTCGTCCCCGGCTCTCGCCGTGACGCGAAGTCGGCGGAGGAGCTCGGTCTCTACGAGGCGACCGTGGTCCGGCGGATCCGCACCGAGACCGCCGAACTCGAGTGGTCGACGCCCGCCATGTTCGCCGCGGCGGCGATCCGCGCCCTGCACGCACGCGCGTGAGGTCGACGCCTCCGGAAGAGTCGCACGGGACCGACTCGCCGCGGGTGGTCCTCGCGGAGACCGCCGCGTAGGCTCGCTAGGCAGGGCGCATCCTCGTCACCGCCCGTCCCCGCACCAGTCAAGGAGCACCGTCATGACCCCAGCCTCCCCGCAGCGCGCGGAGAACGAGCCGCCCGCCGAGATCGATCTCAACCCGGTCTTCGTGCGGCCGGGCGAGGCCAGTCAGCTCCCCAGGTTCGTGATGCCCGAGCGGCAGATGTCGCCGAGCACCGCGTATCAGATCGTCCACGACGAGGCGATGCTCGACGGCAACTCGCGGCTGAACCTCGCGACGTTCGTGTCCACGTGGATGGACGACGAGGCGCAGCGCCTCTACGCGGAGACCGCCGACAAGAACATGATCGACAAGGACGAGTATCCGGCTACCGCCGAGATCGAGGAGCGCTGCTGGCGGATACTCGCGGATCTCTGGCACGTCCCCGATCCGGGGAACACCATCGGCACCTCCACGATCGGGTCGTCCGAGGCGTGCATGCTGGGCGGGCTCGCGCTCAAGCGGCTGTGGCAGGAGAGGCGCTCGGCCGAGGGGGCGCCGACCGGCACGCCCAATCTGGTGATGTCCGCCGGCGTGCAGGTCGTCTGGGAGAAGTTCTGCAACTACTGGGATGTCGAGCCGAGGTACGTGCCGGTGACGCTCGATCGCCTGGTGCTCGACGGGCACGGGCTCGAGCAGTACGTCGACGAGAACACCATCGGCGTCGTGGCGATCCTCGGTCAGACGTACACCGGCCTGTACGACCCGGTGAAGCAGATCTCGGAGGAACTGGACGGGATCCAGCAGCGCACCGGGCTCGACATCAGGATCCATGTCGACGGCGCCTCCGGCGCCATGGTGGCCCCGTTCTGCCAGCCGGAGCTCGAGTGGGATTTCGGCGTGGCGCGGGTGAACTCCATCAGCACCTCGGGCCACAAGTACGGCCTCGTCTATCCGGGCGTGGGGTGGGTCGTCTGGCGCGACCGCGAGGCGCTCCCCGAGAGCCTGATCTTCCACGTCAGCTATCTCGGCGGCGACATGCCGACGCTGGCCCTGAACTTCTCGCGGCCCGGGGCCCAGGTCCTGCTGCAGTACTACCAGTTCCTGCGGCTGGGGCGCGAGGGCTACGGCCTGGTGCAGCGGAACTCCCTCGAGGTGGCGCAGTTCCTCTCCTCGGCGATCGCAGGGCTGGGGCCCTTCGAGCTCATCAGCAGGGGAGACACCATCCCCGTGTTCGCCTGGAGGCTGAAGCCCGGGCACACGCGGAACTGGGAGCTGTACGACCTCGCCGACCGACTGCGCATGCGCGGCTGGCTCGTTCCCGCGTATCCGATGCCGGAGAGCATCACCGATCTCGTGGTGCAGCGCATCGTCGTGCGCGCCGGACTGAGCCGGGACCTCGCGGGGCAGCTGCTCGGCGTCATCGAGGAGGAGGTCGCCTTCCTCGATTCGCTCGATGCGCCGCTGCCGCGGGCTGCGCGAGGCGCCGGCTTCGCGCACTGAGGAGAACCCGGGGCCGGGATCCCGAACGGGGCTGTCGCCCTCGACGACGCTGCGTCATACTGGAGCTGTCGTGGTCGCAGCGCCGCCGACGCCTCGAATCCTCAGCGCAGAAGGAGCCTCGCATGCCGTCAACACTCGCCACCTACTTCGCGTTCCCCGGCAACACCGCGGAGGTGCTGGAGCACTGGCATTCCGTCCTCGGAGGGGAACTCGAGATCGTCCGCTACTCGGACATGCCGCTCGAGGGACTGCCCTTCGAACCGGACCCGAACGCCGTGGCACACGCGACGCTCAAACTGCCCGCCGGCGAGATCGCCGGCAGCGATGTCGTTGACGACAAGGAGTACCCCCTCAGGGACACCGCGTACTCCCTGCTCTACACCGCCGAGACCCCGGACGAGGCGCGCGAGCTGTTCCAGGGGCTGCTCGACGGGGGAGGGACCGTGGGGATGCCGCTCGAGATCGCGCCCTGGGGCGATCTCTACGGGCAGGTCTTCGACCGCTTCGGCGTCATGTGGGCATTCTCCTACGAGAATGCGTGATCTCTGACTATTCCCTGGTACGCATCGACCGTGTAACCTGTAGCTGAAGTTGAGGCTTTGTGCAGGGCTCGGTGATGCGGAGGGGGAGACCTGGTGAAGCGAGTGCTCGGCTTGGCCGTCACCACGATGCTGGTGCTGGCGTGTGGATCGTCGGCGGTGTTCGACGGCCCCGCTCCGGCCAGTGCGGCCTCCGCCGCCCTCGTCCGGAAATCCGCTTCGAAGGCGGATATCGCCCAGGTGCGCGCCGACATCCTGAAGCTCACCAACAAGCGTCGCTCCGACGCGAAGCTGAAACCGCTGAAGGCCAGCAAGAAGGTTCAGACGGTGGCGCAGAACTGGTCGGCGGTGCAGGCCCGCAAGAAGAAGATGCACCACAACCCGAACGGCTCGAAGCAGATCCCCAAGGGCTGGCGGAAGTACGGCGAGAACGTCGCCGCCGGTCATGCCTCCGCGCGCTCGGTCGTCTCCGCCTGGCACGGCTCGGAGGGTCACCGCAAGAACATGCTGGGGGATTTCACGCATATCGGGGTCGGGCTCGCCTACTCCGAGGACGGCGTCCCGTATTACACGCAGGTGTTCGGGAAGTACCCCAAAGGGGTGCCGGGGGAGCGGTCGCGTGCGAAGTTCAAGAAGACGTCCAGGCCGAAGATCTCGGGCGTCAGGAAGACGGGCAGGGTCCTGACGGCCAAGCGCGGGACCTGGAAGCCCGGCGGCGCCAAGTTCAGCTATCGATGGCTGCGGAACGGCAAGAATATCGCGGGCGCGACGAAGGCGAAGTACCGTCTCACCTCCGCGGACAAGAACAAGAGGATCCGAGTCAAGGTCACCGGCAAGAAGTCGGGGGTCAAGACGACCTCGAGAACCTCGACGGCGACCGCGAGGATCAGGTGACGGAGGAGGCGGCATGACCGAGCCGGTGAAGGGGCCGAGATCGTATTTCCCCGCGATCGAGGCGAAGTACGGGCGGACCATCGACGAGTGGATCGCCGAGTTGCGACCGCTCGCGGGAGAGAAGCACATGGAGCAGGTCGCCCATCTCAAGGAGCTCGGCATGGGCCACGGGCACGCGAACGCCCTCGTCCACGTGTTCCGGTCCGAGCGCGATGGGGCCTGAGGTCCAGCCTCCCGTCGCTCTGGCAGACGGCGGCATCGAGACGGCGCTCATCGACCGGCTCGGTCAGGAGCTGCCCGAGTTCGCCGCCTTCGCGCTGCTCGACACCGCGCCGGGGCGGCTGGCCCTGCGCGAGTACTACCTTCCCTTTCTGGAGATCGCGGCCCGCGAGAGGCGCCCGATCGTCCTCGATACGCCGACCTGGCGAGCCAACCCGGACTGGGTGCGCCGGCTCGGCTACGCCCCCGGTCGCGTCGAGAGCGCCAACCGGGAGGCGGTTCGGCTGCTGCAGGACCTGATCGTCGAACGCGGGATCGTTTCCGACTCCGTCGTCAATGGCTGCGTCGGGCCGCGCTACGACGACTTCGACGCCGCGCAGCGGGCCGACCCCGCCGCGTGGCAGGCGTACCACAGCCGGCAGATCTCGGCCCTCGCCGAGGCCGGGGCGGACCGGATCACCTCGGTGACGACGCTGGACGCCGCCGAGGGGATCGGGGTCGTCCGCGCCGCCGTCGAGCACGGCCTCCCCGCGGCGGTCTCCTTCACCGTGGATGCGGACGGCAGACTGGCGGACGGCACGGAGCTCATCGACGGCATCGCCGCCGTCGATGAGGCGACGGACGGCGCCGCACTCGGGTTCCTGGTCAACTGCGCGCACGCCGTCGAGGTGCGGACCGCCGCGACGGAGGGCTCGGACGCCCGCCGAGCCGCGAACCTCCTGGCCCGGATCATCGGCCTGCGATTGAACGCGGCCCGGCGCGGCGACGACGGACCGGGAGATCCTCCCGGCGAGTTCGCCCGCCGCGTGGTCGCATTGACCGGGCAGCTGCCGTCCGTGCGGCTGCTGGGCGGCTGCTGCGGCACCGATGCGCCGCACATCGCGGCGCTCGCGCGTGAGCTGGCGGCCGAGGAGACCTCCGAGCGCTGAGAATGTAGTCTGTCAGGATGAACGATGATGAGCTGCGCGAGTTCCTCGAGTCCGCGACCATCGGGGGCGACGAGCCCGAGGAGGACGAGACGCAGGATCCCGCACCCGGTCCGGCGGCGCCCGCGGTCGGTGCGAATCCGGCTCCGTACGGCCAGCCCGTCGCCGCTCCGCCCGCGCATCAGGGTGGCGCGCAGCCGAGCTTCGAGGAGGTCATCGGCGCGGGTCACGATCCCGGATCGCCCGAGGTCACGCCGCTGATCCTTCCCGGCCCTCCGCCGTCGGCCCGAGCGGCCCGACGGCAGTCGGCTCCGCGCACCGCGCAGCCCGCGGCCCCGGTGCCGGAACAGGCGCCGGCCGTGCCCACGGCCCCCTTCCCCCGACAGCCGGACGCAGCGCAGGCGGCGCCGTTCGTCGCCCCGTCGACCCAGGAGCTGCCCGCGGCGCTCGGCTTCGGGCCCTCCGCCGAACCCGCGCGGCCGACCGACTACGAGCCCGTCTCCGCGACCGGGCAGGAGCGGAGACGATCCCGCCTGATGCCCTGGATCGTCACCGGCGTCGGCGCGGCGGTGGTGCTCGTCGCCGCCGTGCTCATCGTTCTCGCGATCCGGGGGAACGGGGCGGACCCGGCCCCGACGACGGCTCCGACCACGCCGCCGGTGACCCCGACGGCGCCGGCGGAGGATCCGACGCCCGAACCCGAGCCGGAACCCGACGACGACGCCGACGAGGCCCCCGAGGTCGAGGTCGGCCAGACCGGCAACTTTCCGATCCCCGACTGGGGCGTGAACGGTCAGATCTCCGAGAAGTTCGGATGGCCGCAGTTCCGCTTCGAGGGCGCCGACAACGAGACCCTCATCCTCCTCGGCGGCACCCTGCTGCCGCAGTTCCCCGATTCCTGCGCGGAGATGCGGGAGGGCTTCGGCCTCACCAGGGACGCAGAGGGAGAGATCGAGGTGCATCGCCCCGCGGAGACGTGCGCCGAGGCGCCGGAACTCTACAACGAGGTGTGGGGGCTCGTCGCCGCGACCGTGCCGACCTTCGAGTAGGGGCCGGTTCAGGCGGCGAGCGCGAAGAGCGCCGGCCACCAGGCGACGGCCAGCGGGTAGCCGACGAAACTCACGATGTCGAGCACCCAGTGCGCGACGATGAGCGGGAGCGAGCGTCCCCAGCGGCGGTAGGCCCAGCCGAAGACGAGCCCCATCACCACGTTGCCGATGAAGCCCCCGAACCCCTGGTAGAGGTGGTAGCTGCCGCGCAGCAGCGCGCTCGAGACGATCGTGGCGACGGGGCCCACGCCGAGCCGCCGCAGCCGCTCGAAGAGGTAGGCGACCACGATCAGCTCCTCGCCGAGTGCGGCGCGGAGCGCGCTCAGCACCAGCACGGGCACCGTCCACCAGGCGGCGTCCAGCGCGGTCGGCACGACGGTGGTGTTGATCCCGATCGCCCGGGCGAGCACGTAGAAGCCCAGTCCCGGAATGCCGATCGCGGCGGCGAGCAGCAGACCGCCGCCCGCCTCGCGGATCCACCCCCCGCCTCCGGATCCCGGGCGACCGCCCAGCCCGAGCCCCGCGAGGTGCGGGCGGCTCCTCTGCCAGAGCAGATAGGCGACCAGCGCCACCGGGGCGAGCCCGAAGGCGATGCCGAGCAGCTGGTAGACCAGGTCGAAGCCCGCGCGTTCGTTGAGCGAGCGGTTGATGGTCGCGGTCTGCTCGGAGAGCGCGGTCTCGCGGGTGACGCGGTCGACGATCGCGACGACGGCGTAGACGCCCGAGGCCCCGTAGGAGAGGGCGAGCACGATCCCGATCTCCCAGCGCAGGCGGAGCGCCTCGGGGCGGCTCAGGGTCGCGGACGGGCGATGCGGCACGGGGGGTGATGGACTCACCCGCTCAGCGTAGCGCCAAGCGGCCGATCGCATGGCGGACGGGACGCGGTTCGGCGAGTGGGTCCGGTCTCCGCCGTCGAACAGGGTCCCACTCGTCGAACGCGGTCCCAGTGGGAGCGGAACCCCGGATCGCCGACCGGGGGAGTCCGGGATCCCGGACAGCGGCGCTCTCGGCGGCGTTGCCGCACCGCGGGGCGCGCGATGGGATGGAGGCATCCGCGACCCCGCATCGAAAGGACCCGCCATGGCACTCCCCGGCGCACGCAGCGCCCGCACTGAGCCTGGTCGGAGTATCCGCGCCCCGCGCGGCACCGACCTCACCGCGAAGAGCTGGCAGACCGAGGCCCCGCTGCGCATGCTCATGAACAACCTCGATCCGGAGGTCGCGGAGCACCCCGAGGATCTCGTCGTCTACGGCGGCACCGGCCGTGCGGCGCGGGACTGGGCGGCCTACGACGCGATCGTCGAGACGCTGCGCGATCTCGAGGAGGACGAGACGCTGCTCGTGCAGTCGGGCAAACCGGTCGGCGTCTTCCGCACCAGCGTGTGGGCGCCGCGCGTGCTGATCGCCAACTCCAACCTCGTCGGCGACTGGGCGAACTGGCCCGAGTTCCGCAGGCTCGAGGCGGAGGGCCTCATCATGTACGGGCAGATGACCGCGGGATCCTGGATCTACATCGGCACCCAGGGCATCCTCCAGGGCACCTTCGAGACCTTCGCCGCGGTCGGGCGGAAGCTCGCGGCGCGCGGCGGGGATGCCGCGGAGGCGGGGGATGCCGCGGCGCTGGCCGGAACGCTCACCCTGACCGGCGGGTGCGGCGGCATGGGGGGCGCGCAGCCGCTCGCGGTCACGCTGAACGGCGGCGCCTGCCTGATCGTCGACGTCGACGAGAGCCGCCTCCGGCGGCGGGTGGGCAAGCGCTACCTCGACGAGGTGGCCGAGGATCTGGACCGGGCGCTCGCCGCCGTGCAGCGGGCGAAGGACGAGCGGCGCGGCTGGTCGGTCGGACTCGTCGGCAACGCCGCCGAGGTGTTCCCCGAGATCCTGCGCCGCCACCGCGCGGGGGAGATCACGGTCGACATCGTGACCGACCAGACCTCCGCGCACGATCCGCTGAGCTATCTGCCGGTCGGCACCGCCGTCGAGGAGTGGCGGGAGCGCGCCGCCGCGGATCCCGAGGGCTTCACGCGCGACGCCCGTGCCTCGATGGCCGCGCAGGTGCGGGCGATGGTGGAGTTCCAGGACGCCGGCGCCGAGGTCTTCGACTACGGCAACTCGATCCGCGACGAGGCCCGGCTCGGCGGCTACGATCGGGCCTTCGCGTTCCCCGGCTTCGTGCCGGCGTACATCCGTCCGCTGTTCTGCGAGGGGCTGGGCCCGTTCCGCTGGGCGGCGCTCTCGGGCGACCCCGAGGACATCCGCGTGACCGACGAGGCGATCCTCGAGCTGTTCCCGGAGAACGAGCACCTGCGCCGCTGGATCCGCGCGGCGCAGGACCGCGTGGAGTTCGAGGGCCTGCCCGCCCGCATCTGCTGGCTGGGCTACGGCGAGCGGGCACGGGCGGCGGTGCGCTTCAACGAGCTCGTCGCCGCGGGCCGGATCTCGGCCCCGCTCGTGATCGGGCGGGACCACCTCGACTCCGGCTCGGTCGCCTCCCCCTACCGGGAGACCGAGGCGATGGCCGACGGTTCGGACGCCATCGCCGACTGGCCGCTGCTGAACGCGCTCACCGCCGCATCCTCGGGGGCGACCTGGGTGTCACTGCATCACGGCGGCGGCGTCGGTATCGGACGCTCCATCCACGCGGGGCAGGTCTCGGTCGCCGACGGCACCCCGCTCGCGGCCGAGAAGCTGCAGCGCCTGCTGACGAACGACCCCGGCATGGGCGTGATCCGGCACGTCGACGCGGGCTACCGGCGCGCCGCCGACGTCGCCGCGGAGCGCGGAGTGCGGGTGCCGATGGAGCCCGTGCTCCGCGACTGAGCCGGTTCCGTGCCCGGATCCCGTCCCGTACCCTGAGCTTGTCGAAGGGCGCGGGGTCCGTTGACGGGTGGTCGGTCGTGGGACTCGACTCGCCCTTCGACAAGCTCAGGGACCGCCTATTCGTGAGGAGACGAACATGAAGAGCCTGCTGATCGACGGCATCGCCGAACTCACGACGAACGACGAGGCGAACGGCGGACGGCTGCGCGACGCCGCCGTCGTGATCGAGGGCGACCGGATCGCCTGGGTGGGTTCGGGCTCGGCGGCGCCCGAGGCCGACGAACGGTTCGACGCCGCGGGGCGCGCGATCCTCCCCGGCTGGGTGGACTCGCACACCCACCTGGTGTTCGGGGGAGACCGGACCGCCGAGTTCGAGGCGCGCATGGCCGGAGAAGCGTATGCTGCGGGCGGCATCAACGTGACGGTCGAGGCCACGCGCGCGGCGAGCGACGCGCAGCTCGAGGCCAACCTGGCGCGTCTCGTCTCCGAGGCGGTGCGCGGCGGCACCACCGCGATCGAGACCAAGACCGGCTACGGGCTCACCGTCGCGGACGAACTGCGCTCGGCACGGATCGCAGCGAGGCACGTCGAGGCCGTCACATTCCTCGGTGCGCATGTGACGCCCGGGGGGACGGATCCCGACGCCTATCTCGAACTCGTCACCGGCCCGATGCTCGACGCCGTCGCCCCGCACGCGAGCGCGGTCGACGTGTTCTGCGAGACCGGGGCCTTCGACGAGGCGGCCTCGCGGCGCGTGCTCGAGGCCGCCGCCGCGCGGGGCCTCGCGACGCGCGTGCACGGCAACCAGCTCGGCCACGGACCGGGCGTGCGGCTCGCCGTCGAGCACGGCGCCCTGAGCGTCGACCACCTCGGCTTCCTCGACGACGCCGACGTCGAGGCGCTCGCCCGCTCCTGGGATGCAGGCCCCCGGGGTGCCGTCGCCGACAGCGCCCATGGTCGCGGCTCCGGCGCCCGCGGCACCGTCGCCACGGTGCTGCCGGCCTGCGACCTCTCCACGCGCATGCCGCTCGCGCCCGCGCGACGCCTGATCGACGCCGGAGCGGTGGTGGCGATCGCATCGAACTGCAACCCCGGCACCTCGTACACGAGCTCGATGGGCTTCTGCGTGGCCACCGCGGTGCTGCAGATGGGGCTCACCGTCGCCGAGGCGGTGCGCGCGGCCACGCTCGGCGGTGCCGTCGCCCTGGGGACGGACCGCGACGGATGGACGGATCCGCGGGGCGCGCAGCAGCCCGCACTCGGGGCGGTCAGGCCCGGCGCCCGAGCCGATCTGCAGATGCTCGAGGCGCCCTCCGCGACCCATCTCGCCTATCGGCCGGGCATGCTGCTCACGGCGGCCGTCTGGAAGGCGGGCGCGCGCGTGGTCTGAGCGGTCCGCGCCCGCGGACTCGCGCGGCGGAACGCTCCGGCGCGGGCGTCTGGCAGTCACATTTCGCCATCTTCTCGCGCATGCGGGGCGGACGACCTAGCGTGATGAAATGACCGCGAGCACCCCGAACGACGACGCAGCCCGTGCCCCGGCGTCCCACTCGACGACCCGCGCCAAGCACCGCCCCCGGGGGCGCTCTCATGCGCCGAGCGTCCGGCTCGACGGCCATGCGCTGCCGGAGCGCCTCACGAGACTCCGCGGCGGCACCTACTCCCCGACCGTCGGTCGGGCGAGGTTCGCCGACGGGGAGAGCGCGCTCGTCGACCTGATCCGGCTCACCCCCGACGTCGACGCGTACTCGCTCGAGCCGCACGGCATCAGCCCCACGCACGCGGCGCACTACCGGCCGCGCGCCTGGAGCAGCGCGCCGAGCGCCGGCATCCGCGGCGTCGAGCGGCAGATCATCTGGATCCTCACGCGGTCGTACCCCACGGTCGACGTCGCGACGCTCAGCGCCGCGCTGCGGGCGAAGGGTCATGAGATCGGCCGCGGCGACCTCCCCGAGCACGAGGCGATCGCCGCGACGCAGGCCGCGATCTGGCACTTCACGGATGGCCGGCGACTGCTCGAGGAGACCGAGGCCAATCCGGTCCGCCTCACCGCACGGGGCCGCAACGGCAGCCTGACCGCGGACCCGCTCTCCCTCGCCGGGCGGAGCTGGCGCGCGATGCCGTCGCCGGGGTCGCCGGCGCTGCTCGACGTCCGGATCACCGAGCACCCCGCCATCGACGCCTACGCCTTCGACCTCGCCGAGCGCCCCGACGACTCCCTCGCGTTCGCGCTCCAGTGCTCGCTGGACGGCGGCGGGACCTGGAGGGAGATCCCCTCCTCGGCGGTCGTCCCCGCCCGGCAGGGGCGCATGCGGGACGGTCGCTTCCACGTGGTGAAGGGGCTGGGCGCCGGAGCCACCATCGCGCACAGCGTCGCGGGGCGCAGCCTGGGCTATCCCGAGTACCGGGTCGTCGCGCGCAGCACCCGGGCGGGCGCCTTCGAACTGTCGGCACTGCGCTTCCGGCCGGTGGGTCAGAGCGGCGATGCGAACAGCGCCCGCGTGGTCGAGCTGTACCGCTATCTGGTCGCCGGTGCGAAGCGGTATGCGGACGCCGAGGACCGGTCCCGCCGGGAGGCGGTCGACGCGGATCACGGCCTCCACTACTCGGGCACGGTGCTGCTCGGCACGGACCCCGAGTCCTCGGCGCCCCTCACGACGCTCGGCCTGGTGACCGCCAGTCGGGCACGGCGGACGGCTTCCCGCCCCCCGGGCGGCGCGCTCGTCGCGGCGTGACGGAGCGGGCCGTCGACACACTTCGACACCCCGCGCAATCTGGCGCAACAGCGCTTGTCGGCGGGTCGCGTCGCTGACACAGTGGAGGTGCGAGCCCCGGCACGGAGCGGCCCGGGATCCCCACGCCGAGAACCGACCCTCGAAGGAGCCACCATGGCGAAGATCCAGACCGAATCCCAGGCGCTGGGAGATCTCGCCGCGAGGCAGCTCTCCAACGCGACCAAGACGCCGCCTCAGCTCGAGACGATCACCCCGCGCTGGCTGCTCCACCTGCTCGAGTGGGCTCCGGTCGAGGCCGGCATCTACCGGGTGAACCGGGTCCTGAACCCGGAGAGCGTCAGCATCGCGGTCGGGGAGGCCCGGCGAGGAGCCGGTGCCCCAGAGCTTCGTCGACTACGAGACCAACCCGCGCGAGCTCACGCTGCGCGCGATCTCCACCATCCTCGAGGTGCACACCCGGGTATCGGATCTCTACTCGAGCCCCCACGATCAGATCGCGCAGCAGCTGCGGCTCACGATCGAGTCGGTCAAGGAACGGCAGGAGGCGGAGCTGATCAGCCATCCGGAGTACGGACTGCTCTCGCAGGCCACGCCGAACCAGACCATCACCCCGCTCGGCAAGGGACCGACCCCCGACGACCTCGACAACCTCATCACGAAGGTGTGGAAGACCCCCAGCTTCTTCCTCCTGCACCCGCTCGCCTACGCGGCGTTCGGGCGCGAGGCGACCCGGCGCGGTGTGCCGCCGGTCACCGTGACGCTGTTCGGCTCGCAGTTCATCAGCTGGCGCGGCATCCCGATCATCCCGTCCGACAAGGTGCCGGTCGTGGACGGCGAGACCTCGATCCTCCTCGTGCGCACCGGCGAGAAGCGGCAGGGCGTCGTCGGGCTCTTCCAGCCCGGACTGGTGGGCGAGCAGTCGCCCGGACTCTCCGTGCGCTTCAACGGCATCAACCAGCAGGCCATCGCGTCCTACCTCGTCACCCTGTACTCGTCCCTCGCGGTCCTCGCCGACGACGCGCTCGCCGTGCTCCAGGGCGTTCGGGTCGATCAGTACCATGACTACCAGTAGCCCGGAGACCGCCGGCGGGGCGCGCGGCTTCGACCCCGGCGCCGAGGTTCCGCTCGACGCCGCTCGCCTGAGCGCACTCGCGACCCGGCTCTACGCCGAGCTCAGCGGCGTCACGGCGGCCGTTCCGCGCCCGCCGGACACGGTGCCGCGGCCAGATCCCGCGACGGTCTCCGGGACCGGTCCGGCGCCGTTCGATCCGCCCGCCTGGCCCGGCGAACCGTTCGGCATCGGCGCGCTCCCCGTGCCGGACGTCTCGGCGCTGCTGCTGGATGCCGGTGCGGGGCACCCGAGCTGGCAGCCGACCGAGCCGGATCCCTTCGCGCTCGGCGATGTGCCCGGACCCGGCATCGCGCCGCCGGTCGCGCCCCCGGTACCGGGAGAACGGCGCGAGGTGTTCGACGTCGCGTCGATCCGAGACGACTTCCCGATCCTGAGCGAGCGCGTGAACGGGCACCGGCTCGTCTGGCTCGACAACGCGGCGACCACCCAGAAGCCGCGCCAGGTGATCGATCGCATCTCCCATTTCTACCGGCACGAGAACTCGAACATCCACCGCGCCGCGCATGAGCTCGCCGCGCGCGCCACGGGCGCCTACGAGGACGCGCGCGAGACGGTGCGCCGTTTCATCGGAGCCGGGTCGACGGAGGAGATCGTCTTCCTGCGCGGCACCACCGAGGCCATCAACCTCGTGGCGCAATCGTGGGGCGGCGCTCACCTCGGTGCCGGCGACGAGATCGTCATCACCCACCTGGAGCACCACGCGAACATCGTGCCGTGGCAGCAGCTCGCGAAGCGCACGGGCGCCGTGCTGAGGGTGGCGCCCGTCGACGACACCGGCACCCTCGATCTCGCGGCGTTCGAGGCGCTGCTCGGACCGCGCACCCGGATCGTCTCCGCCACGCACGTCTCGAACGCCCTCGGCACGGTGAACCCGGTGCGGGAGATCGTCGAACTGGGCCACCGCCACGGGGCCCGGGTGCTGATCGACGCTGCGCAGTCGGTCCCGCACGTGCCGCTCGACGTGCGGCAGCTGGGGGCGGACTTCCTGGTGTTCTCGGGGCACAAGATCTTCGGCCCGACGGGGATCGGCGTGCTCTACGGCACGGAGGAGGCGCTGGCGGAGACGCCGCCGTGGCAGGGTGGCGGGAACATGATCGCCGACGTCACGCTGGAGCGGACGATCTTCAACGGCCCGCCGAACAGGTTCGAGGCGGGCACCGGCAACATCGCCGATGCGGTGGGGCTGGGCGAGGCTCTGCGCTACGTGGAGTCGATCGGGATCGAACGCATCGCCGGGCACGAGCACGAGCTGCTGGAGCATGCGACGCCGAGGCTGGCCGCCGTGCCCGGGGTGCGTCTCGTCGGGACCGCGCAGCACAAGGCCAGCGTGCTCTCGTTCGTCCTGAACGGCCATGACACGATCCGGGTCGGTCAGCGCCTGAACGAGTTCGGCATCGCCGTGCGCGCCGGGCATCACTGCGCGCAGCCGATCCTGCGCAGACTCGGTCTGGAGGCGACGGTGCGGCCGTCCTTCGCCTTCACCAACACCTTCGAGGAGGCCGACCGTCTCGTCGAGGCGGTCGAATGGATCGCGCGGCACCCCGAATAGCGCGCCTGCTCACACGGCGGCGGGTCTGCCGTGGATCCGCGCGGAGAGCGTCTCCGCCGTTTCGCGCACCGCCTCCGCGAGCGCTCGGAGCCGTTCGTCGGGCGCCCCGTCGCTCGCCGGATCCTCGTCGTCCGCATCTCGGTCGCCGAACGTCACCGCGACGGCGGCGACCGGCCAGGAGCGGTGGTCGAGCACCGGCACGGCCACCGAGGAGAAGCCGGGCGTGACCGAGCCCCGCTCGACGGCGAAGCCTCGCGTCGTCACGGTGTCGAGCACCGAGCGCAGCCGCGAATAGCGGTCGATGACGGGCTCCGCTCCGGCCGTCCCGCTCTCCGCTCCCCGATCGTGGCGGTGCACGAAGGCCGCGCGGTCGGGGAACAGCGCCCGCGCCTGAGCCCGCGGGAGCGCGGCGAGGATCGCCCGTCCGCTCGCGGTCAGCTGCATGGGCAGGCGCACGTTCACCTCGGTTACCAGGCTCGGCGCTCCGGGTGCGCGCTCTTCGATCACGTAGAGCACGTCGCGGCCGTGGGGCACGGCGAGATGCGCGCTCACGCGCAGCCGATCGACCAGCGCGGCCAGCAGCGGCCGGCCGATCCTCGAGAGGGGCTCCTGGCGTGCGTAGGCGAAGCTCAGCTCGGCGGCGGCGATTCCGAGACCGTAGCGGCGCTCCTCGGGCAGGTGCATCACGAAGCCGTGCTCCTGCAGCGCGGCGAGCAGGTGGTAGACGGTCGAGCGGGGCAGCCCGAGCTGCACGGCGATCATGTTCGCCGGCATCGGCCCGCGCGAGGCCGCCAGCAGACTGAGGATGCGCAGGGTCTGATCCGCCGCGGGCACCTTCGGACTGGTCATGGTTCGAAATCCTAGTGTTCCGCGCCGCAAGCCGCCGTGCAGGGATTGCGGCGGATCGCCGCGCACAGCGCCCATCGCGGCCCGGAGCGATCCGATCCCGCGGTCTCGGTCAGGCGAGCGGGCGGCCGAGGGCGGCCTCGGCGGCGTCGACCGCCGATCCCGAGACGACGAATTCGCGCGCCGCCTCGATCGCTGGGGAGAGGAAGGCGTCGGTGCCGGGCGGCGCGATCCGCGTGCGGAACAGCCGGTGCACGGCGGCGGTGGCGGGCGCCGGGTCGCCGGCCCCGGCCGCCGCGCGGAAGTCGAGGGCACGGGTGGAGGCCAGCAGCTCGATCGCGATGACCCTGCCGAGGCCGTCGAGGGCGCGGCGCAGCTTCCGGCCGGCGTGCCAGCCCATCGAGACGTGATCCTCCTGCATCGCCGAGGAGGGGATCGAATCGACCGAGGCGGGCGCGGCGAGACGCTTCAGCTCGGAGACGATGCCCGCGGCCGTGTACTGCGCGATCATCAGGCCGGAGTCGAGACCGGGGTCGGCCGCGAGGAACGGCGGCAGGCCGTGGTTGCGCGCGACGTCGAGGAAGCGGTCGACGCGGCGCTCCGAGATGCTGGCGAGGTCGGCGACCGCGATCGCGAGGAAGTCGAGGACGTAGGCGACCGGGGCGCCGTGGAAGTTGCCGTTCGATTCGACCCGTCCGTCGGGCAGCACGACCGGGTTGTCGATCGCCGAGCGCAGTTCGATGCGCGCCACGCGCTCCGCGTGGTCGGCCGTGTCGCGCGCGGCGCCGTGCACCTGCGGGGCGCAGCGCAGGGAGTACGCGTCCTGCACGCGTGTGAACTCGTCCTCCCGCGGGCGCGTGATGAGACCGGAATCCTCGAGGATCCGCGCGATGTTCGCGGCGGACGCGGACTGCCCCTCGTGCGGGCGCAGCGCTTGGAGCTCGGGCGCGAAGACCGCGTCGGTGCCCGTCAGCGCCTCCACGCTCGCGGCGGCGGCGAGATCCGCGGCCGTGAGAAGGGCCGACAGGTCGTGCAGGGCCAGGCAGAGCATGCCGAGCATCCCGTCGGTGCCGTTGATGAGCGCGAGCCCCTCCTTCTCGGCCAGCACGAGCGGCTCGATGCCGGCCGCCGCCAGCGCATCCGCCGCGCCGACCGGCGCCCCGTGCGGATCCGAGGCGACGCGGACGCCGCCCTCGCCGAGCAGTGCGAGCGCGCAGTGCGCGAGGGGGCTGAGGTCCCCCGAGCAGCCCAGGGAGCCGAACTCGTGCACCACGGGGGTGATGCCCGCGTTCAGCACCGCGGCGTAGGTCTCGGCGACCACGGGACGGACGCCGGTGCGACCGCTCGCGAGGGTGTTCAGGCGCAGCAGCATGAGCGCGCGGACGACCTCCCGCTCCACCTCGGGGCCCGAGCCCGCCGCGTGCGAGCGGATCAGGCTGCGCTGCAGCTGCAGCCGCTTCTCCGACGGGATCTGCACCTTGGCGAGCGCGCCGAACCCGGTCGAGACGCCGTAGTGGGGGCGGGCGTCGCCCGCCAGCTCCTCGATCATGCGGCGGCTGTGCGCGAGGCGCACGAGCGCGTCGGGTCCGAGTGCGACGCGCGCGCCGTCGCGCGCGACGGCGACGACGTCGGCGATGGTCAGGGGCGCGTCGCCGAGGAGGACGGTGCGGTCAGCGGTGCTCATGCCTCGATCTCAGCGCAGGGCGGGGGAGATGTCACCGTCGGGTCCGCCAGGAGTGTCCGGTATCCCGGACCATTGAGGGGTCGGGGCGCTCGTGGATCTCTGTCTGCTCGCCACAATGGGTCAGTAGATGCTGTTCTCAGCGTTCAGAACGACCATAACTGACCCATTGCAGAGGAAGGGGCGAGCTCGTGAAGAACGTGCATGCTGAGGAGCCTGAGCCTGAGCGCGCGCCCGAGCCGGCGCTGACAGACGATCCGCTCTGGCCGCGCGCGGGCGCCTGGCCGCTTCCCGCGGACGCGGGGCCGCTCGATGCGGCGCTGATCGGCGTGCCGACGAGCCGCACCTCGCTCTCGCCCACCAACGCGCACGAGACTCCGCAGGCCATCCGAGCGGCGCTCAGACGGTATTCGGGCCACGCCGTGCAACCGGCGTCGCCGGGCGGTCGCGGAGCCGAGACGGATGCGGTGCTGGACGAGGCGCTCGCCGTCGCGGACGCGGGCGACCTGCGCGATCCCGACAGCGACGACGGAGAGCGAGCGGCGGCAGCGGCGATCGCGGCCCTCGCCGAGCGCGCCGGGCTCGTGATCGCGCTCGGCGGAGACAACGCCTGCACGGTGCCGGCGGCGTTGGGGGTGGCGCAGGCGCACGGGGGGCTCGCCTCCGCCGGTCTGATCACCCTCGACGCGCACCACGACCTGCGCGACGGGCGGAGCAACGGCTCCCCGGTACGGCGGCTGATCGAGGCCGGTCTCGATCCCCGGCGCATCGTCCAGATCGGGATCGCCGACTTCGCGAACTCCCGCGCCTACCGCGAGCGCGCCCGGGACTGGGGTATCACCGTCGTCCACCGGGACGAGCTGCACGAGCGCAGGATGGCCGAGGTGGTGGCCGAGGCGCTCGCCGTCGCCGGAGCAGGGGGCGGGCCGATCCACGTCGATCTCGACGTGGACGTCTGCGACCGGTCCGTCGCGCCGGGCTGCCCGGCCTCGATCCCGGGCGGCATCCAGGCGCACGAACTGCGCCGTGCCGCGCGGCTGCTGGCGGCGGATCCGCGCGTCCGCGGCCTGGACCTCGCCGAGATCGATGCGAGCGCCGACAGCCCGGACGGCAGAACGGTGCGGCTCGCCGCGCTCTGCGTGCTCGAGGCGCTCGCCGGCGTCGCGATGCGGACGGGGTCGTTCGGGGGCACTAGCTGCGCTTGAAGAACCTGACCGCGATCGGGCGCCCGTCGCCGGTCACGGCCTTGTTGAGGACGGTCCTGCCGGCCCAGCCGCCGTGGACCGCCTTGCCGTCTCCGGCGTACACCGCGACGTGCCGCCCCGGCCAGATCAGCACGTCGCCGGCGCGGTACTTGTTGCCCCAGACTTTCCGCGCGCCCAGCTTCGTGTACTCGCCGACCTGGGTGCCCAGGTCGCCGGGCCGGATCCCCGCCGCCCGCAGGGAGCGCTCGACGAGCGCGGTGCAGTCCTGATAGACGCCGATCTGCGCCTTCGCGGCACGGACGACCTTGCGCGCCTTCCGCTTCGAGGCCTTGATCCTGGCCTTCTTCTTCGCGAGCTTCTTCTTGGCGATGGCCTTCTTCTTGGCGATGGCCTTCTTCTTCGCGAGCGCCTTCTTCTTCTTGGCGAGCGCTTTCTTCTTCGCGATGGCCTTCTTCTTGGCGAGCGCTTTCTTCTTCGCGAGCGCCTTCTTCTTCTTCGCGAGCGCTTTCCTCTTCTCGAGAGCCTTCTTCTTCTCGGCGAGGGCCTGCTGCTCCGCGGCGTCGGTCGCGGGCTCGGTCGAGTCGGGCGACGCCGATCCCTCCGCCGGATCCTCGGATCCGGCATCGGACGCTCCCTGATCCGCGCCGGAGGCCTCCTGCTGCGCGCTGTTCGCGGACCGGGGCTCCGAAGCGATCGCGGGCGCCGGCGTGGCGAACCCTCCGATCAGCGCGAGGGCGGCGAGGCTCGAGACGCCGAGCCGTGCGAGTCGTCGGGTTCCGCTCTCCGAGCCGGACGAACGCGGCGCCGGACGGGGCGCGGCGGGGGCCTCAGCCCCTCCGAGCCAGGGGAGTTCTGCCATGCCGGCACGGTCGTGCGACAGCTGTGATTCGTTCTGTTTCAACATACGGACACAGAACGATAACAGTCATTGATCGGATCGTGAAATCCGAGTATGATTATTCACTTGTTTTGGAAGCCTGTGTCGAGCCGCCTCCGTCGGAGCCCGAGGTCTTCTCAGAACCCCCTCCGGAGGACGAGCCGCTGCGAGAATCGGTGCGGTAGAAACCGGCGCCCTTGAAGGTGACGCCGAGCGATCCGAACACCTTGCGCAGTCTCCCGCCGCACTCCGGACAGACGGTCAGGGCGTCGTCCTGGAACTCCTGATAGATGTCGAAGGCGTGGGCGCAGTCGGCGCAGCGATAGGCGTAGGTGGGCACGAGGAATCATCCTAACCCCGCCCCCGCGAAGTCGACGATTCGCGCCGGCGTGACCGCGCCGTCCACCGGCACGTCGTGGGGCTCGAACGGCAGCTCGTCGACGAGCTCGCTCTCGTGGACCACCGCGAAGACCGGCGGACGGCGAGCCATCGACGCCAGGCTCCTGTCGAAGTAGCCGCGCCCCCATCCGAGGCGCACGCCGCGCAGGTCGACCGCGCAGGCCGGGATGAGCATGAGATCGACCTCGCCGACCGCCAGGGGGCTGAGATGCTCTCCGACGGGTTCCGGGATCCCGAAGGCGCCGGCGACGGTGCCCTCGTCGCCGTCCACGATCCAGTCGAGCAGGCCGTCCGGGCGCGCGGAGGGCAGCAGCACCTCGATCCCCTTCGCCCCGGCCCAGCGCAGGAAGCCGCGCGTATCGGGCTCGGTCGGAAGGGGGAGGTAGCAGGCGATCCTCCGGGCGCCCCGCTGCGAGACGAGCGCGGCCAGCCGCTCCGTCAGCGCCGTGCCCGCCGCCGAGCGCTCGGACGCCGTCATCTCGGACCGCGCGGCGCGCACGCCTGCGCGGACGAGGCGCTTCCGCCGATCCTGCGTGCCGGGCATACCGGAAGTCTAGAACGGGCGGGGGCGGCGTCGCACCGGGGGAGATCCGTGCGTCGGCGGGAATGTGCTTTAGGCTTGGCCTATGAGTTCGAAGCACCACCCCGGTACCAGCACCGTCACCAAGGCAGTGATTCCCGCCGCCGGTCTGGGAACGCGATTCCTGCCCGCCACCAAGGCGATGCCGAAGGAGATGCTGCCGATCGTGGACAAGCCCGCGATCCAGTACGTCGTGGAGGAGGCCGCGGGAGCCGGACTCGGGGACGTGCTCATCATCACGGGCCGCAACAAGGACAACCTCATCAACCATTTCGACAACGTGCCGGAACTGGAATACACGCTGCAGCGCAAGGGCGACGACGGCAAGCTGGGCAAGGTCCACGAGGCGAGCGAGCTGGCCGAGGTGCACTTCCTGCGCCAGGGGCAGCCGCTCGGCCTCGGTCACGCCGTCGGGCGGGCGCGCCAGCATGTGGGGGACGACTCCTTCGCGGTGCTGCTCGGCGACGACCTGATCGACGCCCGGGATCCGCTGCTCGCGCGCATGGTGGACGTCCACGACGCCAGGCAGGCGACCGTGGTCGCGCTGATGGAGGTGCCGCCGGAGCAGATCCACCTCTACGGCTGCGCCGCGGTCGAGTCGACGGAGGAGGACGACGTCGTGAGGATCACGGCCCTCGTCGAGAAGCCGGACGCGAAAGACGCGCCCTCGAACCTCGCGGTGATCGGACGCTACGTGCTGCGACCCGAGATCTTCGATATCATCGATGAGCTCGAGCCCGGCCGCGGCGGCGAGTACCAGCTCACGGACGCGTTGAACGTGCTGGCCGCGGGTCGTGGGGATCGGCCCGTCTACGGGGTCATTTTCAAGGGTCGCCGCTACGACACCGGCGACCGCGCGGAGTGGATCAAGGCCAACCTGCTGCTCGGCGTCGATCACGAGGAGCTCGGAGCGGAGCTGACCGAGTGGGTGCTCGACTTCGCGGAGCGGCTGCGCCCCAGCGAGGCCTAGGTGAGCCCGCTGCCCCATCCCATCCGGGATCCGGCACCGAGATCATCGGGCGCGGCCGGGATCCGGCCGATCCGGCTCGGAGACGCTGCGACGCTGCGGCGCCTGCTCGTCGAGAACCGGAGCTGGCTCGAGCCCTGGGAGGCGAGTCATCCGGGCGGGAACGGAGCGGCGCCCGGCTCCGGGCCGCTCAGGCCTCTGATCCGCGCTCTGCGCAGGCAGCAGCGAGACGGCGTCGGCATCTCGTTCGTCATACTGCACGGCGGGGAACCCGTCGGGCAGCTCTCCGTGTCCGACATCTCCTGGGGCGCGCTGCGCTCCGCGTCGATCGGCTACTGGATCTCCGCCCACGTCGCGGGCCGCGGAATCACGCCCGTCGCGGTCGCCCTGGCGATCGACTACTGCTTCCAGGAGCTGCGCCTGCATCGCGTGGAGATCTGCATCAGGCCGGAGAACCGGGCATCGCTGCGAGTGGTGGAGAAGCTCGGGCTGCGCTTCGAGGGTCGCCGCGCCCGCTACATTCACATCGACGGCCGGTGGTGCGACCACGACAGCTTCGCCGTGACCGTCGAGGAGGCGCCCGACGGCATGTTGGGGCGTGTCCCGGCTTCTTCCCTGAGCGCCTGAACCGGCAACGCAGGGCGTCCCCGGCACGTGGGCGTGCAACGCGATGCGTTGCATTCAGCGCCCGGTGCGGCGCGGCACCCGCCGGAACGGGGCGACCGCCTCTAGGGTGAACGCCATGACGGGCGTATTGGGTGGCGGTGTGATCTTCGTCGTGGCGGCGCTGCTCTGGGCCGCCGTGCTGGTGCCGTCCTGGGCGCGGCGGCGCGAGTTCAGAGCGGCGGAGCAGAACGCGCTGCGTCTGCAGCGCACGCTGCGCGTGCTCGCGGAGACGGCCGAGGTGCCGACGGAGGTGCGCGTTGAGGCGACCGCGCGGGAGGCGCTCGCGCAGGAGAAGCTGCTCCGCAGCGCTCGCCGCAAGCAGGAGGCGGAGCGTCGGGCCGAGCTCGCCGAGGCCCGGGCCGCTCAAGTGCGGGCCGAGATGCGCGCCCAGCAGATGAAGCGACGGCAAGCCGCGATGCGCCGTGCGGCCCGCCTGCACCGGCCCGTGGTGCGCCGCCTGCGCGCGTGCGCCGCGCTCGTCGCGGCGGTGGCGCTCGGAGGCGTGCTCGTGGGGTCGGGCTTCGCGATCGCGGGCCAGGGGGCCGCCGTGCTCGCGGTCGCCGCAGCGGCTCTGCTCGCCGCGACGGGCGCGCTGGTGCTCATGGCGCCGGGCCGGGCGAGGATCCTCGAGATCCCGGCCGAGCGCGTCGTCGAGGCCGGTCCGGCGTCCGCCGTCTCCGAGCCCGCCGCCGATCCCGATCCCGGCCCCGAGCGCGAGGATTGCTCCTCGGAGGCGCATGCCGCCGCACAGGCGGTCGCGTCCGCGCGCATCGAGCGAGCGCGGGCCCTCGCCAAGGCCCGCGCCGGGCGCCCGGAACCGGCCAGGCAGAACCAGCCGCAGTCCATGCTGCTCGCCGCGGACGGTGGGAGTCCGGGTGCGGCATCCGCCTCGGACGCCCCCGCCCCGGTCGCGGATGAGACGCCCGCCGCGCCGCGCCGCGCCGCGCCGCGCGCTCCGTCGGCGACGCGGGGCGGGGCCGACCGCGAGCGTCTGCGGCAGATGGGCGTGGTGGGGGATACCGCGGAGGGAAGTCTCGATCTCGACGCGGTGCTGCGCAGCCGTCGCAGGGCCGGTTGACCCCGGCTCGGGGCTGAATTCGCGGTGAGTCGCTCGCACTGGTAAACTGACCGGGTTGTCAGGGTCTGTGGCGCAGTTGGTAGCGCGTCTCGTTCGCAATGAGAAGGTCGGGGGTTCGATTCCCCCCAGATCCACCCAAGGCACAAGGCTCGAACCCTTGCCCAACGAATCGTTGGCAAGGGTTCGAGCCTTCTTGCTGTCCTGTGCCCAGTTGAGGGCGTTGCCGTTGATCTCGGGGTCGAGCAGCATCTCGTAGGGGCGCTGGTACTCGACTCGGAGCTCGTCGTCTTCCTCGACGTAGACCTTGGTGAAGAAGGCCTGGTTGCACAGGCGGCGGTTGGTGTCGTCGCAGCGGGCGTAGATGTCGGCGCAGTTGGCCAGCAGGTTGAGGGCGTCTTCGAGGTGGGCGCGGGCGTCGGCGTACTCGCCGTGGTGGGCGTCGATGCGGCGGGTCACCTGGTCGAGCTCTCCGAGGATGCGGTCCTGTTCGCGTTTGAGGAGGGAGAGCGGGATCGCGTCGGCGTAGTGGGCTTGGAGGAGTCGTTCTTGCTCGCCTTGGAGCCGGTCGCGGTTGGTGGTGAGCTGGCCCAGTTCGTCGGTCTCGTCGGCCATGAGCCGGTCGAACTCGTGGTGCAGCATCCCGGCGAGTGCTTCGCGGTGCGCGGGCGTGATCTGCACGCGCTGGTAGTACCGCTCGATCATGTGCTCGACGTCCTCGATGAGGATCGCGCCGCGGGTGCAGTCGGTGCGCTTGGAGTGCCGGCCCGAGCAGACGAAGTAGGGGTAGACGTTGCCGTGACGGTTCTTCGCGTTCGAGACCATCAGCCGTGACCCGCAGGCACCGCAGAACACGGTGCCTTTCAGGTAGTGGTCGTGGAGCTGGGTGGCTTCGGCGGCGGACTTGTGCGCGGTCAGCACCGACTGCACCTGGTACCAGACCTCGGGCGGTACGAGTGGTTCGTGGCTGCCGGCGTAGCGGGTGCCGCGGTAGATCACGTCGCCCTTGTAGTAGGGGTTGATCAGCATCCGGTGCACCGAGGACACCGCGAGCGGCTTGCCGGGCCGTTTCGGGGTGGGCACGCTGGTCAGCCCGCGGGAGGTGAGCTCGTCGTGGAGCTGGCTGACGGTCCAGTTGCCGGAGGCGTAGGCCTTGAACGCCCACTGGATCATCGGGGCACGTTCAGGGTCGAGTTCGACGGTGCGCGCTTCGCGACCGAGCTCGTCGGTGGTGCGGATGTTGAGGTACCCGATCGGGGCCTTGCCGACGGTGCCGCCGCCGATGGCTTTCTGGGTCATGCCTTTGGTGACCTCGGTGGCGAGGTTGCGGGAGTAGAACTCCGCGATGGAGGACATGATGCCGTGCAGCAGCATCCCCGAGGGCGTCTGATCGATGTTCTCGGTGGCCGAGACGAGCATGACCCCGGCCTGCTGGAGGGCCAGGTGGATCGCGACGTCATCGCTGCGGTTGCGGGCGAGCCGGTCGACCTTGTGGACGATGCAGTAGGCGACCTTGTTGGCTTTTACGTACTGGATCATCCGCATCAGGTCGGGCCGGTCGGCGGACTTCGCGGACGCTCCGGCGTCGATGAACTCCTCGACGATGACCGCTCCGAGCTGTTCGGCCTTGCGATTGTTCGCCTCCCGCTGCGCGGGGATGGAGAACCCCTCGTCGGTTCCTCCGCGTTCGGCCTGTTCGCGGGTGGACACGCGCAGGTAGGACACGGCCAGGGCGCCGCCGGCGGGTGGGTCAACGAGGCTGCGCACCGGGTCGGTGCGCGGAGATGTGGCGTTCATGGGGTCCTTCTCTCACGATAGATCGGACCTCGCGCACAGACGGATTGGGGCCGTCCGGCGGGTGCTGATCGTGAGAGGAACCCCGCTGCGGGGGTTCTAGGACTAGGCCGACAGGTCGACCACGTAATGCTTGCCCCGCCCGATCCGGGGTGGGGGTTTGGGACCACAGCACGCCACGCTGCACGCGAGGCTTGCCAGACTCATTCTACCGTTTCGCCGCTGGCCGGGCGATGGCCGTCGGCGCCGGGTGCGGCCACGGCGGCGGCGCGGTAGGTGTCCGGCGGTTCGGCGGCGCGCCGGGCGATGCGGGACTGTCCGGTTTCCTGCATGGTCAGGCGGATCAGCACTTCGCAGAGCTTGTGCAGGTCCGGGGCATCGCGGTGAACGGGACGCACCGAGAACGATCGGTCCTCGTAACGGCGCCGGTTGGTCTTCTTCACATAGGCGCCCATCAGCCGAGCACCTCCCCGGTGGCAGGGTCGGCGCCGGCGAAGAACGCGTCCTCGGCGGCACGGCGCTCGGCGACCTGTGCGGCGACGTAGTCCACGAAGTCGCGGTCGCGGTCGGCGACGAACACGTCCTCGACCGGGTCGGCGGGGTCTTCGCCGGGCCAGGTGGTCTGCCGGGTGGGCCGGTCGCGATCCAGACGGGTGCCGGAGGCGGCGACCCATTCGCGCAGCCGCTGGCGGGCGTCGGCGAAGTCGCGGTGCCACCCGAACGGGGCGGACCCGTCTTGTTCGGGGTGGTAGGCGCACAGCCAGTGCACATGCAGGCTGGAGAGTTCCCAGACCAGTTCGTCGTGACGGTGCCAGAACGGCGGGATCACCGATGCGGGCAGCCCATAGGTGCGGCGCAGCGTCTCGACCCACCGGTTGAGTTCGTACCACTCCTCTTCGAGCGCATCGGCGCGCAGCAGGTACCAGTTCACCGGATGCGGAGGGCCGACATCCTGCTCATCCTCGTTCTCGGTGTCGTAGTCGTCTTCGTCCAGGTCGATGTCGTCGGGAAAGTCATCGGGAAAGTCATCGGGCTGGGCCTCGTCGGGACCGGGTGCGGCGGGAGTCTGATCAGTCATGGTGATGCCCCCTACCTCACATGCCCATCGCCGGCGCGGAACGGGCCTGCTGACGTTCGGCCGGCTCTAACCCGGGCGCTTGACGCTCAGCGGCCGGACGCTCGGCCGCGGTGCGGCGCGGGGTGCGGTCGACCTCGTAGCGGGTGCGTGCGGTGTCGTGTCCGATCCGCTTGGCGATGAACTCCTCTTCACCGGCGACCATTGCTCCGTCGCGCTCGTACTCCGGTGTGCGGGTGTAGCCCTCAGCAATGAACTTGTCACCCTTGGCGAACCGCTCGTGCGCGCGCTGTGCCGACCGGCCGAACATCACCATGTTGTGGTACGTCGTCTCCAACTGCGTGAACGACCCATCGGCCTCGCGACGGTAGTGCTCCTGCCCGAACCGGGCATAGAACCGGGAGTCACCTTTGGCGGTCTGGCTCAGTTGCGGATCGGAGGCGATGAACCCCGAGGCCGAGGTCTGGGTATGCATGGACATGGCTGACTCCTGTGCTCAGGCAGCACCTTTGTGATGGTGGCCGCTGTGGCAGGCAGGTGCACCCCAGCCGCCCTGGGCTACCGAGAACCAGCGGGGCAGTGCAGCAGGTTCTCGATCTCGCCACGGTCCGCCTTCAACTGGGCGGCGTCGGCACGGGCGGGCCAGGCCTGGAGGTCGGTGACGATGGGCGGGGCGGCGCGCAGCAGGGTGACAGCAGTGCCGAACGGGAGGGTCCGCAGCCGGTCGGGCGGGAAGATCGCCACCCGCCGCACGGAGCGTTGATTGCTCCTGGTGCCGTGGTCGCCGAGCGTGATCGCATCGGTGTACTCATCCCGCTCGCCGATCAGAGTGGAGAGGTCTTGGAGGTCTTTGCTGTTGGAGGCGCCGCCGAGGATGATCTTCACGATCGAGGCGTCCCAGATCGCGTTCGCCTGGTTCTCCGACCACTTGTCGCGGGCTTGGGCGAGGGATTGCAGGACCGGCAGGCAGGTGATGCCGGTGCCGCCGCCTTCGGCCATCAGCACCGGAAGCGACGGCAGGGGCGCGAGGTTGGCGATCTCATCGAGCGCGAGCAGCACCGGCGGGTCGAGTCGGGCTCCCGGCGAGCGTGCGGCGATCCGGCGGGCGGTTTCCACGAGGTCTTCGACCAGCGCCGCCACCAGCGCCGCCGATGCCCCGGCACCCGCACCGGTCGCGAGGAGGAACAGAGTGCCCTTCTCGCGGATGAACGTTTCGGGGTCGAAGTCCTCACCGGGGCCGGGGCTGACAGCATCGAGCACCCGAGGATCGGCCAGGGGGCCGAGGGCGAGCGAGACGCCCTGCCAGATCGAATCCCTGGTGCGGGGGTCGGCGTCGATCATGGATTCCAGCGAGTCCACCCACCCGGTCGCCGCGCCCGGGTTGTTGGTGAGGATCGCGACCGCCTCCGCCGCCGCCGCAGGGTCGAGCGTCCACCGGAACAGCTCTTCCGGGGAACGGTGGTCGAGGGCCGCGGCGTGCAGCAGGGCTTGCAGCGCGGTCCTTGTTTTGCCTTCCCAGAACCCGCCGGACTCGACCCCGCCCGCGGACAATCCGGTGGCCGAGGCCAGGCCGGTGGCGCGGATCATCGCGGTCAAAGGGTCGGCACAGCCACGGATGGGTGACCAGCGCATCCCCGCCGGCACCCCCTCGGCCAGGCGCTGCGGGTCGAACACCGCGACCGGGCCGACGCGTTTGCGCGCCCGCAGGCAGGCGGTGAGGTTGTCGGGGCGGGTACTGGTCGCGATGACCGCGCCGGGGGCGTCGAGGATCGCCGGGATCACCACGTGCAGACCCTTGCCGGAACGAGGCGGGCCGATGAGCAGGATCGAGTCCTCCACCGACGCCCAGACCTCCCGGCCCCGACTGCTGCCGATCCGGTACCCCACGTCCGCCGGCACCGGCTTCTCTACCGAGGGGCGCAGATTCCCGGCGCGCTTCAGCAGCGCCGACGGTGAGGCCGTGTTCGCCACTTCATGGCGGGTCGCGATTCCGGCGGTGGTGTGCGGGTCGGTGGCGACCTTGCGGGAATGCCGACGCAGCCGTATCCACGCCCAGCAGCCCCCGGCGACGAGCGCGGCGAGCATCACCGCAGCGACAGCCCAGTAGGCGAACGGGTGGAGCCCCGTCGCGTCGAGCGCGGCGGCGGGGTCGCCGGGCCGGAACAGCACTCCCACCCCGGCGGCGGGACCGGCCTCGGGCTGGTCGGTGCCGGTGAGGAATGCGGCGACGCTGCCGGCGGCGCGCAGGATGAGGGCGAGGCCGAACAGTCCGATCAGGGCGACCATGGCCGCGTTAGTCAGCTCGTCGCCGAAGCTGCCGGTCTGCCGTCCCTGCGGCGCGGCGCTCATCGCAGGCTCCGGGTCACGACGGTGCCGGAGATGCGCCCGAGGAGCACCACTTCACCCGCACCAGTGACCTGCGCCGGGTCGAGCAGGGCGCGAGTGGTGCCATCCGGGGCGGCGTCGGTGTGGGAGACGATCAGGCAGCAGGCCACGTCCTCACCGGGCACGAACCCGTCGCCACTGACCTCGACCAGCGCCGGAGGGGCCGGCTTCTCCTTCTTCCGCTTCGACGCCGACTCGGGGGCGACGGGCCTGCGGGGCGGCCTGGCCGGCAGGAGTTCGGTGAAGCTGGTGCCATCGGCCTCGTGCACCTCGACCCGCACCGGCACCGCCCGGTCGTCGCTGGCGTGGTCGATGATCTGCGGGAACGACGCCCGCGACCACGGATCTGCGCCCTCAGGTGGCAGGTGCGGGGCACCGTCGATGGTCACGCTCATCGACCCATCGGGATGGATGTCGAGGATCACGGTGCGCAACTGCACCGGCACAGACTCAGACAGGGGCGGGGTGGTGTGTCGTCTCATGCCGCCCAGGTGCGCCTGGGACCTCTGGACGCGCCCCGGGGTTTCACCGTGGCTGACGAACGTTCAGCCTGCTCACCGCCGCAACGCCGTAACCGCGACCGGCCGGAACTGGCGACGAGGACCTCTCGCCAGACCTTCGGTGCGCTCGCCAAGCTGAGGGCACCGACCACCGATCCTACTGGCCGAGGGCCGCGTCCAAGGCGTTGGGCAGATCCTCAGGCGCGGCGAGTTCGAGCTCTTCGCCATCGAGGAAGAAGGTCGGCGTGCCCGACACACCCAGCGCCAGCCCGGCGTTGAAGTCTTCCTCGATACGTTCCTGCGTAGCCGGATCCGCGATGGCTTCGTCGTAGGCGGTCATGTCGAGACCGAGATCTTCGGCGTAACCACGGAACCGTTCCGCTTCCGAGGTCTGCCCCTCGCCCCACTCGGTCTGCGTCTCGAACATCATCCGGTACATGCCCTCGAACTCGCCCTGCTGGGCGGCGGCCTCGACCGCGAGGGCCGCGTTCATCGAGTTGAAGTGCCCCTGGAGGGGGAAGTACCGGACGACGTAGTTGATCTGCCCGTCGTACTGCTCACGGATGTCTTCCATGTACGGGTAGAACGCCCCGCACGCCTCGCACTCGAAGTCCAGGAACTCCACCAGCGTCGGCGCATCCTCGCCTGCCTCCTCCAGATAGTGCGCGTCCTCCGACAGCGTCGGCGCCGCCCCGGTACCTGCGGGCAACGCGACCGGCTCCGGCCGATTCACGACCACCACGACGATCGCGACGGCGACAAGTGCGACGACCACAACGATCGAGATCAGCATCACCTTCATCGATGTGCTCAGGCGTGACCACCAGGACGCAGTCGGGGAAACAGGCGCGGGCAGAGTCATCGGGAGGGCTCCTTGAATACGGCGGATGGATGGGAGGACGGGGGGCTACTGCTGCGCGTCTGAGTGGGCGAGGACCGCGTCGATAATCTGCGCTTGGCTCGGGTATCCGGCCGTTCCAGCCGCGGTGCGATAGATCCGGCAGGCGAGGCTGCCGGTCGGTGTGGTCCCCGGAATCACGTCGATGCCGTCGATGAGCACCGTCGGCGAACCGGCGAATGCGGTCCTCGCCGCGTCCGCGGGGGACGTCACCCGACGCTCGATCACGGGGATCGCCGAGAGCCCCAGCGACGCCAGCGCAGCTGCGGTCTCCTCGGCGGCGATACGGGAGTTCGGACAATCATCGATGCTCAGCACTTCAATACGCACGCGCGCTCCATCCCAATTCGGTTCACCACTCAACCCATGATAGGTCACCCATTGCTGAATAGTCACTGTCGGATGTATGGTCAGTGCATGCTGACTCTTGTTTCTCGGGTGGACGTGATGAACCGTCTCGGGCGGGCGATGGCCGATCCCACCCGGTCTCGTATCCTGCTGGCGTTGTTGGATGGGCCGAGGTATCCGGCGAAGCTCGCCCGGGAACTCGATCTGACGCGCACGAACGTGTCGAACCATCTGGCGTGTCTGCGCGGGTGTGGGATCGTGGTCGCCGAACCCGAGGGGCGGCAGACCCGGTACGAGATCGCCGACCCGCATCTCGCCGCCGCGCTGACGGCGCTGGTGGACGTGACGCTCGCGGTCGACGAGCACGTGCCGTGCATCGACCCTGCCTGCTCGGTGCCCGGCTGCTGCGACACCCCCGCCGACACCCGGGAGGACGCGTCGTGAGCGACGACTGCTGCGCCCACGACGCCCCGAACACCACCGCCGAGGGCGCGGAGATGGAGGATTCTGCGCGTGCGTGGTGGCGGGCTTCGGGCATCCTGATCCCGATCGTCTCCGGTGCCGCGTTCCTCACCGGCCTGATCCTGGACTGGTCCGGGCAGGACATGCCCGCGCTGGTCGTGTTCTGGGTGGGTCTGCTGCTGGGTGCCTCCACCTTCGTGCCGGGTGCGGTCCGCGGTCTCGTGGTGCGCCGCAAGGTCGGGATCGCGCTGCTGATGACGATCAGCGCGATCGGCGCGGTGATCCTCGGCTACGTCGAGGAAGCCGCGGCCCTCGCGTTCCTCTACTCCATCGCTGAAGCTCTCGAAGACAAGGCGATGGACCGTGCCCGCTCCGGCCTGCGCGCCCTACTGAAACTCGTCCCCGACACCGCGACCATCCGGCAAGGCAGCACCACGGTGGAGATCCCGGCGGCCGACCTCACGCCCGGGATGGTCCTCGTCGTCAAACCGGGTGAGCGGGTCGCGACCGATGGCATCATCCAGGCGGGAAGGTCGAGCCTGGACACTTCGGCGATCACCGGGGAATCGATCCCCGTCGAAGTCGCCCCCGGCGACCCCGTCGCGGCCGGCGCGATCAACACCGCCGGTTCCCTCGACGTGCGTACCACGGCAGGCGGGACGGACAACTCGCTGACCACGATCGTGGAACTCGTCGAGCAAGCCCAGGCCGAGAAGGGCGCACGTGCCCGGCTCGCCGATCGCATCGCGAAACCTCTGGTGCCCGGTGTCATCATCCTCGCCATCCTCGTCGGCGTCCTCGGCTCCCTCCTCGGGGACCCGGAGATGTGGATCACTCGTGCCCTCGTCGTCTTGGTCGCCGCCAGCCCGTGCGCGCTGGCGATCGCAGTGCCCGTCACGGTGGTGTCCGCGATCGGCGCGGCGAGCCGGTTCGGCGTCATCATCAAAAGCGGGGCCGCGTTCGAACGCCTCGGCACGATCCGCCACCTCGCCGTCGACAAGACCGGCACCCTCACCCGCAACCAGCCCACCATCACCACCATCGCCACCACTGACGGGGTAAGCGAAGCGGAGGTGCTCAGTCTCGCGGCGGCGATCGAGCAGCACTCCACGCACCCGCTCGCGACCGCGATCACCGCCGCCGCCTCCTACGTCCCTGCTGCGACCGACGTCACCGAGGAGCCCGGGCACGGCATCTCCGGCACCATCAACGACCACCGGGTCACGGTCGGCAGCCCCCGCTGGATCAGCCCCGGCCCGCTCACCACTCAGGTGGAGGCGATGGAGGCCGCGGGACAGACCTGCGTCCTCGTCACCCGCGACGACACGCTCATCGGCGCGATCGGGGTGCGCGACGAACTCCGCCCCGAAGTCCCCGACGTCATTCGAACGTTGGCCGGGCAAGGGGTAGCGGTGTCGATGCTCACCGGCGACAACACCCGCACCGCCCACGCCCTCGCCGCCGACGCCGGGATCAGCGACGTGCACGCCGAGCTCCGCCCCGAGGACAAAGCCCGCCTCGTCGCGGCATTCGCGACGGAACGGCCGACGGCGATGATCGGCGACGGCATCAACGACGCCCCCGCCCTGGCCGGAGCGACCGTCGGGATCGCGATGGGCGCTACCGGCTCCGACGCCGCGATCGAGTCCGCCGACGTCGCGTTCACCGGCCACGACCTGCGACTCATCCCGCAAGCCCTGCAGCACGCCAAACGCGGACGGACGATCATCAACCAGAACATCGTTCTCTCGCTCTTGATCATCATCGTGCTGCTCCCGCTCGCGATCACCGGCACCCTCGGCCTCGCCGCCGTCGTCCTCGTCCACGAAGTCGCCGAAGTCATCGTGATCGGCAACGGCCTCCGCGCCGCCCGCACCCGCCGCACCGCGCTCCCCAACGCGGTGACTGCTCAGCAGTCAGTCACCGAGACCGCCACCCGATAATTCCGAAGCGAACCGCGGGCGCCCGTGCCAGACATTCAGCTCGGGCGCCGGCCCTCCCTCGCCATCGGACCGCCATGTTCAGCGAACCTGAGCCCCGAGATACCCTGAGAGCGCATCGGATACTCAAGTTCCGGCGAAAACCTTCAATATTTCGGCGAACTTTTAAACTTTCGTCTCTAGACCCGCATCTTCCAGACTGATCTTCATGCCGCTTAGGTGCGTCTCCCCAGCCTCCAAGCTGGCCTCGACCACGTTCAGGAATCCTGATGGATAATCATGATTCCTGAGGGTTCTGCGG
>NZ_JAGDYM010000026.1 GCF_017565745.1 Leucobacter weissii
TGTCCCGCGTCAAGTAGTTGGCAGGATTTCTTCTCGTTCGAAGTTGGGGATGGTGGGGTCGGCCAGGCCCAGGTGCACCTCCATTGGCCGGTTCCAGGAGATCGCCTCGTGCGGGCGGATCTCGTTGTATTCGATCCGGTAGTCCTCGGCACGTTCGATGAGCTCGAGGGCGTCGTTGATCTCGTCGAGGAACAGCCGCTCGTACTTCAACGTCCCGAACCCGCGTTCGCGTGATCCGTTCTGCCCGGGCGACTTGACCCGGGTGCGCACGTGCCGCAGCTCGGGGTGCCGCATGATGAACAGCTCGAAGTTCAGCGACCGGAACGGTCCGCCGTTGTCGGTGACGATGGTCACGACCGGCAGCAGCTCGCCGGTCGCTTCATCGACCTCACACTGGTCGACGAGGGCGTGCCCGAACATGGTCTCGTAGTCGGCCAGGGCGAGCTCGATCGCGGCGATCGCGTCATGCTGGTTCCCCGTCGGCGACACGTGGAACGGGTGCTCCAGCTTGGAGAACCAGTCTCGGCACCCGGCAATCCGCCACGTCCCGCCCTGGGTGGTCTCGAACTCGCTGAAGTCCAGCTGCCACACCTGGTTCGGGCCGGTCGGGGTCACCGCGAACGCGGCCTTGCGGTCCTTCGCGAGCTCGCGACGCTGCTTCTGGTACTGCGACGGCAGGATCAGCCCGTCGTCGCGCAGCAGCCGCAGCACGGTCGCCTGCGAGACCCGGTGCCCGTCGTGGCGGGTCATCGCCCAGATCTTCCGGTGACCCCACTCCGGCTTGGCCAGCGCATGCTTGGTCACCAGCGGCCGCGCCGCTTCCCGCGCCGGTCGTGGCCACGGACCCTTCGGCGGACGGGACCGCTTTGCTCTGGCCTGCCAGCGGCGATACGACCGTTCGGGCACGCCGATCAGCTTCACGAACCTCGCGGTCGGCATGCCCGCCTCGACACGGATCACCTCGAGGTCCTCGAAGGGCCCAGCCGGCCCTCCGCGCTCTTCTTCCACACGCGGATCTCGACCGCGGCCTCACCCAGCGCCTGGGTCAGCTCCGCGACCTCGTCCTCGAGTTGCTGCTCCCGTGTCGACGGGCCGGACTTGCCCGCGATCAGAGCGGTCTTGCCGCCTTCGAGGAAGTCCAGCTTCCACCGGCCGATCGACTGCTCACTGACTTTCTCGCGTCTCGCCGCCTCCGCGATCGTGATCTCACCGGCAAGGACGCTCAGCACGATCCTTGTCTTCTTCTCCACCGGAATCTGGGGTGGTCTTCCCATGTCGGACTCTCCGTTCAGGACTCAACTAACAGCCCTGCCACATAGTCTGACGCGCGACA
>NZ_JAGDYM010000027.1 GCF_017565745.1 Leucobacter weissii
CAACGAGATCCGCCCGCACGAGGCGATCTCCTGGAACCGGCCAATGGAGGTGCACCTGGGCCTGGCCGACCCCACCATCCCCAACTTCGAACGAGAAGAAATCCTGCCAACTACTTGACGCGGGACATGGCGGGGACACTTCGCATACCCCAACTGGGGTACGCAGGATGCCCTCGCAGGGTCATGACGCCCGAGGGTGTCGCCCAGGACAATGGAGAGCATGTCGATCGTGTCTGAACGGGTGCGCTGGTTCCCCGGCTGGGTGCGCGATGCCGGATTCGGGTTGGTGATCGTCGCGGCAGCAGTGGCGTCCGCGCACGAGCTCGGGGTGACACGGACTCCGCTGCTGTGGCTGATCGAACTGATACCCGCCGCGCTAATGCTGGTGCGGCGCCGACTGCCTTGGCTGGTGCTGGCCGCCGCTGTGGTCAGCTACGGCATCGTCGCTGTGGCCGGGACCCTCACTCCGGTCACCGCGCTGGCCGTCGCGTTCGCCATCTACTCCCTCGCGATGCAGCGCTCGCGCACCACCGTCCTGATCGCGGCAGCGGTCACGGTGGTCGTCATGGAAGTGGTCACCATCAGCGTGGTCGGCCGGTTCATCCACGACTCCACCACCCAGGTCATCGAGACCGTCGGCCTTGCCCTAGCGATCGGACTGTTTGTGCGCACACGACGTGACTATGTCGACGCGATCCGGGAACGCGCAGAACGCGCCGAAGCCACACGAGAGACCGAAGCCGCCCGCCGGGTCATCGAAGACCGGCTGCGGATCGCGCAAGACCTGCACGACACCGTCGCCCACCAGATCTCCGTCATCAGCCTCAACGCCGGGGTCGCCACCGCCACCCTCGACCACAAACCCGACGCCGCCCGCGAAGCACTGGCCAGCATCCGCGCCGCGTCCCGCAATGTGCTCTCCGAAATCGGATCGCTGCTATCCGCTCTCAGGTTGCCCGACGAGACCGCCCCCACCACCCCCACCGTGGGACTGGACCAGCTCGAGGACCTGATCGCCGGGTTCGAGAACACCGGGTTGAGCGTAGAACGGCAACAGGCCGGGAATCTGGGGGTGTTGACCCCGGCGGTCAGTGCTGTCGCCTACCGGGTCATCCAGGAAGGGCTGACCAACGCGCACAAGCACGGCACCGGGCACACCGCCCGCCTCGACCTCGACGTCACCGACACCGCCCTCCACATCCAGGTGTCCCGCGTCAAGTAGTTGGCAGGATTTCTTCTCGTTCGAAGTTGGGGATGGTGGGGTCGGCCAGGCCCAGGTGCACCTCCATTGGCCGGTTCCAGGAGATCGCCTCGTGCGGGCGGATCTCGTTG
>NZ_JAGDYM010000028.1 GCF_017565745.1 Leucobacter weissii
ATGGGCTGCGAGGTATCGTGCGGGCGAGTCTCTCAAGGATCGTTCTTCTCGCCCGCTTCATTCACCAACGAGACTGCCGAAACGACGCGAGCATCGCATCATCAGTCTGCGGTTGACGCGCCGCTGGGGGCCGCACCGGATCAGCTACCACCTGGGAATCCCACGCTCCACGATTGAACGCGTGATCGCTCGGTATCGGATGCCCCTCCTGGCGCATATTGATCAAGCGACCGGGTTACGCATCAGGAAACCCCGGGTCATGAGGTACGAGAAACAGATGCCGGGCGAGCTCGTACACGTTGATATCAAGAAACTCGGTCGTATCCCCACTGGTGGTGGGTGGCGCGCTCACGGGCGCGGGTCGGCACAAGATCGTCGAGCGGGTGGTGCTCGTGATCGTGCGGCGCGTGCTGGAGCGTCATCGTCGCGGGGCTATGTGTTCTTGCACCATGCGGTCGATGACTACTCGCGGCTGGCGTACTCCGAGATCCTGGCCGATGAGAGGAAAGAGACCGCGGCCGGGTTCTGGGAACGAGCCCGCGAGTTCTTCACTCAGGCTGGAGTGAGCGTCACCGCGGTGATGACCGACAACGGATCCTGCTACCGTTCTCATGCATTTACGCGGGCACTCGGACCAGGCGTGAAACATCGATACACGCGCCCATATCGGCCCCAGACGAATGGGAAAGTCGAGCGATTCAACCGAACCCTCGCAACCGAATGGGCGTACGCCGACATCCATGACAGCGAAGAAGCCAGGGCCGCAACATATGGCACCTGGCTCCATCACTACAATCATCACCGACCCCATACCGGGATCGGTGGGCAGACACCCTCAGATCGCGTTCACAACCTCACTGGGAACTACA
>NZ_JAGDYM010000029.1 GCF_017565745.1 Leucobacter weissii
TCACCGGCAAGGACGCTCAGCACGATCCTTGTCTTCTTCTCCACCGGAATCTGGGGTGGTCTTCCCATGTCGGACTCTCCGTTCAGGACTCAACTAACAGCCCTGCCACATAGTCTGACGCGCGACACAGGTCACCAACCGTGCCACACCCTCCACGCCGGGTGCTCCGGTCAGCGGGCACGGACTGGTCGGCATCCGTGAACGCGTCGCCTCCGTTCGCGGCACCGTGCACACCAGCAGCCCGCCCGGGTTCTTCACCCTCACCGCGGAACTGCCTCTCATCGGCCAGAAAGGGCGCCCATGATCCGTGTTCTCGTCGCCGACGACCAGGCCCTCATCCGCGGCGCTGTCACCGCGATCCTCGCCGACATCACCGACATCGAAATCGTCGGAGAAGCCGTCAACGGACAAGAAGCGGTCACTCTTGCCCAGACCCTGCGCCCTGACGTGATCCTCATGGACATCCGCATGCCCGTCAAAGACGGGATCGAGGCCACGACCGAGATCTGCAACGACCCCGCCCTGTCGGGTGTGCACGTACTCATCTTCACCACGTTCGAAGAAGACCACTACGTCGCCACCGCCCTCGTCGCCGGCGCCAGCGGCTTCCTCGGCAAAGGCGCCGACCCGGACGAGATCGCCCATGCCATCCTGTCCCGCGTCAAGTAGTTGGCAGGATTTCTTCTCGTTCGAAGTTGGGGATGGTGGGGTCGGCCAGGCCCAGGTGCACCTCCATTGGCCGGTTCCAGGAGATCGCCTCGTGCGGGCGGATCTCGTTG